>JBFWOZ010000023.1:0-48647 GCA_050250255.1 Bdellovibrionales bacterium | reverse complement strand
CTAAAGGAACCACTCTTTCTGGAGTGAGAGGAACACAATTGAAGGCATTGTCTGCAGCGTGCGCTGCCTGCACAAAAATGATAAAAAATAATGAGATGATTTTACACTTCACTGAGTAGCTTTTCGGAAAAAGCAGCACATCTCTGAATGCTCTTACAGACCTTCGTCGTGAACTACAACCCCAACCGCTTCTTCAAAGCATCCACAACCGTCTGATCTTTGGTCTGATGCTTTTCGATCAACTCGTTAAGTGCCTGCGCGGTCAGATCACGCAATTCCTCCACACTGCGATCAGGATCAAAGCGAATCGGTTCCCCAACCCATGTTCGCAATTTCACCGGAAATGGTAGCCCAAATAAACTTAAGATCGGGACAAGTGGGAGTCGTGTCATATGGTAAAGACTCTGAAAGATAGGATGCTCAGCATAAGGTGCGATATAAGTTTCATCAATGTTTTCGGTGAAGACCGGAATCACATCGACTTGTGCTTCTGTCGCAACTTTCGCAAAACCCATGCGATCACCCCACACGAGTTTATAGTTGTTGCTCATCCCTTTGATGGCCTCGCGGACGCCACCGGGAGAAACACCCACCAGTGCGCCGTTCTTCAATAAAGCCGCAGCAATTTTTGGGTCACCCGGGATCGCACCCACCGCTCGGCAAATCCAGCTTAAGCCTGGAGTGCGAAAAAGCCATCGATCCCCTAACGCACGAATCAGAACTTTCTTTTCGAGATAAAAATGAAGACCAAAATACCAAGCATCTATGGGAATGAGCCCATGATAAAAAACCAAAAGCGCTGGCCGATCTAGCGGGATATGATGCATACCATGCACTTCAAATCCGTTATAGATTTTGCCAAACCAAACAATGATTTTCCCAAGCTTATCAGCAAATTGTCGATCGACTCCCCGATCCAAATCTTTCATAGACTTCAGCAGTACTGATCTTCCCCTAGAGAAGCAATAAAAACGTTGAGTCCATAGGCAAGAACCGGCTATATTCCTGGCCTATGCCAAGCTTTGATATTGTTTCAGAACTCAACATGCAAGAAGTCGAAAACGCCATCAATCACGCAAAAAAAGAGCTGACGGCCCGTTACGACCTTAAAGGCAGCAAAGCCGAAATTCAGTGGGATAAAAAAACTCTCGCTGTTGTGGGCGATGACGAATATAAACTCAATGCCGTTAAAGATATTCTTCAAAGTAAGCTTCACAAAAGAGGTATCGACATCCGCTCCATCAAATTTGAGGATCAAGAGGCCATCGGCGGAATGATGCTTCGAAGAAAGGCGACTCTCATACAGGGGATCGAAAAAGAACTCGCTAAAACGATTACAAAAAAAATTAGAGATTCGAAATTGAAGGTGCAGGCACAAATTCAGGATGAATCCATTCGGGTGACATCAAAAAGTCGCGATGAGCTTCAGGAGTGTATGACGTTTCTCAAATCAAGCGACATCGAGATTCCCCTTCAATTTAATAACTTCAGGGACTAAACATGGAAATCGATACAGATATTTTTACGAAAATCCCAGACATTGACTGGCGCGAGCCGGCTCCCATCGTCAATGTGGAAGAATTTCGTAAAGTGGTTATGTCCCGAAGAAGCATTCGTGTTTTTGACGGCACACCCATTCCCGAAACGGTCGTGAATGACTGTATCGATATGGCGCTTTTGGCCCCCAACTCTTCCAATCTTCAACCTTGGGAATTTTATTGGGTCAAAACCCCTGAGAAAAAACAAAAATTAGTGGAAGCTTGTTTTTCTCAACCGGCCGCGCGCACTGCGGACATTCTTATTGTTTGCGTGGCACGAACCAAAGCTTGGAAGATCACACGCCAACAAATGCTTCGCGAATTTCAAAGACAAGGCGACAAAGTTCCTAAATCTGCACTGGCTTACTACGAAAAATTAGTTCCTGTCGCGTACAACATGGGCCCATTAAATTTATTCGGCTTTTTAAAGAAGGTTGCAGCTTTCTTTATAGGTTTTAAGCGCCCCATCCCCCGCGAACCCATGAGCGAATCCGATATGAAGATCTGGGCGGTAAAATCTTGCAGTCTTGCCGCAGAAAATCTCATGCTCGCATTTCGTGCCCACGGATTTGATAGCTGCCCAATGGAAGGATACGATTCCGCAAGGCTTCGAAAAATTATCCCTCTTGAGAGCGATGCTTTCGTAACCATGGTCATCGGCGCTGGCAAGCGATCTTCAAAAGGCGTTTACGGACCTCGCATTCGATTCAAACGCGCTCAATTTGTAAAAGAGATTTAAAATACAAGAGTGTTAAGAAGTTCGACAGAGACTTATTGAACGGGATCGCTCGCGATTTCTCGCTTTTTAGATTCCATTTTCTTTTTTAGATTTGCGATTTTTTTGTTAAGAAGTTTTCTCTCTGCAGTTAATATTTTTTTCTTCTCTAAACTCTTCGCAAGCTTAGCTTGAATGACTTTTTTCTTTACGGAATCCTTTGCGTTGACTTTATTAGCGCCTTTAATTGTAGCCTTTTTTTTGTGAACGAATAGACGGTTTTGCGATCCATTCCCTGAAAAGGCGATGAGCGAAAGTAACAAACATAAAACTAAGAGTCTTGCACGCATACACTCTTATCGGCATATGCTGAAACTCGTTCAACCTGCTTCAGTTTGATACAAAATCCAAGGTCAGGACTCTTAACTTTTTATGGGTTTTAAGACAAAACCTAATGGCCCAAATACGGCATGTTATGGAAGATTTTTCCTATAGGTTTCTTCATTTAGAATAGGTATAGCCTTTAAATCGTCGTCGCATCTTTATTTAAAGGGAATAGGCTTTGTATTGTCCAAGCTCATGGCACGTAGAGCTCCTATTTTTTCTATTAAAACCATTCTATTCATAGGCCACGTCCTCGTGCTTATTGCTTGTTCGAAACCTCAAGCTGTCCCTGTACAGATGACACAAGGACAGGCACAGTGGAAAACACCAGCTCAAGAAACAAAACAAAAACTACCCGAGGAGCAAAAACAAACTGCTAATATTGATTACCAAAAAGTTTGGTCTGAACTTGGAATCATCCATGATCCGCCGATTTCTCTCCAAGCAAAAGAAATTGAATATGAAATCCGTAAAGCACAAAACCAGCGCCTCCCTTTTTCTTTTCCAGCAGTTAAGCTCTGGTTAGAAAAATTAAGAAGTACTGATCATAAAAAATCCCAAGAAGTTTTCTTCGGTGGCAGAGCACCTGTTCATTTTAAAGATGAGTCAGAGTCTTTCATCCAAACCTTTATCAACTTAACTTCCAAAAAAGGTACAGCTCAAGTTCCGCTACGGATAAAAAGTTACGGTGAGGTGGAATCCATCAACGAATACTTTGTCGACGTGGAAATTGGTGGAGATTCTATTCCCGGTATTGAACTCGTAACGGCTCAAGATATCTCGGGTCAACCTTGCTCAAACGTTTTGTGCGCGTTAGCGAGCCTTATCCTATCTCCAAGCTCTGAACCGACTCAAGCGCAATGGCAAGATGCTGAAAACGCAGCCCACTTAGTTCTCTTTAATTACTATTTTAATAAATACATGATTCCGTTTATGGTTCCTAAACATTTTTATGATTTCAGTGATGCCCAACTGGAAGATTTTAAATATACGACTGATTCGACTCTACAGAAAATTTCCGAAGACTCTGGGTCTATTACGACCCGTGAACAAAAACGAGAAGTCTACCAGCATCGTCGAATGCAATTTAAAATACCTGACATCGATGCTATTCAAGATATTACTGAAACTCTCTGGGTGCTTCCCCCACACTTTCAAGGAATGAAAAAGCTGTATGCTTTTTTTATCTCTTCCGATCCCGAAGCTGCGCTGGGAGTTGAGAGGTCCACTATGGTCGTTGATGGAATGTACTCCCTCGCACCTATGTTTCACACGATGAACAATCGTCCTGGAATTATCATTATTAATAAATTTCTTTATCCACAAAAAATTGATCCTGGATTGATAAAAATGCGTAGGTCAAAAATCGCTCATGAAATAGCTCACGCTTTCGATAGCAGCATGCCAATTCAAGCCGATCATGCTTTCGGACCAGCGGCTGCACCTTCTGATTTTAAGTGGGGTCTTTCAACAAGCCTTGAGTGGACACGCTTGGGGGATTGGCGATATAAGCCTTACGAAATGGCCCGCACTATTTTCCCTATGAGTTTTATTAAAAGCATTGAGCCTCAGACATGGAACATCAAAGGCCATTTCTCTTTGAACAATGAGGCGTCCACAAATTTCATGATAGATTATGCGAAAATTGACCCTTCAGAAGATTTGGCGGAGCACTTTCGCTTCAGCATTTTCTTTCCTCAGGAAACCAAAGAAAAAGTTCCTTTAAAATATCAATTTATTACAGAGAAAATGCTCTCTGGCTGGATGTACTAAAACTATTTAATAATCTCAATACTCGTATGAATTTCGTTTGCCGGAAAAATCCAGGCAAAATGTTTTTCATACTTCTTCTTTGAAACTTTATAGATAAGCCATCCAAATAAATCGAGCCCAGATCCAGAAAAACGAATTTCATTTTTCAACACACGAAATTTCCCAGCTCCCAAGATCATATCGAACAATTGAGGTATAGATCCCAAAGCAAAATGATGAAGATGTGTTGGATCCCCCCAACTTGCATACGAACTGTAGTGGGGGGTGATAAAATCGACTCGTGCTCCATTTTGACTTAAACGAAATATTTCTTTTGTTAATGCCTCGAGATTCGCAATGTGTTCGATGACATGCTGACAGCGAATTTGGCGAAATTGATTTTCTTGAATAGGCCATGGAGCCTGATTCATGTCGTGCACAACACTCACTCCTGGGTAAGAACGAATATCAATTCCTACAGCATCCGGTAGGCAATATGGACCACATCCAATATCTAAAGTTTCTTGTTTCACTTGTTTCGTCCTTCAATAAGGTTGTTCACCACGGCTGGATCCGCGAGAGTTGATATATCACCTAGGTTTTCAAATTCTGAAGCCGCAATCTTTCGAAGAATCCTTCTCATGATTTTTCCAGAACGCGTTTTAGGAAGGCCCGGCGCCCATTGAATCACATCTGGTGTAGCAATAGGTCCTATTAATTTTCTCACTCCTTGAACTAATTCTTTCTTTAATTCGTCGCTTTCTTGAACGCCCTCTTTTAGAGTGACGTAAGCATAAATGCCTTGCCCCTTCACATCATGAGGGTAACCGACCACTGCCGCTTCGGCGACACGTTTATCATCTACGAGCGCGCTTTCGATCTCCGCTGTTCCTAATCGATGACCCGAGACATTGATCACATCATCGACCCGGCCCGTGATCCAGTAATATCCATCTTCATCCCGACGACACCCATCACCGGTAAAGTATTTTCCTTTGTAAGTCGCAAAATAGGTTTCATAAAAGCGCTCGTGGTCCCGATAAACTGTACGCATTTGCCCAGGCCAAGAATCTTCAATCACAAGTTGCCCCTCACACGCTCCGGCCAACGTTTTGCCCTCAGCATCCACAATGGCGGGCTTCACACCAAAAAATGGAAGTGTTGCAGAACCTGGCTTTTGCGCAATCGCTCCAGGGAGTGGAGAAATAAGAATTCCACCCGTTTCGGTTTGCCACCAAGTATCGACAACAGGACAGCGAGCGTCCCCAACGACATTGTAATACCATAGCCAAGCTTCAGGATTGATAGGCTCTCCTACACTGCCAAGAAGTCGTAAACTTTTTCGAGAGGTTTTTTTAACCGGCACTTCGCCTTCTTTCATGAGCGCTCGAATCGCAGTCGGTGCGGTATAAAAAATGTTTACTTGATGACGATCAATCACCTGCCAGAAACGAGAAGTATCCGGGTAATTCGGTACGCCCTCAAAGATCAACGTTGTCGCACCATTCGCAAGAGGCCCGTAGATAATATAACTGTGACCGGTCACCCAACCCACATCCGCCGTACACCAGTAAATATCTCCATCGTGATAATCAAAAACATATTGGTGAGTCATTGCGGTGTGGAGTAGATATCCACCAGTAGTATGCAACACACCTTTAGGTTTGTTCGTTGAACCAGAGGTGTAAAGAATGAACATGGGATCTTCTGAATCCATGACTTCTGGTTCGAAGTTCTCTTTTTGTTTTGGAACCACATCGTGGTACCAGAGATCACGCGAATCATTCCATGGAACTTGGTTCCCCGTATGGCGAACGACTAAGACTTTTTTGACCTGAGGACATTTTTTTAAGGCCTCATCCACATTTCTTTTTAAAGGAATAATTTTACCAGCTCGCACACCCTCGTCAGCAGTGATAACAAATTCGCTCTCGCAATCTTGAATTCGACCCGCAATAGAATCAGGAGAAAATCCGCCAAAAACCACCGAGTGAATCGCACCCATACGGGTGCAAGCAAGCATCGCGTAGACCGCTTCGGGAATCATCGGCATATAAATCGTAACTCGATCCCCCTTTTTAATGCCCATGCTTTTAAAAGTATGGGTCACCTGACAAACGTGTTTATGAAGCTCTTCATAAGTAATTTTAAGCGGTTCTTGCTGAGGATTATCCGGTTCCCAAATGAGTGCAACCTGTTTGGCGCGCTGAGGAAGATGTCGATCGATACAATTCACAGAAACGTTGAGTTTCCCGTCCAAAAACCATTTGATGCTGACGGGATTATCGAAACTTGCCTCTTTTACTTTGGTCCAAGGCTTCATCCAATCTAAACGCTTCGCTTGCTCACCCCAAAATTCTTCAGGATTTTCAATGGACTTTTTGTACATTGATTTATAAGTCGCTTCATCACACCAAGTTTTTTTCTTAAAAAGATCTTTGACTGGAATTAGCTCCATATTTTCATCCTTTCCTCTTCGACCAGCGGAAACCAACATGTAAAAAGTGTTCCTTGCCCTAATTCGCTTTCTACAGCCACGGTCCCACCATGCCGCTGCATGATGTGTTTTACAATCGCGAGGCCTAAGCCGGTGCCTCCTTTGTCAGGAGAGCGAGCCTTATCCGCACGATAAAAACGTTCAAACAATCTTGGCAAATGTTCTTTGGCAATTCCAGGACCATTATCTTTTATTTTAAGAACCACCCCGCGAGATGCCGGTTCCCAAGAAATTTCAATCTGACTTTTTTCGGGAATATAACGAATCGCGTTTTGAAGAATATTGAGGAGCACTTGCTCCACGCGACTGGAGTCACAAGTGACCTTCTCTACGAGAAAATTTTTAACAACTGTCTGCTGGCGTTTTTCAATCTCGGGCTGTAACTGAGTGAGAACTCTCTCAGTCAGGCTTATAGGATTCACTTTTTCAATATGTAGCTGTCCCTTACCCTCTAATGAGGACAAATCTAAAAGATCACTGATTAAGAGATTGAGTCGGTCTAAGCTACGACCCATAATTTCAAGATACTTTTTTGCGGTTGGCGTGTTCCCATTTTTAATTTCTCCCTCTAGTGCTTGGGCATAACCTTTCAGTGAAGTCAGCGGCGTGCGAATTTCATGAGAGACATTGGCCACTAAGTCTGTACGGAAAAGTTCAGCTTTTTTAAGCTCTGTAATGTTATTAAAAATTCCGGCAACACCGGTCACCAATTCATTTTTCTTGAGTGGTAAAGCACTCAGGATAAAAATGTGAGTACTCTCTTTTTCTTTTAAAGGCATTTCGAGAGTTAACCGTTCTAGCTCTCCGGTCTTCTGGACCTTTTCAAAAATTTGTAAAACCCCAGGCTCTCGAAAAAGGTCTTGTAGGCGCACAGAAGCTACAGAACCTTTGTAGCCGGTGAAGTCCCTCAAGGTTTTATTCATAAAAAGAATATTTTGAGAACGATCGATGAGTAGAACGCCCTCAAACAAATTTTGAAGTGTGTCTTCGAAGATTTTTTGGTGTCCGTGACTATCGTTGCGCTCATCTTCGCTATGTGTTTGAATTTTTCTAAGTGTCGTCTGGAGCTCAAACCATTCGTCTGGCTCCTCTGCCGCCGACTCAAGTTTTGTACCAAATTCCAGAGCTTGAGCTTCTCTTAAGATTCTTCCGAGCGGAGCAAAAATCGCCAAGCCCCAAACCGCTTGGAAAACGACAAACAAAATACTGACACCTAAGACCATCCAAAAAGAAGCCTGTCTAAAAACTTGGTAAAGGGGAATTTGAGGATTGGGGTTATGGGCGTACTGTTCGATAAAAAGTGAAAATACGAAAAGAAAAGCAATAAAGGGTGGCAAAACAAACAGGATTTGCGTCAATAAATGACGACGATAAAGGCGCCATGGAAAGGATCCAGAGAATGACTTCTTCAAAAAGCGAAAACCACCTTAGGGCTCTTTATGAGCCAGAACCTATTCTATAACCAACCCCGCGGATGGTTTCAATAAGCTCAGCGCAACTTCCGAGCTTTTTCCTTAAACCAAAGACGTGAGTGTCCACCGTTCTGTCGATAACAGCCACTCCATCGCCCTGAATCAGGTTGATGAGCTGATCTCTCGTCAAAACACGCCCTCGGTTCTGAGCCAAAGCGGTTAATAACTTAAATTCACTTAAAGTGAGAGAGACAGGCTCATTTTGACAATGAACATCATGTGAACGCACATTGATCGTTAATTCGCCAAAACGGATCTCATCTTTCGTGGAAGGCGAGATTGGCTCCCCAGTTCCTCGTCGGAGAAGCGCTTTCACGCGAGCTTTCAAAACGGCAAGATCAAAAGGTTTCGTCACGTAGTCGTCTGCCCCTGATTCGAGGCCCCGAATGATGTCATCGCTTTCGGCTTTTGCGGTGACCATAAGAATAGGGATTTTCGCCGCCTTTTCGATCGCACCTGCTTTCAACGTTTTTGTGAGGGCGAGACCGTCCAAACCCGGCAGCATCCAATCTAAAACCACAAGATCAAAGTGTCCTTGCTGCATTTTTTGAAGAGCGATTTCTCCACTGGAAACCTCCTCAACGGAATATCCTTCGCTCTTGAGTTGGCTCACAATGAGGTCACGAATTTCGTTATCGTCTTCTACAACTAAGATATTTTTCATAGGCCTCCTAACACCAGCAGCGATCTCACGAATAATCTCGCATCCCTTTATTAAGAGCTACTTCTTTTTCTGTCAGGTTTTGATGAAGAATGGGAGCCTCCCCTTCATCCATATTGAGCATTAGTCTTCTGTTCGATAAGGTGCAGTCATGATGCAAACGCGAAGACAGTTTTTAGAGTTTATGGGACGCAATGCCGCAGGCTTAGCCCTTTCCAACCTGCCTCTTTCACTCTTAGCGGGCACAAAAGACCCCTTTGCTTTTAAACCGCTCAAGCCAAGAAAAAGCGACAGTCTGGAACTGGTCGAGGGTTTAAAAAGCGAAGTTCTTTTTAGTTGGGGCGATACTATTAATGACCGCGGTGACACTTTTGGTTTTGACTGTGATTTTACCGCTTTTATTCCACTACGACCTGGTGCCACCGATGATGGTTTCCTGTGGGTGAACCACGAGTCGACAAATCCTTTTTTCGTCAACGGTCTACCTGCGGGAACTTTGAAAAAAACTGCCAAACAAATGGAACGAGAGCAAAAAACCGTTGGTGGCAGTCTTGTGCGAATGCAAAAAAAAGGCTCTCAGTGGAAGCTTGTAAAAAATGATTCTCGCAATCGAAGATTTGATGCGCTCACAAAAATTCCTTTTGTTGGTGGGCCTATACAAGGTTCATCCTCATGCATTGGTACGATGGGAAATTGTGGAGGAGGCGTCACTCCTTGGAATACCTTCCTCTCTTGTGAAGAGAATACTGACTATTTTTATGGCGAAGCCAAATATACAAATGATGTCAGAACCGTAGCGCCCTCCGTGAAGTTTGGTTGGGATCAACATCTCCAATACCCCCCTGAGCATTACGGTTGGGTGACTGAAATCAATCCCTTCGATGGCACCGCAAAAAAACTCGTAGGCCTTGGACGATTTGCTCACGAAGGTGCGATGGTTGTAGAAGCGCGCGACGGACGTCTTGCGGTTTACATGGGTGACGATGCGGCCGATCAATGTCTTTATAAATTTATTTCTGAGAAACCTGGATCTCTTGAAAAAGGCACTCTGTATATTGCCAATATCCAAAAGAAAAATTGGATTTCTCTAGACCGAGAGAAAAATGAGCAGCTAAAAAAGACTTTTGAAAATCAAACAGAACTTTTGGTACGCACTCGTGAAGCGGCGAAAATTGTTGGTGGCACTCCACTTGATCGACCCGAAGATATCAAATATGACCCTCTCACAAAGTCGATTGTGGTTTCGCTCACTAATAACGTCGCAAAGGGAAATCACTTCGGTTCTCTTTTACGTCTTCAAGAAAACAAACAAGATCCTCTCAGCATGACATTCGAAACTTCGACATTTGTGTCAGGCGGCACGGCTAGCGGTCTCGCCTGTCCTGACAATTTGATGTTCGATCCCAAAGGGAATCTCTGGATTACGAACGATATTTCCGGCGTCTCGATGAACAAAAAACCTTACGAGAGTTTTGGGAACAACGGTCTCTACGTCGTCCCCGCTCACGGGCCACATGCCGGAAAAGTTTTGCAGGTTGCCTCAGCACCAAACGACGCTGAGCTCGCGGGTCCTTTTCTTTCTCCGGACAAGAAAACTATTTTTCTCTCGGTTCAGCATCCAGGAGAGACCTCGACATCTCTCACAAATTTGACGAGTCATTGGCCATCGGGCAAAGGCGTTCCGAAACCAAGTGTGGTCGCGATTTCGGGACCGCTGTTGGACCGGATGATGGGGAACGGGTAGAATTCATTGACCCCAATCGCGAAGTTGAACCTGCTTGAGACCCACAAGCTCTATGCATCATAACAAATCCAATAGGTCATGGTCTTGGTCTGCTTCTCCTGAAGAAGTTGTAATATGAGTTTTTTAAAATGAAATTTTATTTCATCCGGCATTCGTTTGAAGTCAGTCTCAAACTCTATCCAACATTTTTCTTATCTATGCCTACTAATTTGCACCCAGCAGATCTTCCATGTCTGTTATCTCTGTATTTTTAGGTATTGTGATTCGAGTTTTCCAAAGAGATCATAACCCTCCACATATTCATGTGCAATATGGTGAACATAAAGCTCTTTTAGAAATTAGTACGGGTAAAACAATGGCTGGAAGTTTGCCTCCTCGAATTCGTCGAATTGTGCTAGAATGGTTACTCTACCGAAAGGCAGAGGTTTTAAAATCATGGCAAGAGGCACAAGAATATAAAACTCCAAGTCGAGTAAGGCCTCTCGAGTGAATAAGAAAGCTTTAAAAAAAATGGATCTTGGTCACCAGATCACAGAAGTTTTAGATGTGAAAAGCGATACTTACGCTGTGAAGTTGCGCTATGCCGACAATCAAGTGGGTTGGGTATCACTCCATGATATTTTCTCAGATCCAACCCATCTTGTAGCGGAAGTTTTAAAGGGTCAGTTGTTTGAAAAATGCTTCGTCTCCTCTGGAGCACTTGCATGGCCCAATGGACTTGAGTTTTGTCCCGACATGCTTCGCATGAGAATAAAGAAAAAGCCCGATAGCGCGGCTTAAAAAGGTACGGACACACTTTTGGGACGCAATGAGTCCCAAAAGTGTGTCCGTACCTTAATTCAACATATCTTCGAGCACACGCTTGAAGCGCTCAATCAGTTGTGTGTCGTTGGGATTGTTTTGCACAACTTTTTCGAGTTGCTCATAACGGATGAGATCCCCACTATACACACCCATCTTTGCGAAAATTGTGTCGTGACGGCGAAGCCAGATGCGCCAGCCGAGAGGTTCGGATTCGGTATTCCCCAACTCGCGAATGTTATTTCCTTCGTTTTCTAATTCCGTCACTAAAGCTTCGTTGATAAAAAATGGAGGGCGATGCACGGCCCCTTTCATGTAAACGGGACCATCGGAGTTAGGAGCGGGGGTTTCGGGAGCCACCTGCGCAGAAGGATTCGTAGGCTTAGGAGCGTTCGGTGGCGGAGATTCTGGCTTTGGTGTCGGTAAAGCTTTTGGAGTTTCGACGAGAGCACTGGGCGCTTCAGCCACTTGTTCTTGAAATGCTGTTTCAGAGCTAGAGAAAAAAGATCTCTGAATCCAAATCGCCGCTCCTACAATGACAACAAAAAGCAAAAGATGTTTCATCTGATTTAGGCCTCAGTAATTATGCTTTTTCATGCCCATGACGGACGTCTTTACCTGTAGTTATAAAGATCACGTCCTCCGCGATATTCGTGGCGTGATCTCCCAATCGTTCAAGGTTCCGCGCGATGAGGAGTACATCAATACAAGCTTCGATAGAAGACGGATTTTTTTTCATGTGGTCAATCAAAGTTTTGAACATGTCGTCTTTGTAGCGATCGACCACATCATCTTTTTCTAAAACCTTTTGTGCGAGTGGACCATCCTTACGAACAAAGGCATCGAGAGCTTCGCGTACCATTTCGCGAACTTCCGCAGCCATTCCGGCGAGATCGTTAATGTAAGTGAGTGGCGAATCGTTCAAGTAATGCTGACCATTGAGTGCAATGTTCACAGCCTGATCGCCCATACGCTCTAAGTCAGTATTGATTTTTACAACCGCGAGTACCATTCGCAAATCTTGAGCGAGCGGTGCTTGTCTTGCGAGAAGCTTCAAACATAATTCATCCACGACGATGTGAGCTTCGTTGATTTTCGCTTCCCACTCATGAACATGTTTTAATTTTTCGGGTTCGCGTTTGACGAGACCTTGAATGGCTTCTTCGAGAGCTTTTTCTACATAACCACCCATGCTGAGAATGGTGTCTTTTAATTCTCTTAACTGGGAATCAAGTTGTCTTTCCATCATTTACCTACTCGCCTTCGGCGAGATCCTATCCAAAACGTCCAGTAATATATTGTTCGGTACGAGGGTCTTTCGGAGTTGTAAAAATCTGGCTCGTCTCTCCGTATTCTACTAGATCCCCCATCAGAAAAAAAGCGGTTCGATCTGACGTACGTGCTGCCTGCTGTAGATTATGGGTCACGATGACTATCGTCATCTGTTTTTTCAAATCCGCAAGAAGCTCCTCAATTTTCGCCGTCGAAATAGGATCTAAGGCGCTTGTGGGTTCGTCCATAAGAAGCACTGGTGGTTCTACGGCAAGTGCCCGAGCGATACAGAGTCTTTGCTGTTGTCCTCCCGAGAGGCTTGAGCCAGGAGCTTTTAATTTATCCTTCACTTCTTCCCAGAGGGCTGCGCCGCGTAAGGACTTTTCTACAGTCTCGGTAATCACCGTACGATTCCGCACTCCCGCCATCGTAAGCCCAATCGCGACGTTTTCAAAAATACTCATCGCCGGAAAAGGATTTGGTTTTTGAAAAACCATTCCAATTTTTCTTCGAATGACGACGGGATCGGTTCCACGTTCGTAAATATTTTGTCCGAGCAAATTCACTTTACCTTCGACCCGAGCATGCAGGACTTCTTCGTGAAGGCGATTAAGGCAACGTAAAAAAGTGGATTTTCCACAACCCGAAGGACCCATCAACGCGACGATGCCTTTATCGTTGACCGAAAGACTAATATCTTTCACTACGTGATGTGTTCCAAACCAGGCATTTAAAGATTGCACTTCGAGAATGGACATCCTCATTCTCCTTTAGAAGTTCGACCTGCAAGCAGCAGACGAGTCGTTAAATTAATCACAAAAACGAACATCAATAATACTAAGGCGGCTGCCCAAGCCTGTCGATGCCAATCTTCATAGGGGCTGATGGCATAAGTAAAAATTTGTACAGGTAAAGAAGCGATCGGCTCAGTCACCGAAGTGGACCAAAACCGATTGTTAAAAGCCGTAAAAAGTAATGGCGCTGTCTCACCCGTCACGCGTGCGATAGAAAGCATAATTCCCGTCACGACACCTCCGAGACCACCTCGAAGGACAATACGCGTGATCACTTTCCATCGAGGAATACCCAAAGCTAGCCCCGCTTCGCGTACGGTGTCGGGAATCAACTTCAACATTTCTTCTGTCGTTCGCGCCACAGATGGAATCATGATCACTGCAAGCGAAATCCCTCCCGCCAATGCCGAGAAACCTTTCATCGGTACGACAATCGCCGCGTAGGTAAAAAGACCAATCACAATGGAAGGTACACTTGTTAATAAGTCTGTGGAAAATCTTAAAACTTTTGCGAATTTCGACCGGCTGTATTCTGAAAGAAAAATTCCACAGCTCACTCCCCAAGGCACACCAATCATAGAAGCAATTCCCACAATGATGAGACTCCCTAAAAGAGCATTACCAATTCCCCCACCCACTTCGCCGACAGGCGCAGGCGTATGAATAAAAAAATCTAAATTCACAGCGGACCAACCTTGGCTCAGAACAAACCAAAACACATTCGCAAGAGGCAAAATGACCAGCACGCAAAGAAGAGCCAGCAAGAAATGCATAAATCGATCTTTGATTTTTCGGTACGCCACCGTTCGACTCATCCCTTACTGCCCTTCGAAGTCATCCCACGCACAATCAATCGCGCAAATGAATTAATGATCAGAGACACGAGCATGAGCGCGAGTCCAATCGCCGCTAATGCGGACAAATGGCTTTCAGTAGTAGCTTCCGCATATTCATTGGCAATAAGACTCGCCATAGTTTGGCCAGGAGCGAAGAGTGAGGGAGAAATACTATTACGATTGCCTATCACCATCGTGACGGCCATGGTTTCTCCAATGGCACGACCAAGTCCTAAAGTTACGGCGCCCAAAATACCGGTAGTGGAACTTTTTAATACTGCAATTCGCATCATCTCCCAACGTGTTGAACCAAGAGCAAGAGCTGCCTCCCGTTGGTTCCGAGAAATAGCGCTAAACACTTCACGACAAATTGTGGAAATAGTTGGCGTCACCATAATAGCGAGAATCATTCCAGCTGTGAGCATTCCCACACCTAGCGGTGGACCACTAAAGAGAGGGAACTCGCCTAAAGATCCGCCAACGGGGATTTGAATTTTTTCTCGAACCCACGGGGCTAAAACAAAAATTCCCCACAGCCCGTAAACTACGCTCGGAACCGCCGCCAACATCTCGACGAGAAACCCCACAAGTTTCGCCGTTCGCCCCGGTACCACATCCGTTAAAAAGAGAGCGACTCCTACACTAAGAGGAGTGGCGATGAGGAGCGCAAGAAGCGATGACACAACTGTACCGTAAATAAAGGCAAGTGCGCCATATTCATCCGTTACAGGATTCCATTCGCTGATATAAAAAAATTGAAGCCCCATTGTTTGGAGCAATGGTTGAGACCGTGTGAGCAACATCAAAAAGATGAGCACAAGCAGAGCTATCGTAAGTATTCCGATAGCTCTTAAGATACCAATAAATAATCGATCCTCGACGTGAAACTCTTTCACGCACTTCCTTTGACTAAAGGCTTACTGCAATTTGACTTCTTTCAAAGAGACTTTCACCTTCGAAACGAGTGAAGATGGAAGTGGCGCATACGACAATGCTGGCGCCATACCTTGGCCCGCTGTTAGGACCCAATTCAACAGAGCTACAATCTTTTTGCCCTTCACTTTTTCCATCGTTTTACGGATGAGAACGTACGTGAAACCTGAAATTGGGTAAGAGTCTTTTCCGTCGGCATTCACGATGGAAACACGGTAGTCCGTAGGCATATTTTTTAATGCCGCCGACGCTGCTGATGTCACGCTCTTTACGGTTGGAGTCACGTACTTGCCAGCTTTGTTTTTCAAAGTCGCCACGGGAAGTTTGTTGGTTTCCGCGTACACAAACTCAATATAACCGATAGATCCAGGAGTTTGTTTAATCTGACCAGTCACGCCTTCGTTCCCTTTTCCACCAAGGCCTGTCTTCCACTTTACGGCCGTGCCTTGTCCCACATCGGTCTTCCAGCTTGGGTGAGCTTGAGAGAGATAGTCGGTAAAGATCGCGGTTGTTCCGCTACCA
Organism: Bdellovibrionales bacterium; assembly: GCA_050250255.1. Lineage (GTDB taxonomy): Bacteria > Bdellovibrionota > Bdellovibrionia > Bdellovibrionales > DASUEL01 > JBFWOZ01. The sequence continues at coordinate 32,726 of JBFWOZ010000023.1, read as the reverse complement.
TCAGAACGATAGATAGGTACGATGGATAATTTTGGTAATTTAATTCCAGGATTTTCTTTTACGATTTTTGCGTCATCCCACGATGTGATTTTTCCGAGATAAACTTCCGCAATGATTTCAGACGTCAGTTTGAGACTCGATTTCACTTCTGGAATATTATAACTGAGCACCACGGCACCCATCACTGTCGGAACGTGCAGCACGCCCTCGGGAGCTTTAGAAAGTTGCTCTTCTGTCATCGGAGCATCACTTGCGCCGAAATCGACTGTTTTATCTAAAAACTGGCGAATGCCTCCGCCGCTTCCAATCGAGTTGTAGTTCACTTGAGCATCTTTATCGATTTTTTTATATTCACTGAACCACTTCGAATAAATCGGGTACGGAAACGTCGCTCCGGCACCATTAATCATGACTGTTTCGGCGCGAGCATACGTTGAGAAACTCAGGGCAAGTGTGGCCACAAGCTTCAGTAAAACATGGGTCATAAAGACTCTCCTTAAATTAGGTTTCCAAGAGGATATAAACAAATATAACCAAAAGAGAATGAGGGATTTTTTAGGATTGTGTTAGGACGGGGAGATAGACCCTACTTACGGCCTGTATGTACTGCGTAAGGATTTTCTTTCTTATTTTCACATCTCAAAGTCCTACCGGCAGAAACGATCAAAAATCACTTGTCGTCGGTGTTCTGTAAAGGCCTTTAGATCTCGGTCTATAAGTGGAGTTGCCAACCAATGGCCAGCAACACCCAGGGGAGGACGATAAACCAGTCGATCTGTCATCAAAGTTCCTCTTCCTAAGGTCTCAAAGGTCTGTAGATGATGAACCGAGGCACCTTTGATTTTGAGTTCGTAGCTAGTAGAGTATCCCTCTACGATTGGAACTGGTAAATTTTTAACATCGACCCATGAAGGTAGAAAGATTTTCATTTGTGACGGTTGTTTAAACGAATCAAACGTTTTGGATAAGCTCATAGGAATCCATTGCTTGCTTATAAAAGTTTTCTCGCCTGGGTTTTGCCCTCGGAAAAGATTCCGTAATGCCTCTTCTAACGTTGGGTATTCAAATATAAAATCCTTCTCCATCGCTTTTTGCGGAATCGCATTTTGACTTGAAAGGGCCAAGACCGATACTTCTCCAAGCATGGCTTTTAACACAAACGCCGGCACTGAAAATCCCTTAGAAACTCCTAAAGCCTGACAAAGTTCCGAAGTAAATTGCGAATTGCTTACGGGATGAGGAGCTACCCCGTTAAACACGCCTTGAGCCTCAGAGTTTTCGATCATACTCACATACATTCGAACAAGATCCTGAAGATGAATCCAACTCATATATTGAGTTCCATCTCCCAAAACACCACCCAAACCTCGCTGAAAAAGCGGAAGCATCTCTTTCAGCGCACCACCTTGAGTTCCAAGCACCATGCCCGTTCTGATACCTATATAGCGAGCACCAAGAGATTCGCTCCCTTCTTGAGTCGCCTTCTCCCAATCCACACAAACCTGTGAAAGAAATCCCTGACCTTGATCCGACTCTTCTGTCAAAATTTGCCCGCCACGATCTCCGTAGAAACCCACCGCCGAGGCTGCCACAACATGAGTGAGCTGATGGTGTGCTTTATTTGCCGTTAAGTAACGAAAAAGCGTGTGGGTATTATGAATGCGGGAGTCTCGAATCTTTCTTTTTTTATCCGAAGTCCATCGTCCTGCTACGGGTTCACCCGCCAAATGAACAACGGCCTGAATTCCTTTGCATGCATCAGAAGACATATGCCTCCGCCATTCATAGATGGTGCACGGAAAAGGGAGGTGCATTTTCGCCATTGCTACATCTCGAGAAAGTACGATGAGTTCGTGACCTTTTTTTGCAAGCGCGATTCCCATTTCTTTTCCAATAAAACCCGTTGCGCCTGTCATAAGAATTTTCATGAGACTCCCTTTTTGGTACTGCCTTTTTATACTGCCTCACCTTATAAGAATTGTGAAAATGTAAAAGTTTATCTCGACCGTTCATCAGAAGCGCGTTAAGTTCATGCGATGTTTCCAGATCCAAGAATTATTGTTGCGTATGCCTCAGGAATGAATGCCCTCGAAGCCTATTTGTTTGTTGGTAGCTTTATGCTGCTGCTTTGGATTTACTCGCGTGCAAGACCGCATGCGTTTCTGGCGGACGTAGGGTTAGCCGTGTCTTTCACAATTGTCGCGGCACATGCGCTCTACCGACATGAAGTCCATAATCCTAAACTTATTGCGTTGAGTGTCATGTTCATTTTGTGGTCTGTACGATGGACTAGTCTCATCCTTAAAAATCAGAATTCATCAACGGCGACTCAGAAACCATCTGGATGGAAGTCTTTTCTATTTTTCCAATGGCGCGCGCTACTTGCAGTTCTCTTGGCACTTCCGCTTTATATTGTAAGATTTGATCCTAAAAAAGAAATTTTGCTGTTACAGAGTTTAGCCATTTTGATTTGGATCATTGGACTCGTTGGCGATATGGCTCTTCAACGCACGCAAAGGAAGATAAAATATCCCTACCTCTTTGCGTGGCTCATGCCTTTCTCCTACTTTGTTTTCGCTTTCTCCTCGCCCTTAGGTTCCACAACTTTGATTGTTCCCCTCTTTATGTTTTATTTCCTAAAAAAGAATCCGACATGGCATCATACAAAAAAGTAAGAGCCAATGTTCTTGCAATTGGTACCGAAGTGACGAGCGGTCAAATCACGAACTCCAACGCCGCGTGGATTGCCGCCCAGCTATCAGAATATGGGTTTGACGTTCCACTTCACATGTCGGTGCCAGATGAACGGCCTCTGATTCTCTCGGCGCTCAAGCATCTTTCAGCTCAATGCGAACATCTTTTTGTCATAGGGGGGCTTGGCCCTACCACAGATGACTTCACTCGAGAAGTTGTCGCTCAATGGGCCCAAAAAGTTTTGGTGTTTGACGATAACGAACTTCAGGACATCGAAACGAAGATGAAAAGTCGGGGCCGAAAACTGAAAGAGTCACAAAAACAGCAGTGTTATTTTCCAGAAGGCTCAAAAAAACTTTTGAATCGAGTCGGTACTGCAAGTGGCTTCACCTTTGAAGTCGGTGCGAATCAAGTTTGGATTTTACCAGGACCCCCTAAAGAGCTCCAAGCGATTTGGAAAGACCATATCCACGAACCTCTTTCACATCTCATTCCTGAGAAAGAAAAAACGGAACTTTATAGATGGACCTGCTTAGGGATTCCCGAAGCCGATCTCGCAGAAAAAGTAGAAAAAGCCCTTGGCGAATCAAAACTCCAACGTGGATATAGACTTACTCCTCCCTATGTGGAAGTAAAAGTGTGGATGGAGCCCCATGAAGCCGAGGCGTTCCAACAAATTCGTAGCACTTTAGAAACCGCGATCTCCGAATGGATTGTTTTAAAGCCAAAGGAAGATATCAAAGAATTAATGGCCGAGCCTCCATATACCGTTTCATCTTCCACGCCACTAGAGATCAAACAAATTCAAATCAGTGACATCAAAGAATATACTCTTCACTACCGACGTATTTTCCAGCAACGGGGAATCAATAACGCAACTGTGCACCCTTTTCCTCTTAAAAAAGACCACGACATCTATGAACTTTTAGACAAACGAGCTCGTCAGATTTCCGCTCCCGCATTTGGACCCAGTTGGGAAATTGCCTGGGGACTTTTCCATGATAAAAAATGCTACGGCCATGTCTGCTTAAACACACAAAATCTTGAAACAAATCTTCATCGAGTTTTGCTCGGCATAGGTATTGAACAAATGTTTTGGAGCAAAGGGTACGGAAAAAAATTAATGGAAACCGCTATCTCTTGGGCGAAACAGCAAAAACAAATTGATTACATTGATCTAGGAGTGTTTTCACAGAATACTGTAGCCCATGAAATGTATTTGAAGCTTGGATTTAAAGATTACGGGTCCAAAGCAGATGCTTTTCGCATTGACGGACAGAGCTTAGATGATGATCTAATGTTCTTGGATGTGAGAACATGAAAAAATCCACGAAAAAAAAGAAGTCCAAAAAAGTTTCCGCAAAAATTGCCATTCCGCCACGACGTCAACATGCAAAACGTTTTGCTTCCATAGATGTGGGCTCCAACGGAATTCGCATGGTGATTGGAGAGCTCTCACAACGCACGGGACTCACCCCGCTTGTTACCTTTCGTGAGGCCGTACGTTTAGGACAAGATGTGTTTCGCGATGGCTACATACGTGAACCCACAGCCCGCAAAGCGGCCAAAGCTTTTATCAAGTTCCATAAGATCATGAAAAAGGCTCGCGTAAAGAACTACATGGCGGTTGCCACGAGCGCCGTACGAGATGCCAGAAACTCTCGTGAATTCATTAAGTATTTAAAGCTAAAATCAGGTCTTCACTTAGATGTTATTGATGGATTTCGTGAAGGAAAACTCATTCATACGGCTATTTCCAGTCGCATGAATCTCGTCAACCAAATCGCCGTGATGATTGATATTGGCGGAGGCAGCGTTGAACTTTCAATCTCTAAATATGGAAAAATCACCGCCGTAGAAACCTTTCGACTTGGCACCGTTCGCATGGTCAACCAAACGGATATGCACTTCTTTGGCAAAAAAGGTTTACGCATCGAAAAAATTCTAAAAAAATCGCAAAAGGAAATCGCAAGTTTCCTAAAACGCCATATTGGTGGAGCTTCCCATTTTACTTTTATCGGCACCGGTGGAAACATCGAATGTTTGGGAGAACTCAAACCTCTCATGTTGAGAAAAGAAAACATCATGAAGCTTTCGCTTTCTGAACTCGCAATCATGACAAAACGTCTCGATAAAATGTCTTACGATGAACGAATTAAAAAACTGAAGTTGCGAGCGGATCGCTCAGATGTTATTTTACCGGCCTGTCTCGCCCTCAAGATGGTCATGACTTCCTGTAAAGCTAAGTCGGTAACTATTCCGCGAGTAGGATTGAAAGATGGGGTACTGATTGAAATCGCTCGTCGTGCTTAGTTAAGAATATTCTTTAAGACCCATTCGCGAACGGGTGTAGCGATATACTCTGCCGAAGTGGGATCTAAGTAAACATAAGTTGCTACATCGGCTAAAGCCTCCGAAATATTCTCCAATGCATAGAGAGATGGGAGACCAAGGCGTCGCCCAGCTTCTTTTTGCTCTATGTACGCCCGATTCCAATCACCCATATGGCTGTAAGCTGCTATTAGCTGACGTGACATTTGGATATCAGCCGCCATACCATCCGCTTGTTTCCAAACCTTATCAAATTCGATCACATGATAAAACTCTTCTATCAACTTTGAGTCGTTTTTGACAAAGGCATGGACCAACTCATGAAACAGGATCGCTTCAATTTGGCTGAAGCCTACTGGATCCACCGCTTTTTGCTGAAAGAGTTGGTCCGTAATATTGATACCTCCTTCTCCAATCATAGTTGGTAATGACACCCAAGCTGCCGATGTGAGGTTCATGAAAAACCGTCGCTCTTCCTTATTCCAAGAGACTCCATTGCGAAAACGATAAAGGCTTTGATAGCCGTTCGCTCGGAGGCGAGCAAAAAAGTTTTTTAAGTTTCCACTTTGAAATTTAGCAAGATGTTTCTGAAGTAGTTCAACTTCTTCGTCTCGCCACTCAAGCGGTTCCGACATAGAACAGTAACTGCTTAAATCTATGATTTTACATTTAAACGCTGGCTGAAATTTGAACGCATCGGAATCATGAGCGAAAAGTGAGGAGGAAAAAAACAACACAAAAACAAATAACAACTTCATATGCTGAACTAAACTTGCATGAAGAATGCCATAGAGGCTTTACTTTAACCGAGTCGTCGTAAAGCGCTAGGCTCCATATACCAGAGAAGCTGAGCTTGGCGAGCGCGAATAAACGACATAAACTCCACACAACAGGCTCCGCCTTTTTTCATCGCAACGAAGGGGCTTGAATTTCCACTCAACATCCATGAAATAAATTCACTTAAGTCAGGCTCATGACCTACAACCATGACGGTCTGATTTCCTTCAAAATTCTTCAACCATTTCATTGTTTCATCTCGCGAAAATCCAGGAACAAGATGTTCCACTTGCCCAAATTGCATTCCGCCGTACTCTGCGGAAATAATTTCGGCCGTTTGAACCGCTCGGACTAAGGTGCTGGAATAAAGATGATCCACTTGTGAAACAAGATGCCGTAAACCTCGGGAGATTTTGACCATCTTGTCTCGCCCCTCTTTCGTGAGAGGACGAAGATTGTCGTCATCAGAGATGCGACTAAAATCACTTCTTTCTTCGGCTTTTGCGTGACGTACGACGACGAGTTTCACTACGCCCTCCTTTTTCTGCAGGCACAACTTCTTCTTCTAAACTCATCATGGAGGGAGGCGAGCGCTGTTTTGTCGATTTCATCAAAAGTTGGTGTAATCCTAGTTGCTGGGCTTCGTTTTGCGGTTGTCGCTGTACGTAGCTTCCATCCGACTTCATTTCCCACACCTGGCGTTGATCTAAAAATGTCAGCTGAAAAACTTCCCAGCATTTTTCTTTTAATAAACGATCGTCAACCGCAAAAACTGCTTCTACACGGGCATGAAGATTACGATACATCCAATCTGCAGAGCCAATGTAAAATTCTCCACCCACTCCATCCCTAGCACCGTTGCGGAAGTAATATACGCGGGCATGCTCTAAAAAGCGACCGATGACCGAAAGCACACGAATGTTTTCGCTTAAACCTGGCACTCCCGGCCGTAAACTACAAAACCCGCGAACGATCAAATCCACATCCACACCTGCTTGCGAAGCCTTATAGAGAGCGCGACAAATTGCTTGGTCTTCCAAATTATTCATCTTCGCAATAATATGAGCGGGTTTTCCTTCTTTTTTGTTAGTGATTTCACGATCAATCATTTGGAGGAAACGATCTTTCATGTTGACCGGCGCTACGAGTAATTTTTTATAGGAATTTTTTAACGAACGGCCCGTTAAATAATGAAAGAGTTCAATCACATCTTGAGTGTATTCTGGCTGACTTGTGAGAAGGCTAAAATCCGAATAAAGTCTTGCGGTTCCAGAGTGATAATTTCCTGTACCCAAATGCACGTAAGATCTCAATCCCTCTGGTTCTTGGCGCACAACAAGTGCCGTTTTAATATGAGTCTTGAGTCCTACGATCCCGTAAACAACGTGAACGCCTGCGTCTTCTAAAGTTTGCGCCCAATTGATGTTTCGGGCTTCATCAAAACGCGCTTTCACTTCGATGATGCAGACAACTTGTTTTCCGCTTTCTGCTGCACGCACCAAGGAGCGTACGAACGCACTATTTTCATCTGTGCGGTAAAGAGTCATCTTGATAGCCAGTACACGTGAGTCTTCCGAAGCGGTTTGGATAAAACGCTCGACGCTCGCGGAAAAGCTATCGTAAGGATGATGTAAAAGAACATCGGCCTTCTTGATCGTCTGGAAAATCGAAACTTCCTGATCAATCAAAGTAAGTGGTATCACCGGAATCCAAGGCTCATACTTGAGTTCTGCAATTCGAATATCGCAAATCTGACGGAAAATGTTGTAGTCGAGCTCCCCTGGTAATTCGTAAATTTCATCTTCGCTAATTTCAAGTTCTGACATTAAAAAGCTTAAGATCCACGGATCCGGCTGTGGACCGTGTTCAAGACGCACAATGCGTGCGAACTTTCTTTGCCTCAATTCCTCTTCGATCATTTCGAGTAAATCCACCGCATCTTCTTCGTCGCGGGCAATTTCAATATTTCTCGTGATTCGAAAAGGCATGACGGAAGTGATCTGCATGTTCGGAAAGAGCCGGGATAAATTTTGAATGATAATGTCCTGGAGTTTAATAAATCGATAAGAGTCGGCGCTTTCAGGATTCAAACGAAAGAGCTGTGGGAACGCCTGAGGAATCTTAATACGTGCGAATAAGTTTTCTTGATGTTCTGGGTGTCTTAAAACAATTCCTAAAGAAATAGAAAGGTTCGAGAGAAAAGGAAACGGGTGACCGGGATCCACCGCTAAAGGAGTCAAAATAGGAAATACATTCTCTTGAAAATATTTGTTCGCAAGCTGCACTTCGGATTCTGTCAGCTCACTCCAATTCAATACATGAATATTTCTCTGTTTGAGGGCTGGCAAAAGCTCCTTCGAAAGACCGTCTGCTTGAAGCTTAAGCATCGGCATGACTTTTTGTCGGATTTCCTGAAGAAGCGCAGAAGCACTAAAACCCTCGTGAGTTTTAGCAATGAGGCCTGCGGCGACTTGTAGCTTCAATCCTCCCACGCGTTTCATATAAAATTCATCAAGGTTCGAATTAAAAATCCCTAAAAACTTGAGACGCTCTAAGAGAGGGGTGCGTACATCCAGAGCTTCATGAAGAACACGACGGTTAAACTCTAACCAACTTAAATCACGATTAATAAATTCCGGCGCTTTTGTTTCGGTGGCTTTAGGTTCAGTAACCTCAATGGGTTTTAGTTTTTTGACAAGACTCGTGGACGAACCATTGTCTGATCCATCGCCTTGCCCATTACCATTATGTCCATTGGAATTAGAGTATTCCAAAAGTTGTTCCCCGTTCATGAAAAAGGTTATATAGGAACCGAAATGAAAAAGCTATTAACGCCCTGTTCTTTTACCTGGAGTGGTGCGCGTAGGCGCTGTTGTCGCAGGACAGGAGTCTCCCAACACTAAACAAGTGTCACCTGGGCTATTCAAATAAGACTGCGGCCATTCAGCGGAAGATGCAAAATACTTGTGCTTCACTTCTTCTTCCAAACAGAGTTCGGGCTTAATCTCTTCTGTAGAGCATACATCTTTTGCGTTGGATTTACGACATCCCACGCGAATCCCTTTTTCTGGCAGAGTTAAAAAGGTTCGTAAAGCTTTCATTTTTTCGGCATCAGTGAGTTTCTCAAGATTTTCCTTAACCACGCGTGCGAACAATCGACTCTTTCGCGTATCGCTTAAGGCACTTTCTACTTCTTTTTCCGCTTTTAAATCACATGTCACAACACCCGCACAAACTTCCTGAGTAGGAAACATCTCGGCGCGCTCAACACGAGGCTCCTTTTTCCATGCGCAGGTATACAACTCTTGAAGAGCCACCTTCTTTTCGCTTTGAGTTTGTACTGTTGGCGGCTGTACGTAACCGCGATTTTTATTTCTCTGAGCTTTATTTTCCTCAGCTGTTTTAGGAGGGGGTTGCGTCGCCGAGCTGCCCGCCGCAGGAGCCTTTTGTTGTTCTTTTGCTTGCACCCCTAAAGAAAGGCTCAACATCATAAAGGTCACCAGTACATATCTTCCTGAATTCATAAAAATCCTTCCTTGGAGTTGCTATCTGATTATTTTAAATCTAGGATCCCCCATCATGAAGAAATACCACTCAGCCATCGCTGATCTCGACCAACGGGGGATCATGCCGGATCGAATTCCTAGTCTTGAGCCCACTCAAGCTGGACTAGAGGCTATTGGTTTTTTCACCTGGCCACTTTGGCAGAAGATCCAAAAAAATCCTGAGACTGTGATTGTCGTAGCCGGAACCAACGGTAAAGGGAGCACTTGTGCGACGCTCGAAGCTCTTCTGATCGATGCCGGTGAACGCGTTGGGCTTTACACCTCCCCTCATTTGATGGAAATTACTGAACGCATTCGCATCTCTGGAACAAATATCACCGAAGATATTTTTGTCCAAGCTTATGAGTACGTCGCGCAACACACTCAACATTTAAAACTCTCTCACTTTGAAATGCTCACGCTGATGTCTCTATGGTGTTTTGCGTCTGGACAAGTGCTTCCCGTTGTAGATCGCATTCTTCTAGAAGTAGGCATGGGCGGGACTTGGGATGCCACCAACGCTGTTCCTCATGGGATTGCGATCATCACTTCGCTCGCGATCGATCACGAACGTTTTCTCGGCAGCGAACTGTCACAAATTGCACGAAACAAATTTGGCATTATTGGTCCTAAAATGCGCGTGTTTCACCAAGTTCTTCCAGAAGTGGTAAAACCCGTTGCCAAAGAAGTGCAGCAAAAAACTCAAAGTAGATGGACGCAAGCTCTCACCCTCTCTTCAAAAATTTCGCAAACAGCAAGCGGTCCTGAGTGGATCATACAATACGAAGATCAAGAACAAGCCCTTCAGCTTCCCGGCCCACGAGGTGTTGAGAACACCATCCTTGCACTCACTGTTTTTCAAGGCCTTGGTTACGACGTAAAAAAACATCTTTCCGCTCTCAACAAAGTGTCTTGGCCCGGCCGCATGGAAAAAATATCTTATAAAAATTTTCATCGGATTTATCTCTCAGGAGATCACAATGCTCAAGGCCTTGAAAGCCTTCTGGCCCTTTTGCCCTCTTACAATTACGAGCATCTCCATATTGTTGTGGGTATCGGTGTCGATAAGGATTATGAATTTATCTTAAGCCAACTGAAAAAATTAAAAAATGCCAGAATCTACCTCACCGAGACACCATTTAAGGGCCGCAAACTCGAGAGCTACGGCCCTTACCTCCAACAAGCGGATTATTGTAACGCAAATTTTGAAGAAGTTTTTGAGTACGCCATCAAACAATGTCAGCCTAACGACATGCTTCTTGTAACAGGTTCGCTTTACTTAGTGGGCGATATCAGGAAGTATATAACGAGATGAAATCCACCCAGCTTCTCAGCAAAAAAAGATTTGGCCCTCTCTTCTGGACACTTTTTTTTGGTGCTTTTAACGATAACTTCTTAAAAAACGCTCTCATTATTTTAATCACTTACAAAGCTCTCACCGTATGGGGACTCCCCCCTTCACAGATGGTCGCTCTCAGTGGTGGGATTTTTATTTTACCTTTCTTTTTATTTTCATTTTTGGCAGGTCAAATGGCCGACAAGTTTGAAAAATCCAACATGATTCGATTAACAAAATGGTTTGAAGTTTTATTGATGCTTATAGCGGCTTGGGGTTTTTATTACGAGAATTATGGCCTTTTAGTTTTTGTTCTTTTAATGATGGGGCTTCACTCCACATTTTTCGGGCCTTTGAAATACTCCATCTTACCTCAACATCTCGCAAGAGAAGAGCTTGTTCTTGGAAACGCGCTTGTCGAAATGGGAACTTTTGTTGCCATTCTTATCGGAACCATTGCGGGCGGCGTTCTCATTAGCATTCAACCAGAAGGCGCCCTGCTGACCGGCATTGGCCTTGTCGCCGCCTCTCTGATTGGGCTTATCGCGAGCTACTTTATTCCGGCCGCAGAATCTTATGATAAAAATCTCAAGATCTCTTACTCTCCCGCACAACCGGTGCGTGAAACTTTCCGTGTGATGCGCGAAGTTCGCTCTGTCTTCTTGTCAATCATGGGGATTTCTTGGTTTTGGCTTTTCGGCGGCGCCATCCTATCGATCCTCCCTACATACACCAAAGATGTTTTAGGATCGAACGCTCAAGTTGTAACTTGGTTCCTCGCGCTTTTTACCATTGGTATAGGCGTGGGCTCTATGCTCTGCGAGAAGCTCTCCTTTGAAAGATTAGAGTTAGGTCTCGTGCCACTCGGTTCTATCGGCATCACCCTTTTTACGGCAGACTTGTTTTTTCTCGACATTCCATCAACCCACGAAGCTTATAACATTGCAGGGCTACTGCAAACGACGACGGGCCTACGAATCAGTTTTGATCTTTTCATGCTGGCGATTTCTAGCGGCTTTCTCACCGTTCCGCTCTACACGTTAATTCAGGAGCGTAGTAAACCTCAGTACCGATCCAGAATCGTTGCTGGTAACAACTTTATGAACGCGATGTTCATGGTGGTTTCCGCAATGATGATTTCATTTTTCCTTTATATGGATGTTTCGATCCCACAGATGTTTCTCATTTTGGCCGCGCTCAACGCCGTGGTTTCACTCTATATCTATTCGATCATTCCTGAATTTTTCATTCGCTTTTTTGTTTGGATTTTCGCGAACCTTCTCTATCGCCTGAAGGTGAATGGGCTTCACAACATTCCTCGCGACACCGCAGCCGTGCTTGTCTGCAATCACGTGAGTTTTGTGGATTGGCTCGTGATTGCCGGTGGCATTCAGCGCCCCGTAAGGTTTGTCATGGATCATAGTTACGCGAAAGCTCCTTTTATCAAATATCTTTTTCGCCACGCAAAAGTGATTCCGATTGCCTCTAGAAAAGAAGATGCCAATGCTATGGAAAAGGCTTTTGAACTTGTGTCCAAAGAACTTCGTGAGGGCGAACTCGTTTGCATTTTTCCTGAAGGAAAAATCACGCGTGATGGAAATCTCAACCCGTTCAGACCTGGCATAGAACGCATTGTAAAAGAAACGTCAGTGCCCGTTATACCTATGGCTCTCATTGGACTCTGGGGAAGCTTTTTTAGTTTTAAAGATGGGCTCTTTAGCAAAAACACTCATCGCTTCTGGGCTCGCGTGCAACTCGATATCTCCGCACCTATTCCTCCCGAGCGAGTCACTGCTGCTGGACTTCAACAGGTGGTTTCACAAATGATTATTAAGGAAACGGCCAAGTTTTAAATTCCATAAGACGTCAGGACTAGACAAGATTCTGGTCTAAACCCGAGGCTTCATAGGGCGAGATTTCTTGATGATCCCCTCGTGAGACTGTCAGAATGTTGAAAAAGGGGAACATCATGAAATCGCTAGTTATACTTTTTGTTATCGCACCTGTTTTATTTATTTCTTGTGCGTCTGAACCTGAGAAAAACGGGGGCTGCAAATCCGCTTGTGAAAGCAGGGGGCGACATAGTTCTGCACAGATCGCAAACTGCAAACAAATGTGCGACAAATATAACTAATAATTATTTTTTGAAATGAGATGAGGCTCTAGTAAGAGCCTTTTTCATTTCTGAATAGGCGGACTCCGCACCATTTTTGATATCTTTCCAAGCATCGCCCGTCGCTTCTGCCATCTGCTTCATCTTAACGGTGACTTCTTTCCTTTGTGCTTCGGCATTTTTAATTTGCTCATCGAGCTCCGTACGAGCGGTGCCCACAGCTTCGCGACTTTTTAGCTTCAACTTGTCGAGCTCCACATCTAAACGAGCTAAATCTTTGTTCATGCGCTCTTGAAACTTAGACTTTTCATCCGCTTGCACCGCAAAACTTAATAAAAAACCAAATAATAAAGTGATTAAAATTTTCATAGACACTCCTTTAATCCAGAGACCAGTCGACCTCTCTCAGGCCTTGCGCTTTCAAATGCGCGTTTGTTTTCGAAAAATGTTTATTCCCTAAAAAACCTCGATGAGCTGAGAGCGGCGATGGATGCGGCGATTTTAAAATGAGATGTTGTTTGGATTTAATGAGCTCCGCCTTTTTTTGAGCTGGCGACCCCCAAAGCAAAAACACCACCGAATGCGGAAGCTGATCCACGAGACGAATGATTTCATCAGTGAATCTCTCCCAACCGCGCCCTTGATGAGAAGCCGCTTTGCCATGCTCGACAGTTAAAGCCGTGTTGAGAAGAAGAACTCCTTGCTTCGCCCATTTCTCTAAGCAGCCATGATCTGGCATCGGCATTCCTAAATCCGCTTTCAATTCTTTAAAGACATTTATGAGAGAAGGCGGTGGCGCCACACCTTTCTTCACGGAGAAACAAAGTCCGTGGGCTTGCCCTGGCCCGTGATAGGGATCTTGCCCAAGAATCACCACTCTTACCTGATCGAGCGGACAAAGATTAAGGGCATTAAAAATGTTAGGCCCTTTGGGATAAATCGTTTTTTTTGCTTTGAGCTCTTTCTTCAAGAAGGTTCTAAGATCTGCCATATAGAGAGATTGAAATTCTTTAAGAAGCGGAATCTTCCAACTAGGATCAAGTTTAATTCTCTCAATGCTGTCGTCAGAGGTTTTTGAAGGCGTGTTTACGGAGACAGACGTTGAATTTTCCATTTCCCTCCCTCAAAAACATATTCCATACGGTCATGGAGTCGGTTATCTCGCCCCATCCAAAACTCCACTCGCGAGGGTACCAGTCGATATCCACCCCAATAATCTGGGCGGGGGACTTCGGTAGGATATTTCTTTTTATACTCCGCAAATTGTTTCTCTAAATATTCACGGTTTTCAATCCGCTGACCCTGCCGCGAGGCCCACGCACTGATCTGACTTTCATAAGGTCTGCTTTTAAAATATTGATCTGATTCAAAGGCTGTTAAACGCGACACGGAACCGAACATGCGAACCTGTTGGTGAAGGCTGTCCCAGTAAAACGTGAGAGCCGCTTGAGGGTTATCAGAAAGATCTCTTCCTTTACGGCTGTCGTAATTCGTAAAAAAGAGAATTCCTTTTTCATCAAAAGTTTTAAAAAGAATCACGCGACCGCTTGGGACTCCCTGACGATCCGAAGTCGATAAAAAAGCGGAGTTAGGCTCTCGTGGTTTTGTGTCGGCATAACGTTTGTGCCAGATTTGAAATTCTGCAAAGGGATTCGGCGTTTTCGCTGGAGGTGCTGTCGTATTCATAGTGTTGGTATATTGAAATTTAGAGAGTCTTCATACCCTTTTGTGAGTACGGCGCAATGCAGCTCTTTGACATGATTTGCCACTCGGCTGTATCGTAGTTTTATGAGTTACAAAGCCCACGTTTTTATTTGCACCAATCAGCGCACGGCAAAGCCTGGCGAAAAAGCTCGAGAGTGCTGCGCGAGTAAAGGTGCAGAAGCTTTGCGCTCCGAACTCAAAGATTGGGCCAAAACTCGTTTTGGAAACTCCGTTCGCATCAACACCGCCGGCTGCCTCGATCAATGTGAAAAAGGCATCGCCTGCGTGATCTATCCCCAAGAAATCTGGCTCACCGACGTAGAAGCCACCGACGCCGATAAAATCAAATCCGTGCTTGAGAAAATCGTAAAGTAGCCAACAGGTACGGACACACTTTTGGGACGCACCAAGTCCCAAAAGTCAGTCCGTACCTAAGCAGCGATCGCATTTCCCGCAAGCTTTCGCTTCCGTATCTCCAAAGTATTGGTAAATCATTTGTGCGCGACAACTTGTAGCTGTCGCGTAGCGAACCATCTCGAGCAAACGCATCTTATCATCTTTTAATCGACGATCATTCTTCTCAACACTCAACAAATCACCTTCTGGTTCTCGTGAGGCTCGCAGAACTCCACCCTCCTCTTCAAGAAAACTCCAACGCTTGAGCAAATTTAAGGTCGTTTCAACCCGGTAGTCGCGACTGTTGTAGTAATTCATCTGCTGACGTAAAAAATCAGCACCTTCTTGTTCAAAACGCAGAGGATTTTTGCGGATTAACTCATAAACTGTTTTGATAAAACCTGGATCTGGATGGGCCCACTTAATGAAATCTTCCTGAATTGAAATATCGTCAGGGTCATAGAGAAGTGCGCAGCGAGATTCCAATCCATCTCTCCCCGCTCGTCCCGCTTCTTGATAATAAGCTTCGAGACTTCCTGGAGTTTCGCCGTGAATGATCAAACGCACATCGGCCTTATCTATTCCCAACCCAAATGCGGGAGTCGCAAGAATCAAATCCGCATCCCCTCTTAAAAAATTCTCCTGATTTCGTCGACGTCGATCATCTCGAAGTTGCCCGTGATAAACCACATGAGGAATCCCTAAACGATCAATGGCTCGCGAAAAACTCTCGAGCGTCGAAATCAATGAAAAATAACAAATACCCACTCCCGGACTCTGATGACGAAGGCCGATAAAACTTCGCACTTTTTCATCGAGCCCATGAACATCATGAACCTCTAAACTTAAATTTTCTCGCTCAATCCCTGAACGAAAAACCTGAACCTCAGATTCCGTGAGTCCCATTTGCTTGATGATATCTAGCTGCACTCGTGGTGTCGCCGTCGCTGTCACCGCGAGAGTCGTAGGATTTCCTAAAATTTCGCGAAACTCTTTAATGCGGGTGTAATCAGGCCGGAAATCATGACCCCATTCGCTAATACAATGAGCCTCATCGATCGCTAAAAGAGAAATTTTCACTCCACGCAAAGCTTCTAAAAAATCCGCCTTATTGAATCTTTCAGGAGTGACATAGACCAATTCATATTCCCCACGCGATAGCTCTTCATACCGCTTGAGGCGCTCGGGTTTTGTAAGGCTTGAGTTAATAAAAGCGGCTCGAAAGCCTTTTTTTCGTGCTTGATCGACCTGATCTTTCATTAAAGCAATAAGGGGGGACAAAACAAGCGTTGTCCCTCCCGACATTAAACGGGCGGGAATCTGAAAACAAAGACTCTTTCCCTGACCCGTAGGCATCAACGCAAGGCTATTGTGACCGGCCAAAATTTCCTCAATGACTTCTTTTTGGACACCCCGAAAGGTCTCATAACCAAATACATTTTTTAGGACTTCAATAGGGGTCACGAGTTCCTCTTTAGGTGCAGAAAGGCTTTGCTTTCTTGAGTCTTCATGATACGAAATCACCTTCCAAAATTAAATTTATTTTCTGTTGAGGAACGCTATGGCCCAATTAGACCTACAAAAAGTACGTAACATCGGTATTTCTGCTCACATTGACTCAGGAAAGACAACTTTGACTGAGCGCATCCTGTTTTATACAGGCCGAATTCATAAAATTCACGAAGTTCGTGGAAAAGATGGTGTCGGAGCGAAAATGGATTCGATGGATCTCGAGCGCGAAAAAGGGATCACGATCCAATCTGCAGCGACTTACTGTACTTGGGGCGAAACTCAGATCAACATCATCGACACTCCGGGACACGTGGATTTCACCATCGAAGTGGAACGCTCTCTTCGCGTCCTTGACGGTGCCATTCTCGTTCTCTGTGGAGTTTCGGGCGTACAATCTCAGTCCATTACAGTGGATCGCCAGATGCGCCGATACAATGTCCCACGTTTGGCCTTCATCAATAAACTCGATCGTACAGGCTCTAACCCTTTCCGCGTGATCGAACAACTTCGCGAAAAACTTCGCTTAAACGCTGCTGCTGTTCAAATCCCAATTGGACTTGAAGACAAGCACGACGGTGTTGTCGATTTGATCACCATGAAAGGTTACATTTTCCGTGGTGATAACGGGGAAGACATCAAAGAAATTGATGTTCCGGCAGAACTACTTGATGATGCAAAAGCCAAGCGCGCAGAACTCATTGCGAAGCTTGCTGATATCGATGACGTTGTAGGCGAAAAATTCTTGATGGAAGAAGAGCCAACAGTTGCCGAAATCATGGCGGCTATCCGTAAGGGGACAATCGCTTTAAAGTTTGTGCCCGTGTTCATGGGCTCGGCTTTCAAAAACAGAGCGGTTCAGCGTCTTCTTGACGGTGTGAGAAACTATCTTCCAAACCCAACAGAAGTTCATAACAAAGCTCTCGACCAAGAGAACAATGAAACTCAAGTAGAACTCCAAGCCGATCCAAAGCTTCCGTTTGTAGGTCTTGCCTTTAAATTGGAAGACGGTCGTTACGGTCAGCTCACTTACATGAGAATTTACCAAGGTACTCTCAGAAAAGGTGACACCATTCACAACGCGAACAGTGGACGAAAAGTAAAAGTCCCACGTCTTGTACGTATGCACTCAGACGAGATGCAGGATATCGAAGAAGCAGGCGGCGGAGACATCGTTGCTCTTTTCGGTGTGGATTGTTCTTCTGGAGACACTTTCACTGACGGAACTGTGACTTACACAATGTCGTCGATGCACGTACCAGATGCGGTGATCTCTCTTGCGATCACTCCAAAAGATAAAGCCGGTACCGTGAACTTCTCAAAAGCTTTGAATAAATTTACAAAAGAAGATCCTACGTTCCGCGTTCACCGTGATGAAGAGTCCAGCGAGACAATCATTTCAGGAATGGGAGAACTTCACTTAGAAGTTTATATGGAACGTATGAAGCGCGAATTTAACTGTGAAGTGATCGCCGGTCGCCCTCAAGTGGCTTACCGCGAGACGATTTCTCAAAAAGCGAACTTCGATTACACCCATAAAAAGCAAACGGGTGGTTCGGGTCAGTACGCGAAAATCGTTGGCTTTATGGAACCACTTCCACCAAATCAAGAAGAGACTTACGTATTTGAAAACAACGTTGTGGGCGGTAAGATTCCTCGCGAATTTATTCCTGCTTGTGACAAAGGTTTCCGTGAACAGCTCACAAAAGGGAGCTTGATCGGTCACCCAGTTGTTGGCGTGAAAATGGAAATCCACGATGGTCAGTACCATGATGTGGATTCGAGCGAGATGGCCTTCCGCATTTGTGCGATGGCCGCTGTTCGTGACGTTTACCCTCGTGCAAATCCTGTGGTTCTTGAGCCCATCATGAAACTTGAAGTGTCTGCTCCAGAAGAATTCCAAGGTTCTGTTCTTGGACAAGTCAACCAGCGCCGTGGAATCATCCTGGGCACAAGCAACAACGAAGGTTACGTGATTGTGGAATCTGAAGTTCCACTCACAGAGATGTTCGGCTACTCCACAGATCTTCGTTCTGCCACTCAAGGTAAGGGCGAGTTTACGATGGAGTTCTCGAAGTACGCGGTTGTACCTCGTAACATCCAAGAAGAGCTCGTAAAGAAGTATCAGGAAAAGCTCGCAGCCGAGCGTAAATAAAGATGTCGTTTAAGGTAGTTTACATCACAGCTCCCAACATGACTGAGGCGAAAAGCCTCGGGCAGCAGCTTGTGGAAGAAGGCCTTTGTGCCTGCGTGAATATCCTGCCCCAAATGAAGTCGATCTATCGCTGGAAGGGCATCATGGCCCATGAAAACGAAGTGGTCCTATTAGCTAAGACCACTCAAGCCAGAGTAAAATCATTAATGAAACGAGTGGAGGAACTCCACTCTTACGACACGCCTTGCGCGCTCGTTCTACCGATTGAAAAAGCCAGCAAAGGTTACGGCGACTGGCTCTCTGAGCAGCTTAAGTAAATCGACCACAAATGCTAGTGATACAGTGCAAAGAAGAATTTGCGAAGCCTGATAGCCAGCTCTTTAACTCAGAACCACTACTGATTTGATTATTGATCAACTAAATTTCAGAGGGCACTATACAACAAGTATGAAAAAGATATTTATAGGTTTAATAGTTTTGGTCGTCATAGTTGGGATTGTATATATCGTTTTCGATAAACCAATTACTCCAGAAGCAATGAATGGAATAACTGGATGGCACTTGCCCACTCACGCACATATTAAAGTGATTAAACAACGTTGGAATGGCCCAAGAGGAGAAAGCGTTTGGTCCATCGATAAGAACTTATTATCTTCAGATGACCTAGCAACTTTTCAGCCATGCAAGCCAATTAATGGACACGAACTTTTAAAACGAATTCCTGAACTGACCACTCAAATTGATCCAAATGAAGCAATATGTGAAGTATTTAAGGAACGGAAGGATGAGTATATCTTTCTCTACTTAACAACACAGCAGACAGTTGTTAATCTCGCTATTTAATACTGTCTTTCCGAGCGCCGGTTGAAAACGAACCTTGTTTGCTTCAGGTCCCGCTTATTCTTTTAAAACTCTTGGCTTCCCTTGCAGTTGTGACCGGAATGCCAACGATTCTTCGAGAAAATGGATTTAGATTCTTTTTCTATTCCCACGAGGGTAATGAGCCAGCTCACATCCATATCATTGGTCGTGGCGGAGAAATGAAGGTTTGGCTCTATTCCTTAACAATTGCATATGCTTATAATCTGACGGCAACAGATCAACGGGATGCTTTGAAAATTACTAAAGAGAATGTTATTCTTTTAAGAGCAAAGTGGAAGGAATGGCATGCGCCAGCAAACAGCTAAAAAATTACCACCCATTTCGATATCTAAAATCTTAATTGATGGGGATAAAATCACTGCCAATCTCAGTGATGGTCGAATCGTTTCAATTCCTATTGCTTGGTTTCCCCGGCTGTCCAATGCTAGACTTCAGCAACTTCAAAACTTTCAAATTTCACCGTCCGGGTATGGAGTCCACTGGCCTGAGATTGATGAAGACATAAGTATCAAAGTGTTTATTTCCTAGCGGTACTTGAACACTCATTATTTAGACTAACGGAATTCAATAACTTTCAGCGCTTGGGGGCCAGAGGAATTTCTCTCTGATCCCTTTTCCGTATGTTTACGACCAACCTAAAGAGTCACAACAGGTTTAAACCCGCCCCAAAACATGCGCATTCCATCGAATGGAACCTTTTTAGGATCCATCATGAATGCTAGGCGTGGATCTGACATCACTTTTTTCATGACCTGATCGCGATGAGCGCGAGATTTATAAGTGGCCCAAGAAAAAAACACCACTTCCCCTTTTTTGAGCTTCACGCTCTGAGGGAAAGAAGTCACCTTGCCAGGCTTTACATCATTCGCCATGCATTCGACATAGTCGATGGCGCCATGATCAAGCCACACTTTACCGCAAAGGGTGGCTAACTTTTTGTACTTCGCGATGTTCTTTTTAGGAATAGGTAGAACAAAACCATCCACATAACCGTATTTCTTTTTCATTTCATTTCCTTAAGTTTAAGAACGAACATTTTAGAGCGTAAATCGACCTTTGAACATAAAATCGTTGATTGGCCATCCGTTGATTTTCTCGCCAAGACCCATAGCACGAAGGTTCTCAACCCCGAAAGCCATTTGGTCATTGAATTTGTAGAGAAGCCCCATCGCCATGTAGAGACCAAATCCCATACTCACTTCAGTATCCACAGTGGTTGTGCCTGTAACTCTTTTCAAAGAAGGAGAAATAGCACCAATTCCGGTTCCAAGATAACCCGTCCAACTTTCAGTGTGAGCGTAAGCTTTCATCATTCCACCAAGAGTCCACAACTTTACAGTCTCTTCAATGTTAGTTCCGCTTGAGTTTGAAGAATCTGAAGTGCTGTAGTAGCGGAAAATTCCACCGAAAGTCACATCTGGCTTCCAAATGTATTCGTAATCTCCTCCGATACCAAACATTCCAGAAACAGTTGGAGTCACAATACTGCCCGTTCCGTTCGCGGTTCCAGACCAAGTGGTGTTTCCTGGCGAGTAAAAACCAAGAGCTCCGCTCACTGCGTGTTGAGACTCGCTACTGTATGCACGAACATTCGTGCGTCTCATGGTTTGTGCTTCTGATAGAGATGCTGCAAAGCTGATGAATAAAGCTGCGAATAAAATATTTTTCATAATTCTCCTCTGCAATAAAATTGCTCGACAAACATAATGAGCTTTCACCCACGAGTAAACCTTCTCGTGCAAAGATGTCGCAATATGTTGCTTGGAGTTGTGGCACAACTTGTGAAGAACCCTCTCGAGGAGTAAGCTGCCCCCATGAAGATGACAAAGTTTTTTACCATCAATCCTGCTACAGGTAAGAATATAAAAGAGTACAGCGTATTCACTGACTCTCAAGTGAATCACTGCGTGGAGAAATCGTACATCGCTCACCAGGAGTGGCGAAAAATTCCTCTCATGGAACGAGCGACAGCGCTGATGAGACTTGCAAAAATCCTGAGAGCGAATGCACAAAAATTGTCGGAGCTCATGGCTGAAGAAATGGGAAAACCCTTGACTCAGGGGTTACAGGAAATCGAAAAGTGCGCCGCCTGCCTTGAACACTATGCAAAAGAAGGCCCCGCCTATATACAAAATCAAATGATCACGACGGAGGCTCGTAAAAGTTTTATTTCCTACCAACCTCTTGGCCCAATCCTCGCGATCATGCCGTGGAACTTTCCTTTCTGGCAGGTCATCCGCTGTCTCGCTCCGCAAATTTTAGTGGGAAATTCTTTTTTATTAAAACACGCACAGATTGCAACGGGTTGTGCGCTTGAAATAGAAAAATTATGTCACGAAGCTCAGTTCCCAGATGGGCTTATGCAAACACTCGTTATCGATGGTCCTCATGCTGAGGAGCTCATTGCTCATCCACTCATTCGCGGAGTGACTCTCACCGGTAGCACCGGTGCTGGTAAAAAAGTGGCCGCTGCTGCGGGAAAGCATCTTAAAAAAGTGGTGCTCGAATTAGGTGGAAGTGACGCTTACATTATCCTCGCCGATTGCGACTTAGAAAAAAGCGTCGACGCTTGTGTCGCCTCAAGGCTTATCAACTCGGGCCAGAGTTGTATTGCAGCTAAACGATTTCTCGTTGAGGAGTCCATCGCTGATGAATTTGAAAAACTCTTTGTGCAGAAGATGAAGGGGAAACTCATGGGCTCCCCTCTCGAAAAACAAATTGAAATCGGCCCGCAAGCACGGAGCGATTTACGTAACGAACTTCACCAACAAGTAACAAAGAGCATTCAAGCCGGAGCCAAACTTCTTCTCGGTGGGGTGATCCCGAAGGGTGATGGTTTTTATTACTCACCTACGGTTCTTACAAATGTAAGGCCGGGACAACCAGCTTTTGATGAAGAGCTCTTTGGTCCGGTTGCTGCTATCACTCGAGTTAAAAATTTGGAAGAAGCTATTACCCTTGCTAACCAATCTGAATTTGGTTTGGGCGGCGCCATCTTCACCAAGAACACGGAACTCGCCGAACAAGTCGCCACCGAAGAACTTGAAGTCGGAAGTGCGTTTGTGAATACTTTCGTGCGCTCTGACAGTCGCCTTCCTTTTGGAGGCGTTAAAAATTCCGGGATTGGTCGAGAACTCGGTGTTCAAGGCCTTCATGAATTCACAAATATGAAAACGGTGTATATAGCTTAAATGAAGTCGTTAAAGTTTCCGCCAGAGTTTTATCAAAGAAACACACGCACCGTTGCTCGTGAGCTCTTGGGACAACGTCTCGTTCGCATTGTGAATGGAAAACGCATTTCGGGAATCATCACCGAAACCGAAGCCTATATGGGCGTGAAAGATAAAGCCGCTCACTCTTACGGCGGCCGCCAAACTCCGCGTGTGCAAGCCATGTATTTAGAAGGGGGACACGCCTACATCTATTTTATCTACGGCATGTATTACTGTCTCAATGTCGTGACCCAAAAAGGGGGTGTCCCCGAAGCCGTGCTCATCCGCAGTGTACAGATTGATGAAAGTATCGATCTCGCTCTCAAGAATCGAAAACTCAAAATCTCGCAAATACGAAATCTCTCAAACGGCCCAGGCAAACTCTGTCTCGCCCTAAAAATTGGTCCTAAACTCAACGGAACATCTCTTCAATCTTCAGAACTCTTCATTGAAGAAAACAAACTACGAGCCCCCAAAATTCAATCCACACCTCGCATCGGCATTGCATACGCGGAGGAGTGGGTCGACAAACCTTTGCGATTCGTTCTCTCTCAAACAGTCTCATCTTGAGACGTTCATAAACAGTCGTTTATTTTTTGATCATTTGCTGGCGCATTCTGATTCTGAAACAGATAAAAACTAACTAATAGGTTCTGACTTTGGCCTCTCTTTGCAATGTAAGAGGGAAAGGAGAACCTTATGAGAGCCTATAAACTACGTATGAAATTCCATCCTTACACGAAGAGCATCTTGCTGACTTTTGTAGCCTTTGCCGCCGTCACTGGCCTTACACTTGCCTTTTCTCCTCATGGATTCCACAGCGAGCCTTCAACGGCTCCAAAATCAGAACCCGTCTTTACCAAGGAAGAATCTTTAAAAGCAGAGCTTGAAAACATGAAATACCAACTTCAATTAACACAAAGTCAATTAATGAAGATTGAAGAGAATGAGCAAAAAGTCACAGAGGAGATTAAACTTTATAAAAGAGAGCTTGCTCAATATAAGTCTCGCTTTGGGACAATCAAAGCTGAGAAAGACCAGAAACTCGCGAATGCAGGAAAAACCATTACTTCTCAGAAGAAAAAGAAACGTAAAGTGATCTCAGTCACTTTCTCGGAAGACGGATCCTATACTGATTAACGAGAGCGGCATCCTAAAGATGCCTCTACTTCTCCCCTACGAGGTAAGCGACCCAAGCATCACACTCATCACCTTTTTCGCTACGAATGTAATGTCCCGTGCCCTCACCTGCGGCATCGGACGTCTCCCAATACACATGAGTCTTGCGAAATCCCGCTTCTCTCATGATTTCTCGTATCTCTGGAATTGACCACATTCGCCAATCGTAGGAGAAAACTCGTCGACGCTTCGTCTTTTCTTTTCGTAATTTGAAGTGAATATGAAAAAGTGCCTCGTTCGTAATGGCATTAAAATACATTTGTTCCCACTCGTAAGTGAAATCAGAAAATCTATTTTTTTCGAGATTAGACTTCTGACAGAGCGCGCCACCAAAGGCGTCAACGACCAGAATTCCGCCACTTCTAAGTGTTTTGCGACAATTCATAAAGTAGCGAAGAAGTGTCTCACGCTCTTTAAAGAGATAATAAGAGAAGTTAAAAGCAGCGATAATATCCGCTTTTGGTAATTTGGGACTCAGCACCGAAGTATTTAATATCTTGATTCGACCCTGCTGTTTCGGATCTAATTTTGTGAGTAAATTTGTTTTGCCGTATTGAAGTGGTTCCGAATCTATGTCGACAGAGATCGCTTGGTTTCGTTGACTCAATTTGATCCACTCGCACGAGATTGCAAATGTGCCGCAAAAATCTTCTCTAAAAATGGAAGGCATTTTGCGCTTGAGCTGATAATAAGTTTTTCGAATAAACTCAACATCTGTATCTGGCGACTGCACAGCTCGCGTGTAGTAGTCATACTTATCAAAACGTCTGCGTTTGGAATTAGATTTTTTTGTTCGCTTCATCATAGTTGTTCATGCAACACCTCGGCAAAAACTAAAAATATCTTAACATTCTTTCTTTACAAATCTTTCAGACATCGATTCAATTATTAAAGGTTCAATCAACAAACCGATAAACGAGGGGGATTACGATGCGATCATGGATGGTAAGCTGTTTGTTACTTTTCGTAGCAACAGTATCGAACGCAACTATTTTGCCAGAAAACAATTTGCACTTACAAGATAACGTAGATGCAGCGGCAAATATGACAGAACAGCAATTCAGTGACATTATTGATGCTGTAACTACACACTGGGCACCGATGGCTGCTAAGCACGGCGCTACACTTGTTGTGAATAAGCTTTGGACAAACTCCACAGTGAATGCTTCTGCACAACAGTCAGGAAATCAGTGGATCATTAATATGTATGGTGGTCTTGCAAGACGTCCAGAAACAAATTTCGAAGGTTTTGCCCTCGTTGTTTGTCACGAGCTTGGACATCACTTTGCAGGTTACTCTTTTTACTCAGGCACCCACTGGGCTGCTTCAGAAGGTCAATCTGACTACTTCGCAACACAAGCATGCGGGAAGATGATCTGGGATGCTCCTATCTTTGGAACTCTCAACCCATCAACGTTAAATCCTCATGCGAAAGCGAAGTGTGATTCGACTTACACATCAGCTGTTGATCGCAAAAACTGTTACAGAAACATTCTTGGTGGTCACTCACTTGCTTCTCTACTTGCAGCTCTCGGAAGAGCACCAGCTCCCAAGTTTGAGACGCCAGATCCAACAGTTGTTACACGCACAAACACAGCTCACCCAGCTGCTCAGTGCCGCTTGGATACTTATTTCCAAGGAGCTCTCTGTAATGCCCGTTTTGATGCAACGCTAATCCCAGGAAAAGCACATCCACGCGGTCAAACAAGCGCAGACGCTGAGATGGTTGCGAACGAATATTCTTGCAACCTTGCTAAGCGTAACACAATTGGTAACCGTCCTTCTTGCTGGTACAAAGGAATTGTACAGTAATTAATGTTTGTTTCATTCAGACACAAAAAAACCTCGGAGAAATTCGAGGTTTTTTTTACTCTTCGCTTTACAAAATTCCGAGATCTCGATTCACTATAGAGAGTTCAATTAACAAAACTAAATACTAGGGGAATGACATGCAATCATGGATGGTTAGCTGTTTGTTACTTTTCGTAACAACGATCTCGCACGCAACAATTTTACCAAAAAACAATTTACACCTTCAGGACAACATAAATGCTGCTGCCAATATGACAGAGCAGCAGTTTAACGACATCATTGATGCCGTTGGAGCTCATTGGGCGCCGCTCGCAGCAAAGCATGGCGCTACACTTGTTATGAACAGAAGTTGGACAGACTCCACAGTCAACGCTTATGCACAACAAGACGGTACTCAGTGGATTGTTCAAATGTTTGGTGGCCTTGCAAGACGACCTGAAGTGAATTTCGAAGGCTTTGCTCTCGTTGTTTGTCATGAGCTTGGTCATCACTTCGCAGGTTTTGCGTTCAAAGGTGAACGCTGGGCCGCTTCTGAAGGTCAATCTGACTACTTCGCAACACAAGTATGTGGAAAGATGATCTGGGATGCTCCAATCTTTGGCACACTCAACCCATCAACTCTAGACCCTCACGCGAAAGCGAAGTGTGATTCTACTTACACAGCGATGAACGATCGTAAGAATTGCTACCGAAACATTCTTGGTGGACATTCACTTGCTTCTCTTCTTGCAGCTCTCGGAAGAGCTCCAGCTCCAAAATTTGAAACTCCAGATGCAACCGCGGTCACCCGCACAAATACAGCCCATCCGGCCGCACAATGTCGTCTAGACACTTACTTTCAAGGCGCACTTTGCAACACACGTTTTGATATCACATTGATTCCAGGAAAAACGCATCCTCGTGGGCAAGAAAGCGTTGAAGCCGAAATGATTTCCAATGAATACTCTTGTAATCTTGCAAAAGGTCATACAGTGGGGAATCGCCCTGCATGTTGGTATAAAGGCCTCGTGCAGTAATTAAAGATATTAATAGCTCCTACAAAAACCCTGAATGAAACTCAGGGTTTTTTTTTGACTCATGGCTTCTGTCTTTACATGATTCTTCACCACTTATATGAATCGCTCAGTAGAACTAATGAGGAGGGGAAATTCATGCGTTCTTTAATTATCATCAGCTTACTATTCGTAGCTACAGCATCACAGGCGACTATTTTACCGGAAAACGATTTACATCTAGAAGACAATGTCGATGCAGCAGCCAACATGACTGAGGCACAGTTCAATGCCATCACTGATCAGATCGTTGCAGTATGGGCTCCACTTGCCAGAAGACACGGGGCGACCTTAATAGCCAATAAACAGTGGCTTAATCCGACAGTGAATGCGACGGCTTCAAGAGAAGGTATGACTTGGTCTGTGAACATGTACGGCGGGCTCGCTCGTCGTCCAGAAGTCACTCCTGAAGGTTACGCTCTCGTTGTTTGTCACGAACTCGGCCATCATTTTGGTGGTTACCCTTTTAAAGGAGATCGACCAGCTTCATCAGAAGGTCAGTCAGACTACTTCGCAGTTCAAGTTTGTGGAAAGATGATTTGGGCAAAGCCTATTTTTGGTCCACTCAACCTACGAACGATCAATCCTTACATCAAAGCAAAATGTGACAGAAATTATGCGCAAGCATGGGAACAAAAAACTTGCTATCGCAATCTTGCCGCAGGGCACTCTCTTGCCACACTCTTGTCAGCCGCTGCACGTGAGCCTGTAGCGCCGCGATTTGAGACTCCTGCAACTTATAGAGTTCAAGTTTCAAACGCTTCTCACCCACCAGCGCAATGTCGACTTGATACTTATGTTCAAGGGGCTCTCTGCAAAGCGGTTTTTGATATCAGCGTTATACCAGGCTTAGCTCACTCAAGAGGCCAAAGCAGCGCTGAGGCTGAAATGGTAGCTAACCGTTACTCCTGTAACCTTGCTAGCGGCCATACAGTAGGTAACCGCCCAACTTGCTGGTACAAAGGACTCACTCAATAAGTAAAACTTATGTCAAAGTCCGTATTTTTAGGGCTTTGACTCATTGCTCCTTTCTTTACACATAAGGTCTAAATTTTATATGACACCCCTTCTACGAATGCAGAAGGGGGATATGATGCGTTCTGTCTTAATCGGTTTATTACTTTTAGTGAGTGCACCATCACAAGCGACAATCTTACCAGAAAATGATCTTCATCTTCAGGACAATGTGGATGCCGCAGCAAACATGACAGAGGCGCAGTTTATCGCCGTCACTGATGCGATCGTCGCTATTTGGGCTCCACTGGCTCAAAGACACGGAGCAACTCTCGTAGCTAACAAACTATGGACAAATCCTACAGTAAACGCCAATGCGAACCAAAGAGGGAACGTTTGGACCATTAATATGTATGGCGGACTCGCCCGTCGTCCTGAAGTGACCCTCGAAGGCTACGCCCTTGTTGTTTGTCACGAGCTCGGCCATCACTTTGGTGGATACCCTTTCTACCCTCCTAATCTCCCTTGGGCTTCTTCCGAAGGACAAGCAGATTATTTTGCAACTCAGATTTGTGGGAAAATGATTTGGGAAAAAGCTATTTTTGGACGATTCAATCTACGAACTGTGAACCCTTACATCAGAGCAAAATGTGATTCGAATTACACTCGCAATTGGGAACGCAGAGTTTGTTATCGCAACATTGCTGCCGGCCACTCTCTCGCGACCCTTTTAGCAGCCGCTTCAAGAGAAAAAACTCCACCAAAATTTGAAACTCCTTCGCAAGCGAAAGTGACCGCGACATACCACTATCATCCGCAAGCTCAATGCCGACTAGACACTTACATTCAAGGCGCTCTCTGCAAAGCGATGTTTGATATCATCAATATTCCCTCTTTAGGTCATCCAAAAGGCCAAGCAAGTGCGGAAGCAGAGATCCATTCAAACCCTTACTCTTGTAACTTTGCAAATGGTTACACAGTAGGTAACCGTCCTGCTTGCTGGTACAAAGGTGTTGTAGAGTAATCGTCATAGCTTTTAGTTTTAACGATGAAATTGAAAAACCCTATCTCTAAAGGATAGGGTTTTTTATTTTCTGAAACAAGAGTTTCAAAAAAATATGAAAAAGATGAATTATGAAATGGGCTCTAAGGAACTTCGTCGAGAGCGGCGCGAACGGCCGCTAAGATTTCGGATTTTTGCGGCACCGACGCATCTTCAAGATGAGGGTGTAACCCAATTCCTGGAAGGTTCTTACCCGCAATCACTTTTGGACGAGCTTGAAGTTCGTAGAAAAGCTCCTGTACCACTCGGTAACAAAGATGTTCTGCAAAGTTAGTGACCTCTGTGTCTTCGTTGACGAAAATCACACGGCCTGTTTTTTTCACCGACTTTACAATCGCTTGCCAGTCGTAAGGATAAAGTGAACGTAAGTCGATCACTTCAATCTTAATACCTTCAGCGCTTAATTCTTCCGCAATTTTTTCGCAAACATGAACATGACGTCCGTAAGTGATAAGAGAAAGCGCATCCCCTTCGCGAACAACTTTAGCTTCACCAATAGGAATGGTGAAATGTTTGAGCTCTGGCCACTGTGGCTTCCACTTTGAACGGTCTCCAATAGGAGCATCGATCGTCGCACGTAGTTGCTTCTCATCCGCAGGTTCCCCTGGAATAAGTTCTTGGCCTTTCACGCGCAAAAGAGCTTTTGGTTTCAAAAATAAAACAGGATTTGGATCTTCAATCGCAGAGAGGAGAAGCCCATAAGCATCAAGAGGTGTTGAAGGCATCACAATTTTCCATCCCGGAAGACGAGTCGCCCACGCATCAAAACTGTGACTGTGGTAGACGGACCCAAAAATACCTGCCCCGACGGGCGTCATCACCGTCATCGGGAGCGAAACTTGGCCATTCGTAACCCAGTGAGTATTTCCGGCAATTTTTAAAAGATCGATCGTATTAAAGATATAATCACAAAATTGAATCTCGGCAACGCAGCGGTCTCCGGTCATGGAGATGCCCATAGCCATACCGATGATACCCCTCTCATCAAGAGGCGTGTTCCAGGCCGTTTTAAGACCTTGGGTGGCAGTAAAAACTCCCCCCATCGGCGCCCCTACGTCCTGACCAAAAATATCAGTCACTCCGAGATTGTTTTCGCTGTAATGAAGCGCCATACGAATGGCTTGAGCCATATTTGCCATTAGAACTTTCTCCAGTCGCCATTTTCGTTATTTACGAAAACATGGTCCCAGATGCTCTCGGCTTTCGGGCCGACTTCTTTTTTTACTTGTTCCGCGGCAATACGGAACTCTTCTTCAAACTGTTGCCAGAGACTCTGAGTCTCTTTGTCTTTAATCACTCCATGACGGAGCAATTTTTCTTCAAAGAGTTTTACCGGATCTTCTTCGTGACTTGCGTAATTCGCACCGGAGGCAGAAGAGTGGCCGTACAAACGAGACACTCGTGCTTCAACAAGAGAAGGTTTACCGGTTTTACGGATGTATTCCATTTCGGATTCTAATTGAAGATAGGCTTCGATAGGATCATTGCCATTAATCACGTTCGTGCGTATTCCAAAGGCGCGGCCACGATCCGCAATATACTTTTCTCCATGCTGACTTTCGTAATCGGTCGAGATACCCCAACGATTGTTCTGTACAGTAATGAGCATAGGAAGTTCATTTTTAGGCCGTGAAGCCCAAACCAAACAGCTCGCGAAATCACCTTCTGCGGTTCCTGCATCCCCACCCGTTACGATGGTAATGCCTTTTGCTTTCCGACGTTTTTGCGCCCACGCGGTCCCGATCGCCATCGTATATTGAACTTCGATGGGAGAACTCACGGGAGCGACATTCCACTGAGGATAGCAGTAGTGATTTGAAAAGTTACGTCCACCCGTTGATGGATCTGTGACTCGATTCATGATTAAACGAATCGAATCGATCGGTTCCATACCCATAGCAATCAACGTGGGAGTACCACGGTAATGTAAGTGCAACCAATCGTGATCGTGCCCTTTACCTTTGTTGGCTAAGAGACCGAGCGGAACTCCAAAGCCTTCCTCCCCCGGACTTCCAATCCAAAAGAAGGCATCACCTACTTTATAGATTTTAATCAAGCGCTCTTCGAGCACTCGAGATTTCACCATGTTGTGATGGATTGCACGTAAGAGTTCTTGGGGGAGGTGTAAAGATGGCTGTTTTTTGCTATCAGAAGAAGGGCTGTTTTTTTTATTTGCAGCCAAATGATTCGCTTTTACTTTCTTCTGTTTCGTACTGGATACAACTTTTGCCATCTTTATAATCGCTAGTTAGTTTTTTTGTTCCGCGTTTTTTCCAAGCTGCTTTGCACTTGAAGTCTTGGTTGCCCTCTCATCACTCTTGCCTTCAGTTGCTTCCACAGTTGGCAATTTTGCTCCAGGAGTCATCAGGCCATTCAGATCGGTAAGAACGTTCAACGCTTCTACCACATCAGCCCGCTTGAGGTACTCTTTTTTCTTGGCTTCCGCTGTCAATTTGCCTTTTTTCTTCGTCTCGCCATCAGCTTTTTCCTTATCTTTCATGACTTCGCTGATTTTTACAGGCTTGTTCTTTTCTTCTTCTGATTTCTTAAGATTCGTCAGAATCTTTTTAAAATCTTCGTTGGCCGCAACACGTGTTGCCGATCTGTCTTTGAGTTGTGTCACCATATCAGCCGTCACAGGAACCCAAGCTTCGGGCCCCTCTTTCACGTAGGCTTCTTCAGAAATAAAAGCCGGCAATGAGCGCGGAGGAAGTGAATAATCAAGACTCTTCTCACCGATCTCATCCGAAGAAAAATTCCCTGGAAGTGGAACGTCGGCAAACACACCACGATGTTGAGTCGATTGACCACCAGGAATAAAGAACATTCCAACGGTCACCTTTAAAGCACCAAGCTCACTTGGAAGTGGCATCACTTGCTGAACACTTCCTTTACCAAAGGTATGGTCACCACCAACGATCACCGCACGTTTATAATCTTGTAATGCACCGGCCACGATTTCAGAAGCCGAAGCACTTAAGCGACTTGTTAAAACAACAAGTGGGCCAGAGTAATCCACTTCCGACTCATCATCAGCCATTTGATCAATCGCCTTGCTCGACCCTTGAGTTTCCACAACGTTTCCAATTTTAATGAATTGACCGGCGATCTTCACCGCATCGTCAAGACTGCCGCCACCATTGCTGGAAAGATCGAGAACCATTCCATCCACTTTTTTCTCACGAGCTTCTTTCATAAGTTTTTTCATGTCCGTAGCGCTTGAACGTCCACCCTTACGAGTCGACGAGTAGAAAGAAGGAAGATCCACAACGGCAAATTTCTTTTTCACTCCGCCAATTTCTTTATCAACATAAGTGATTTGAGCGGCTTCGTCTTCAAGGCTAATTTTATCGCGGAGAAGGCCAACTTCGATGCGCTTCGTTTTTCCATTGGATTTACGTAAAATCGTCAAACGAACTTTGCTACCTTTGGGTCCACGAATCTTTCTCACCACATCACGGAGAGGCTCATCAATCACGGTCTCCATAGAACCGCTTTCGCCCTGACCCACGCTAATGATCTTATCTTGTGGCTCGATCAAGCCTGACTTTGCCGCTGATCCGCCAGGAATCAAATTCTCAATGACTGTGTAACCATCTTGAGAGCTGAGAGTCGCCCCAATTCCTTCAAGAGAAAGTTGCATCTGGATATCAAAGTCTTCTCTCGCATCAGGAGAGAGGAAACTTGTGTGAGGATCCATCGCGCCGGCAAATGAATCGAGATAAGATGCATAAATATCTTCTTTTTTCAAAGCACTGAGATTTTTTAAGTTACGAGCGTAGCGACGAACCAATTGTGTTTTCGCTTCAGCAAGCTTCATTCCAGAAGCTAAGTAGTTCGCGACTTGAAAGTGAATGTATTTGATATGAAATTCATCCGCCTCCGCTTTTGTTTTTAAGAACTGACGTTTTTTAGGATCAAGAACAAGTTCTGTGTCTTTGCTAAGCTTATATTTAGCCTTGAGGTAGGCTTCGGTAAACTTTGTGCGCTCTTTCACTCTCTGAACAAATAA
>JBFWOZ010000022.1:0-49534 GCA_050250255.1 Bdellovibrionales bacterium | reverse complement strand
CTCTCTATTTTAAATTTTTTAACTCAATCAACCGTTCCTCTAAATCCGACTGTCATTCTCTATGATATTCGAACCTAAAAAAACAATCGATTACGCACTTCAAATACATACCCGTAACATGGGTTTTTAAAATGCTAATTTATCGAAAATTAGATAGGGAAAATTCGTTTTGAGAAACGATCTTTAAACATCTGAAACTTGCTTATGACGAATCATTTTCTGAGTTTGAATAAAACAAAGGGAATTTCTAAAAAGATTGTCCAGTAAGCCACGTGAAACGCTAAAAATGCGTCAAATGATTTCACAAATTAGCTCGCCAAGTCGATGAATTTCATGACGAATAATGATCGGTAATCATTCCAACTTTATTGACAAATTAAGCCTCTAATCTAAAGTTCTAATATGAAAGTTTTAATTTTTTGTATGTTCATGTCGTTAGTTTCTCATGCAACACCACAGTTCAAACCCAATCACCTCTTAATGGTAGAGATCCGTAAAGGCCTGGATATTTACCTTGCAGACTGCGGAATATATCCCACGACAACACAAGGGCTAGCAGCACTTACGTCAGCCCCACAAACTTCTCCCATCTGTGATAAATGGGGACCTAATCCATATTGGAATCCCAAAAGATATTATTCTTACACATTAAGTTGGTATGAAAGACTTTGGCGTTGGATAAAATCTGAAGTTGATATTACTGTGCCTCTTGATTTTTGGAGCCATCAATATGTTTATTCATACGATGAAAGCAGCAAGACCTATAAATTAATTTCTTATGGAAGAGATGGCAAAGAGGGTGGGTCAGGTGCTGATCAAGATCTCTCCAGTGAAGAACTGTAGTCATACTCACTTGCTTCCCAGTCACACACCGTTCATTAAAGCGCTAGGTTGCACGATTCAACATCGCGATCTCTGCGGCTTTCCAGATCGCTTTTCCGCAGAGATCCCAAGAAAAATAAGAGATTCTTTCGCGAGCTTTCGCTCGGAGTTCTTCTCGACGGCCAGGAGTATGGAGCAATTTTTCAATAGCTTGAGCCATTTGCAGAGGATTCTCGGGATCGAAGTAGTCAGCCGCATCGCCAGCAATTTCGGGCATGGGTTCGCGGTTGGACGTGAGGAGGACTCCGTGTACACCGAAGGTTTCGGCGAGAATTACCGAATTGGTTTCACAGAGGCTTGCAAAAATATGGATGTCGGCGTGATGAATCCATGCAGGGATTTTTTCACGCGAAAGAGCTCCTAAAAAACGAACGTGGTCTCCAAGTTTCAATTCTTGAAGGAGCTTTTTGATTTTCTCGGCGTAAGCTACGTCGTGCGTGGGACCTGCGAGGTAAAGGGGAGGAGCATCGAAGTTTTTTCTTAAGATGTCGTAGGCTCTTAATAAATTTTCATGATTTTTGTACCACTGGAAAGCCGAGAGATAAAAAAGATAGGGTCTTCCCGCAAGAGGGTGGATCGGAGGTTTTTGAGAATCAAAACGAAGATTGGTCGGCATGCCCGTGTAGCACAAAACCGATTTCTCTTCGAGAGAACCGGTGTAGGGCTTGGTCTGATCAAGTGCAAACTTTGAATGCACGATCACCGCATGGGCTTTTTTTAAACTCTTCACGTACTGATGTTTTAAAATTTCAAGCCTCAGACGTTCAACATGATAGAGCGGTCGACGTTTTAATAAGAGTGGCGTGAAAGGTACCATGTTGTTCACGGTTCCAATGCAGGCGTTTTGTTTTAAAAGAGCGTGCGAAAGAAGGCCATTGAGCGAATAAAAAACATCGGCCTGATGCTCGCGCGCTAAACGGGGAAGATCTTGATTGAGCCACTGCCATCTTTTGATCCAACTACGACCCGGGTGTGGAACGCGTACAACTTTCAGAGCAGGATGTGCGGGCGTGGCTTCCACATGTTCGGATTGGAGAAGAATCACTTTCGCATCACTTGGTTTATTGCGAGCTGCTGCGAGTGCAAGCTCTTTTTGAAGTTCGAGATGTCCCGAACCTAGAGCAGTGACCGCATCAATGAGGAGAGTTGACGATTTCACCGACAGCCTGCTCGTTGATAAATTTGCCAGACAAAAAGCGGGACGAGCGCAAGCCCACAAGCGATGTTCAGCGTGAGATGTTCAAAGCGCACGGCAAAAGTGAGAACTCCTAAAAAGAGATTAAAAAGGCTTACAACAATCGCGAGCTTTTGGTGGCTCCAGCCACGTTGAATAGCTTTTTGATAAGCGTGCGTGCGGTGAGCCGATGCGATGTTTTCTCGATGGAAGAAACGAACGACCAAAGTGTAGGCCGTATCTACTAAAAAGACGGACATCAACAGAAGCGAAAGCGATAGCGGGAGGGTCTGTTTTGCATCCGCAAAAATCATCAGTGCGCCAAACAAAAAACCGAGAAAGCCACTTCCCACATCGCCCATAAAAACTTTTGCCGGAGACCAGTTGAAAAATAAAAATCCGGCGACACTTAAGGCGACTGTCAGAAAAAATGCAAAAAGAGAAAAATCCCCAGAGAAATAGCAGTGAAGGGCGGAAAAAAAGGCGACCGTCACTCCCTGAAGACCGGCAAGCCCATCGGTGCCATCCATAAAATTATAGAGGTTCACCATCCACGCGATAAAAAGGACACTTGCTGCAAAATACAAGGTGAAAGGAAGTGAGAGCGTTTCAAAAACGAGACCCATCAAGATGGCTGAAGCAAGCAGGTGAATACAGAGCCGGTACGAAGCCCTCAATCCCTTTCGATCATCGACCCATCCGGTAGCGGCGACGAGACTGCTCGTTAAAAATAGTCCGTAGCCAAAGAGCGATTCCAAATTTTGTGAAAGAGTCATGGCAAGAATAAAAATTGCAAGTGAGAGAACAAAGCCTACACCACCACCACGGAGAGTGGGTTTGGTGTGAGAGCTGCGCTCGTTAGGAACGTCGATAAGTCCCAATTTGGGAGCGAAGGCCAAAAACTCTCGTGTCAAAAACCACGCGAGAACTCCCGAACCAAAAATGGCCGGGAAAAGGAGATAGAATTCTGAAGGAAGTGAATTGCCTTGCGTCATATATGGCCCTTGCTCTTCTTTCTATATTCGATTTACTCCCTAGTGTCAGAGAAAAAATGGAGCGACCATGAAGGAGCCTTCCATGAGAGTTTTAATTACGGGTGCAAACGGGTTTGTTGGACAATCCCTCATTCCTTACTTACTTAAAAAAGGTCACGAGGTTGTGGCCTGCACACGAAACTTTCAAAGTCTGGCGGCTTTTGAGACTCATTCCAAATTCCAGATTAAAACTATTGCCCCGATTGAACAGGTCACTGAATCCGAGTGGGTCGCGGCCCTTCAGGATGTGGATGCGGTTGTCCATTTAGCGGCTCGAGTTCACGTGATGAAAGAGGCGGCTGCGGATGCTCTCGAAGAGTATCGTAAGGTTAACGTCGAGGGCACACGTCATCTCGCAAATGCCTGTGTTCTTGCGGGGGTACGACGTTTTGTTTATCTCAGTTCTATCAAGGTGAATGGGGAGCAAACTCAAGCAAAACCTTTTTCTGAAGAAGACCAGCCAGCACCTCAAGATCCCTACGGCTTTTCGAAACATGAAGCCGAAGAAGTGTTACGAGAAATAGCTTCTCGATCAAAGTTAGAAGTGGGGATTGTACGCCCGCCACTGATATACGGGCCCAAAGTTCGCGCCAATTTTCTTCACCTCTTAAATGCTGTAGATCGTCATTGGCCGCTTCCTTTTGGTTCCGTAAAAGGGAACAAGCGAAGTCTTTTGCATATTGAAAACTTGGTATCGGCCATTGAAAAAATCTTAACGGCTCCGCCTTTTAAGTTTGAAGTCTTTTTGGTGGCTGATAACGAAGCCCCTTCGACTTTAGAACTTGTCCAAGTCATGAAACACTCTCTCAAATCGAAAAGCATCCTCGTGCCCGTACCGGTTTCGGCTTTAAAAAGCTTAGCCTGCGTGACCCGAAAAATTCCACAGATGGATCGATTGACAGGTTCCTTAGAAGTCTCCAATCAAAAGCTGAAGAAGTTTGCGAATTGGACGCCTCCTTATTCCCTTAAGCAGGGAATGGACCATACAGCGGAGTGGTATAAGTCAGAAAAAAAGAGCATCTAAACGATAGAATGCGGCGAATCAAACAGCGCAACAAAACGTATCATAAGTCTTGACCCCTTCCACCCTCTCAAGGGAAGTTTTGAGCATGAGAAATCTTCGTCTACTTTGGGATCGAATCAACTGGCGCCACCTCCTGCCAGATCTTGCGGTGATGATTTTTTCTTTTTATGCGGCTCTTTATCTTCGTGTCGAAACCGAAGGTTTTGTTTCTTACGCCCCCGTTCTGACTCTCTATTTACCTCTTTTTCTACTCATTAATGTGGTCACCTTCACACTCATGGGCGTGTACGACATTATCTGGAGATATGTTTCCGCCGCCGATGCGGTGAAATTGATCAAAGCAACGTCGCTAGCGACAGCTCTTCTTTTTATTAGCGCCTATCTTCTCGAGTTCGGAATGCTTCCACGTTCTTTCTTTTTCATCTATCTCTTTTTGGTGACGGCCTTCATGGGTAGCATTCGGCTCGTACGTCGGGTGCATTTTGAACAATCCTATGAACAAAAAGTGCGTGAAAGCGGTCGCCGTACCCTGATTTTTGGAGCGGGGGCTAATGGACGCACGATGGCCCACCGTTTTCAAACAGATGATCGCCTAGGATTCCAGGTGATTGGTTTTATCGATGATGATCAGGAACTCATTGGACGAAACATGCTTAGCATTAAGGTGCTAGGTCATCGTCAGCAGATGTCTCAGTTGATTAATGACTATCAAATTTCGGAAGTCATCATTGCGGTGAATAATCCTCCGGCGGAAGTCTTAAGAAATATCATTGAGATATGTCTGCCTCACCAAATTCGTCCTCGATTGATCACGGATGTTTCTAAACAAGGCGGAAGTGTTTCGACCTTTCAGCTTTTTCGCGAGATCAATCTCTCGGATCTCCTCAATCGATCAAACATCGATATGGATGTTCAAGGCGTGAAGGAACTCATTCGTGGCAAAACGGTTTTGGTGACCGGGGCCGGTGGTTCTATCGGAAGCGAACTCTGCCGACAAATTTTTAATTTTAATCCTGCACGACTCCTTCTCCTGGATAATTCGGAATACAATCTCTATCAGATTGATCAAGAACTTCGGGTTTCTCCTTCTGAGCGTAGTTTGATTGTTCCACTGCTCGTGGATGTAAAAGATCGCAGCCGGGTCATGGAAGTTTTTAAAGACTATTCCCCTGACATTGTATTTCATGCCGCCGCTTACAAACATGTTCACTTAGTCGAATCTAATCCCTACACATCGATCATCAATAATATCCGTGGCACAAAAAACGTTCTTGAGCTGAGCGAAATGCATGGCGTAGAAGATTTTGTTCTTATTTCTACAGACAAAGCTGTGAATCCAGCGGGCGTGATGGGTTCGACAAAACGTGCTTGTGAACTCATGGTGAATGAGTTTGGAAAACGTACGGGCTACCGTTATTGTGCTGTTCGCTTTGGAAACGTGCTCGGTAGCAGTGGAAGTCTTATTCCAAAATTAAAACAACAAATTGAAAATGACGAGCCTCTTACAATCACTCATCAAGAGATGACTCGATATTTTATGCTGATTCAAGAGGCAGTAGCTCTCGTGTTAAAAGCGGCTTCCATTGCGAAGCCTGGTGAGATTGCGATCTTACGTATGGGTGAGCCGGTGAAGATCGTGGATATTGCAAAAAACCTCATTGCCCTCATGGGTAAAACCGAAACGCAAATTCCAATTATTTTTACGGGTATGCGACCTGGTGAAAAAATGTTCGAAGAACTTTAC
Source organism: Bdellovibrionales bacterium (assembly GCA_050250255.1). Lineage (GTDB taxonomy): Bacteria > Bdellovibrionota > Bdellovibrionia > Bdellovibrionales > DASUEL01 > JBFWOZ01. The sequence continues at coordinate 43,676 of JBFWOZ010000022.1, read as the reverse complement.
TTGAGCGGGAACGAGATCAACACCGAACATCCCGATGTTCTTATTCTCCCGAGAGCGGGCTGGCCGGCGAATGTGCCGCTGATCACTTTTGAATATTTAGAGCGACGTATTGAAGAGATTTTGGAACTAGCTTCTCAGAGCAATAAAGAGGCTTTGTCTCAGCTGAACTCTCTTGTAAAAGCTCAGCTCCCAGCTCACGTCGATGGCGTTGTTGACGGCCTACGTGTTGTTCCGATGGCCACTCCACTTAATCACTAATTTTAAAAAGCGAACTCATTCCTACCTGATGAAGGGGCGTGCCGAAAATATTTAACTTTTCGGGTGTCATGTTTTGCGAACTCACCCATAAGTACTGAACGCCTAAGTTTGCGAGACAGGCTTTAGTATTTTCTAACTGTGCCGAGACGCAGTCCGTGTAGAGTTTACGTTCTAAAAGAGTAGGCTTTGCGAGTTGATGATCGCCGATTCTCATTTGTATTGTATTTTGAGCGCTGTTCCCTCGTGCGGTCCAAGCGTAATAATGATCCACACCAGGGCCTGTTGCATTCATGATAAGGCTTCCTTGGGGAATCAACGCCGTCAATTTTCGTCCAAGCTTGATGTCGTCTCGAGTGAAAAACGATTCATGAGGAGTGAGGGGGATAAGTGGAGCCAGCTGTATGAGCCATAAAATCAGAGCACCCATCTGAACTCTGAAGAGATGGATGGCAGAAGCCCCTCGTTTTTCTAAATAAAAAAGCAAAAGTGATGGGCAAAGCGCAAATAAACCTACAACGGAAAAACCGGCATGATTTCTGGCCGCCCAATGGGTATGGCCAAAAAAACCATCTAGCAAAATTACACCGAGAAGCCAGCTGCCTAAAAGAAGGCGTGTCGAAGGAGAAAAGTATTTCTGTAGGGCCAAGACTGGGATGATGAGGAGCCAAGGAAAAAGCCAAGAGGTGTCGTAGGAAAACCAAAGCAAAATGTTAGAGAAGAAAATGTGTGGCGTAATCTCACTCAGTAACAATGCGGGTTGGCTGATGGATTGTGCACCCTGATTGAGAAAGAAAAAATAAATCACTACGCCTAGAAGCGGTAACAGGGCAAGAACTCCCTCACGCGACAAAAGTTTTCGAAAATGCTGCATCAGAAAAGTTGCGCCGAGTGCGAATCCAAAAGGCAGAATCACCATGGGTTGAATCAGCGCACCTGCAGAAAGAAGAAGAGCGCTTGCGAACCATTTCTGTTCAAGAAAAAAGCAAAATGCGTAAATGCCAAGGGCATAGGCGAGTTGTTCTTGAACTTGTCCTCCCGCAAAACCTTGCCATTCCAGCAGCGTAAAACTGATCGAAAATATCACTACCAAAAAAGAATTGATTCGTAGGTGCTGGCTCAGCCTTAAAAGAGCCACGATATGAAGTGCGTAAGAACCAAACCATAAGAGAAAAAGTGGTTCCGCGGTTCTTAAGTTTAAAAACCAAGCGACCACGTAGGCTAGGCTTGAGAGACCTGCTGGGTAACGAATATGAAGAGTCTCAAGAGGGAGTCCCGTCGTCGCGTGGAGTAAAGACACCCCTTGAAAATGGAAGCCCATCATTTCGGCAATGGTGGTGATGTCGGCATCAGAGGGTCCGGCCGAAAAGAGTGAGGGAAGCACGGGTAAAAAATAACAAAAAAGTGCGAAAAGAAGTGGGCCACTTAAACTTTTAAATGAAAAAATACTCAGGTCGGTTTTCCAAATTTGGAAAAGAAAAAAGAGACAAAGTAGTGGATGAACCCAAAGAAGAGGAGTCGGTGCCACCGAATTGATGTTGGTCGCAGTGATGAGGACAGAAAGAAGGGTAAGGCCCGAGAGTCCCACAAAAAATTGAGACCTTAAAAGATCAGTCTGGAGGAAGATTTTGCCAAAAAACACGCAGGCGCAAAAGAAAAGAACTGTATCCGCACCGTAAATCAAAAAAGTGGGACCTAAACCATAGTTGTAACCGATGAGAACACGAGTCACTCCCGTGAAGAGAACGGCGAGGAGTAAAATTCCTTTTATGATTTGAGCTCTGGAATTTTTGAAAAAATAAAATGCGAGAAGAAACAATCCGATAAAGATCGAGTTCCAGAGAGTGAGAGTGCGATGAGTGGTGAAGAGCGAGCTGGAGAGAAGGCGTGGACCATGGAAGTAGAGAAGGCTCAAAACCCCAACAAACGGAATGGCGAGGAGAAAGCGGTGGAGAGACAATGGCTCTTTTCTCATGGTGAGAACGACGCCAACCACGAGCATCAAAAGACCGAGATAAAAATTTACTTGAATCAAAAGAGGTGGTGCGACGCGGCCGATTTGCTCAGCTAAGAAACTTTGTTGAGCTTCGTAGTTCAAGCTTAAAGCTCAACCTGTGAAGGGGGTCGCTGTGGAGGAGATTCTACAAGCTCTCCATAGGTGTCGGGATGACTCGGATCAAAGATTTCGCCAGACCAAAAAAGCGTGATTAGTTCTTCGGATCCTGTGTTGGTGATGTTGTGTGTGTGAAGAGTTGGGATGTCGACGGCGCAAGGAGCATCGCCACTCACCTGAAAGCTTGTGATTTCGTCGGAGAAAAGCTTTCGAATGCGTATGGTCGCCTGTCCCTTGACCACACAGAAGCGCTCAAACTTTTTAATGTGAAAATGATTTCCTCTAGTAAAGCCCGGGTGGGTTGTCGAGAGAAAACCTTGTCCATGATCATTGGTTTTAATGGCTTCAAAGAGAGAGCCTCGAGCATCACTTTTTAATTCGAGGTGCAGTGGCTGACCCTCAGGGAAGAGATAAGATCTGTAAGTGTTAAAAAGTTGTTCTTCAAAGGGGCTTGCGAGATCGGGGAGAAGTCTCTTTTTGTAAAGACCATCCATCTTGGAGATGAGTGCGAGGAGCTCGCTGACCATGATGGGTTTCCCAGTCGCACGGATTTGCCCTTCATGTCCGTTTTTGATTAAGTTCCACAAAAATTCCGACGCTTCACTGAGGTGAAGAGGTTCAATTTCAGAATCTTGATGAAAGGAAGGTTTTTCACCTTTCGCCATCTGATAACAAAATGTCGAAACCACAGAATTGTAAAATGGCTTACCATGCTCTCCAAAAAGATGAGGAAAAATGACGTCGCTAAAAAGGGCATTGTTTGCTTTAGCCCACTCAGTGAGAAGAGAGGCGCTTTCCTTTTTTGATTTTCCGTAAGGAGTATCGCGAGAAACATGAGTCGAGTTCGCAAAGAGAACGTGAGGTGTACGTTTGATTTCCGTGAGCGTCTCAATCAGTCTTTGTGTGAGGGAGATGTTTGTTGAGAGAATTTCCTGATCATCACCACGGTTCATGCCCGCGAGATGAATAAGCGCATCAGCCGATTCGAGTTGCTCTCGTAAGAGGGCAGGGTTTTGAAAGCTCTTTCGCGAAATCGGAAAAATTTCAATGTAGGATTTTGTTTTTAAAAAACATCTCAAATGCCAACCGAAAAGCCCATCACTGCCAGTGATGGCGATTTTCCATTTGGGAGTTGAGACGCTGCTTGCACTCATCGAAGAACTTCGTAAGGGTTAAAGCGAGGATTGTCCTCGAGCATCAGTTGGTTCAACTTTAAGAGCTTTACGGTGGCTTCGTAGTTTAAAAGATTTGTACCGGAGCTAAACTCTTCGGTAATCGCTTGCACTTGATCTTTTGAAGAGCCTGCAAGTTCAGGAAGCATGGGGCGAATCGCTAAGAAGTTTCCGCGCTTTTCGGTATAGGGAGCTTCTTCTTCGCCTACAAGGATTTCGTGGATCTTTTCTCCAGGTCGAATGCCGGTTTCAACAATCGGGATGTCACGATCACCGATCAGGGCTCTTGCGATGTTCACCATGAGAGCGGCTGGAGCGTGAGGAATATAAATCTCACCGGGCTTTGCGCCGGCGATGGCGGCAAAAACCGTATCGACAGCTTGATCAAGGTTCAAAAGAAAGCGAGTCATCTCGGGAGTGGTGATTGTAAGCGGACCGCCTTTTTTGATCAGTTCATGAAACAGCGGAATCACTGATCCACGACTGGCCAGAACATTCCCGTATCGCACGCAAGCAAAACGAGTTTTGGTATTTAAAATATTCGCTGAGATAAAAATTCTTTCATGGAGGGCTTTTGTCATACCCATGACATTCACAGGCTTACAGGCCTTATCCGTACTAACACCGATCACGGTTTCTACGGGAAGTTCATTTTCGCGAATCGCGCGAACGATGTTGGAAGGACCAATGCAGTTCGTGAGAATGGCTTGTTCCGGGAAGTATTCGCAGGCAGGAACTTGTTTTAAGGCGGCCGCGTTGACGACGATGTCGACTCCACGAAGTGCCGAACACACATCGGCATAACTGCGGATGTCACCAATACGAAATTCCAAACGGCTCGCAAAGTTTTTATAGATCACTTCATCGGTGGCGGCCTTCTTCTGTAAAAATTCGAGGCGCATGTCGTGTTGTTTCGCCTCGTCGCGTGAAAACACGATCACTTTTTTGGGAAGACTTTGTTCTCCAGAGAGGAGGCGTTTAACAAAAACCTTCCCGAAAGAGCCTGTGCCGCCCGTGACGAGAATCGTCTTGTTTTCTAACTGGAGGTTTTCGAACCTGGGATGAGATGACAAATTGTTTGTTTGCATTCGTATTTTCTTGCTGAAAATCCGGGGATTGGCACTCTTTGATGCATGACATCAAGATAAAATAATCTATCTCCCCAAGGGGTCCTGGTTTATAGAAAATCTATGCAACAAAGTGCCCATAAAAAATTGAAAGTTGTCACCATTTTGGGAACCCGCCCAGAGATCATCCGCCTCTCACGAGTTCTGGCGGAGTTAGATCGAACGACCGAGCATCTCCTGGTGCATACGGGTCAAAATTACGACTACGAGCTCAACGAGATTTTTTTTAAAGACTTAGAGCTAAAATCTCCTGATCATTACCTCGAGGCGGTGGGAGCGACGCCAGCGCAGACGATTGCTCAAGTGATTACCAAGACGGACCAATTGTTACGGGAACTTAAACCCGATGCCGTTTTGGTTTTAGGGGACACCAACAGTGGCCTCGCGGCACTTCCGGCAAAAAGACTCAAAATTCCGGTCTTTCACATGGAGGCAGGAAATCGCTGTTTTGATCAGCGTGTGCCTGAAGAAATCAATCGCCGGATCATTGATCATACGAGCGACATCAATCTTACTTACAGTGACATCGCTCGTGATTATCTCTTGCGTGAAGGATTTCCTGCGGATCGCGTGATCAAAACGGGTAGCCCTATGTTCGAGGTACTCACTCATTACTCACAAAAGATCGATGCTTCTCCAGTCCTCAAAGAGTTAGGTTTAGAAAAAGAAAAATTCTTTGTGGTGAGTTGCCATCGTGAAGAAAACGTTGATGATCCCGAACATCTCGAACAATTGGGTCACGCGCTTAACGGTTTAGCGGATCGCTATGCCATGCCACTGATCTTTTCGGCTCACCCCCGTACACGCACTCGACTTGAAAAACAAAAAATTTCTCTGCACCCGCTCGTGAAGGTGATGAAACCACTTTCTTTAAGTGATTACATTCATCTCCAAAAAAATGCCTTCGTGGTTCTTTCCGACAGCGGAACGATCACCGAGGAGTCTTCGATCTTGGGATTCCCGGCGCTGAACATTCGTGAAGCTCACGAACGTCCCGAGGGAATGGAAGAGGCGGCGGTTGTAATGACAGGCCTCAACCCGAAACGCGTTTTGCAGGGTGTGGAGCTAGTCCATTCTCAGAGAAAACAGAACTTTCGCCGGGTGAATGATTATTCGATGCCGAACGTTTCACAAAAAGTGGTACGCCTCATACTCAGCCATATCGACTATGTTCATCGCGTGGTATGGGGAAGAAATAATGTCCAATAAACATTTCTTTTTCCTGGTACTTCTGATTTTTGCAGGAGCTTTTTATGTGAGATATGTGGATCTCGCGACACATTTTTTTGTGATCAACGATCCTTCCTGGTTTCGTTTTTTATTTTCGACCGAATGGTTGAAGCCAGAAATGGAATATCGAAACTTACTCTACTGGGCCAGGTGGCCGTCTCTTCTGTTCTCTTGTGTCACCCTTGTTTTATTTTTTGGTTATTTATCTTTTTACTACCAAGATGTGTTTTATACTCACGTACCTCTTTACCAAGCTCTCCTCGCTCTGGGAACCGTGATGGTCGCTTTTTCTTGGGAGCATGTGATTTACGCTAAAGACATTGGCGTGACGTCGGCAGGCCCATTTTTTCTCGTTCTTTTTCTGTTCCAACTTTATCACGCCTCTCGACAGGATCGAATTTCGTGGAAGATTTTGTTTCTTCATTTCTCACTCGTGTTCGTGGGTTGTTTAGTTCAAGCAGAGCTTCTTCTTTTTGTACCAGGTTTGATGTTGGCACTAAGCTCGTTGGTGTTTCGCCCTCTGTTTGCGAATCATGAGAAAATACGTGCCAGTGTTTTGCTGACGGTTTTCTTTTTTCTATTTTCGGCGGCTTACATTTTTGCTTCTCGAGCACTTTATCCCCAAGGGAGAGCGGCCGTTGTGGGGGAGGTTGGACCTAATAAAATGTTTCTCCTTAACCTCGGTCAGTACAACGGCTTTTTTGAAAAAGCCGGTCAGGTGATAGAGTTTTTCCCTCTCAACTTAGGGCGTCTCATAGGTACTCATCTTTCGTACACCTTTGAAGACACGCCACTGAATTACTTTTTCTGGAGCGTTTGTTTTTTCTTTCTACTATTTGGTTTTTTTAAAATTTGGAGTGAGTCTCGAGATTCTGTTCGTCGAAGCTTAGCGCTCTTCGTCTCTTTGACTGTGTTTCTTGGAATTTGTTTTGTGTTTTCCGGTCGCATGGCTCTGAGTCCAACACGGCATTATTTGATTCTTCTTCCTCTCATGGTGCTTTTGGTTTTAGAGGGCGTGTACTTAGTAGTTCAAGTTTTATGGGTGGCGCGGGTTTGGTCTACACGTGGTCTGATCCCTTCTGTTTTTGCGCTATTGATTTGCATTAGTTTTGCGATCAGCTTTCCGCAAATGATGGGTGAAAGACAAGATCCTTTCGATGAAAATGCATTGATCCAACTTTTTAAAGAACATGAAGTTTCGCTGGTTTATCAGCCGCCTCAAATGTTGAACGTGAATTTCATGAGTAAACTCAAAACGCAACTCTCGGTGATTTCTGGTTTGCCGACAACAGAGAGTCGAAGCGAAAAACTTCGTATGCCAAATATTGATCAGATTGCTTTTTTCACTCAAGAGCAGGGTTTAAGCTCGGGCGCTTTTGATCTTTTTGTGAAACGCTTTAATGAAAATCCTAATCACCCTATGTTGAAAGCTTCTCTCTCTGATTATGATGTCATTCATCACTTCGCAAAAGATGGAACAGCGATGGACTATTCAAAATACTCTCAGGGTGAAGTGAATCGTCTTCAGGTTTTTATTTTGAAGCGAAAAGAGTTTAGCGATGCTAGGCTCGAAATGCCTTACGACCGATTGTAATTCTCAACGGTCATCTTTTGAAAAAGATCTTCAATTTTATCAAAGAGTTTATTGCGAGCAAAATGCTGTTCATAATGCCGACGTCCGTTTTGTCCAAGCGATTGGCGCGAGGCGGGATCTAATTTGTGAAGAGAGAGGACACATTCCGCAAGCGCTTCGGCATCCTCTGCCGGCGAGACAAAACCTGACTTTGAGGTATGAATGATCTCGGCCCCTTCGCCGTCGATACTCGCAATGATAGGGCGGCCGCAAGCCATGTAGGCTTGAAGTTTTGCGGGAACCGTCAGTTTAAAGACAGGATCGTTTTTGAGCGTGATGAGAAGTGCATCGGACCTCGAAAAGATTTCGGGCATGTTCGCAAGTGGCTTCATCCCATGGAAAATCACCTGATCCGCGAGGCCCCATTCGTTCACAGTTTGCTCCGCCCATTTTTTTTCTCGACCATCTCCATAAATTTGCCAGCGAATTTCAGGAACATTTTTAAGGATTTTAGCGGCTTTCAATATAGTTTCAAAAGATTGAGCTTTGCCGATATTGCCCGCAAAGGTGAGGTGGAATTGTTCTTTGTTTTGAGAATGGAGAGAGTTTTTAGAACTTTCAAAGAGGGGATCCGCCCAATTGGGAAAGTAGCTGATAGAAGTTTTTGCGCCGGAGCGTTCACGGATTTTTGGAATGAAATTTTCTGAAGAAGCTAAAATCAAGTCACATTGGCGGTAAATGTAGTTTACCACCTGTCCTACTAAGCGGAGTGCTGTAGAATTTCGAACGGCTCCTGTTGCTTCAAGACTTTCGGGCCAAAGATCTAAAACCCAAAGTGCGACTGGCGTCTTGTAGATTTTCTTGAGTAAAATGGCAGGAAGCGCTTGAAAGATAGGGGACGGTTCAAAAACCAAAACCAGATCATAGCGACGTCGGCCAATCCATGGGACAAAAAGGCTCGCGAAGAAAACAAAAGAAAAATAGTTCAGAATGAGCTGCCAACCCTTGGAGCGAAATCGGGGAATGAGCGGAGCTCGAAAAACAGGAATTTCACCAAACATTTCTCGCATAGGAGAAAGAAAGCGATAACCCTTAAAAAACTTTCCATGAGGATAGTTGGGTTTACCCGTGAGAACTTCGACCTGATGACCCTTTACACGCAAGCCTTCCGCGAGATCATTGATCTGGAAATTTTCAGGCCAGAAGTATTGTGTGAGAATAAGAATTTTCATAAAAGTTTTCTTCGGGTTCTTATCTCTTTTGCGTGAGTGAAAGGCATCACTTGACACGGTGTGAAAACCCAGTCCTTCATTGAAATTGACTCTTAGACTGCTATTATTCGCCATCCAATGCCACGTAAGTTATTTTATGCTCTAGCAGCACTCATTTTTTTCGCCGCAATTTTTTTTCGTCATGTGGACTTGTCTACTCACTTTGTCACCTACGATGACATGGCACCGATCCCACTTCTTCTGAGCATTAAAGCCTATGAGAATCATCGGTTTTATGAACCCGCTTTTTTCTTCAGCACTTACAATACGAACGCACCTCTGCAGTTTCTTTTTACGACTCAGCTTCTTTCGCCAGAGATGGGATATCGTGATCTTGTCTACCGTGCGAGACTTCCGTCGTTTCTTGCTGCCATTTTTACGGTGATTTTGTTTTTCTTTTTCTTGTCGTATTTTTTTTCCGAAATCAAAAAAACGAAGCCATTGTTGTTTCAGTCTCTTGTTTTATTAGGGACATCGATGATCGCGTTTTCCTGGATGCATGTGATCTATAGTAAATTTAGTTGCACCTACGCGATCACCCCTTTTTTCTTTTTACTCATGCTTTACCGATTGAGTATGATGGCGCGAGAGAAAAAAAATTCTTTGAAAGAGCTTTGTTTAACTCTTGGTTTGCTGATGATGGCTTGCTTTGCCTCTTACCAAAACGTCCTTTTTATTCCTGGTTTTGTGATTGCGGTGATATGGCTTGCGTTTCGTCCTCTTAGTACAAAGGCCGAAAGAAAAAAAATGGCCGGACAGTTCGTTTTACTGGGTGCCACATTCGGCGTTTACTTTTATTTGTTTTGGAAAAAGTTTTTAGCGCCTTACAACACCGGACCTCTTGCGGGAGAACGCGGGCCTTCTGATCTCTTTATGCTTTATCTGAAAAATTACGAAGGCCTCGGAGCGAAGCTTGTGCGTTTAGCAGAATACATTCCGGTGAACTTCGGCCGCATTCTCCAGTCAAATCTTTCTTATACGGAAGATGGCACGAATCTCAGCTTCGTACTGACGGGCTTTTTTTACGTCTTTCTTTTATTGGGCGTGTTTTCGTGGATTCAAAAACGAGGGGATCCTCTTCGAAAGAGTTTGTTGATTTTTTCTACGGTCAGCATTGCCGTATGGGCCTCTTTTCTCCTAAGAGACCGCATGACGATGAGCCCGACACGACATCAGATGGTTCTCATTCCCATTATGATTCTGCTTGTGATAGAGGGACTTTTCTTTCTTCTCCAAATGCTTCGACAAAAGTTATCCTTGGGTCTTCAGGCTTTACCTCTCGTTTTTGCCATTGTGCTAACGACGAGCTTTGCGCTTAGTTTTCCGGAAATGACCAAACGTCGGGTGGATCCATTACAAGAGCCTGAGCTCATCAAACTCTTTCAAGAGCATGATGTTCAGATGGTTTTTCAGGCGCCGAATATGCTGAATCTTGCTTTTATGCAGGACCTGATAAAACAATTTCCGGTTGTGACGGGAATTTGGCTCAATATCAAACAAAAGAGACCGCAGTACGAAGCAAAAACTTTGGCTTACATCAGTCCTGGCGCGGCCGAACTTTCGCCCGAAGGTTTTAATGATTTTGTGAAACGCTTTAATGAAGTTTCCGAGGGACACATTTGGAAGGCGAGCTTGGCAGATTACGAAGTCGTGTACTCCCGAAAGTATGAAGGTGTCATGATGGATTATACACGCTATTCGCTCTTTCAAAATAGCAGCACAAACTTCTATATTTTAAAGCAAAAGCCTACGAGCAAAGCCTTTATTCAGCCCGCTGCGGGTCAATAGGCCTTGATTTGAAAGCTTCTTTTATGATTATTATACCCCATGTCTAATACCTCTCAGGCCGCCGAACTTGCGATTGTAATTCCCGCATACAACGAGGCGACTCGTCTGCCGCGGACACTCGAAGTTTTAGCAAAACAAATTAAATCTGGGGAATTGAATAGTGTAAAAATAAGCCAAGTCATCGTTGTCGACGATGGTTCCCGCGATCAAACTGTTGAAGTCGTTAAAAAGTACGAGGCTTCTCTGCCGCAATTATTAGTTTTAAAAAGTGATAAAAATTATGGAAAAGGCCATGCCGTAAGAACGGGCTTGCTCTACGCGGAAGCTCCGTGGTTACTCGTCGCTGATGCCGATATGGCGACTCCTTGGGAAGAAGTTCTGAAGTTGGTTGAGGAATGTCAGGCGCAGCAAGCGGATATCGCTATCGGTTCTCGTGATTTAAAGGAAAGCGAAATTGTGATTCGCCAATCTTGGGTACGAGAGCATATGGGAAAAACATTTAACCTGATGGTACGCTCGATCACTCAGCTTCCTTTCAAAGACACTCAGTGTGGCTTTAAGTTGATGAAAAAAAATGCGGTTGCTGCTTTTTTGAAAAAACTGACAGTGGATCGTTTTGCTTGGGATGTGGAGTTTTTAATGCTCGCTCAAAGTCATGGTCTCAAGATTGTGGAGGTCGCCGTTCGTTGGTCTCATCAAGAGGAGAGCCGAGTACATCCGGTAAAAGATGGGATCAATATGGCTTACACGATCAGCAAGCTTCGCCTTTCTCATTGGCTTCAATTGCGTAAATACAATTTGAAGAGTTCAAGTCACAAAGCCCCTTGAGTACTTTGCTTCAAAAAACACATTTGATCGTTCCTATGGCGGGCAGTGGTGTTCGTTTTCGTGAAGCAGGCTATGAAAGTTATAAGCCCCTTATCACCATCGCGAATCGACCCATGATCGATTATGTTTTGGGGAATTTTCCTAAAAGCATGGCGAAACATCTCATTATTCATTCGGATTATCTCTCAGCAAGTGAGAAAAAATATTTAGTAGCAAAATCCGATGTTATTTTGCACGAAATAAAAGCGCACTCTCTAGGCCCTGCGTATTCCCTCTCTCTAGCAAGTGAAACCTTACCACTGGAAGAGAGTTGGTTCGTCTCTTACTGTGATGTAGCCTGGGTTTGGGATTTTAAAGCCGTCAGGAAGAATCTTGACTCGGATGCTATCGCATTTACTCATCAAAAATTTCATCCTCATTTAGTAAAGGATAATTCGTACGCCTTTTGCCGAGTTGAAGATACGCGGCTTCTCGAAATCAAAGAGAAGGGGTCGTTCACCAAGAATTGGATGCAAGAGCCTGTCTCTGCTGGCGTTTTCTATTTCAAAAAAGGTTGGGATCTCATCACGGCGATTGCGAAGCAGATGGAGCAGCATCAAAAAGTGCAAGGCGAGTATTTTCCAAGCCTTGCTTTAAATGAACTCTTGAAGAATCAAAAACGAGTAACAACTCAGGAAGTAGATTTTTTTCTTCATTGGGGTACGCCGGAGCAACTGCAGGACTTCTTGAAGTGGCAGAAAATTTTAACAACTTCCACTTCGCATGAAGAAACCCCGGAATATTTATTCTGGAAGAACAATTATTTTAAATTTATGGAATCTTTTAAAGAAGGATAGCAGGTTCTGTCTGCGGTGCTTTTGGAGTAACGACAGCAAGTGCCGGTGTGAAAAACGAAATGGTCTGCTGAAGACCTTTTCCGAGATCATACTCAGGTTGAAACTGCAACTTCTTTTGCGCGAGAGAAATGTCGGCGACCGAATGGACAACATCTCCTTCACGAAACGGACGAAGTTCGGGAGTTGAAATGCTGAGAGGTCGTTTTGCTTTTTTAAATTCGGATTTTAAAATTTTAAAGAGTTCTGTAAGCGAAGTGGGTTTGCCAGTGCCGCAGTTATAAACTTGGTTGAGGCTTTCGGGATTTGTTGTGAGAGCCGCTAAAAGATTGATCTGTACGACATCTTTCACGAAACAAAAATCGCGACTGGTGGTGCCGTCACCGTTGATGTGAACTTCTTTGTTTTCGGCTAAGGCCTGAATCCACTTTGGAATCACGGCCGCATAAGCGCCATTGGGATCTTGCCTTGGGCCAAACACGTTAAAGTAACGAAGCCCCATAGTTTCGATTCCATAATTTTTAGAAAAGCTTTCGGCATAAAGTTCGTTAATTCTTTTGGAGGCCGCGTAAGGGGAAAGGAGCCGTCCAAGATCGGATTCTTTTTTCGGAAGAGTTTCGTTGTCGCCATAGACGGCGCTGGAAGAAGCATAGATGAAACGTTTTACTTTTTCGAGAGTCGCGGCTTGAAGAATATTGAGAAAGCCATCCACATTGATTTTATTCGCTTCAAGCGGTCGTTCAATCGATCGTGGCACCGACCCCATCGCCGCATGATGAAGAACAAAATCGCTATCCATCACGGCCTTCTTACAATCTTCAAAAGAAGTGATATCACCTCTGAGAAGGTGAAACTTTTGCCAGTGCAGAGTCGACACGCGAGTTTTGATGTCGTTGAGGTTCGACTCATATCCCGTCGAGAAATTATCAAGAACGATCACCTGCTGATTGTTTTGTAAAAGCGTCTCTACGAGGTGTGAACCAATAAAGCCTGCTCCACCCGTGATCGTCCACTGGTAAGAGTTCTCGCTTAAATGTTTCAACACTTCTGTATAGGTCATAGGCGATATTGATTCTTTGTCAGCTCAAGATCGGCATCGACCATCATATGAACGAGGTCTTTGAAAGGCGTTTTTGGCTCCCAGCCTAAAACCTTCTTCGCTTTTGAACAGTCACCGATAAGAATGTCGACTTCAGTAGGACGGAAATATTTAGGATCTGTGACAACGTAGTCTTTGTAATCTAAACCGACGCGATCAAAAGCGAGTTCACAGAAATCGCGAACGGAATAAGTTTCGCCGGTTGAAATCACAAAGTCGTCCGGCTGATCATGCTGTAGCATGAGCCACATCGCTTCGACGTAATCTTTGGCATAACCCCAGTCGCGTTTCGCATCGAGGTTTCCAAGAGCCAATTTCTTTTGGAGTCCACATTTGATCGCGGCAACACCAAGTGTGATTTTGCGAGTGACGAAGTTTTCGCCACGTCGAGGACTTTCGTGATTAAAGAGAATTCCGTTGGAGATGAACATGTTGTAGGCTTCCCGGTAATTTACGGAGATCCAGTGAGCGTAAACTTTCGCAACGCCATAAGGAGACCTGGGATAAAACGGAGTGGTTTCTTTTTGTGGGATCTCGAGAACTTTTCCGAACATTTCGCTGGAACCCGCTTGATAAATGCGAGGAGTGATTCCGGTATCACGAATCCCTTCAAGAAGTGCGAGCGTTCCAAGGCCTGTTGCCTGAGCCGTGTAGTAAGGAACCGAGAAGCTCACCTGAACATGGCTTTGAGCTCCGAGATTATAAATTTCATCGGGTTTAATTTCGCGAAGAAGACGTGCGATGTTGGCCGAGTCGGTGAGATCGCCATAGTGAAGTTTTAAAGGAACTAAGTTGTTGTGATTTCCGTACTTGCGGGGATCCGTGTAGGCATCGACACGTGTTCGATTGCTCGCGGAACTTGATCTACGAACAATGCCGTGAACTTCATAACCTTTTTCAATCAAAAGCTCTGCTAAGTAGCTTCCATCTTGTCCAGTGACGCCAGTGATCAATGCTCGTTTTTTCATAGGCTTCCAGTCATAGACGAAAGCGATTTCCCCTTCAACCAAATTGACCTTGAAGCCTTCCGTGTTAAGCGGGGTGTCGGAAAAGCTTGAATGTTTTTGGAGCCACCTCTAACGTGGAGGAATGCGGATATTGGTGACGGGCGGCGCAGGTTATATTGGAAGTCATTTTTGTAAGTGGGCGAAAAAAGCCAACCACGACGTGATCGTTTATGACAACCTCTCTACGGGCCACAAGAAGTTTGTGAAGTTTGGCCCCTTGGTAGAAGCCGACATTCGAGACGAGACAAAGGTTCTTGCGGCCATTAAAACTCATAATATCGAAGCCGTTGTTCACTTCGCCGCGAAGTCGCTGGTGGGCGAATCCATGAAGGAACCCGATCTTTATTTTGATAACAATGTTCGCGGAACTCACACACTTTTGCAGGCGATCAAACAGTCAGATGTGAAGCACTTAGTTTTTTCGTCGAGTGCTGCGGTTTACGGAGCTCCCATGGAGCAACCCATTCGTGAACAAACTCCCAAAAGTCCGGTGAATCCTTACGGACAGTCAAAATTAGAGTGCGAACGCCTCATCGAAAAAAGTGCAAAAGAAAATAATTATAAAGCCATTGCGCTGAGATATTTCAACGTGATCGGACAAGATGAAGAAGGAGAACTCTGGGAATCCCATGAGCCCGAAACACATTTAGTTCCGAATCTTTTGAAAGCCTTCAAAGCTCGCCGCGAATTCTCCATCTTTGGTAACGACTACGGCACGATGGATGGAACTTGCGTGCGTGATTATGTGGATGTGAATGATCTCGCGATGGTGCACTTAGAAGCTCTCGAAATGCTCGAGCGTTCGGCTCAATCATGGACAGTTTCCAACGTCGGTCAAGGTCGCGGCTACAGCGTAAAAGAAATCCTAGAAGCCTTTGCCAAAACCATCGGCCCGGTCCAAGTCAAAATGGCGGAGCGCCGACCCGGCGACCCCGACGTCCTCATCTCCGACGTGACCTACTTCAAAAGCTGGTACCCTCACGACCTAAAACCCCTCTCCGAAAGCCTCAAATCCCTAAAAGGTCTCTGACCCTTTTTTCTGGCTATAGCGCGTAACAGATTAAGCATAGATACTTAAAGAAAATTCTATACGAAGTTTTTAGGAACTAAATCATTATAGATTCTGCGCTGTAGCCAGAAAAAAGGCCCGGAGACCTTTTAGGCGGTTTCGAGGAAGCGGAAGAGGCCGCCGATGACTTTTTCGGCGGTGTACTTTGTTTGGTCAAGCATGTCTTCGTGATCGAGGATTTCTTCGCCCATGAGTCCGCAGGCCATGTTTGTGATGAGTGATGCTCCCACCAGGGTCGCGCCGGCGTGTTTTAGTGCTAAGGCTTCCCATACTGTCGACATTCCTACGACATCGAGTCCCCAGCGGTGGAAGAGTTGAACTTCAGCGGGAGTTTCGTAGTTAGGACCGAGAAGACCTAAGTATGTTCCTTGGTGAGTGGTTGCTTTAGTTTCGGTGAAGCTTGCTTGCAATTTTTTGCTCAACTCACGGTTGTAGGTTTCGCTCATATCGGGAAAGCGTGGCCCCCATTCTTTGCCGCTGGGATCTTTTCCGTTTTCGCCTACGAGAGGGTTTTGTCCAGTGAGGTTCACATGATCTTTGATCACCATGATGTGGCCTGCGAGCATATTTTTATTGAGGCTTCCCGCTGCATTTGTGAGTACGAATTTTTTTGTACCGGCAAAACAAGAGGCTAAGACGGGAAGCACGGTCAGCTGAGCCGAATGGCCTTCATATCCGTGAATGCGTCCCACTTGAAAAACGACCGATTGGTTGTTGGTGAGATTGCGAAAAATCGAAAAAGTTCCTTTGTGTCCCGCAACGGTGGCTTTTGGAAGACCTGGAATATCGTTAAAAGAAATGTCGCTCACTTTTTCCCACTTGGCAGAAAGAGTCAGGCCTGCAATCGGTGCGCGACCTAAATTTTGGACGACGCCATCGAGAGCTTGGCCAATCGCCGAACCTAATACTAAATGAAAAGTAGGAGTATTCACACCAAGTCGGCGATAGTGTTTTTGCAAATGTTGAGCAGCCTCGAAATAACCTGGTGTTGTCATTTTGTTCCTCGCGATGATGGCTTGTAGCTTTTTAGAACGTTATTTTTTAATTCAGCTTGAGAAAAATATTTGATGTCGGTCACAAGGCCCGTCACAAGTTCGACGGGAGTGACGTCAAAGGACGGATTAAATGCTTTTGAATCTTTTGGTGTCCACTCGATGCGCTCATCTCCTAAAGAAACACCAAACACTTCTGAGTGGGCTCGTTCTTCGATAGGGATTTGATGTCCGGTGGCGCATTCAAAATCGATGGTGGTGTAAGGAGCGACGGGATAAAAAGGAACTTTGTGGTGATGAGCATTTACAGCGACACTGTAAGTCCCAATCTTATTCGCAAAATCTCCGTTGAGAGCAATGCGATCGGAACCAACAAAGATTTTATCAATGCGTCCTGATCTCATGAGTGGTGCCGCCATGTTGTCACAAATAATCGTATGGGGCACACCGTGTTTTTTTAATTCCCAAGCATTCAGCCTCGCGCCTTGAAGAAGGGGGCGAGTTTCATCGACAAACACATGAATTTTCTTTTTATCAAAATGAGCTTTTAAAATTACGCCTAGAGCTGTACCTAGTCCTACCGTGGCGAGTCCGCCGGTATTGCAATGAGTGAGAATCGAATCTCCATCATGAATCAGGTGTGCGCCGTTAGCTGCCATTTTGTTGGCAAGCTCAACATCTTCATCAAAAATATCAAAAGCTGTTTGCACAAGCGTGTCACGTGAAGGAGAACCCGCATGAGCTTTCAGCATACGATCGATCGCGATCATGAGATTCACGGCGGTGGGTCTTGCTTCGCGAAGGGCGTGTGCAATCGTCTCTACTTTCGAAGCTTGGTAGTCCGATTTTGCCCACTGCGCGAGAGCCCAGGCGGCGGCAACTCCGATCAAAGGAGCTCCACGTACTTTCAAAGCTTGAATCGCTTTGATCATGGCCTCAGGAGTTTCGATCAACATCCAGTCTTCCGTATGCGGAAGTTTTTGTTGATCCAAAATAAAGAGCTTTCCGCTCTCAAGTTTGAGTCCTGTAGAAGTGAGGTTTCGCGTCAAATTGGACATCCCAAAAAGCTATCGTAGGCGACAGCCTACGTCAAACACCCTGAACATCTACAATCGTCATTCAAAACTTAAAAATTGTTGTTTTTAGAGCTTCAACTCCTATAAAAGCGTGAATACTGAGTTACAGTTCTCGCAAAGGTTCTCTAAATTCGATAACAAAGGAAGGCTTTTCATGAAAAAGGCTCTATTCTCATTGATCCTATTTTTTACCGTCAACGCTTCTGCGACTGAAATTAAGATGAAACCTGGTACTTCCGTTGATTTAAAAGTTGGTGATGTTGTGACTGTGTTTTGTGAAGGATCAAGTAGCCCTCGATGTACTATGGGGACAACAAGCGGTTTCGTGAACGTTTTTTTGGATGGCAAGTTTATTCAGGCGCACGCCAGTGTTCCTGAAGCTTTACATACAATTTCATTATTAAAAAATGCAGGTCTTTGTAACTAAACACTACAGCGTGCGGCCCGAGCTCTGGTCGCGCATTTTTTGTAGAGCGCGAATTTCTGCTTCTGGTAATGCAGGAAGGTGAGAAATCGTATTCATGCTCGCAAGCTCGGTCGCATTTTTCAAAATGAGCGCCGAATGTTCCAAACGTTCCATTCCGTTATAAGCCTCGCTCAATGATTCGCCCCAGCTGAGGCCTCCGTGACGAGCTAAAATCATGACTCGATACTTTGGTAAAACGTGTGACAGATGTGTTCCCATTTCGACCGTTCCAGGTCGTGCGTAAGGAATAATCGGCATACGGCCCACCGCTAAAATCACTTCAGGCAGACATTCAAAGGGAAGTTCCGTCAAATGCGGCCGAGCAAGGCTCCACGCAATCGCCGTCGGCGGATGCGCATGCACGATACAGCGCGCCTGCGGGCAACGTTTGAAAACTTCGAGATGCATGAGGCGTTCGCCCGAAGGATGACCTGAGAGAATATCTCCACGAATGTTGATCGTCGCAATTTCTTCTGGCGACATGAAAGCTTTATTGATCGCGGTGGGTGTGATCAAAATACGATCATCAGACAAACGAAAACTCACGTTGCCATCGGCGGCGGCGAGCATATTTTTCTGATTGAGAACACGACAAACGGCAACGATATCGAGTTTGATTTTCTCAACTTCTTCGTCCGTATAGTCTCTTTGGTATGACATGCGCCAGAAAGTAGAGCGCAGAGTGCGGGAGGTCAAGGATTTCGGTGGATTTCGCGTGATTTTGAGAGAGCTTTGCTGGAGAAGCTCTCTCTCTTAAGATTTTACAGAATCGCGACAGGGGTGCAGCTAAACTTGCCCCAAACGGCACCAAAATTTTTCGCAAAAATTTCGACATTGGATTTCTTTTTCATATCAATGTCGAAAGTAGAGAGCAACGTTGAGGGCGCCAGAGTTGCGTAGATGCTTACTGTTTTGGCACTCTTATCGGATTTTTCTGAAACCGTCATTCTTCCCATCATCTTCACTCCCTATACAACTAAATCCCAATTGTTCTTCAATTTTCGTTTTTTCAATCGCGGCAATGAATGGCTGAACATTACCAGCGATTAAATTTGTTGAATTTAATATTTTATTTTGGTCCGTAGGCAGACATTTGATATTGAGCAAGCTCAACAAGACAGTACGGACATCCCATTCAAGCTGAGTTGCTGTTAAATTTGCGATTTGTGAAACCGACAGACCAGAGCGCATTAAGGCTGCTTTTAACTCGCTCACGATGTCAGAGCTATAACTCTCGACATCACGGTAATCATGATATGAAAGTGTGGAAATGAGTTGCATCACCGGAAGAACGACTTCTCCATCCGCAGCTAAGACCTGAGGTTGCACCACAGTTTTATATTTTGTGTACCCTAATCTCATCACTTCTAAAACCAGGGGCTCATTTGTTGAAACCTTATCAAAAGTGAGACTGCCATTAGCAGCAGTAATGGGATATCGTCCTGTTACGGGTTGCCCGTTAATTTTGTAGGCTTTTATATTTACTCCCGGCACTCCAGGAGCTATTGATGGGGCTCCAACTTCGATCACGCGTATTCTTTTTGAAATATTCGCTGCGTGTGTGGTGGGAAACGAAAAAATCACTGATAAAAATAAAAGAAGCTTCATGTACGCGGTCATATTTACTCCTAATGGTAGACACTGGAGCAAATAGAATGCCTAGTGGTAAGCTCTATAAAACAGTTGAGGCCCTACAAGTTGAGCAGAGCGCCACAATTTGCTGTTAGGTCGACAGACAAAAAGCAAAAGGCCCTTTGGGAGGGCCTTGTTAAGACAAAAATCTTTGGTTCCAATTACTGAAGCACAAACTCATGCACTTTGCTTTTTACGCCGCAAGCGCCGCATTTTCCTTCTTCGAGCACCTGATTCTTTTTAAAATCAGTGATGTGATAGAAGGCGAGCTTCGTTCCACAAAGGCAACAATTATCCACCACTTCGATCAGCTCTTCCGAAGCACGGTTCGCAATGGGGATTCCTTTTTGAAGTTCCATGAGTTTCTCCTCTTTTTCAGCTCTCATCCTAAGAACCGGTCAACCCATTCTTTAAGGCTGACATAACACTCATCGGTGAGGCTACGGAGGGGTTAAGGCCGGCCCCTCAGTATTAGTCTTTCGCCGTCGGCAAAACTTTCCCCTCTGAGCGCTGCATTGTCCCTTTTGAGTAGAGAAGGGATGGCCTATAAGAAAGTCGTGAATCAAGAGTCAGCGATTTTCTACCTTAAAAACGTTTTGGGGCTCAACCGAGTGGTGTGGCCGAAAAATGCAGTTGCTGAGGGAGCCGCATTTGAAACGCAAAACGAAGTTGTGAGTTTGGGAACAGGTCGACGCGTGGTTTTTATTGGTCCATGCACCTCGCCTGCGGAGCTTGAGCTCTTTCAAAAAATTGTCGGCGCCATGAAGCTGAAAATGGAAGACATTCGCTTTTTTCAAACTCCTCCTGGCTTTCAAGATATTGCACAACTACAAGAGCAAGTCGCGAGCCTACAACCAGAGCAGGTTGTCGTGCTGGGAGAAGACGCATTTTTTATTCCCAAAACTTCCCAGATTCCAAGCTTGGCGCAAATGCTGATTTCCCAAGAACACAAAAAAACGGCCTGGAAAATTCTGCAGAATCTTCTCGCCCTCGTTCTCTTCTTTTTTGTGAATACCACTCAAGCGGCGGAAGCCTCGCGTTGTGTGGTGCAAATGGATCTTACAAGCGCCGTAGGCCCAGCCACTCTCGACCTTCTCGAGCGATCTCTGGCGAAAGTCAAAGAGCAGCAGTGTGGAGCTCTTCTTCTTCGTATCAACACCCCTGGTGGAAGTTTGCAAACCACACGTCTCATCATTGAAAAAATTGTGAATTCACCGGTCCCGGTACTTTGTCTCGTGGCCCCTTCGGGTGGACACGCGGGGAGTGCAGGCGCGATCATCTTGCAAGCCTGTCATATCAACGGCGCTCTGGAAGCCACCAACATCGGTGCGGCGACTCCCGTCACACTCGGTGAGGAGATGGGGAAAGATCTGCGCAACAAAGTGGTGAACGATACGGTGAGCATGATGGAGGGCCTTGCTGAGTTACGAGGCCGTAGCAAACAGTTCGCCCGCGACATCGTCGAAAAAGCGACCGCCGTCAGCGCGAACGAAGCACATAAAATTCGAGCCATTGATTTTGTCGGTCAAAGACAAGAGGACTTTCTCAAATTTGTCGATACTAAATTTGCCGACCCAAAGAAAATTCCGCTCAAAGAGGGGCTCACGGCAGAGCCGATGTCCATCGGAGAGATCATCATCTTTCCTCAGGATTTACGATTTAAATTTCTCGACCTTGTCACACATCCACAGGTGGCTTACTTGATTTTCATGGGAAGTCTTGCGCTTCTTTATTTTGAAATCACTCATGCAGGTATGATCGCACCGGGAGTCATCGGGGCCTTAGGGCTCATCACATCCCTCATGAGTTTTCATATGCTTGAAGTCCGTTGGGGAGGTTTGGCCTTACTCATTCTCGGTTTGGGTCTCATGATCGCAGAAATTTTTGTGACAAGCTTTGGAGCTTTAGGAATTGGCGGCCTCGTCGCTTTCGTAGCGGGCAGTCTTCTCCTCTTTGACCCGACGGTTGCGGTCCTTCCGCTGGCAATGATTTTACCAACCGCTTTGGGTCTTGGATTTCTCATGCTTCTCGTCGGTAGTCTCGCACTCAGAGCCCAAAGATCTCGTGTGGCAAATAGAGGAATGGTGGGCGAAGTCGGCAAAGTCACTCGTCTCGCGGATGATGCAGCCCGAACGGGAACACTCGAATGTCGTGGAGAAATTTGGAATTTTGAAAGCACATCTCCTCTTCAGATAGGTGATGAGGCGATCGTGTTTGAAATGAACGGTTTAACGTTAAAAGTGAAACGACGAGAAAATTAACAGAAATTTAGCATAAGGAGTTTATGGACATGTTTTCAGGAATGTTTTTAGTCATTGTTGTTGGTCTTTTTATTCTTTTCGCCTCTTTTAAAGTGGTGAACGAATACGATCGTGGAGTGGTTTTTCGTCTCGGGCGTTGTATCGGAACGAAGGGTCCAGGGCTTATTATTCTTATCCCGGGCATTGACCGCATGGTGCGCGTTGGTCTTCGTACCATCACTATGGATATTCAGCCGCAAGACGTGATCACCAAAGATAACGTGACGATCAAAGTGAATGCGGTGGTTTACTTTCGTGTGGTGGATCCCGTTCGTGCGATGCTCGAAGTCGAAGACTACTATTTTGCCACTGGCCAATTAGCCCAAACGACTTTGCGTTCGGTTTTGGGTCAGGTCCCTCTCGACGAACTTTTAGAAAATCGCGAAAGCCTTAACCACAAACTTCAAGGTATTCTCGATAAACAAACCGACTCTTGGGGAGTAAAAATTGCCAATGTCGAAGTTAAAGACATCGACCTCCCTAAAGAAATGCAACGAGCGATGGCCCGTGAAGCCGAGGCCGAAAGAGAACGTCGCGCGAAGGTGATTAGCGCGGAAGGGGAATTACAGCGTTCTGAGAAGCTCGCAGATGCCTCTAAAATGCTTTCTTCTTCACCCTCAGCCCTTCAGCTCGCTTATTTGCAATCTTTGAGTGAAATTTCGAAGGATCGAAGCACTTTGATACTTTTTCCACTTCCTATGGATTTGTTGAAACCCTTCATAGATGTGGCTAAAACCGTTACACCAAAATGAAGTTAACGACGCTTTTGTTCATCATTATCTGTGTTCAGATCTCTCCGTTATGGGGCGCTCTTAACGAGAGAAGAAATTCTCTCGACGACGGGGGCTTTTCGCTTTCCTCTCTGGGCGATGGTGAAACAAAAGAAAAGTTTGAAGTCAAAACCGCTCCAGAGGCCGTTCGCGTTCGCATTCAGTCTAATGTTTCTACGGCGGTGATTACCGGCGAAGAAATCACTTACGACGGTTTTATGGGAAAACCTGCGACCGTCACTTTCAAACGTTTCACGACCGATGAGTGGTACATCGATGGTCGAAGATGGAAATCCAAAAGCTTTCAAGAATTCTTGCGAGTGAAAGGGAAACATCTTCGGGTGAATGATCAAGAAGTGCCAGGTGACGTAGAATTAAAATCTCGTTCTAACGGAAAAATCGATGTGATCGCGGCTCTTCCGCTGGATACCTATTTAGTGGGAGTTCTCGCGGGTGAAGTCGTTGCAAGTTGGCCGGGAGAAGCGTTGAGAGCTCAAGCGGTTGTTGCGCGTACCTACACCGTTCAGTTTTTGCAAAATCAACGTTACAAAACCTTCGACATCGACTCTTCACAGCTTGATCAAGTGTTCCGACACCTTGGCGCGAAAGCTGAGCAAGAAAAGCGTGCACTACGCATGGCCGTTGATGAAACAAAAAATCAAGTGCTGTACAATTCTCGTGGACAGCTCATGTCCGTTTATTACCATTCGGACTGTGGTGGTGTGACAGAAAGACCAACCTCGGTCTGGGATCAGCAAAAAACCACAGGCGTTTTAGGTCGACAACCCGTAACTCGTTGTCCACTACGCTCCAAAGTGAATTGGGAAACCTTCGTCCCTTCTCGAGAGGTGCAAGCTATCCTCAATAACAAATCTCGCTTACAACGATTTTATATTTCTTCACGTTTGCCGTCTTCACGAGTGAATTCCGTCACTGCGGAGTTTGCCGATGGCACAATCAAAGCTCTAAAAGCCAATGAGTTTCGAAAACTTTTTGGTTACATGCGAATTAAAAGTGCGCTCTTTGATCTTCGACCTCACTTGACGGGTTATTCCATCAAGGGACGAGGGTTTGGTCACGGTGTAGGCCTTTGCCAGTGGGGTTCGAAATGGATGGCCGATCAGGGCCGAGATTATTTTGAAATCGCCATGCATTACTTCCCGCAAGCGCGAGTGGTTACTTTACGATCGCCTTCTCCTATAAAAAATCGATAATTGTAAATGAAACGTTCAGATCTTCAATTTTCTTACCCGGAATCGCTCATTGCTTTAAAGCCTGAGTTGCGTTCACGCGTGATGTGGACCTCCGGTGCTGAAGTCCATGAGAAAAAATGGGAAGAATTCATCGAGCAGTTCCGTGAGGGTGATGTGCTCGTTGTTAATAATACTTCTGTTGTTCCAAGGAGAGTTCGCGCACGCTCCCGAGATTTTCACTTTGATGTGATTTTTGTGAAACAAAAATCTCCTAAAGAGTGGGAAGTGCTTCTTCCGATGCGAAAAATCAAAGAACTTCAAATCACATTGGCCGGAGATGTGGGCGCGCGTGTTTTACGTTCGGGGCTTCCGCAAACGCTCCTTACCGATGAAGAGTTAGATCTTTCGTATTTTCGGAGAGAGGGCCTTGCGCCACTCCCGCCTTATATTTTGTTTCAGCGCCAACTTCTCGAGCCCGATCAAGATTTTGATGAGAAGGATTTGGAATGGTATCAGAGTATTTTTGCACAAGATGAACACTCGGGGAGTTACGCCGCACCCACTGCAAGCCTTCATTTTAAGAAGCAGGATCTTGAAACTCTGAAACAAAAGGGAGTTCAGATTTTGCCCATCACTCTTCATGTAGGGCTTGGGACGTTTCTTCCCATCACGACGGAAGATCTTAATGACCATCCCATGCATGCAGAGAGTGTGGAGATTCCTTTTTCCACATGGACAGAAATTCAAAAAGTGAAAGCGCAAGGCGGTCATGTCTGGGGACTTGGAACAACCGTCGTGCGGTCGCTCGAATCGCAAGCTTTGGGGCTTCTCCAAGAAGACCATCTTAAGGAATCTTTCGTTGGAGAAACACGTCTTCTCATTCAAGAAGGTTTTAAGTTTCAAGTGATCGATAAACTCTTGACGAACTTTCACCAACCTGAGAGCACACTGCTGGCCCTCGTTGCGGCCTTTGCGGGACTTGATCAAGTTAAAAAATCATATCAGTGGGCTGTGGAAAAGCAGTTTCGCCTTTTTAGTTACGGAGACTTAACGGTATGGGAGAGATGACTCCAGGACATTTTCAAGTTCTTAAGACTTCCGGTCATGCTCGTCGGGCGCGCCTGACAACGGCTCATGGAGTGGTGGACACTCCAGTTTTTATGCCCGTAGGAACAAAAGGCACGGTGAAGGCCATGCTCCCTGAAGAGGTTCGGGATTTGGGCGCCGACATTGTTCTCGGTAACACCTATCATTTGGCACTTCGCCCGGGTGAAAAGATCATTAAAAACCTTGGTGGTCTTCACAAGTTTATGAATTGGAAAGGCCCGATCCTTACCGACAGCGGGGGATTTCAGGTTTTTTCTTTATCCCAACTGCGAAAGCTCACCGAAAAAGGTGTGGAATTTCGTAGCACCGTTGATGGCTCAAAGTTTTTCATGAGTCCCGAAAGCAGCATGCAGATCCAGATGGATTTGGGATCCGATATCATCATGGCCTTTGATGAATGCACCCCTCATCCTGCGACCGATGCTCAAATTCGCGAGTCTATGGCCCTCACCAAACGTTGGCTTGAGAGATGTGTGGCCGTGATGGATCGTAAAGAAAGTTTGCTTTTTGGAATTGTCCAAGGCGGTTTGAACTTGGATTCACGCCTTGAAAGCCTAGAGCAAATCACGTCGGTTCCGCTCCCTGGTTATGCTTTGGGGGGATTCAGCGTGGGTGAACCCATCCACGAAATGCACACTTTGCTAGAAAAAGTAGCCCACAAGATGCCTGCAGAGAAACCACGCTATTTGATGGGGGTGGGAACACCTTACGACCTTCTTTGCGCGGTCAATAGCGGGATGGACATGTTTGACTGTGTGATGCCAACCCGCGTAGCTCGTAATGGTTTTCTCTTTACGAGTCTCGGGATCGTACGAATTAAACAAAATCAGTATCGCGAAGACCCTACACCCCTTGATCCCAATTGCTCTTGCTATACTTGCCAGAACTATTCGAAAGCCTATCTCCGCCATCTTTTTTTGACGGGAGAAATCCTTTCCGCACGCCTCCATACGATTCACAATCTTCACTTTTATTTAAACTTCATGAAGATGGTTCGAGCAGCTCTTGAAAAAGAAGAGTGGCCACAATTCTATCAACATTGGCTAACGCAATTTGTCAGACCCGAGTGGAGAACCGAGCGTCAGCAAATCTCAGCCCCCATCTAATGATTGATTCCTTCTGAAAAAGAAATGTACAGTGTGAGCTTCTTGACTAACTTTTAAAGTGAGGATCTTCATGCCAGCGCAAGCGATGCCATCTGTGTGGGAACAATTTTTACCCTTTGCCGTTATTTTTATCATTTTTTATTTTCTGATTATCCGCCCTCAAACACGCCGAATTCGTGAGCAACAAAAAGTGCTCGAAACTCTCAAAAAAGGTGATGAAGTCCTTACGAATAGCGGGATTCTTGGAACGATTGAAGGATTGACCGAAAAATTCGTCACATTAGAAATTGCATCAGGAGTCAGAATCAAAATGCTGAAATCGCAAATCTCTGGCCCAGTGAAGGAGACAACAAAATGAATCAAAGCTTAAACTGGCGCATTGGCCTTAACCTCATGGTGATTTTGATCTGCACGCTTGTGGTTCTTCCCAATTTCGTGAATTTTTCTAAAGATAATTTTATGTCTAAGTCAAAAATCAAATACGGCTTAGATATTCAGGGTGGCTCCCATCTTGTTTTAGGTGTGGATGTGGATGAAGTGTTAACTCAGTCTATGGCTCGCTTAGGTGAAGGCATGGTTGGCGCACTCAAAAGCGAGAATGTTCACGTCAAGTCGATCCAACCTCTTCCAACAAACAAAATGCATCTCGAAGTGCTTTTAAATAAAAGCGAAGACTTGCCGGCGACAAAAGCTTTCATAGAAAAGAATTACCCAAACCTCACAATTGCGGAAGCGAGCGGAGATCGTTTGGTTCTTCACTCTGTGGATGTTTACACCGACGAAACAAAACGTGAGACGGTCAGCCAAGCGATTGAAACAATTCGTAATCGTATTGATCAATTTGGTGTGGCGGAACCTAGCATCACCGCGCAAGGGCTTGATCGCATCCTCGTTCAACTTCCCGGTATTGAAGATGCAGCTGGCGCCAAAGATTTGATCAACCGTACAGCACGCCTAGAGTTTATGATGGTAGAGCCCTCTACAATGGATCTCACTCAGCTTATTGCTGATGCCGAAAAAGAGGGTATCAAGCTTGGCGAAGGTGGTCTCAAGTACACCGAATATGTTAAAAAATTAAATGAGAAGGTAGCCTCGAAACTTCCTCCAAAAACAAAAATCCTTTTTGCAAAAAGCGAAAACGTTGAAAATTTAGATATGGGTAAAGTCCCTTATCTTCTTCGTACGGACACAGATCTGGGCGGTGGTGCATTGAGAGATGCGACGATTCGTCTTGGAGAATTTAACGAACCAGAAGTGAGCTTAAGCTTTAATCCACTTGGTGCGCAAAAATTTGCAGAATTAACAGGAAATAATATTGGTAAACAAATGGCCATCGTTTTGGATGACATGGTCTACTCAGCCCCTAATATCCAAACGAAGATCCCAGATGGAAATGCCCGAATCACTTTAGGTGGTGGGCGAAATCGCGATGCGATGATGAACGAAGCAAAAACGGTCAGTATGGCTTTAAAAGCGGGTGCTCTTCCAGCTCGACTCGAGCAATTAGAAGAGAGAACCGTGGGACCAAGTCTCGGTGCTGATTCGATTGCGGCAGGAGTTAAGGCTTCTTGGATAGCTGCCATTTTGATTTTTGTTTTCATGCTCATTTATTATAAAGCGTTCGGCATGATTGCGAATATCGCTCTTGGTTTTAACGTTCTTATGATTTTAGCAGGTCTCACCATGATTGGTGCAACCCTTACATTGCCAGGGATTGCGGGTATCGCGCTGACTCTGGGAATTGCGATTGATGCGAACGTGATCATTAACGAACGGATTAAGGAAGAGCTTGCTACGGGAGCCTCGTTTGCAGCCGCGATACGCGACGGTTATGCAAAAGCGTTCTCGGCGATCTTTGACTCGAACTTAACGGCGATTGCGACAAGCGCGATTTTGATTTATTTCGGTTCAGGCCCTATCCGCGGTTTCGGTGTGACTCTGATTGTAGGTCTTGTGACATCTCTTTTCACTTCGATCTTTTTCACACGCACTCTCGTTGAGACGCTAATTTACAGATTTAAAATCCAAAAGATTTCCATTTAAGTGAGGCAGCTACAATGACGACACAGAAAAAAGAATACAGAGTTTATAATTTTGATTTTATCGGAAAATTTTGGATTGCCGCAGTGGTTTCTATCGCCACTTTTATTTTGGCACTCGTGGTGATCGGGGTAAAAGGGTTTAACTACGGAATTGATTTCTCTGGTGGAACCGAAATGCAAGTGAAGTTTGCGACTCCTATTGATCCCAACACCTTGAGAAAATTTGTAGAAGATCAAGGACTGCACGGTGCTCAAGTTCAGAAGTTTGGTGAAGGGAATGAATATTTAATTCGTTTCGAGAGCCAAAAAGGTAAATCTGATAAAGAAACAAACGAGTTTTTAAAAGCAAATATTGAAAAAGTAAATCAAGGTTTAAAAACCTCCTTCGGTGACGCGGGCCCTGATGTTCGCCGTGTCGATTCTGTAGGACCTCAAGTAGGTTCTCAATTAAAGCGCAATAGTATCATGGCAGGTCTTTACAGCCTTCTCTTGATTTTGATCTACGTTTCGCTGAGATTCGACTACAAATACGCTCCAGGAGCGGTGATTTGTCTTTTTCACGATGCGATTGTGGCTCTTGGAATTCTTTCTCTTTTAAATTACGAAATTAACATTCAAGTTTTGGCTGCGATTCTGACTCTTATTGGTCACTCTATGAACGATACGATTGTGACTTTCGATCGGGTGAGGGAGAACGAAGCGAAAATGCGTGGAGCAAAGCTGAAGGACATTATTAATCGTTCGATCAATGAAGTACTCGGACGGTCGATCGTGACGGTGTTTACAACCTTCCTTGCAGTGATTGCGCTGTATTTCTTCGCTGGCGGCGTTATCGAAAATTTCGCCTTTACAATGTTAATTGGTCTGGTGCTCGGGGTTTACTCTTCGATTTATGTCGCCGCACCACTTGTTGTTGTCTTCGAAAGATTTAAAGCGAAAAGCGCGTAGAGCGTATGTCAAAGCAGCTGTGGCAGAAAAGAACTCCGCCTGAAAAATTGCGGGAGGATTCGTCTTCCAGCATAGCTGCCTCTATTCCAGAAAAAATTTTAGAAATTTTATTTTTGCGAGGTCTTCAAAGTGAAGACCAGCTGGAGCGTTGGCTTTCGCCCAAACTTCAGTATTTGAGCGATCCTTCACGACTAAAAGATTTAGATCGTGCGGTGGAGCGTTTTTTAGTGGCCTATGAAAAACAAGAAAAAATTTGTGTTTATGCCGACTTTGATTTGGACGGAACTTCAGGGGCCGCACTACTTTTTGAAGGCTTAAAAAGTTTAGGTTTTACCAATGCCACTTCTTATCAGCCAAGACGCTTGTCTCAAGGGTACGGAGTGCATGGGGATGCCATTCGCGAAATCTATGGGCGTGGGGCGAGGGTTCTCGTTACCGTTGATGTCGGGACCACGGCTCATGAAGCATTGAATATTGCTCAAGAACTTGGAATGGATGTCATTGTAACGGATCACCATCTTCCTTCAGAAGTTTTGCCCCCTGCCTACGCTCTCATTAATCCTAATCAAAAAGCGTGCGCTTCGGAACTGGGACATCTTTCGGGATGTGGAGTCGCTTTTTATTTCTTGTTGGGCCTTAAGCGGGCGATGAAGCAAAAAGGCTGGCTGAGCACCGATGTAGATTTAAAAGTTCTTTTAGATTTTTTTGTGATTGGAACGATTACCGATATGGTTCCTCTTATTAAAGAAAATCGTGTCCTTGTTCGCCATGGATTGGAGCAGCTCCGCCATACAAAAAGGCCCGGATTAAAACATCTTCTACAAAGATTAGATCTTTATGATCGTCCGCTTCTGAGTCATGACGTTGCGATGACTTTGGCTCCAAAGTTAAATTCTTTAAGTCGAATGGATATGGATTTGTTACCTCTCGAAGTGATGCTTGCAGAAACCGATGAGCAAGCGGCCGACATGATCGAGGTGATTTTTAAAACAAATGATCAACGACGAGCTCTGCAGGTGCAAGCCGAACGTTCGGCGCTAGAGATCGTAACTCAAACACCTCTCGGAGAATTTGTTTGGGTGTATTCACCGGAATTCCATAAAGGGATTATTGGACTTGTGGCAACGAAGCTTGCACAGACTTTTAAGGTTCCGGCCTTTGTAGGTCATGTTTCTGAAAGTGGCATCATTCATGGAAGTGGTCGTTTGCCTGAAGGTTCTGTTCTTTCACTCGTAGAATTGCTTCATCAATCTCAAGATGTTTTAGAGAAATACGGTGGACATGCGCAAGCAGCAGGGTTTTCTGTCAAAGCAGATCAAGGCGAGACCTTTCGTGAACGCCTTCTCGCGGCCACCCAAAAAGAAGCCTGCGAAGAAAAGAAAGAAATGGTCAGCCTTTATGACATCGATTGTGATTTGGATGAAATCACGCCCGAATTTATGAAGTGGTATCGTCACCTTGAGCCCTTCGGAAGCCACTTTCCCGCACCCACAATCCGTTTCTCTCAGGCGGCAGTAAAACAGGCCAAAATCCTTAAGGGCGGACACCTAAAGTTAAAACTCGCAGGTGCAAAAAGGGAATTGGATGCGATCTTCTTTCGTTGTGGAGATCTCGAAATTCCCGATAAAGCCAAGGTCGATGTTCTTGGCCAAATCCAATGGAATCACTACAACGGCCAAACCACCCCTCAACTTCTCATCCACCAACTCCGCCTCTCCTAAAAGGTGTAAAAGGTGCGCCGCTCCTTTTGGTAGCAACGGTGCAGCAAAGTCCGACTACCCGGGATAGAACTATGTTTTTTGTTTATAGAAATAGCCGCGTGTAGGGTGCTCGATTATGACGCAACATTGCTACCAAAAGGAGCGGCGCACCTTTTTGTATTGCATGAGGGGAGGGGGGTTTGCTAATTTTTCGGGATGGCTCAAGCAAAAAGAAGCAAAAAAGCTACAGTGAAAAAACAAAATGTTGCGAAAAAAGCCACAGTTGCTTCTGCTCGAGCGCCGAAGGCAAAGAAGCTTGCTGCGAAATCAGAGCCTGTTCCAGCGACGAGAAAAGTAGCTGTTAAATCTAAAACTAAACATGATTCGCGCTTTAAATCTCTTAAAGGATTTGTTCGTACGAACTTTCGCACTTCCCACAACACTCTCCGAGAAACATTAGCGATGTACGGGATTGGTGTTGAAGATATTAAAAGCCGTGCAAAACAATTAGAAAAAGTCATCCAAGACATTCGATCGCAGGATTTTTTAAAAAAACCGAGCATCCAATCGTTAATGCAAAAAGTGCAGCAGAAGCAAGCACCTGAAACGGCTGTGGTTCCACAAACACCCGCTCCTGCTATTGAAAAACCAAAAGTACTTTCTTCTGAAGAAGCGAAGGATGAATTTTTTCGCTCTCAAGTTCTTACAGAAGATAATAAAAAGGAACTCGGCAATCACCTCGTGAAGGCGATTTTGCATCGAGTGGATGAGTTTCGAAAAAGCCTCACACCCTCTGCTGAAACCATTTCTTCGATGAACCCTCTCGCTTCTCGTAAAAAGAAAAAAAAGAGCTAAGAGTGAATTCTTCCGTTGTTTTGCTCTCGTCTGGACTCGATTCAACCGTGAATCTTTATGAAGCCAAACACGCCTCGAAGGTTGTGCTCGCACTCACCTTTGATTATGGACAAAAAGCGGCTCGCCAAGAGAAAGCCCACTCCGAAAAAATTTGCCGAGAGCTTAGTATCTCCCATCGGGTCATTGAGCTTCCATGGTTTCGCGATTTCACAAACACGAGTCTTGTTTCAGACAAAAGTTCAATTCCTACTCATGTTAATTTGCAGAGTAGACAAGCCATTACCGATTCCGCCGCCCAAGTGTGGGTTCCTAATCGGAATGGTATTTTTTTGAGTATTGCTGCCGCCTTTGCTGAATCCTTAAAGGCCGAATGGTTGATTCCTGGCTTTAATGCCGAGGAAGCCACCACTTTCCCTGATAACAGTCAGGAATATCTTGATTCTTTCACGGACTCTTTGAAGTTTTCGACCATGGGAAGGGTTAAGGTAAAATGTTTTACCACCCATCTCGAAAAATCTGCTATTTACGCTCGAGGAAAAGAGTTAGGTGTGAATTTTCAAAACGTTTGGCCGTGCTATCAAGGAAACGATAAACCTTGTGGAGCTTGTGAGTCTTGCCAGCGTTTTTTGAGAGCTCAGGATGCGAATCCTTAAAGGCGTTAAATGAAAACTCTCTGGATTGATCAAAAAAATATTTACGATGGTTCTCAGTTGAGATCCCTCTATGCCTATATGGAGCACAGTCTGCTGGGAGACTCAGCCATTGCGTGGCGAGGTCCTTGCCAGGTAACGGATCATATGGTGGACGGTGAGGACAAAAAAGCGAACGCGGAAATTCGCGGTGGCGATATGATTCATTTCATTGTCGAGCTTTTTGATTCTCAACTTTTTGCTGCAGTTGGAATCCAACGCCTTCTCGCGAGTCTCGTGAAAGATCAAATTGTGACATTGCAACCACGCCTTGCGGAAAAAATTTATCGTGACGGAGATGACATCTATCTTCGGGGAACGACGCTAAAAAAATTCAGCATCAGTATTGCCACTCAAAGCCCGGTCTCTTCGCTCATTCATTTTGCAATAAATGTGAGTAATGACGGCACACCGGTACCGACTTGTAGTCTTCAAGATTTTGAGATTGAACCTACGGTATTTGCGAAATCTGTTCTTGAGCAATTCGCTCGAGAAATGTCGAGTGTGCGCGATGCCACTCGAAAAGTTTTTTGGGTAAAATAATTTAAGGTGTGTAGTATTTGTGGCACTTCAGAAGTTTTTCTTCTTCTGAAAAAGTGTAGAGACATTGCAGACTATGCTGATCTCCAAGACTTAAACCAACATTTTCTACGCCACCCACTCGCCCTAACTGAAAAAACCAAGCGTAATTCATCACGGAAACTGGATCAAACTTTGTCACGAACATTTCACTCTCTTCGAGAGTCGCTATCGTGAGGTCGCGATTATCTTTTTCGTGGGTCAATCCTGTGAGGTGACCAAACTCATGTAGAGCTAGGGCTTTTGTGGTGAGCCATGGGTTGATCAATGCACCGTCGGGTTTCAATACCTGAATAGGTGTGTTAGGCCCACTAAACAGTTTAAGAAAGATCCAAGCTTTGCCTGGCTTTTGTACGGTCCCCATACCGCAATTTCCAATCGAAGAAAGGCCGCGTTCGTAACGGGGATATTCGACGTCGGCATAAAACATAAACACATCCGCTTGGGAATCGGGAGTGCATTTCTCCCAGCCAGTAAAATGAATCCCGGTGCGTTCGGGTGTATATTCGGAATTTAACCAGTTTTTCACACGCTCTTGCATTTCAGGAGATGGAAGGGAGAGGTTCTCGTCTTCAACATCGAGTGGATATTCCGTCGCGCAAATAGAGGCTTGATCTTCTCTAGCAGCCCAGCACACGTGCAAATCTTTTTTTTGCCACTTTGTTTTTGTATAGATTGTGCCGGCCTCTGAAATTGAGAACGCAATCCATATTGAAAATAATGAAATCACGAGCAGACTCCCTTGCAGTTATGGGAATAGAGAGAGTTCGGGAGATTGCCAACCGGGATTGACTAAAGTAGCAATCTTTACACGTAGTTATTGGCTATTGTAGAAGCTTTTTACTGAGTCCCATTAGGACAATTAATTCTGGCTTTTGTGATTGAGAGGCTTATGGTTTTTGCGGAACTCTTGAATGTTCAAGTAACCATAAGTTTTTTTGCGAGTCATATCGAGGACGTCTTCGCCCAAGTCTTTTTCTAATTCACCCTTTAGGTGATGTGGAATGATATGACCTTGTTGCACAAGCGTTTCAATATACTCCACGATGACTTCTTTTACGAAATCGTCTGTGGAAATTTCCACTTCGGGTGGGGTTTGAAACAGATGCTTTTCGAAAATCATGTAGAGTCGTTCATGATGCGCCATTGTCTTTCTTCTCGGCAAAATCTGGAGTAAGTTTAAAGCCATGGATCCACTGAACCAGGTCGAAGTTCAACATATGGCCCTTAGCCTTCAGACCTTGGTCGGTTCGAGACTTCAGGAAACTTACGGATTAGAAAACGAACTAGGCTTAGGGTTTTACGGAGAGAGTCGTAAGCTTCAGTGGCTCTGGGTGGATCTCAAGCCCTCTTGCCCTATGCTGCTCCTGCTCGAAGAAGTCGTGGCACGACCAAGCGGTCTTTCAAAGGTTCAAAAACCACTGCTTCTTTTTTTAAAAACGCATGCTTTAGGAAAAGTGCTTCAAAAAATTGAAGCGCCCGAAGAGTTGGGCCGAGTTTTACTTTTTCATTTGGGTTCCGGTGAAGAAAGTGTGGTTTTAGAGTTGAGGCTTTTTCCTCGCGGTCAAAATGTTCTCGTGCATTCGGTACATTTTGACCATCACCAAAAGCGGATTCAAAAAAGTATTAGCTGGAATAAGCCATTGCCGCTTTCGCCAAGTTCAAGCGGGCGAGAGCCACAAGAAGTGAGAAGCTTAGCCGAGCTTTACCGCCAGTGGCTGAAGCAAAAGAATCTCCTTGATCCTCAAAAGACCCCCGCGCAAAATCAGCAAGTCAAATGGCAGAGAGATATCGAAAAAAAACGGTTAGCTTTAGAGAGAATGGCCAGCGACTTGCAGCAAAAACAGCAGGCGCTTCACTGGAGAAAGCTCGGTGAATGGCTTAAAGAACATCAAACTTTAAAAATTCCTTCAGAGTGGAGTGGTCTTTTGCCTTCAGGTACGACACTTTCCGAAGCGATTCCGCTTACTTTTCAAAAAGCAAAACAGAATGAGAAAAAAATGGCTTCGACGAAGGAGCGAATGTTGGTTCTCGAGCAGGAAATTCTACAGCTCGAAGAAAAATTGAAAAACCCCTTAGAGGCGACGCCCGAAGAAAAAGCTCCACCTCCTCCACGTTTTAAAACCCCCGTTAAGATGAGAACTCTCGAAATTTCTCCAAAACTTCAAGCCTTCTTGGGACGATCGGCAAAAGACAATCTTCTGCTACTTCGTCAGGCACAGGCTTGGGATTTTTGGATGCATTTGAGTGACCGCCCTGGTGCCCACCTGATTTTGAGGCGCACGAAGAACCAGGTGATTTCTGAGCAAGAATTAGAAAAAGCCGCCCAGTGGTTGGTTAAGGAAACAGCGAGTCGACACCTCCATTCGGGAGATTTTTTTGAAGTCCTTATTGCGGAAGTTCGTTATGTGAAGCCCTTAAAGGGCGACAAACTGGGCCGAGTCACTGTCACCGAAAAACAAACCCGCCGTTATAAAAGGCACGATTAAAAACATGTCTTAACTCCCTCCAGGTACTTGACAGTTCAGTCGGGCGGAGTACGATTTATTGTTTAGAAATTTAAGTCAGAAAACAGTGTTGTACATCAGGAGGCAGGGAATGGCATCGACGATGATCGACATACGCAATCTTTCTAAGTGGTATGGCACTACCACGGCAATTAAGAATCTCAATTTTAAAGTGAACAAGGGTGAAGTTGTAGGATTCCTTGGGCCGAACGGTGCCGGTAAATCGACCACCATGAAAATTGTGACGGGCTACATGGCTCCAAGTCATGGTGAAGTGAAGGTCGGTGACTACGATGTGTTCGAACATCCCATCGAAGTCAAAAAGAAGATTGGCTATCTTCCCGAAACTCCACCTCTCCATATGGACATGTACGTTCGAGATTATCTGGCCTATGTCGCGAAACTAAAAGATGTACCAAGTAAGAATGTGAAGTCACATGTGGATGCTTCTTTGGAAAAAGCGGGTCTCACCGAGGTGCGTGATCGTCTGATTCAAAATCTTTCAAAAGGTTACAAACAACGGGTGGGGATTGCTCAAGCACTCGTTTCGAATCCGGAGTTACTCATTCTCGATGAGCCAACGGTAGGTTTGGATCCAAAACAAGTGGCGGAGATCCGTGCACTCATCCAGCGCTTAAAAGGACATCACACGATTGTTCTTTCCACGCACATACTTCCAGAGGTTCAAGCGACCTGCGAGAGAATCATCATTATTAATAAGGGCCAAATTGTAGCAGAAGACTCTCTTGAAGGTTTGAAGGACCGCATGCATACAAGCAAACGTATCTCCGTAAAAGTTCGACGACCTGATTCCAAACTCGAACAGCATTTAAAAAACATTACCGGAGTGACCGCCGTAAAATTAAACGGGACTACTTTTGAAATTGATACGGACGGAAAAGAAGATCGTCCAGAAAACATTTCGGCCGTCATCGTGCAGGCAGGCGCTGGACTGATTGAGATGCGAGGAAAAGATATGAACCTAGAAGAAATCTTCTTAAAATTAACAGAAGAAGAAAAGCAAGGTGGCGTATGAGAGCGATAGGTACGATTGCTTGGAAGGATTTTAAATCCTATTTTTCTGGATCTAAATTTTATTTCATCGCGATGCTTTTCTGCGGTTTTTTGAGTTTTGGTTATCGCATTCTGCTCGAACAGTTCGCTAAAAGTTCGGTTCAGTACATGATGCAAACCCAAGGGCAGGGTGGTGGGCTTAATCTCCACTCGCAAGTGATTGTAGGGCACATCTCTTATGTCCATCTCGTGCTCTTTTTCTTCGTTCCTTTTTTGACCGTGCGTCTTTTTGCGGAAGAAAAGAAAATGCGATCTTTTGATCTTTTGATGACGAGTCCCGTAACCTCAACCCAAATTGTTGTTGGTAAATTTTTGGCGGGGCTAGGTGTGGCGCTGGTGCTCATTCTTATCTCGCTTTATTACCCTCTGGTTTCGGCGACGTTTGCGGATGTTCAGTGGGGGCCGTTGGCATCAGCTTACTTAGGACTCACTCTTCTTGTCGCAGCTTACGTGGCGGTGGGAGTTTTTTGTTCGAGCCTCACGGATTCCGTAATTGTCGCAGGAATCACCTCGATCATCTTTTCTCTCATGTTGTGGTTTGTGGCGTGGGGAAGTGCGATGGCCGAAACTCCTTTAGCCCAAACCGTCTTAAACCATATGGCGGTAACTTACCACTTTAGTAATTTGGTTAAAGGCAACGTGGAATTATCAGGAATCATTTTTCATCTGAGTGTGATCACACTCTACTGTTTTTTAACTCAACGGGTGGTTGAATCCCACCGATGGAGGTAGCGGTGAGTCGTCTCGGTAAAGTCTTACTCTCTCTTTCCGGCCTCGCTTTTTTAATTTGTGTGGTAACTCGCTATTTTTTGCAGGAGTGGCGACCGGATCTATGGATTCCGTTCGGCATTGCAGTGGTTTTCCTAGCAGCTGCCGTTTCTAAAGATTTCAAGTTCTATAAAGAAATCTTTATGATGAAGACAACAAAACACGGCATGAATTTTGGTGCGACAGTGCTTCTCGTCATCATACTTTTGATCGCGGTGAATTACATTGGACATGTGCGTTCTAAAAAGTGGGATCTCACCGAAGAAAAGCTGAATACACTTTCTGATCAATCGGTCACTGTTGTGAAGAATCTTGAAAAGGAACTTGAAATTCGAGGGTTCTTTCGTGCTGGTGCTCCAAACGATGAGCAAGAAAAACAAATCTTTGAAGACCTCACTCGTCTTTATATTGCCGAAAATAAAAATGTAAAGACGATGGTCTTTGACCCGTTCAAAAGAAAAGATCTCACGCAAAAGTATAACGTCCAGGGTTCTGGCGAAGTTGTTATGACCTACAACGGAAAAGACTGGACACTTAATGACGTCACCGAAGAGGCGTTTACCAATGCCATGATTCGTTTGAGTCGTGAGAAGAATAAGGTGATTTATTATCTCACCGGTCATAAAGAAAAAGATCTCGAAAGCGCAGAAGCCACTGGAGCTTCACGTTTTAAAAAAGCTCTTGAAGATTCAAGTTACGTGGTGAAGTCACTCAATTTAATTACAGAGAAAAAAATACCTGAAGACGCAGATGTTTTATTGGTCCTAGGTTCAACGCAACCTTTGTTCGAACCTGAAATCGCGGCGGTTCGTGATTACCTCTCAAAAGGCGGTAAGTTGTTTTTAGCGACAGATCCAGGTACCAAAAATAATTTGGCTCAAATTGCAAAACTCGTCGGCGTCGATGTTAAGAGTGAATATGTCGTTGATCAGATGGGTACATTAGTGGGGGCCAGCGCGGCACTTGCGGTCGGGACAGAGTTTTCGCAGACAAGCGAAATTACAAATAAGTTCCAACGACAGATGGCAGGTTTTCTTTTAGCGGCGGGTCTTTCGAAATCTGAAGCCGCCAAAACTATTGCGCACGACGATCTTGTAAAGTCGAGTCCTGCAAGCTTTGCAAAAAAAGAGATTTCGGGCGAAGTTCAAAACTTGCCAACCGATCCTAAAGGACCTTTCGTTGTTGGTATGAGTGCGGTCGGGAAGCTGAATGATCAAGCGGCAAAAGAATTCACCGCCGTCGTTTTTGGGGACAGTGATTTTCTATCAAACCAAACCATTGATAGCGTGGGCGTAAATCGTGATTTGGCCCTCAATTCCGTCGCTTATTTAGCGAAGGATCAAGATCTTATCAGTATACGTCCTAAAATGCCTAAGGGAACTGTGATGACGATGACGGAAGTGCAAGCGCGGATTCTCCTCATCACCTTCGTGCTGTTGCCACTTGTTTTTTTCGTCATGGGTATCTTTATTTGGCTCAGACGACGAGGAGCATAGGGTAGCTATGAAAAAACATTCCTCGACTTGGATTTTACTTATTCTCACCATTGCGGTAGTTGGCTACGCCTATTTTTTTGAATTTCAAAAGAGAAAAACGGATGAAGAATCGAAAGAAAAAGAAGCGCTGATTCTTGCCGTAGAGAAAGACAAGATTACACGAATTGAATTTACAGGTAGGAATGCTTTTGAAATAAAAAAAGAGGGAGATCATTGGTTTTTGACTCGCCCTGTTCAGGATCGCGCCGACTTTGTCGCTGTGAATACTTTCTTGGATTCTCTCTTAAAAGAAAAGTCTGATATGGAAATTGAAGACGAGAAAATTGATTTTTCTATGTATCATTTAGAACAGACCACACAATCCTTTACGGTGGGCCTTAACGATGGGAAAAATATTGTATTTCATGTCGGGAACGAAGCTCTTGAAGGCAAACAATACCTAAGACGCGATCAAGAGAATGCCGTCATCGTAGGTTCTTCGGCCTGGAAAACTTTTGCTTCTAAAACGATGAAAGAGTTCCGCGATACGTCGCTCTTTCGTTTGAATCCTGAGTCGGTCCAAGAAATCTTAGTTGAAAGCCTCAATAAAAACACGAAGACAAAACTCGTCAAAAAAGACGGCAAGTGGAGTTTAGAAAATGCTTCTTTTGAATTAGACGAAAGGCAGATTCAAAGCTTTGCGAGCCAAATTTCAAACATGAAAGCTCAAGAAGTGGTGAGTGAAGACAAGGCAAATCTGGCTCAATATGGTTTGCAAAAACCCGCCGTAAGATTACACGTCACACTCAATGGTGAAAAAGAACTTCTTGTCATCAGCATGAGTGCAGAGCAAAAAGACAAAAACGCCTACGTGAGTGTGAGTCAGCTTAAGCCTATTTACAAAGTTTTTGGGGCTTTTGCAGAAGGTTATGCCAAAACCGTTACTGATTTTCGAAACCGCGAGACGCCTTTTAAATTTGACGTCAACGCAGTTCAAAAAATTAAAATTCAAACGGATTTATTGAAAGCGGATTTGCAAAAACAAAACAACGAATGGAAGCTCGAAGAAAAGATCGATGAAAAAGCGAAAGTCACCAAAGAGGTCGATCAGGCTCAGGTGAGTTTACTTTTGAATCGCTTAAGCCAGATGAGAGTGCGGGAATTTTTAGGGAATAACACGGCTTTTCCAAGCCAGACGACCCTACAGTTTTTTGGGGAAAATAACGAGCTTCTTTTCGAGGCCAAAATTGGTGAGGAATTAAAAGGGAAACAACAAACTCGAGTTTCCACAAATCTTGTAAAAGAAAATATCACGGTCGACGACGAGGCCATTAAAACCTTGCCCATAGCTGGAATAGTGAAAGAAAAAGTCGATGCCCCAAGATAGCGGACCTTACGAAATTTATGCTAAGTCGCCAACGCGAGTGGATCTTGCGGGTGGGACCTTGGATCTCTGGCCCATCTATGCGTTTCTCGATAACTGCTATACAGTGAATGTCGCCATCGACATCTTCACACACTGTATTATTAAGCCGCTTGCATCAAGTCGTATTGTCATAAATGTGCGTGATCTCAATATCACAAAAGAGTTCAGCAACTTATCTGCATGTCTTCAAGATCCAGATGAACGTTTCTCTTTGATTCAAAAACATATTCAGTTTTGGAAACCCACTACAGGATTTGAAATCACCACCTGGTCCGAAAGTCCAGTGGGGGGAGGATTGGGTGGAAGCTCGAGTCTTTCGGTCACAATTTCAGGAGCCTTTGCTCATTGGCTGGGTCGAAAGTGGTCGCCTGCGGAATGGGTGGAGACCGTGCATAATATCGAAGCACAAGTTCTCAAGATGCCAACGGGCACTCAAGATTATTATCCACCTATTTTAGGTGGTTTAAATTCGCTTCATTACCGTATGGATGCGTGCCACATACGAAAACATCATTTTACCGAGAAGGATTTTAAATCCTCGTTCCTGCTTATTTACACCGGGAAGCCTCATCATTCGGGCATGAATAACTGGCAAGTGCTCAAAGAGTGCATTGATGGAAACACTTCAACGATGAAGGCCCTTCAACAGCTCCAAAAGGTGTCAGAGCAAATGCACCGAGTCTGCGACAGAAATGATTGGGGCCAATTAAAATCTCTTTTAAATCAAGAATTTGAGGCCCGAGTGGCTATCTCTAAGGTGTTTTCAAGCCCGGAAATCGAGCGTTTGCAGGAAGTTTCTTTGCGGGCGGGCGCAGAGGCTGTTAAAATATGTGGAGCAGGAGGCGGTGGCTGCGTTTTGGTGTGGTGCCCGCCTTCCAAGAAAGAAAGTGTGGCCCAGGTATGTCGCGAAAACGGCTTCCAGGTTCTCGAAGCACAGCCGACCGAGCAGGCTTTCGAAGTTCACCGAAGGGGCGTATAGCTGCGCCTTTAGCGACGATGTATCGTTATGCAGGGCTTTCGCTTCTGGGCGGGAAAAGTGATCGCACCTGTCTCGTCCTCATCGAGTACTATCCTCAACACGAAAAACTCTTTCTTCACCAAATTTACGAAAACATCACTGGCAGTCATGAAAAATCCGCCGACACTTTTCTCTACGAAGCACTGAAAAGTTTTGATCCTGATTTGAAAATGGTCGGGATGGATACTCCACTTGAGTTTCCTAAGTGTATTGGTTGCAAGTTGAAGTGCCCTGGCTTTGAAGTGTGTAAAGAGCCAGAAGTGAAATGGATGCGTGAAGAGTATGAAGAAGCAGTTCAATCCAAAAAAAATCTCAAGTGGTTTACCCCTTACACTCAGAGAGCCGTCGAAATTTATCTGCAAAGGCACATGGAGCAACCTTATTTTCTTCATGAGGCCCTGGGCGCAAACATGGCCCCATTAACCGCGAGAGCTCACTTTATTCAAAAACGTCTTAAAGTTCCTTTTATCGAAGTGTTTCCAGAATTAAGTTACGCTCGAATTGGTAAAATGTTGGGTCTTGAAGAGAGGCATTTCGCAACTCATGGGCGAGCCTTTGAGTTAGATGAGGCGAGACAGGCTTTTCTTAATGCTATGATGGCGAAGAAAATGATTTTTCTTTATCAACAAGATATTCAAAAGCTCATCGACAATGCCGATGCCTTCGACGCTTTTTTGTGTGGTCTTACGGCTTATTTATCAGACCAAGGACGTTGTGAGCCGCGGCCTAAAGATTTCCCCAAAAACGAAGCATGGATCGCAATTCCTAAAACTTAAAAATTATTTCCCAGAGAATATTCCCCCGCATTGATTTCTAAGAGAGTAGTGTCGTGATGGAAAAATAGATACCATCTCTGATGAAGCGCGTCTTTTTGCTAAATAATATTTTACTTGAGCGACATGTGGTTGGCTAAATGAAATAACTTTAGTTTTCCATTTTTTATAAAAAGCGCTGAATGCTTCGATAGGTAGAGGTATTGAAAGCGTAGGACTTGATATTTTTTCAGCTTTTGTTTGGGTCATGAAAATCCAGTCCATCGGACTCATGTTAACATTAAAAAGAAGAGAGTCGTTGTAAGCCGCAATTCCGAAAGGTCCAGGAAGGCTAAGGACTTGTCCCTTTGCTATTTGTAAATGGGCTTTAGGGTCTTTCGCGAAAAAACCAAAAACAGCGCCTCCTCCTATTGGAGGAGCTAAGTGCGCGGCTTCAATAGTACGCTCAGGAATAGCCGCAAAACTTAGCGTTGCAACTTCGGCCTCTAAGTTAATCCCCAGTGTTCCAATCAATGAAGCGGATCCGTTAATTCCTGTGCGTCGAAACATTGGGCCGCCAGTAATATTACCACCAAAAAAAACTCCGAACTCTTTCGCGGAAACAACGGTCTTGGAGCTTATGAAAAGTGATTGATCAATATTTCTCAAAGTTCTTTCTATCCAAAGATGTCCTTGTTCCTGAAGGTGCGGCGTGTGATTAGGAGCAAGGTAGCGATAAATTAATTTTTCTGTCATATGCAGAACACCAGGAACAAATTCTGCTACGGACAAAGCTCGGGTGACACTTCTGAGAATACGATCCCTCTTTGATCTAAAGATCACTCTTTCTGCATCTGTGAGTTTACTGACTTGCTCCAAATAAGCAGTCTCATAAGTAGAGGTATCAAAGTTATAAAGAATTCCACTTTTTAATTTGATGAGAAGATCAAATGAATCTGGCTCGGTGATGGTGTTTTGCACTTGAGGTGCAGGTTGAATTTCGAGTTCTCCAACAGGTCTTTGAAAGGTGGGTCCAAGGTCGTTAGCATGGACGAACGAATGGAACATCAAGGCGACAACAAATAGAATACGTGCAACTGGCGTCATCATGACTGCGTGTAGGAGCAATCAACATGCCTCCTGTTATCTATAGACTAGTGTAAATGAAATTCTGGATTGTATTTGAGGAGTGAAAATTACAAAATGAGGTGTCCAATTACGTCACGCTAAAAAGAGCCTAAAAAGGGCACCGCTCATGCAGGATTTTCATGCTGAAGTGGAGGTTTTAAGAGCAGGGCTAACTGGTTGTTTCTTATAGCAAAATCGAGTGGTACGTCGGTTGCTCTTAAAGGAATGAGGGCAAAGGGAAATCAGCACGTGCCTTGTGGAGTTATGGGATTTTTTAAATACATTTTTATTTTTTTTGTAACGAGTCTTACGCTGTCTTTCGATGTTCTAGCATCAAACCCTTTCAAATCTATTCAGGGAACTAAATTTGAAACGAGTCCTCAGCAGGTGATGACCCCGCAAGGGCCGGTTACCCAGCATATGGAGATCGAAGTATATCCGGTTGCTGATGTGCATGACCTCGATGCGATTCAAATGATTGTCGAACTCGAAACTCAGAAGGCTCGCGCACAAAATCCAAATGTTGCGATTCAAGGAATTACGATTGAAAAAGAAGGCGAAAAATCTGACGCTGCAGAGGTTCAAGAGTTAAGGAAGCTTGGTCAAACACACAATTTTTCAACGGATAAAATTGCGCTACCTACTAATTGGACAGAGCCCTTCTATTCTACAAAGATAGGCCAACGATCTATAGAACAGCCATTAAAG
>JBFWOZ010000021.1:0-51582 GCA_050250255.1 Bdellovibrionales bacterium | reverse complement strand
TGCGTACAGCATATGTATACACATCCCAGGTCACACCTGAGCATCGTGCAACAACCACTCTTGCTCCTCCAGCTCCAGCTCATACTCTGGCTGTAGGCACAGGAATAAAGTGTATGGATGATGCTCTTTCCATTGATGGAACTATTGAAAAGACGCTTATTAAAGCGGATTTAACTGGTTCAGGTACATTAGGAGTAGATCTTGTACGGCAAGGTTCTTACTCTGCAGATGTTACAGCACTTCACCTCGGCGCGACTTACATGTTCTAAAAAAGTGCATGGCGCCCTTTGCTGGTCACACCCTGTTAAGGTAAGTAAAAGCAACTTTTTAAACGAGGAGCTGAAGGAAACTTCAGCTCTTTTATTTTGTGAAGACACAACTTTTGAACTTGCTTCCACGCTTTTTTATCAACCGCTTTGGTCTGAGCGCTGGCCGCTAAGATCTCAACAAATTTTAATTCTTTAGAGCTCATCTGTTTTAAGTCAAAATGCGAAAGTATTTGCCAGAAGAGAAATAGATTTTCTGCACGGGGAGCTGCTGCCATCTCTAGCTGTTC
This sequence comes from Bdellovibrionales bacterium, assembly GCA_050250255.1. GTDB lineage: Bacteria > Bdellovibrionota > Bdellovibrionia > Bdellovibrionales > DASUEL01 > JBFWOZ01. The sequence goes on along the minus strand of JBFWOZ010000021.1, from coordinate 51,026 downwards.
TATCAGTTGGGCTAATGAAACAGCTCGTAAATCCGTGAAACGATAATCAATCAGTCCTTCTTTTGAGAGTTTTTTGTATTTTTTAAAAGACGAGAAGTAATTTTCATCTTTCTTTAAAAAATCATTCACTTGATCTACGTATTTCTTAAACTGAGTTTTTGAAGCGTAAATTAAGATCTGTAACAACTCCCAAAGAGGTTCGGCGACAAAGGATTCATGGAGAGAAGGGGTTGTGAGAGAAGAGTTCTTTTGCAAAAGATCCTGCAGCCACATCTCGACATAAATTCTTTGTTTTTCTGCGTAGCGGATCTCGTGACCGATCCAATTTTCGTAGTACGCTCGCGGTTGAGATTTTGTACCATCTTTTAAAAGAAATATCTCGCTTTCGCCTTCAAGGTAGAGTTGTACAAGGGCTACGCAAAATTCTTGTGACAGAAAATTCGGTAAACGAAGATTCAGTTTGGAAAGTGCGGGCCACTGGTCAAAATCACAGTCGATCGCGAGACCTTGGCCCTTTAAAAAAGAAAGAACGTGGTAATCGAGAGATAAAACGGCAAAAGCTTCGCTGGCGAGATGAACTTCACGAAAACGATCAAGATCCGCGCTAAAATCTCGACCTAATTGAAGAGCCGCATAATCGTAAAAGAGAATATGGAGTAGATCGTGGATCACCCAGCGATGATCCCCCTGAATTTTGGAGGAGGCCGTAGTTGGTTTTTTATAAAGATCTATCTGTGAAGAATAAAATCTGACTTCTCTTAAATGTGGTGTAAAGCCTCGAGTATCGGGAAGCCCCAAGGTTTTCCACTCAGGATGGCGACCACAGTCGATAAATCCGATTCGTGTTTTTTCGGCATACTCAAGAACACGAGAATAAAAAAGCTCAGGAGTCATATTGTTTTTCATGACTTTTCCTGAGCCTCTTATGAATTAAAGTTTTTTAGTGCGACCGTTGGTCAAATTTTCCATGCGTACAGGAGTTGCACGAATACGAAGTTTGGCGTTTTCTTTGTATTCTATGGCAAGTTTATCTCCGAGTACGATCGCAGGGCCACCCGGGGCATCATGAGGAATATAAGTCCAACCCGTTTCAAAATCGGGATTAATTTTTTGACCACCGTAAGTTACGAGAACATCATCAAGGCTGTTCATTTGAGGAACAAACTTGAGTGGTATGACTTTGCGATCAATTCGGCGACTTAAATCGATGCCAATTTTTGCTAAGTCTTTACCAAAACTTTTACTACAAAGGCTAACAGGAAGGTTGCCGTAATGGCTTAAGAATTTTTCAATTTTTGTGGGTGGGATATTTCCGTTATCACGCTTACAGTTAGGGTCGCTTGAAGGAACGAGAACGCCGTAGGCACTCACAAGTTTTGAGTTGCCACCCTTTAACTCTTCTAAGTATTTCGAGAGTCGGCTGGCGCTTACACCCTTTGTAGCATCTTCCGCATCCGTAATAAAAATAATCGCAAGATGGGCATCAGGACGATAAAAGCCTGCATTAGGTCCGCTCAAGTTTGTTTCGTTAAAAGCTTCCATGACAGGAGAAAATGATTCCTCAAACACGGGGCCGTCTGGAGGGCACTGGGCGGTTTCACAAACTTTTAAGGAAGCTTCAAGAACTTTAAGATAGTTTGGAGTGGCTTTTGTAATGTAGGGAGGTTGGCCTTTAATAGATTCTTCTAATCCTTTTGGGGCTTTCAGTGGAAGAAGTTGACCTGCGGGCGTAATCTTCACTTGGCGTGATGTGCGATTCTCTTCTTTTCTCAATTGAATTTCAGAGTCAAAAACTTTTGTAATTCCAATATGAAAATCGATCAAGTTATTTTTTCCGAATGCCTTTACGAATTCGGAAATGTTATCGGACATGTTTTTCTGATGAGGTCCCATACTGTTGGAGTCATCGATCACGAAAAGAATATCCAGTTTGGAATTTACCTCGACTTCGCTATTATTATCGGCGCTAATTTCAACTACTTTGTTAGTTTCAAGAGGAGCCTCGCGTCTAGGGTTTTGAGGACTACAAGCAAGAACAGACAACAAGCCAGCAGATAAAATACAGCTTTTTAAGAAAAGGGAGTTATTCATAATTTCTTTTCTCCTGAAAGGAGTGAGCCAGTACGGCTTCCTTTCTTTTCAATTTGTGGACAACCACGAGTCGAAACGTGGTAATTATCGAGCTCATCGACCCAGACTTCGTCTGAAACCGGAAATTCAAGCTCATCGCCAGCGACTTCCATCTTTTTGAGATCACGATCTGCTATTTTATTGTTGATGTGCATACGCTGTACTGCTTCGGCTTCAAGGATATGAAGCTTATTGATGATTTTTCCCGCTTCATCAAGTTCGTTTTGGGCTAACTTTTTGAGGTAGTCAAAGCCACGGCCTTGAGCTTTTTCAGCTTCAAGAGAAGCTAATTGTGCCGTCTTTTGATTTTTTAATTTGGTAAGCTCCGTAGATATCATTGAGCGATTCATCATAAGCTTTGCGAGATGAGTATTACGGTGAATCATGCGCGGAAGAGAAACAGCATGGATGCCTAATTCTTTATAATCAATAGTTCCTGAAGACATCTTGGTAAGAATTTGTTGAGCCGATTCGGTGCGTATGCCTTCACTCAATTGGCTTAAGTGATCAAGACGTTTTTGAAATTTAGATTTGAAAGCATGAATAGTTTTAAAGATCCCTGGATAATCGCAAACTTTGAGCTTCGCGTATCCAGAAACAAAGTAAGGTTCAGAACCCACGATGCCATCAAAAACTGGGGAGAGAACAGAGTAAAGAAGAGATTCGGCACGGTCGTAATCTTTTTCACGAAACTCAGCCCAAGCTTTTTCTTCTAAAGCTTCTAGCCAGTAATCAGAACCTTTTGGAATTAGGTCGTAGGTACGTTTGGAAGATTCAAAATCTCCCTGTTCGAAGTAGAGGCGCGCGATATTAAGATGAATCAGATCTTGATCAACTACGGTTTGATCCATATTTTTTAATAGCTCGAATCGTCGAAAAGCCGACATCAGTTGGTTGTTACGACCTTCATAGAGAGCCAAATTATATTGGGCTAGGATGGATTCTTCGGAATTCTTTTTCAGTGAACCTAAGGACTGTTTCACTTGCTTTTTTTGTTCTGCAGTTTCGATGTGGCTCAACTGATGAACGCGAACTACGGCAGAAATATCAGAACCTAATTTCTTGGCCCAAGCAGAACTCATTGGTGTTTGCACAAGTTTCCAGACGGCACTTGTGGCTGGAGCTAATTTTTTAAGATCTTGGATAGCACTTAAGGAGACACGGCTTGGATTTTCGACTTTTAAAAGTTCTTCGGCCGCTAAAAGAGGTGTGCCGCTTTGAAGGAATTTATAGCCTCTTTCCATCAGTTCGTTGTCTGATAGCGCAACCTTTGTCTTCTTTGATGTTTGTCCAGAAGGTCTCCCAGCAGGTTTCGAAGATTTTTTTCTCTTTTCCGCCTGAACTCCCGCTGCACTTAAACTAAAAGCGCAGAGAAGAAGAAAGATTTTAAAAGAGAAATTCTTTTTCACAACATCACTCCTAAAGAAATGTTCGCAACAAAAGTATCAAGGCGTCGAGGAGCTGATTCTGGACGATCTTGATATGTTTGGTATTTACCTTCTAAACGAGTGGTGAAGTAATTGTTCCACCAAACGCCTACCCCAACACCACCAGCATATAGATCGGTTAATCCTGAAGAGAGTTCCATTTTCCCGTAACCAGCGAGGAGATAGAGGTCAAATTGAGTGATCCCAATGTTGAGTGTATTCATTTTTCCGTAGATGGGATAAAAATTGACTACAGCCATAGTGGATGATGTTGGATAGTCAATTCCTGGTACGATATAATTATTGCCTTGTGCTTGTTTACGTTGGGCTTCTTCGTAAACGGCTTGGCCTTCTTTTGTTAATTTATTGTAATAGCGGTTATGTCTAACACCGAGTGACCAACGAGGAGTGAAGTGATAATCTAAACTTCCACCAAAACTATCGGTGTTCATATAAGAGTCACCGTTCCCCACGTAAGCGTATTGCGCACCGATTTCAATTCTATTGTAACGATCAACGGAACGTTTTTGGACAATTTGTACTTTGTTATTGGGATCTAAAGCTTTCGCTCTTTCTACAATGGCTTCATTCCCGCCAAGGGCATTGAAATCCTTTTTAACATTTTTCTTCTGTGCATGTGCTGGAAGAGCGAAGATGGAAACAAGAAGTGCTAATAAAAGTGATTTCATTTTGTAGCTCCTGGTGTGGAGGTGGAAGTTGGTTTAGTTGAAGCGGCTGCCGGTTTAACTGGCGCAATAGGCTTTGCTGGTGGAGTTGCAGGCTTAGCAGATGCAGTCTTTACAGACTTGACTGGTGCTACTGGTGGCTGTTTTTTAATAATGCGAATGACTTTTGATGCAGGTTGATTTGCCGGTAACAATCCAACTACAGTATTTGTAGCTGTAATTTTCAAGGTGTATGTAGAATTTAAGAGAGATTCATCACTTGGAACATCCCAGATAAAATCACATTCTTGACGATAAAGATTTTCACGACCGCTTGATGTATCTGGCTTACATTCAAGTGCTGGAGAATTAGGCCAGTTTGAAAAGTCTGGCTTATTGATATCCAGAACTCCATTTTTAGATTTTGTTTCCACACTAAAAGAAAGTCGAGCTGTTTCCCCAGAATTAAATTTGGCTTCCTGTAAACCCCAAACAATTCGTGGTGTTTCTGGTTTAAATTGAATCCGTACGCTTACAAGTTCATCACCTGATCGAAGACCAGAGGGACTTTGTGCTTCCAGATGGAAACAGAAGTTTCTGTGAGGAGCTTTTGTATCAAAATTTCCATTAGCGTCTGTTGGTGCGATCACAGGATACTTTTTTGTAGTAAAGACTTTGTGGAATCTCCAATTACCGTTTGCTAATTGCTTCACCCCAGGATTGCTAGGATCGGGCATCACGAAAATAGAACCATCTGTTTCTGGATCTTCGGCATTACCTTCAGTCGTACAGGGTTTTTTGTCGAGTCTGGGCGGGTTTCCAGCATAAGAGCCCGGATCTTTTACATCGACGGTAAAAGTCTTATCTTCACCTTCATTAATTAGAATCATGCGGCTGTTTTTTGCTGTTTCGCCAAGCTTGCTGATGCCTACTATTTCTGGTTGTTCGCCTGTTAAACGAACACTGATTGTATGAGTTTGAGATGGAACAGAGATGGCTTTTAAACGAACTTCTGATGCGTCTTCAATCTTTGCTTGAACTTGTATAGAAACTTGCGCTGAGTTTGAGTTTGGCTGGACTGTATGGCGAGGAGGGGTCCATTCAAGAATCCAAATATTCGGGTTGCCTGGGGAAGGAGTAAACGTCGCATCTTTCGGAAGACTTATAGGAAGTAAGGTCCATTTAGTAATGCGATCATCGAGAAGGCGAACTTGAAATTGAATCGTACCTTTTTGTCCTTCAACGAAGGAAGCGAAGTTTTGTTGATTGCTGCCTACGATTTCAATCTGGAAAGGATTGCTAGGCACATCTTGAGTTCCTGAAACTCCGCCTTGCCCTACCGGTACGCTCTTGACGCTGTACTGACTCACGGGATTAGAGCTTTTATTCCCGCAGCCGATGAAACTACCGGTGAGGGCAGTGACGAGAAGTATGTTTTTAAAGTTTGTAGATGTTTTCATATATAGCTCCTATTAGCCCTGGCTCGTACGTTTAAGAACAAAGGGATAAGTCACTTTCACATTCACGCCACCGCGTGGTTCTGGAAATTTCCATGTCTTTAATTTATTCACGATGCAACCTTCAACGTCGGCTGCTTTAAGAGTGGTGTTGTTCACACCGGCCGTGTTCACAAAACCTGTTGAACCGATCACGAATTTCACAGCGACACGACCTTTTAATTCTGAACGGCTTTGTAAACCTTGTTCGTAACAGAATCGAATCTCGCCTAGATGTCTTTGGATCACGGCCGCGATTTCATCACGGTCTAAGCCACCTTCAACTACTGCTTCTTCTTCAACGGGTTGGAAGTAAGCTCCCGAAGAACCAACGAGAGTCATTTTTCCGTAGCCGGCTTTTCCGCCACCTTTACCGCGAGTTCCGTAACCACCAGCACCGTTTACACGTGCACCGGGGCCAAGAGCTGCGGCAACAAGTCCTTTACCATAAACGGTGGTTTGCATTCCGCCGCTGCCTTGAGTTCCACCACCGAGACCAGGACCGCGGCTTGTCTGAAGTGAATCCACTTTAAGTCCACCTTTAGGGCCATGATTGAGTTGGCCGAGAACTCCGAGAGCTCCCATCTGATTGATAGCCACTCTTTGCGTAGGTTTTGTTTGAGATTTACGAACAGATGGGGAGGTTTTTTTGATGGGCTTTGTTTTTTTAGCCACTTTGATATTTTTTGGAACCGGTTTCTTTTCTTTCATGGGCTCAACAATTTGACGACGCTCTTTCATTTCGCGAACTGGAACAATAACGACTTCCATCTCGGTTGGTTTTTGGAAGTAATTGCGAATCATGGAGATTGAGAAAATGAGCGCAAGGAGAGCGAGATTAGCAAGGAACGTGTACTTCATGATCTTCTTAAACTCATCTTCTTCTTCGATGGGTTTTAAGGAGTGAGTGATTTCGGTGACTTCTTCTACTGATTGAATGTGTCCGAAATCTCCTAAGTGAACCACTTTTTCTGAGCTCATTTGTTTTTCGGTCAAATCAGAAAGCTTTGTGAACTCAATACCTTCTTGTTCTAAATCCGCAAGAGAAGAATGAACTTCGATGCGACCTGTATCATGACGATAGATCACATGGAGTTTTGAGCTTGCGCCATGAAGTGTTCGAACCACTTGGCCAGCTTTATTTTTTAATACGAGGGTACGTTTCATATTCTCTCCTGCTCACTAATTTCTTGCCGCGCTTTCGCTTAAACGGTCTTTAAAATGTTTGCGAGGTTGTAATAGGTCATCAATTTCTTTTTCTCTTTCAACAACAGCCGCCGCTTCGTCTGCGTACTGGTATTTTCCTTTAACGGTGAGGTCTTCAAAGTTAAATTGAGTTCCTAATTTCTTTTGTTCTTTTTGAGACTTCGCTTGAGACATATTTGGAAGTGCAAAAAGTGATAAAGCGATGAGGATAATAAAAATCTTCATTAGATGCCTCCCGATTGAATTTGCCGAATACGAGCATCAAGATAACCTGCCACTTGGTTGCGGCCGGCTTCGCTTTCAAGAGTTTTTAATTTTTCTAAACGTCGAATGTTAAATGGATCTTCTTTGAGTTCGCGGCGAGCTTGCGTGATTTGGCTAAAGTTCGTGTGATTTTTCTGTTCGGTCATGGCCGCCATAAGTTCTCGGCGAACAGACGAAGGAGCAATCTCCATCATTTTTTTGATTTCGAGGGCGAGGAGTGGGCGAACGGTGCGTTTTACATTTGCGTAATCATTTAAAAGAGAATCGAGAATTTTTGACTGACCCCAAAGTTTTTCTAACGTGTGAGCGAGTTGATTCGATTTTTCAAGATAAGGGGAAGCTTGTTGAACAAGAAGATGACGGTACTGAGTTTTCATTTTTGAATTAAGATTTGCTGGAACCGGTAATTGAGAGATCTCTCGAGCAAGTCTGGTGTACTGATTGCGGATAAAGTGAATGTGGAGAACTTGTAAGCTCCAGTCACGGCTATTCAGTGCAACTTGAGCTTTGCGTTCTGAGCTACGGAGTAAACGCAATCTTTCATTAAGTGAGCTTTTAAGATGTTTTTGAGATTTGTTGATTCTATGCCAAGCGAGTTGTTGGTTTTCCCGGTCAAAGTTCATGATTTGAATCATGCGGGAGATATTGCGACCGGCAACGGTTGAACCTACTCCAGAGTGAAGTCGTTTTAAAGCGAGGGATTGGTTTTTGGTACGAGCGAAATCTTCAAGGACTAATTGGGAGTAAAGTTCGCGATCGGCTCTTAATTTTGATTCAAACTCAGCAAATGTTTTTGTGGAATTAGAAGATTGTCTCACGAGAAGAACCATTACTTGTCTTGCGGCCGCGGCTTTAGAAGTCACTTTTAGGAAATCACGGTAATGTTTTTGGGCACTAAGATTAGCAAGTTCGGCAAGAACGGCGAGCTTTAAATGTTTATCCGCTTCGCTTAAATGTGGAAGTCCGGTCCTCTTGGAAAGAACATAGGCTTCTTTAAAGTTGAAACCCATTTCGAGAGCCCAGAGTTTGCGAGAGTTTGCAAAATCTTTATCTTCTTTAGTCGAGCTCTTTGCTTTTAAAAGGAGATTGCAGTTGAGTATGACTTGAGAAAGATCTTTTAATTTTTCGGCCACCACGATGCGGTCTTTGTAAAGCTGTGTTTTTTCTTTTTCAGAAGCCCCAGCTAAGGAAACAGCATTCATGGCGACGAGGCTTCTTTTTAATTCTGAAGTCGATGTTTGAGGAGAATTTACGGAATGAGCAATCTGATTCAAAGTGGATTTACGAGATAAGGTTACGAACTCTGTTTTTCTCTCTGGGAATCTAACTGCAAATTCCTCAGCTTGTTGTTGAATCGCGGGTTCGTCTTTCATGAGGTTTAAACAATCTAAAGTGAGGTCGGCGGATTTAAGCGCAATTTCACGAGGTGTTCTGTCATCTAAAGCAATTGTTTTAAATACGGAGTGTGCGCGTTTGTAGTCACCTTGTTCGTAGAAAACTTGAGCGACTTGGTATTTTACTTCGGAGATTCTTTCGCCTTTAGGATTTTGGTCGATGTAGTTTTCGTACGCTGCGATACGAGCTTTAGGATCTTTGCTGCTTTCGGCGGCTTCGATCTGTGCAAGGAGGGAGCCTTCAAAGATATTGTTCAGCTTTTTCTTTTCTTCGGAAGCTTCGGCTTTCTTCAAATCTTTTTTCGCGAGCATTGCGGCTCGGTGATAAAGAGGGCCAGATTCTACGAACATTTTATGCTTATGGAGCGAGTTTGCTCCCCAGTAGGTCATTTCGGTATCCTTGTCAAAGAGGCTTAAGTAAGCTTTGTAGGCTTCGGCAAGTTCTGGGCTCATCGTTTTCTTGGTGGCGCGGTCCCAGTCAGTGATGAGTTTTTTTAATTTTGACTGTAGCTCTTCGCAAGATTCATCTTTTTTGCAGCCACTGTTTTTCCAATGCTCAACGCCTGAGCGGATCTCTGAAAGCGTTTGACTACGATCGTTCATGTCGTAGTTCACTTGGGCCATTCGGATGTGCCCCTCTAATTTTTTATTCGGATTGATTTGTCGGAGGTTCACCATTTGCCAAGCGATCAGAGCCGCTTGTTTTTTACCGGTTCGATCGAGTTCGCTGGCGAGGTAAGAGAGGTTGTCGGTACGCGCTTGTTCAGGAGAGAGAGCGACATAGTTTTCGATCACTTTACGATCTACATGACCTTTTGCTAAGAAGGTTGCGAAATCACGAGATACTTCTTCTTGGAATACAGTGTCGATCTGTGATCCCTGACTTGCTTCCGTAGAGAGAAGCGCAGGTGTTTTAAGAATTTGTTCTATTTTTTGTGTCGCTTGAGACACTCGACCTTGATTGAGGTAGCACCATGCGAGTCGGTAAGTGAGGAGGCCTTTCTTTTTAGTTTCACCAATTTTTAAAGCAGATTCAAGGTGTTGTGTGGCCTTTTTCATGTTTTGCTTGGAGTAGTAAATTTCGCCAAGTCCTGCATGTGCCGCTCCCACAAGGGATGGAGAGTAATCTTTTGTTTTCTTAATGACATCTTCGAACACTTTGAGAGCTTCTTTTTGTTGACCTAAAAGTAAGTGGATGTGGGCAAGTTGAATAAGAATATCACCTTTATCTTCAATGTCTTTACGGACAAGGAGCTGGTTATAAATTTTAATCGATTTTTTGCGATCATCGAGACTTGCAGGGCACACAGGACATCTTTGAGCTTCCTCTTTGCCGATTTCGTCCATCTCTTTAATGCGGGCGCGTTCGGCGTAGAGGTCAGCAAGTCGTTTCATGAGCGGCACAAGTGTCTCATCATTTTTTTCTGTTGCTTCAATGGCGCGTTCTAATTTTTCCACAAGAAAGTTGTGGGTAGAACCATCCATCTTTTCTGCTTTCGCAGAAGGAGCAAGCAAACTTAAAATGAAGAGAAGACCTGTGATCTGTTTCATTTATCGACCCGTCCGTGAATTCATCGTCGGAAGAACTGCGAATTTGAACTGTTCAAAACCAACATGGGAAGCGGCAAGAATGATTGGATTTAATATTTCGTAATTTGCTTTTTTATCGGCTTGAACAATCAGCTGTACTTTTTTGCTTGCATCGTCGGCTTTGAAGTTATTTTTTTGTTCCATAAGTGCACGTGGAAGATCTTGCGCTGAAATTTCTTTTTCTTCTACAAAGTAGCGACCGTTTTCAACGCGAACCATGATTCCGTAATCTAAGTTTGTCGATTGAGTGACTTCAGGTAGACGAATGTCTTTTTTGATTTGTACTCTTGGGTCCGTAGTATTGTTATTAAGCAACAAGAAGATCAAAAGAATTGCAAAAGCGTCGACGAGCGAGGTCAACATCAGCGTGAACACCAGAGGGCGTGCTACGCCGTGTCCGCGCGGCTTCAATTTGGATTGATTGAGCAGCGGGCTCTGGAACTGGGACTGTTTTAAAATCGAATGGGCTAACATATTTTTCTTCCTTCTCTATTACTACAGAGGCGAAATTCCGATATCTTTGAGTCCGTTTTTCTTAAATTGATCCATGATCTGCATCATGTCTTCGTAACGAGTTTGTTTTGAAGGCATCACGAGTGCGGTTTGAACTTTAGGAACATATTTTGAGAGTTGCTGGATGTATTGTTCCACTTGGTTCCAAGTCACGTCACCGCTTTGACCTTTAATTCGAATATCTTTTAATTTTGCGGGAGCACCAGGAGTGTCTTTAAGAGAAAAATGAATCTCTCCTGTCGGTTCCATATAAGTGAGAACGGAAGGAGGATTTTCTTTCTTCTCTGTGGCTTGTCCACCAAGAGCTTGAGAGACATCCATCGAACCGATTTGGACCCACACTGCTGTAATGAGGAGAAAGCAGATGCAGGCCGACAGCACATCGAACACCGGAATCAAATTCAGTTCGAAATTGACTTCCTTTTTATTTTTTCCACCACTAGGTACGTGCATAAATCGGTTCCTTCTTTAAAATTCTACTTACAATTAGTTGTTTAAATTCTTTCCGCCGATACCTGTTTTCTTAACAGGTACAGTTTCGTAAGAATAGCTGAGCCAGTTGAAAACCTTCAGCGCGCTTTGGTTTAAATCTTCCGCTAAGTGGGTGGCGCGGTTTTGAAGAACTGAAAACATCACAAGAGCAGGAATCGCCATTACAAGACCGTATGCGGTACAGTACATAGCAATAGAGATGTGGTGAGCGAGAAGAGTGGCTTTTTCAATGGGATTTGCTTGGCTAACAGCGTGGAATGAACCGATCATACCTACGATTGTTCCGAGGAGACCAAGTAGAGTTCCTACGTTACCAAGCATTGCGAGAAAACCAATGCGCTTTTCAAAACGAGAATTTTCTCTTAAAAGAACTTCGTCCATGCGGGCTTGGATTTCATCACGTCCACCTAAATCCATTGCGGCTTGAGCACCTGTTTGAACAACGAGGCCGATGGGGCTACGGTGAGAAAGTTTTTTTGATTTCGTGACAACTTTATCGAGCTGTCCTTTTTTAATGTCTTCTTCAAATGCGTGCGCCAAATCCATCTGATCTGACTGACGTTGAAAATAAAGAGCGAAAACACGCTCAGCGATGATGGCAAGAGAGATGACTTGAGCGACAAAAATTGCCCACATCCAAATACCGCCGGCCGAGAATCCGTGTGCGATCTGAGATAACGTATCCATATATAAATCCTCATTTTTTTAGCATCCACTCGTGGTGGAGCTCACGTTTAGGGTTTTCTAACCAAATAGAGGAAGAGCAAGTGAAGTGCCATTTCGAGGAGAGGCAAGGGGCCTAGCTATGCAAAATGACATGGAAATAGGTGAACAGGGTGACAGAAAACGTCTCTTTACCAAAAGGCCTCCGGGCCTTTTATCTGGCTACGCTGCATTAGCTGAAACTCATTACTTATAAGTTAGAATACCGATCCTAAAGGACAGGATATGTGGCGCAATGTAGCCAGAAAAAAGGCCCGGAGACCTTTTTGGTGACTGGGAACTGAGGGGCTTGTAACTCCTAGGAATTACATTTGAGGGGGGCTTCTATGCGTTCGGCATTTCGTTTATTCATTCTTTTTGTTCTCGTTTTTAGCGTGGCTCAGTTCTCGCTTGCGGGAGATGCAAAGTCGGTTCGTTTTACGGCGAAAGATTTTCGACGAGCTCAATTTGAAAACGTTCTTGCTCAGGTGAACGCCAAAACAGGGTTTCAGCTTACAAAAGAGGATTTTCTTCTTTTTGAAAACCGTGCGCTTGCAAATACGCATTTTGAAATGTGGCTTCAAATGTCGGATGGGATTCCTCTCAAATCACGCTCCATTCGTATCTGGAAAAAAGGAAATCTCTTGGTTCAGGCAGAGGCACTTGTAGAAAGTGAAGAAACTGAACTTAAAATTCGTGCGGCGATGAAAAAGCGTGGGCTTTCAACTTTTGGTCTCGCACAAAAATTAAACTCCCAGCGCACGATGGAGCTGACTCGGTTGGCGGCTTCTCAAAACCTCGACGATAAACGTGTTTTTGAAACTCAGTGGAGAGACGAATGGCAAAACAGCTCATTGGTTCGTGTTGTAAAAGCTAAAGGACGCCGTGGCTACCATAAAGTAGAACTTGATGTCGTGAGCGGGTTTGTTCTGAAGTATAACTACCAAGAGTTTCCTCAAACAGATGGTACGATTACCGCTCCTAGTTTTGAACTTCCGGCGCGTGTTTACCCTATTTATGAAGAAGCAGAAGGCGTACCCGAAAAAACATTAGAACGACTACCTTCAAAACTTCGTAACCTCAATATGAAAGTACATCGCACAAGAACGGACATCTACGAGCCTCTCCGCACGCGTCGCTATTGGGAAGATCAGTATGATCCTATATTGGGTGAGTTTCCGTCAGAACAGGCAAAAGGTGTGTGGTCTGGCCGTTGGCTGAAAGAAAGAGCAACAGCTCTTCGTGGCGCAACTCCACTTGTAACAAATAATTTTCAACGAGGAATGATCCTTGACGGAAAATATGTAACCATCAATCTTCATCCCGATGTAGCGGCAAAATTTCCAGATCTCAATTTTGAACCTCAGCCCTCTGTGCACTATCACCCCAATTGGACAGCGAGCAGGAGAGAGGATAAAGAAGTTTGGGAAATGATTCCGGGAGGTTCTCTCCTTGGTCGCCCGCTGACAGCGCCATCGGATGTATGGAATCGACCGGCACAACGTCTCGCTGATCACGATCCAAAATCCTATATCAATGACGGTTTTGATGAAGTGCAAGTTTATTGGGCCGTCGACACCTTCATGACTTCGTTACACAAAATGGGATTCTCTGATCCAGAAATTTCAACTCGTCCCTTCCATGCGTTCCTCTATGATCCTGACATTTCTATGAAAGATAACGCCTATTATTCTGACGACACGATCAACTTCACAACCTATTCACCAAAGTCGCAAAACTTTGCACGAGATAATTCCACAATCTGGCATGAGCTCGGTCATGGGATTATGGATCGACTCATGGGTGATTACATCACGTTGGCTGACACCGGGGGTTTAAGTGAGGGAATGGCAGATTATTTAGCGCAGTTACTTGTGCAACTCGTGAGCAAAGGAAAGCCGTTTGATGGTTCTGATAAATTCCGTATTATGAATAATATCGGGTTTCATCTGACAAACGAAGTGCATGATGACGGCGAAGCCTATGGTGGCTCGATGAACGATTTCATGGTGAACGCGATCAAAGCTCAAGGAGAGAAGGGTTTAATAAAAGCCGCCGACCTCACGCTTGAAGCGATGAGACTCACTCGTAATCACCCGGGCCTTACGGCGAAAAATTGGTTTGAACATATGTACTTTGCTGATGAGCTAGGAAGTCGTTATCGCCGCGCCGGGGAGATGAAAAACTATCTCACGCAAGCGCTTGCCGGGCGTAACTTCCGTTTTGACGATAAAATGCCAGCACAGTTTTCTTTATTTAATGGCGAAGAAGAAGTGACAGATACATCGTCAGGTTCTCGAGGGAAGCCAATTCCTCACACGCTTAAGGCCATAGACAAAGTCACCTATAACTTAAATGTAAAACTCACGAGCAGCGATACGTATAAGTTTGTTTATCCCGTTCAAGTACGCGTGGGTCTTGAGGGCGGACCACTCCAAGGCGCCATTAAGTGGGAAGGCCAAGAGCGGCAACCTCTGGTTTACACACTCAACTCGGAAGCGGATTCAGTAAACATCCCTTTAACGGCTTACGGAAAATGTGATGAAAGTAATCGTGAGGACGGATCTTGCGTCGACTTTGCTTACATTCAAATTTGGAATGCGGGCGAAACTAAAAAACCTGTAGCTAAAAAGAGATTCTATTTAAGAATCACAACAGAGCAATAAAATTTTCCTAAGGAGGAAAGCATGAAGGCCGCACTTTAATAGCTAAAGCACGATTGAACTTTTCTTAGCACTTCGGTGTCGGAGAGTTTAAAGCGCACGCCTTCCAGATACCGAGTGCCATCGGGACGCTTCCCGTAAGTGTAAGAGAAAAGTTCGCGATGGTGAACAGTACATGTTTTTTCCTCAAGACGAAAAAACGACGATGCATTTTCGTCGACATAGGGGAGTTCTCCTAAAGCAAATCCATTATCGAGAAGAAGGTGTTTTGAGGATTTAATTTTAAAGCCTCCCTGGTTTTCACGAACGATTTTAGAGTTTACTTCAAGGACCGACTCACTCATCGAAAGATATTTGGCTGTTCTCAAATCAAACCGATGTAAGTGTCCCGCGGCATCTAAAACTTCGAGCTCATTTTCAGTAAATTGAAAGCGAGGTTCCATTTTTCTTGGAAAAACAAAATAGCTTCGTGCTCCTGTCGAATGCGGATCGTCGGACTCGTCAAAGTTCATAAAAATCATAAATAGTCCAGATTGCGAGTAAGAATAACTTCTCCATGCTTTCGGTCTTACATTCTGCGATACGAGAATCATGCAATCTTTTTGAGGGCCTATTCTCATTCTTTGAACTTGGATTTGGTTTAAAGATTCCACTTGAAAAGGGCAGGAGTCAGCCAAAGCGAAAGTGAGGGAGAGCGAAAAGAGAAGCGTAAGCATGTTTTATGGTGTCATTCGTGATCCTAAAAAGCGACGCACAGTGAGAACATGCAAGGAATTCTGGATTTTAGACCGGGAGGAAGCGAGTTCAAAACAGAGTGCTATTTTCGTAATGGAGAAGATTGACAAGAGGTAAGCCTCCTATAAAGTTTATCGGTTTCCAGGAGGGTACCGTGTTTAGCGTCATTTTATTTTTATTGGGATTGAATGTCTCAGCGGAGACATTTGAAACGTCTCCAGTCCCTTCTGTGATGACCCGTGACGTTCCGGCGATGATTCAACTCCAAAAGCCGCGAGCTCTTTCTTATCTTTTACAAAACATTTCGCCGGCCGATACCGCGCTTGGGGTTGTTGTCGCATCTCCCTCCAAATCAGAGCCTGATTATTACTATCATTGGGTCAGAGACGCCGCTCTTGTTATGGCGTCCGTACAAGATCGACTAGAAAAAACTTCTGAGTCAAGAGAACGTCAGTTTTACGAAAAAAAGCTTTTTGACTTCGCCGCTTTTTCAAGACGCAATCAACTTGCGAGAACTTTAAGCGGCTTTGGAGAACCTAAATTTTTTGTTGATGGCCGAGGGTTTGATGGGCCGTGGGGCAGACCTCAAAACGATGGTCCGGCTCTCCGTGCTTTAACCCTGATCCGATTTGCTAAGCACCTCTTGAAAGATCCCTTGAACCGAAAATATGTTGTAGAACATCTCTACGACTCTAAGCTCCCTACTCAAAGCGCAATCAAAGCCGACTTAGAATACGTCTCTCATCATTGGCGCGCACCTTCCTTTGATCTTTGGGAAGAAGTTTTTGGTGAGCATTTTTATACGCATATGGTTCAGCGAGCTTCTCTCGTAGAGGGTGCCAAGCTTGCGGAGATGTTAAAAGATCCAGAGGCCGCCCGATTCTACCGTACGGAAGCTATAAAGCTCGAGGCGAAGTTAAAGAGCTACTGGAACGGGCGCTACATCGGAGCCACTCGAACTCCTTCAGAGAATAAACCTTCAAATCTCGACCTTGCCGTGGTTCTTGGTGTCCTTCATGGAGATACGCAAGATGGTTTTTACTCGGTGAATTCGCCCCAGGTGCGCGCAAGCGTTCAGCATCTCGAAGAAGCATTTTACAATCTCTACCGTGTAAATCGTAATGGACAAATTGGAATCGCGATTGGTCGCTATCCAGAAGACACTTACGATGGGGTACAGACAAATTCTCTTGGGAACCCTTGGTTTCTAGGTAACCATGCGCTCGCCGAATATTATTATAAGCTCGCGAAAGATTCATCGAAAAAGATTTCGCCTCTTCAACGTGCCGAGTGGATGCAAAAAGGGGATGAATTCCTCGCCCGCAGCTTCTCTCACATGAATCAATCGAACGGTTCTTTTTCAGAACAATTCCATCGTACTTCAGGGTACATGCAGGGTGCCCGTGACTTGACTTGGAGTTATGCGAGCTTCCTTACTGCAACCGAAGCACGACAATTCTAAAAGAGTTTTAAAACCTCCCACTGGACTTTCTTTCCTATGTCTTCAGTCGTGTTTCCCTTCGATCCCCTAGGCTTACAGCTAAAAAACCATCGTGACGGATTGTGCCGATTGCTGAACTTTGAAAAGCTATTTGAAACACCACAAGGATGTTCAAATGGATCGAAGGCAGTTTCTCCAGGGAGTGGGGACTTTCGCAGTTGCGGATGTGGCACTCTCACTCTTACCCGAACAAGTTTTTATGCACGATCTTCTTCTTCGCCGAGCCGCCGCGACGGGGCTGAATATGCTTCAGGGTCTCACAACAGAGACGACGACTCAGCTGACGGTAGATGTCCCAAAGCTCCTTAACGTCGAATACATTCTCAAAGATCGTGAAACTGGAAAAATCTTTAAGCCTGATTGGATCAAGGAATCAGCAAACGCAAAATCCCCCTCACGTGTTGATAAAATGTTATTTACACAATTAGAACTTGGGCACAATTATCAATTCACTGTAAAAGATACGACCAAGAATGTTCTTTTAGATGAACGCTTTCTCACGACAATGGATTTGAGTCGTACGAACGCAAAGATCGCAGTGATGTCTTGTATCAAGGATTCTGAATCCGCTCGCACGAAAATGTGGATCTCAGCACAAAAGTCGAATGCTGATTATTATTTTATGATCGGTGACACAGTTTATGGTGATTCTTTTTTCTCGCATGGCCCAGATAAGCTCTGGTCTCGCTTTATCGAAACACGAATGAATATTTCTTATTATCAATGGAAAAATTTAAAACCTGTTCTCGCTGTCTGGGATGATCACGATTACGGCAAAAACAATGAAGATGGTGAATACGAACACAAAGACGGTACCCTCAAAGTATTTAAAGCATTTTATGGCCAAGAAGCCATGGACAGTGTTTTAGTGCCTGGTCCTGCAAACTCTATGTACTTTCGCGGGTTCAATCAAAACTTTTTGTTTCTCGATAGTCGCTACTACCGCAAACTACCAAACGGAAGAATCGAAGGATTTCTTGGTGCGGAACAGATGAAGTGGATCTCTGACACTATGGTCGGCGCTCAAGGGCCTACGTGGATTATGGAAGGCAGCCCCTTTTTTGGTCGGGCGGATAAAAGTAATACCAGTTATGAGTCCATCGCAAAAGAAGAGCTCAATCTTTTCTTAGGAGAGGTATCGAGCTGGAATTCGCCTTCGGTTTTTATGGGCGGCGACGTTCACTATAGCGAGATTTCTCAAATTGATAAGACCGTGCTGGGTTACCAAACCTATGAGTTTATCTCGAGCTGTATGCATTCTTCGACGAAGTCGAGCTATTACGAGAACCCTAATAAACACATGCAAGGAACCTTTAGCGAGAACTTCTTAACACTCGAGAAAACAGGCATGGCGACCGACCCGACCTGGAAGGTGTCGAGCCTTGGTGCGGATTCAAAAGTGCTCTTTACCGGCGACTACAAGGTTGGTTAGCGATTTGAGCTAGGGTTGCTCAAAGGGAATTCTCGACAGAAAATCTTTTATTTTTTCATCATCAAGTGCCATAAAGCTGGATGTATAATTGCTGAGTAATTCGTTGTTTGGGCCTGTGTTTTCCAGCACATAAGAGGAAATTCCTAAAATTTGTCCCTTGCTATTAAGCAGTGGCCCACCGGAATCTCCTTTGGTGGTCCCGGAGCGGCCGTTAGGAACGGTGTGTTTGTCACCTGTAAGTTTCCAAGTTTCATCTATTTTTGTAAGTAAACCTCTGTTTTGCGCCCAATATTTTGTGGGGACTGGCCGCAAACAAACATCATTATTTTTTTTACCGACAGTGAGGTCAAAGATTGGTGGGCCGAACCCAACAATTGTGTATTCGGTCCCTGTTTCGCCTGAGGTGTAGATTGGAGTAATGGGAAGGTTATGGGGTTCTTCAAGTTCGACGATCGCCAAATCATAATTAACCGGTTTCATTCCGACTGCGGTGAGATGAGCGAGAGGGATATAAAGTTTTTTGAGTACTTTCTTTTGCCCGTTAATGAAGACGCTTTGAAGATTTTTTTCTTGTAAAACAAAACCATCAATTTCGTACATATGAGAGGTCGTGATTTGTGGGCCGTGTTTTTCTAAAAAAGCACGCCAAGCGCCTGCATCATTAAAAAAAATGTGAGCGGCCGTTAAGAACAATTTTGGTCCAATCGCCACAGAAGCGGCACGACTCAAGGAATGTTCCGTACAAATAAGCGCGACAGACTTAAACTGTCCAGCAAGAGCTACTTTTGAATGAGTAGAGCGCGCCCAAAGACTTGGGGAGTTCGTAAGAAAAACAGCGGCGAGTCCTATGTATAGAATCCATTTCATAACAGATGAGGTGAGCAATAGGCGTGCCTTACTATCTGCAAACGTATTTGTTTAAGGTTTAGAGAACAGTCAATTTTAGGTGTGTTGGTCGCATTTTTGTCAACTTTCACTCTTCTCCTAAGGTCGAGGGACCGAAGTCCAAAACTCTTTAAATAACTTAAGCCAGATAGAGAATTTCGTTAACTTAAGTAAGTGCGTAAGCTTATTTTTATTCTTTTTTGTATGTGTTGTGTCGTACTGACGCCTATGGCCTCATCAAAGGCAACGCCAGCTCTAGCAATGGCTCCTCCAGCCGCCCTCCTTGTCTTAGAGGGACTTTCATTAACTATCGCAACGGCTGCAACCCTGAAGCTTATTTCACAAAATCAAGAGGGAGAATATCAGCGTACGATTTCAGCATTGATCGCCGAATTAAAAGTTCTTACCCATGCAGTTTCAGAAAAAATTGCGACCCAGCTTGTAGAGCTTGTAACCAATATTCATCGTTCTCTACCTGGTTTTATGAAGACTTGTTTGTCTACAAATCCTAACTACATTTCACAAACAAATGCGGAAACAATGACGATTCCTAGGCCAGGGTATGACAACGTAGGCAGTAAAAATGATCGTCATTCCAATTTAAATCGTCGGATCAATGCGAGCCAAAATTGGGAAGCCGCCCGACGCGAGCTGGAATCTCTAAAACGAATGCCTAATAAAAATCCGCAAATAAAAGAACAGATAGATAAAAAAGCTGCTGAAGTTCGTCGCTTACAAAACCAAAAAGATTTTTCTGGAGAGACACATGGCCGCCGCGGCAAAACAAATAAGCACTAAATTTTTATTAAGCACTTTCATTTTACTAAGCCTTCGTGTTGAGGCCTGCGAGTTGGAGTTGTCGTCTGAATTTCAGTTTGTTAAACAAGAAAAGAAAATGAAGTTCTACAAAAAAGGCGAATCTTTAATAGGAGCTTCGTGTTTTACAAAACCTACAACTCTTCAGGCACTTAAAGAAGAGCTGAGCTATGTTCATATCAGCGTAAAAGAGGATAAGTCCCAGAAAACTTTATACTTTGAGAAAAACCAAGCTTCCTCCTATACAACAACACTTGTAAGTGAAAGATCCGAAGGCAAGTTTATTCAGCTTCATATCGTAAGCCCAAAGCCCATTGCCCTTGAAGACGCTTTTTTTGTCACGGCCAACGTGCGCGATTAGTCGCTCTGTCTAAAAAACTGACGTTTTTTTAGTCTTAAAAAGAATAGAGAAGTCTTTGAATCCTCGCTCTTTTTGCAGGGTATTGACCCATGCGCCTTCTTTCGTTGCTTTTATTAGGAATTCTGCTCATTCATTCTCGCCAAGCATTTGCCCAAGTAGAGCATTTTCCTGAAACCGAAGTCCTACACGTACGCGGCGTTGACTATGTCGTATCGTTTAAACCTCAAGCAGAACACGTAGAGTCTTTTTTATCACTTACACCTGAAGAGCAAACGCTCTTTTTAAAAGAGCGCCAAGAAGCCATGCTGGCAAAGGCGCACATGTTTACCCAGACGAGTTTATGGAAAAGATTGATAGACCGTTTTGATCCTCAACCTGCAGGTGAATGGTGGGAAGATCACCAACTTTTAAAACACACAGAATCTCGCGATAAAGATGGACTGCAAGTGACGAAGCCGATTGTGGAAAGTTTTTTAAATGCCTATAACGAAGTTTTGTGGAGGAATGCCGCTCTTTACGTAAAGGAGGATGTGATTTCTTCTAAAATAGTCATTGGCGGTTTTTCGGTAGGATTAGGTGTGGGTAAGGCTTCTTTTTTAAAAATGTTAGGTTATGCATGGATGTGGTATCGTGATCCTTCCACAAAAAAGTTGCGCTACAAACTTTATTGGCATGTAGAAAATGGTGATCGTTCAACTCATCAAAATTTATTGTTAGATTTCTCAGCGTCCATTCGCATCGCTCGCATGAAGAGTGTTAAACCCGAATTACCCACCACAATGTGGGGGAAAGCTTTCCCGGGGCCATTCTTTATTTTTGATGGCCACGGAGCTATGGGGCAAGGGCTGGGATATGGTATCCAACCCTTAATCCATTTGACAGCGGCAGGTTTATTTTTAAGTGCAGGACAAGGGATGAACGCAGGGGATATGAGCCTATGGCCGGCGCTTCAAGCGTTTGGAGCGATTGCGATCGAAGCGATTGGTAAAGTGCAAATGGCCTCCACCGTGTATCATAATACTTTTTTGCGTGAAGGGGGAAAAAGTGAGGAGACAGTTCGGAACCGAGTGACGAATTGGCTCACGCGATTGAAACAAATCGCACAAAGGGAACCCTCCGCAGGAAGTTGCGGAGGAGCTCTTAACGGTTTCTAAATTGTTACTTCTTAAAAAGTTGACGAATCGTTGGCGCATAAGGTGGCGCAAAAAACGCGAGATACACTGTAAGAAGACCGATCACGAGAGCGAGCGGGAACCCACTTGGTTCAAGAAAGGTGTGCACCAAAAAAATATTCAATACGATTGGCGCAAGAATCACCAAAGCGAGCGGAACAAAAAATCCACTCAGTAGCAGTAAACCGCAGAACACTTCGGTAACCTTAAGTAGCGGCATAAAATAGCCCGAAGCCATGAGCCCTGTAGAAAACGCTAACATTTTTTCAGGGAGATTCGCGGGTGGTGGAACGAGGTTCAGTAAACCCGCAAGGCCGGCGGCGAAAAATACAAAGCCTAATAAAATACGAGCAATCAAAGGTAGTTTAGCTTTCATGAGATCCTCCATGATTCATCTCAACGTATGTTTCTAGGATGTGCAACATAAATAGCGTCTCGTAATGAGATGAATGGAGTGTTCATTTTTTGAATGATGACAGTAAGTTGACTAGGCCATTTTTGTCCTGAGCACCCAGTCTCACGAAATTCTATAAATGCCGGAAGGTTCTGGGTTTGCATTGTTAAAAGTAGGGGGACGCTATGTTGAAAGAACGATGTCTATTCCTTTCGTGTGGCCTTATCACTTTGTGTACATTTCAAAACTGTACTTCACCTGTCAATTTTGAAGGGAGAACTATAGCAAGTCTGCAATCGCCGACTCCGATTCCAATCATAGAGCCTCTGAGTTGCGGCCAACATGCTCACGATACGACATGGACAGACACGATCGCCAATGGTCATAGCGAAGCTGGGTCCTGCCCTGGAAAAACTCTCATCCACGATATTGAAATCGATAAAAAATGTATTCATGGTGTGATTCAAGAGAGTCCTCGGCGGTTAGTGAATCCCCATGAAATAGGATTTTGCGTGGATTGCGGTTCGCATACTAACGGGTCAACCTGGGAAGAAATCCAAAGCGCGGCAGTGACCGTGCCAATTTGTACAGGTAAAAATCGTGTTTCTGATGTGAAGAAAACTTATCAATGTTCAAATGCTTCCGTTCAATTGCTAAATACAACACTTACGAATACAAGAGATGTGGGCCAGTGTAAGTGTGGTGCTAGAATTCACGGTGCCACATGGACCGATACCATTTTTAACGGCAGTTCTCAGCCGGGTTCCTGTGATGGCAAAACTTTGTTTCACGACGTTCAGCAAGATAAAGTTTGTAATGATGGAACAGTCAATAACAGTGGAGCCGCTCGCTTTGTAAATCCGCATGAGACAGGCGAATGCAGTCACGGAGGTGGCAGCGGCGGTGATGACAATAATAGCTGTACAGGATGGGACACGTGGTCTCCAGGCGATGAAGCGGGTCACTGTGAAGGGAACACACATTTTCACTGTGCTGATGACCATGCATGTAAAGCGGGTTCAGAGCCAAGGCCCGGCGGCGGTTGTCGCCTGGTAGAGTGTAGCAGCTGTTGCTGCAAAGATACAGGTCAGTCCTGTAAAGATATGTGGTCCATGTAAATGGCTATCGTTTAAATTTTGTTTCAAAAGCATCGAGATCTTTTTGGGTGGCACGTACTCGAAAGAGCGTGCCCCGATCATTGTAGGATTCAGAAATCACACGCATGCGATTACGAATTTCACCGATGGCTCCCTGAAGATCGTAGGGGACCATGAGGTCCGTCTCGATCATGCCCGTTTCAAAGTGATCAATCAGCTTTTCACGCAGCATCTTGAGATCTTCTTTCAGCTTCGTAGAAAGTAAGATGGCGTCAGGAAATTCTTTTTTTAAGCTCAATATTTGCTCATCATTTAAACGGTCTCGCTTGTTGAGAACGAGCCAGCTTGGCTGTTCGCCGGCTCCCACCTCTTTTAGCACGGATTGAGTCACTTCGAGTTGAGAGCGAAACGTCGGGTCAGAGGCATCCACTACAAAAAGAAGAAGAGAGGCATGTTGAGCTTCATCCAGCGTTGATTTAAAAGAGGCGACAAGATCGTGAGGAAGCTTTTTGATAAAACCTACGGTATCAGAAAATAAAATTTTAGGATGTGTCTCTGGATGGAGTGGCCTGACGGTGGTATCGAGTGTAGCAAAAAGTTTGTCGGCCACGAGAACTTCACTTCCGGTCATCGCACGCATGAGCGAGCTTTTCCCGGCATTGGTGTATCCCACAAGCGCAACGGCGTTTTCTTGAGAACGTCTTGAACGCCGAATAAGGTGTTCGTTTTCTACAGCGGCGAGCTCGGTTTTTAATTCTTTAATGCGATCACGTACGTGTCGACGGTCGAGTTCAAGTTTTGTTTCTCCAGAGCCGACTCCGCCTCCGCCCATTTGTTTGTCATTACCCGTTTCGCGAAGGCGAGGAGCTACGTAGGTAAGTCTTGCAATTTCCACTTGGAGCCTTGCGGACTTTGTCCTTGCATGTCGGCCAAAGATTTCAATAATCACACCCGTACGATCAAGAACGGTGACGCCTGTTGCACTCTCCATATTACGAAGTTGAGAGGGCGAAAGTTCGCTATCAACCACGACGATGTCGGCTTGTTCTTTAGGAGCTTCAAACGTTTCGTTGTCATCTAGAGAATCTTCGTCGTTTTCAACATCCATCTCTTCAGAGTTTTCTTTTTCCACGTCTTCTTGTTCTTTGGTGAATTTTAATTTGGCCTTTGAAATTTTTCGTTTCACCATAGAGGCCACCACACCTGAGCCGCCGGTGTAGCCTGCCAGAATTTTGAGTTTTCCTTCGCCCAAAAAAGTAGGACTTTTAAGAGAAGATTTTTTCTGAGAGAGTTCTCCCACAACTTGGTGACCAAGAGTGGTGACGAGTCTTCCTAATTCTTTAAGAGAAGCCGCGTGTTCTTCATTTGAAGTCTTCGGGGATTGAATCCCTACGAGTATGGCTTTGATAAATTCTCCTCAATTCTCAGAAAGTCATGAGAAGGCCCATATCCTTCACGCCATTGAGTTGGTTGATTGCTTTGTGTAGGTTATGTTGGGCCATGTGGCGACTATTCATATAGTAAATAAATCCCGAAAGGAACAGTCCAATAGGAATGACGGGATGAGCACGTGTTGCTGGAATAAGAAGTACGATCAGTGCAGCGCCCGTGCCGGCCACAAGGCCTCGTGTCCCCACAACGCCGTAACGGTAATGGTTCTCAAGACTCTTCCAAGCTTGAGGATCGGATTCTTTCAGTAGAGCAAAATCCTCGATGTCGTAGGTGCTCGTGACCGGATTAGAAACTTGATAGGCTTTACCATCAATTGAAAGCTCTTGCGCCTGGAGATAGCCGCTTTCGGTTTTTAAAAATGCACGAGGTTCTGCGTGCGCCAAGTTTATGAGAAGAAACAAAGAGAGAGAAGAAATAAGTAAAATTCTCATTGCTTAAATGTAGTGGGTTTAAAAATGAAAATGAAGCTTTAACTTGGGTAAACGCACCGGGTAAGTTGTTACGCTTAACCACAGCACTTCTTAAATTTTTTGCCGCTTCCGCAAATGCAGGGATCGTTTCGTCCAACTTTTGGAGCTTCACGTACAACGGTGGCGGGTTTTTCGTGATGATGGTGGTGGCCTTCACCTTCTTTATGAGTGTGACTATGGCTTTCGCAGAAAAGCCACTCTCCACGGTCATTTTTACGAAAATGAGCCACCTCGTGGTGATCAATCCCTTGACCGTCTTGTGAGTAAGTGGCCACAAACTCCACAGTTCCTTTTTTATCAGTGGCCGTTCCTTTTTCAGTTTTTAAGACGTTGAGTTTTTTCCACGTGGCTTTCTCGGCCCATTCCTTATTGGCTTCGATATCAAAATCTTCGCGAGATTCAGGAGCTAGAGTTTTTTCGATGTAGACGAGATCTGCTCGAGTAAAAGCCGTATAGCGCGAACGCATAAGCGCTTCCGCCGTCTCCGGTATTTTCTCACCACTTAAATAGGGACCGCAGCAATCATCAAAATTTTTATTAGTTCCACATGGGCAAAACATAAAAAACCTCTTATGAATTCTTAAGTTTACGTTCGAGCCAAATCATTCCAAAGGGAATCGAGGAACTCGCAATGACTTGAAGGGTGAATTTTAACGGCCAGTCCTTTTTGTCGGCCATCCAAAGTACAGCGGCAACAAAAACAATAAATAAAAACCCATGAATAGGGCCTACCAATTTTACGAAGCTTGGATCTCCGCCAATGTATTTTATAGGCATCGCTATGAAGAGAAGGAGGAGAAGAGATAGACCTTCAATAACGCTCAGAATGCGAAAGTAATGCATGCGCCGAGAGTGTCGGAAGAGGGGGAGATGGTCAAGGTACAAGGCTTTAAAAAATGGGTCTTTCAATTGCATTTATTGGATTTAATAGCTTTTTAAAAGACTTATTCGAAATAGAGACGTGGCTGAGGGCTCATTTTAGGCCCTGTCCAATCCGTAAACGAAGGGTGGTCATATGAATCGATGGTTATTGATAGTAGGTCTACTGTTTTTTACCTCCTCTCAGGTAATGGGTGAATCGTTTTGCGGTGAGTATTTAAAAGCGGAATTGCTATTAAAAGAATTGAATCTTTGGCGGGCAGAAATACTGTCGTCATTGACGTAACGGCGAACACTCGTGAGAATCTCGCCAAATCAGATCCGACCCTTAGAGTGGTACAACTACAGGATATTTTTGCGAAACCCGTTCCATTTTTAGGGTTTGGTCGACCGAATGTTTATTTAACAATCCCAAAACTTGAAGCCCCTACAGATACGAACGCTTCAGTAAAATTCGCAGCCAAATCTCTTTGGAGAGGCGATGCTGAGGTTGTGGATACGCGCGGACGTGTTCAATCAGGACTTCTTGTGACTTTCCCATCTCTTAGAAAGCAAGCGATCGAAGATTTGATGGAAGCTGCCAAAAAACATGAAGGTGGCCGCGGGTTTACTTGCGTAAACGCGAATTGTAAAGTGATGGAAACAGCTGGTTTTACTTTAGGAAATGGTCAATCACTGACGCAATATAACTTCCCGATCCCATTGTTACGAGACCTTATTGCTAACGGTTTAAAATACAAAGGTGAAGACGTCGAATTTGAAATTGTAAGAACCACTCCGGGATTTATGGAAGAAGTGGGCTTAAGTATTCAAAAGGCTGTCTGTATGACGGCTTGTCGACATATTGAGAAAGCGATCACTTCGAAAACTGAGGACAACGTTTTTTTAGTAAGGATTAAAAACGCGGTATCAAACACATTTGGAATGTTGATTCGTTCTGGAGCGAAAGCTCCAGAATTAGAATCGGTCCCAGTTCGTCTCGAAGTAGAGAATCGTGATCTTGAAAAATTTGACGTCAGTGTGTCGGAGCCTAGTAGTTTTGGTGTCCTGCTCCGTTATCTTTGGGGACCTCACAGCTTATTCGAGATTCCATTAAATAAAGCCAAAGTGGAAAATAAGCTTCCCCAACGCTTAAATGCTTTTCCTCAACAGGCACCAAACTTTATAACCAAAGTAAAAAAGCATTTGTTATTTAGTGAAACAATTGTGGGCTTGATTCGTACGCAACTTTCAAAAGGCTATCGTCACTTCGGTGGAATGACAGAAAAAGATCTCTACGACATGCTCGCCACGCACAGCGAAGTAACACCAAATAAATATAATGTCGTGGTGCTAAGTGACCGCATGATTATTATGAAAATTGATATTCAATCGTCATTGGTGGATTGGGTATTAAGCAAGCATGTGCTACTTTCTCGCTATTCGCGTGATGTTCGATTTGCGGGTGAAATATGGAAAACGGCAGATGGTCAGCTTTATATTAATCGTAATTCTGGCACCTACCAACCGGCCGGAAGCCTTTTGCCAGATGTGACCGAAGTGATGAGAGAAACCTTCCCAAACATCCCTATTGTGATGGATGAGATGTAGCGCATTCCTCTTCACGAAGGTGAATGGATAGATACCTGCTTTATCGTCCAGTTTTCTTGTCCCAGTGAGCTTGAAAACATCGCGATAAAGATTTTTACTTCCAAGGCAGAATAGTGACTCCGCTAGGTTGCGCGTTCCAACAACGAATCGCCTGGCTATCAAAACCACAAATCCTACTCGTTCCCTTACCTTCGGTGAAAGAAAAATCTGTTCCAATGGCAATGGCTTTGTAATCGATCGCCTCCACGATATAAGAGAACCCCAATAGAAGAGTTAGAGAAAGAAATATTCGTTTCATTGAGACCTTTCTTGTAATCGACAGTCTCAGAATCCTTTAAAAGTGCATCTGTTATCAGATACAGATGTAAGATTCGCTAGAATATACTGATCAGGATTTATGTGCGCCGGGCCTGGTTTACTCTGAATTTTGACTTTCTTGCCAAAGCCAGTGAAACCACTGCCGCCTGCTTCCTCAGCAACAGAAAATTCAATTTCTATTCCATGGTCTGTATGAGTGAACTGAATCTGAGGCACGCGCATTCGCCAAGTCGTGTAGGAGACCCCAATAATACGAGTGAGGTCCTCATTGTTGAAGAGGGCTGAGATAATTTTTTTTCCTTCACTGCTGAGTACTTTCATCTTTGAAATGTCTAACTTCTGTACTTCTTCTGTCGTTAAGAGACTGAGAGTAGAATGCCAGTAAGTTCTTTTTGAAATCTGGATAGCTTTATAGATTTTCTTATTTGGGATGTAAGGCGATTTTGGATTCGAACTGATCGCACGCGGGTCAATGTAGAATGGATCTTTCGTAATAACATAGAAGTGATTGTATGAAGCTTCAGACGTATCTCCGCCTGGGGCGCTAGGTGCATAAACGATATTTTCAATTCCGCTTTTGCTTCGCTGAGAAAACCATTGGTTAATAGGTTCAAAATTAAGATTTTTATCTCCCGTTGAGTAGCTCCAGCCAAAGGTTGCATCAAGAAGGGCTTCAACGATGTATGTTTCTGGTGTTGGTGTGTCTACATACCGGCAGGTTTCAATATGTGGCGACTGCAAGTATGTCAGGCTACCAAATACTCTCGTGTTTGCATGAGCCCTAGTAAATGTGAAAACGACAAGGACTAAAGCAAAAATGTTTTTCATTATAACCCCTTTGTTAGGTGAGAAGGGGATATGATGAAAAAGTAAGGAGCGCAAGGGAAATGGAGAACGATTAAAACTGGTGCCAAAGAGGTTTTTTTTCATTTCAAACGGTTAAGTTCATGTTTAAAACTGCTTATAACGCGCTTGGTCCTTTGGATTTCTCTCATTCACTTTACACCCCTTTAAGAATGTTGTTAGAAGCATTCAAACGCAAACTCTTAAGGGGATGATATGAATCGATTCTTGATCACTATCACGCTATGTTTAGCTGTGTTTGGTTCGTCGCTGTCAATGGCGGCTATCAACACATTAACGACAGAACAAAAATTGGCTGATCTCGATCAGCTCGTAAATATTGTTAAAGCCGGTTACGGACCACTCCAGTACAAAAAAGAAAAGTACGATATCACTCCTGAGAAAATCCGTGATCTTTATGCTCCAAGAATCGCGGCGACTCGCAGTAATAGAGAGTTCTATTATACAATCCTACAATACATTGGTGAGTTCCATGATGGTCACTTTCGAGCGAATCTCCCAACAGATCTAAAGTCTTCTTTGCCTTTCGATACAGACCTTGTAGAAGGTAAAGTGCTCGTTGATCGTATTAACCGTTCACTTCTTACTGAAACCCAGTTTCCGTTTGCTAAAGGTGATCAAATCCTAGAGATGAACGGTGTTGATATTCAGACCGTATTAGACCAATTACAAACTTACCGTGGTCTTGGTTACTCTCTATCAGAAAGACGTACCGCCGCTTTATCCCTTACGGTGAGAGATGGAAAGCGTCTTCCAGTTCCTGCTGGAGATGTGACTTTTAAAATTCGACGTGGAACATCTTCGGTGATTTCAGAAGTAAAACTCACTTGGAAGGTCGAAGGCACCGCGATTGACGAAAGTGATTCTCTTGTTTCCGCAAAAGAAAACTACGATACGATCTCAACATTTGGTTTGATGAAAGAGGTTGAGAATCCACAGGTAGAGCGTTCTTTCCGCTGCTCAGGCGACACCCGTATTGAGATTCCAGCAAATGCCACTGTGATCATGAAAACTCCTTTCGTGGCTTACTACTATCCAACAGAAAAAGGGAATGTAGGTTACTTACGTATTCCTCACTATTCTCCAGAGAACCGTGCTTATGCTGAGTATTTTGCGCAGTATGAGTTTGCCGTCTCGGTTTTGGAGAAGAACACTGTCGGACTCATAATCGATCAGGATCACAACTGTGGTGGTTCGGTGGAATATCTTCATCAGATTGTAAGTCTCTTTATGTCAAAGCCTTTTCCAGCAATGCAATTTCAATTGCTCGCTAATAAAGCTGAGTACTTGATGTTTACTGAGTGGGTGAACTCAGTTCCAGAAAACACGCTTGCCCGCAAAAATGTTGAGAAAGTGCAAAAGCTTGTGCGTGAGGCTTGGATGAAGGGTGACTTCATGACAGCGAAAATCGCGATTGATGGAAACGATCTCAGATCACCCAATGACATTCATTACACAAAGCCGATCATTGTATTGATCGATGAAATGTCAGGCTCTGGAGGGGATGCTTTTCCTGCAATGACGAAAGGTTTAGGGCGTGCGAAACTTGTTGGTACAAGAACTATGGGGCTCGGTGGTCACGTAACCGCTCAGCCGGCTCTCCTGTACTCACGTATTGTTCCTGAGATGACAAAGTCTCTTTTCTATCGACCAGACGGCGTGCCAGTTGAAAATAACGGTGCCGTGCCTGACTTTAATTACTCTCCAACACGTGATGATTTCACTTACGGTTACCATGACTATCGTGCGTTCTATACTGCTCGATTGTTTGAACAGCTATGAAGTTGTTTTCAAAAGCACTTTAAACGAAAAAAGCAACTCCCGGAGTTGCTTTTTTTTTGGCTTTTGTGTCAAAGTAAAAAATACATTCCTTTGAGTTGGCCGTAGAATCATAAGAACATATCATATAACTCCTGAGTGAATTTAACTCTAAGGAGACAATATGAAATGGCTTATTTTAGTTCTCACATTGGTGTCGCAAATCGCTTTCGCTCAGACTAATGATAGAAAAACTTTGGACGGGGGAGTGGTTGGCATTCTTCATTCAGAAAACTTTGAATATATTTGTAAGTACGTCATGCAAGAGGCCGGTCAGCAGATTCCCATGACTATTTGGATTGATGACAACTTTAATAAGACTGGTGGTGGTGCTCCACAGTTAAAGAATTTTCGAGTCGCTCACTCTTATCCATTTAATGAAAGAGTACTTGGCACAGTGGGTTTTGAAACGACAGTGACATCCGCAAGCGTCGGTCGATGTTTGACAACCTGCTACAGCATCAAAGCGAACGTTCTTAATGAAGCTACTATTTCTTACGAGTTCAAAGAGCTTGCACTCAACTCTGGAAAATACGAACTGAAAGTGGCTGTTGAAGGCGAAAATGTAACCGCCCAGTGCGAGCTTAACGAAGTAAAGTGATTAAAACACTACGAAATCGTTGAAAAGAAAAAGGCAACCTCGGGAGGTTGCCTTTTTTATATGTGTATTAGCGCGAATGCTTGCTTGCCTTAAAACTTTGAATTTCTCACGATTCTTTTTATCTGTTAGTCCTCTTTTTAAGTAAAGGAGGATTTTATGAGCATTCTTAACGATGCCAAGCAAAAGCAGATACACGAAGCATTAAAAACAAAAGGTTATATACATATGGAACGGAGGGCTCTTTGGTCTTAGTTCTCAACATTCTTTCAAACTCAATAGGTTTCGGGATTGTTATGAGTATATGCCCGAAGATCCGCATCTCTTTCCCGGAGAAGGGGAAAGACGTCGTCGCTACGCTCGACTCTTAATTGATCCGACCTCGCGTTGTCTTGAGGTCTTCGATCACGATTCATTTTTTCAAGCTAAAAAATTTGACGACCTTTATGGAGATATTCATCGCCAGTTTGCGCCAATGACATCAAGCGAATATCAAAATGATTTTTTTCAAAACCTTTTGGTGGAGAGTTTTTTTGCTTTGCCTTTTCAAAAAGAGTTAATTCGCGAACCCATCGAAATCAGTGCACATATGATACGCATTGAGGCGACTCCTGGAAGCGAGTGTGGGCGCCCGGCACCTGAAGGTATTCATCGTGACGGTTACCATTTTGGTTCGATCCATTTGATGACGAGAGAAAACGTTAAAGGCGCCGAAAATCATATCTACGATTTACGAAAACAATTGCGAGATACGCTCATTTTAGAAACGCCCATGGATTCTATTTATTTTGATGATGCGGCGATTTTTCACGGAGTCTCGACATTTGGGCGCGAGAACGAGCTTTTGAAAGCAACACGAGACATGCTGATCCTGCTCTATCAGCCTCTTTCCGAATCTCCACAGATGAGAGGAGGCGCACGAAAGAAATTGAGAAGTTTTTAAGGGATATTTTTAAACGTTGGACTACGAGCATAAAGAGTCACTAAATCTAACATACGCCGTTCTTTTTCGAGCACGGAACTCTGGAAAAAACGGCGTATGTTCCTGGGCAAAGGCCTTGGAGGCAGAAGTCGTTCATTCATAACACGAGTGAGTTGAAGACTAACTCTCTTGATTCAGCCATCATAAATTCTGACTTCCTGTTGTACTCCTCACAAGACAAATGATATTTTATTTATGTGAAGGGATGAGCCATAAGTATGAGAAGGATGTGTAGTGAAGTATTTTGAAAAACGTACAGCTTTGTTTTTAGATCTAGGGTTTCATGAGGCTCGGCTTCCTCAACTTAAAAAATATATTGAGCTACTCTGGGCCGCGAATGAAGAGTTCAATCTGATCAGCCGTAAAATGACCTTTGAAGAACTCATTGATAACCATGTAATTGATTGTCTTTTGGCACTTTCTCAGTTTCCAAAAAACGTTAAAAGAGTGGCCGACTTCGGATCTGGCGGGGGACTACCGGGAGTGATTTTTGCGATCCAGTTTCCTAAGATGAGGTTCGAGCTTTTTGAGAAAAGCAAAATGAAGCAAGGTTTTTTGAATCGCTGTAAAGAGATCGCTCCCAATTTAATTATCAACGGAGATATTCCGCTTGAACTAGGAAATGTGGATTTGGTCACAGCTCGGGCCTTTAAGCCTATCGACGTGATTCTTGATGTTAGCCGTAGTTATTATAAAAAAGGTGGAGAATATTTTCTACTCAAAGCGCGTAAAGAAAAAATCGACGAGGAACTCTCTTTGGCGCAGAAGAAGTTTAAAGACTTAAAAGTGCGTATTGAGCCTTTAAAATCTCCCGTGCTAGATGTCGAACGTCATGTTGTTCTTCTCTCTTCGGCAACTTAACAAAACAGTAGCTTGTTTATGTTGGGAGTAAATGTAGGTGAGTTCCTCCTCAGACCGATGTGGCCAAGCCTAAAATAAATGCCAATGTTTTCATAAGTGCCTCTTTTTATAAGATTAAAAAAACGAATGTTAGAAAGTTGAAATTTGGTACGTGACTTCCGGTGATACGAGTCAAGCAAATCTCAGTAGCGACTGTTTTTGGGCTGTGTAGTTGCGAGCTTTTTTTGCATAAAATGGGTTTATGAAAAAGAAAATCCCTATGACAAACCCAAGGGAACTTATTCTTAAAATCGCAAAATTTCGCGTCAAAGAAGTCTTGAAACGTGATAAAAAGTGGATGTAGCAAGGCAAAGCAAGGGGCTAAAGAAAATGAGACTTTTTAAAAAAAATTTTGAACACTGAAAACAACCGAACTTTTATCCTCATTCGACTAATAGTAGGATGTGTGTTTGTTTCTGAAGGAATTCAGAAGTTCTTGTTTGCGGAATCCATTGGGAGCGGTCGCTTTGCAAAGATTGGACTCCCATCTCCAGAATTTCTCGGGCCATTTGTCGGGACTTTCGAAATTTTATGTGGAAGCCTTGTGCTAATAGGTTTGGTGACACGACTCGCTGTGATTCCCTTAATCATTATTATGTTGGTAGCGGTTATGAGTACAAAGATTCCAATCTTTATTGAATCAGGTTTTTGGAAAATGGCTCATGACTCAAGAACTGACTTTGCTATGCTACTAGGCTCCATTTTTCTATTTCTTAATGGTGCGGGAGCTTGGTCTGCAGATAGAAAATGGAAGTAGGATTAAAAGCAAGTGCTGCTAGCCAGAAGCGCTGAAGCGATTTCTTTATGTTATCTTCGTCTTGAAATAAGGGAAACGGGTGAGAGGAGTTCGGTTTGCGGTGCGGCAGTGTTGTCTCGTGCTGTTCCAGAATTGTGGCGTGTACCTTGCAAATGAAAAGATCTTATAGAGTGTTCACGTACGAACATTCAATGAGTAGTCAGCAATGTATAGGAGAAATCAAATGAATCACAAAATAGCAGTTCTAGTAGGAAGCCTTCGCAAAGAATCCTTTAATCGAAAAATGGCAATGAATCTCATAAAGCTTGTGCCACAAAGTTTAAAGCTTGAGATTGTCGAAATCGGATCGCTCTCAATGTACAACCAAGATTTCGATAACGATCCACCAAGAGAGTGGCAAGAATTTCGTGAAAAAATTAAATCGTATGATGGTGTGCTTTTTGTCACACCTGAATACAATCGTTCGGTTCCGGCAGTGCTAAAAAATGCAATTGATATTGGCTCACGGCCTTATGGACAAAGCGTTTGGGACGGAAAACCGGGTGCGGTTGTTAGCGTTTCACCTGGGATGACGGGTGGTTTCGGAGCGAATCATCACTTGAGGCAGTCACTCGTGTTTCTTAATATTCCCGTGCTGCAGCAACCTGAAGCCTATATCGCCAATGCAGAAAAGATATTTGACGAACAAGATGGTCTTGTAGATTCGACTCGGGAATTTATGCAAAAATTTATGAATGCGTTTGGTGAATGGGTAAGCCGATTCTCCGCTACCGGCGAGAGTGTCAGGCGCGCGGCTACCGATGGGGTGTTGGCGTCTTAAAAGGTGCACGATATGAAGTCGCTTGTAGTGATCTAAAGGTGTGTCGCCACAAGTGTTGCATTTTGTGTTATGGTGTAGTCAGCACTTCTTCAGCTTCAGAGCAAACTTAGAATTCCCTTTGTCGTCTCTCCTGCGTATGTGCTGGAGTTATGAATGAAAAATTCAGAAACATTTCAAAATGAACGCACGAATACAGATCGTAGCTTGGGGTTAGAGCGAGAGAAAACAAATCGTTCATTATCTCAGGCCCGTGGGGAAGCAGAATTACAAACGGATAAGAGTGTTCAAGAAGACCGTAGCGACACGGATAAAAATATTGCTAAGGCTCGAAATAACGCTGATCTTCTTCGAGATGGAAAAGCTGTAACTGGTGCTAATGAAAAAAGCCGCACGGATCAGGCACGAATTATTGTAGATGCCGCCGTTCAACACGAACGTTCACTAGTTGATGGAGCGATCATTCGTGAACGAGAAGTTAAAAGTACGATTGAAACAACGCTCCTCCATCATGAACGTCTGCAGACGGATAAGAATCTCGCCGAAGAGAGAACTATCACCGATACAGTGGTTTTAAGTAATTCCGTAAAGCTTTCGGAAGAAGTCGTAGAGCACACAAAAACAAAAGCATCACTCACCACGAGAGATGAATTTTTGGCCATCGTCAGTCATGATTTACGAAATCCTATTGGCGCTGTTTCTTCTTGCATGGAAATGCTTCTCGATGAAGCGAGCGAAAGAAAAATAGATAAAGAGACCATCAGTTGGCTTGAGCTTGCAAAACGCAATGCAGACTCGTCGCTAAGATTAATTAGCGATATCCTCGACATGGAGCGAATTGCCGAAGGCAAGCTTGAGTTAGAAATCAAAAGTTGTGATGTCACAAAGCTTATGAAAGAGACTGTGGACAATTTTGTTCATGCGGCCGCCGCAAAGAATGTGCTGTTGCGCTTTACGCCTGTCACAATAACGGAGGCTATCGATTGTGACCACGACCGACTAGCGCAAGTATTATCAAATCTCATTAGCAATGCGCTCAAGTTTACACCAGAAGGCGGAAAAATCATTTTGAAAATTGAGAGAACGGGTGCCGATATCACAATTTCTGTTCGTGACACAGGTATTGGAATTCCCAAAGATAAGAAAGAACAAATTTTCGAAAGGTTCACGCAACTTGGATCGAAAGATCGAAGAGGCCTAGGGCTTGGTTTACATATTTCCAAAATGCTTGTCGAAGCACATGGCGGAAAGTTGTGGGTCGACTCGAAATTAGGGGAGGGGAGTGTTTTTAGTTTCAAGCTCCCGGTACGGGTTAAGTCGGAGCAAGCGGGGTTACTTAATTAAGGTGCCTTGTCTTCTACATAGTAAATAGCTTATGACCATCTCAGCACAAAGGTAATGAAAAACGCGAGAGCGACAGAGACATAAGAGAAGACAAGCGTCTCTAGCGCAATTTTATATGATGGTCTTAGGGACTCTTCGCCACGTAAAGTAAAAAGACTCACGAGAGAATCAAGTAATTTCACAAATATATTATCGCTCTTGATATTCGTAGAAAAGTACCATTGAGGGGATGAAAGGCAGGCCAGGATCGATAAAACGAGCATAAAAATCCCTGCCCAAATCAGAGAGTGAATGGAAGTTCCAAAGTCTGTCAAAATTCCCCAAAAGAAAAGTACGGCTCTTTCTGGAAAAGAATCTGTAAGAGTTGGGTAATTCACTCTTAACCAACCGCGCTCGATAGTCAGTCGATCGGCATCTTTGAATTTTGCAAATTCGATGTAGAATTCTCTTAAGACCCCGATGCTTTCATAATATTCAAGAAGGTCATATTTGCTTGGAACGAGGCTAGCAATATGCAATCGAATCTCTTCTATGCGATTTGCATAATTTAAACCGTCACGAGCTTTAATTTTTGGATCTGAAATCGTATTTTGAAAAGCGATCATTAACAGTTGGAATTGATTAATGGATTGAATATCACGTTTTGTTGTATCTGCAATGTCACGCGCTGGCTCTAATTGTTTGGCCCTTACTTTGAAAAACTCAGCTAGCAAAACAACATCAAAAGGATCATTTGTTGTTTCGTACGAGATCAATAATAGGGCAGGCCAGAACTTGCTATTAAATCTATAATTTGTGATCACATTGCGTAGCATGCGCTCTAAGGCCTGAACTTTTTGATGAGAGTCGGTGACGCCAACTAACAGTTTGTCTTCTTGTTTGAAAATTAAGATGAGGCCAATTCCTTCGGTGAGGAGCGGGTCTAGTTCCTTGCAGGAGTGCTCACCGTTAGTGCATAGAGATAATTGTTCTGCGAGAGAATTAAACCGCGAATTTAGTTCCCCACTTTTTATTTTTTTAGCTAGATATTTGTTGTAGAGAGCCGTATACGAATGGCGCTTTACAAGTGTGCTATTTGAAAGAATGGGTTTTGCAAATTCAGCACGTCCGGTAGCCCAGTCGGTAGTTCTGATATCTACCTCTTGGATGTATTTTGCACCTAGGTCTTGAATTGTAATTGGATCATTTGTCGCGAAGCTCGGACTATAGCTTAATATTAGAGTTAAAAAAGCAATTATATGAAGTTTCATCTTTGCTTTATTCCTGGTGAGCGAGGATTAAAATTAGGTCGAGAGTATTTCCATCGTGCATTTATGTCCCGCGGGCAAAATGTGCTGTTGGCACATTCTGCCCGCGGACATAAGGACCTTTAACCACACATAATGCTACAAAGGCCCTTCCCTCATCCACTTAGTCTATCCGTAGCAACAAGTCGTTAAGTTCTTTACATTCTAAACTACTTTTATTTAATAGTGATGTCCTGTTTTTTAATAGGGAGAATTATGACTGCTCGTGTTAAAAGAAGGGGAAAACGAGATGAGTTTAGGAAGGCGTGCGAGCTAATGTACAAAGCTCATCACAGCGCTCATTAAACTTATTGCCGTTATGAGCCTTTACCCATTGCCACTGAATGTCGTGCTTTTCATTTAGGCCTTTTAGGATTTGAAGTTGAGTTTGGAAGGCGGGTGGCCCTTCGCCAAACTTCATGGCATCGATCAATATCTTTGAGTCTGAGAATAAGGTGACCTTCGAATTTTCAGGGATAGAGCTTAATGCTTCGATAACGGCTTGGAATTCCATGGTGTTGCTGTTTGCGTGTCGGATGCGGCCTGAGGTTTCGGTCACGCATTTTCCACGTCGCGTGATAAGATAGGCCCAGCTTCCGTAGCCACCTTTGTGGCTTCCATCCGTATAAATTTCGAGTCGCCAATAGTTTTTGAAAAAATTAAGACTCTTCATATCTTCAGCCTAGGGAATGTGGCAATATGCAGTCAATGAACAAGTCCCACTTGATCGCGACAATTTGTGAAATGCTGGAGCAGGATCTCATTCGTCTCAAAGAGGCCGCTCTTGCGACCTATGAGGCTGCGACTCATGAAGAGAGTAAGGCGGAGAATGAGTACGACACTCGCGGTCTAGAAGCGTCTTATCTTGCCGGAGCTCAGGTTAAAAGAGTTGCTGAGACGGAAGAGATTCTATTTTTATTTCGAACTTTTGAGAAAGAATTAAAAAAGCAATCTGCTGCTAGCAAAAAAGTGATCGCTACTTCACTTGTTGAAGTAGAGTATAAAAATCAGAAGAGCTTGGTTTTTGTTATGCCAAAGGGTGGCGGAATTACCTTAAGTTATGAAGGGCAGGCGGTGCAGGTTGTAACGCCGAGTTCGCCTCTTGGTGGGTCCTTGATCGGTTTGTCTGCTGGCGATGTGGCCGTTGTGGAGACGGGGACGCAAGTGCGTGAGTATGACGTTTTGTCGGTGCAGTAGTTGTAAGCTATATTCTTTACCGCTGGCTTAGGCAGCAACGCTACTTCTGCACGTGGGATAACGAGTACATCCCCAGAATTGTTTTCCTTTTAATTTACCTTTTTTCGCCGTTCTTAAAACCATGAGACTGTTGCAACCTGGACATTGCTTTACGTGACTGCCAGATGAGAGATTCTCCAACAAGGTTCCACCATATTCTTGTACTAAGGTTCGCTTTTGATCGCGGATTGAAGGATACGTTCCATCCTTTTCTTTTTTCCACCTAAGCCATGCATGGAAATGTTCATGCTTTTCACTATCCATCAAGCAGAGGTTCTCAATTTTGTTGTCTGTCTTATTTCCGTTTATGTGGTGTACGTGTTCATCTGAAGTTAAGTTGCGTCCTACTTTTTGTTTTGCAATATAGCGGTGTTCTCTCTCGTATATTGGTAAAAGGACCACGTAGCCGTCAGTATCAAAAACCTTAGTTAGTTGAGGTTCAGGCGCGGGCTTAGAAATTCTACGAAACCAAAATAAGAAAAAGGTAGCAAATACTGCAAGGCCAATAACTACACTGAAGATGGTTCCATCGGATGTGGGATTCATAACTGGGTTTAAATCAAGCTTGGTAGTTTGCTGTTTCAACTAAGATGCTCCGATTTACGGTTGATAACGTACATTAAGAATCGGAATGTTTATCCAAATCTGAAAGGTCAATACGTTGGTCTGGGCTCGTTCGCTACAATCCCTATGAGGCTAAATATTAATATATAAGCCAGAGGACTCATGCGCGCTTCAACTTAGATACGTCGGTAGCCTGTTCATCCCACTCATGCATGAGACGATCCAAAAGATATGTGGCTATCGTTAAGAATCCTCCTACGACCAGTGTCCACATTCCAAACAGGTACATGAAGGTGGTATCACCAGGATCGCGCGGTCCATAAACAGCCATAGCAATTCCCAGGCTACCAATGAGAAGGCCCATGCTGGTTATGAATACGCCCTTACTTCGTCGCCATTGTTTAAAAATTCCAATTCCCGAGGTAACGAGTGCAATGCCAGCTATTAACTGAAGTACCACATGAAAGAGGAGAGATTGAATCTGCGTTAGAAATGGATTCCAACCTGTGACAAGAAAATAAAACCAAGCAGCAAGCCACGCAACGCCGAAAGTGGTGGTTGAGACACCAACAGCGAATCTCTCGACAGTATATGTTCTTTTGCCCACCTTAACTGGCGCAAACTCCACGCCCTTATGAAAGGGTGTCCCTCCCACTAGGAGAAAGCAAAAATTGATTCCGATGACCAGCATCGTGAAAATAAATAGTCCGATCAGAAAATACATAAATCCTCCGTTGTAAAAACTCAGCGTTACATTCAATACCAACATTAAGACGAAACCAAGCAAGCAAAAGCCCCAAGATAGCACTACCGAAAAAACTACGTAACCAGTTCACATAACACTGACCAAGTTTGCACAAACATCTAGATTGGCCACGACAATTTGTCCCGTACATAGACAACTCGTCCAGATTTAGTAAACATTTGTTGCTCCAGCGAGCTAATAGGACCTGAGCGCACTATTGGTGTTAACCTTGCAATTGCTATTCTCATCGCTCTTGAAAATGAATGGAGCAAAAAAGGTACTTACAATTTGGAGGAGTTTAAAGATGACCAATGAAACTATACGCCATTTGCCCAAAGAACCGGTTTCGATAGGACGATCGAATCAAACCAATGTGGACCAAATCGAAGTATGGAAATCGCATCGTGAAGAAATGCTTGATGAAACAATAGAGGAGTCTTTTCCGGCAAGTGATCCTCCACAGAATACGCCCTCGTGGGGGCAACCTGTTGATGGTCTAGGATGATCCAAAGGGATTAATGATTTTTTCGGCTTATCCGCCGATCTCGGCCTAAGCTTTTAATTTTTGCAGTAATTTGTGAAAGACCTTAAGGTAATGATTTTGAATGTTAGTCAGTACTTTAATCGCAATGGCTTCACGATACGTGTGTGAAGTCAGATTTCGTTCGTCTAACATAGATAACCAAATTTGCTCGTCACTGGCCTCAATCAGTCCCGATTCTAAGGCCCATTGAAAAGCTTTTTTGGGGCTTGCAAAATTCACTCCTTCCGAGCCCGCTTGTTTTTGCAGGGCCTTCCAGCTTTGTTCGAAAGTAAATTCAAATGCTTGAATAATTCCAGCTCGCTCCACTTCACTTTGATTAAAATTTTTGATAAAGCTATCCAATTTGGTGAGTGCGATTTCAAAATTTTTATACATAACTTCAGCCATAAAGCAGTAAGCCTTCTTTTTTGATATTTTCCAAGTAATCCGGGGCCAGATCTTCGTAAAACAACAGGTCTATTTTAAAGAGAGTGAGCGGCTCTTCGTCAACCAGCAAGCGTACTTGAGATCGGATTGAGTTCGAAGCAGCTCCGACAACACAGAGGTCGTAATCAGAGTTTTCTCTTGCATCGCCGCGAGCCCTTGAACCAAAAAGAATGATTTTTTTTGGAGTCAGTTTTTCTTGGATAAGTGTCACGACTTTTTGTACTGATTGAGGCAAATGATCAAAGTTCGTAGTAAATGCATTTGACATCAATCAACCTAAAATTGGCGGAGTGGACGGGACTCGAACCCGCGACCTCCTGCGTGACAGGCAGGCGTTCTAACCAACTGAACTACCACTCCGCGAAAATATTGGACCCGTGAATATAGCCATTGAAGGTGGGGAAAGCCAAGTAATAATCGATGTAGAAAAGCCAAGTTTTTTAAAAATGTGAGGGTTGATGGGAGTTCTGTTCATGGCATAGAGGGAGTATGGGGCTTTTGAAAACTCTCTGGGTTATGGCCTCTTATGAGAGTCACGGAGGTGGTCCTCGCGAAACAATCCCCCGTTTGACGGCTTAACGTGTTAGGATAGGTCTCCTGTTACTTAAAGTTTTGTCCTAGAAGCCCACCTTAACCATATCGGAGTTACTCATGGCTGTGTCCCTTCAAGTTCTTAATTTGCCCCTTTCTTTAGATTCAGATGGCCTCGAAAGCATGTTTTCTATGATCGGAAACGTTCAAACAACGAAGATCGAAATCGATGAGAAGACCGGATTAAGTCGGGGCGTAGGTTATGTAGAAATGAGCACAGAACTGGAAGCGGAAAACTGCATTTTGTACTTTAACAGTCAGGTGAAAAAAGCCGGGAACATTTTTGTTCGCGAAAATAAACCCCATATTCCTCAGATACTCACTAAAAAACCAAAGCTTCAATTACGAAAGAGTGAATAAGCGTGTCGAAATCAGACGTTCGTTGCCCTAACATGAACCATGGTCGCATGAACGTGAATATCAAATATTGTCCAAGCTGCGGAGAGAGCATGAATCCCTCCGCACCTGGAAGCTGCAATGCCCATACACACGCAGACCTTCTTAAAAATCGTTACATCTACTGTACAAATTGCGGAAAAAAATTAGCTTAAGAATAAGCCTTCACAAAGCGGTGCATAACAAGTGCTGCGAGCTTTGAGGTCTTATCGTCTACGTCTAGGGGCGGACTGACCTCGTAGAGCCCCAAAACCTTTACATCAAGCCTTACGCATAAGATATCGAACAACTTGAGGAATTCCTCAGGGTGAAAGCCCGTTGCAAAGGCCTGACTGCAGCCTGGAGCAAAGGCCGACGAAAACCCATCGATATCTAGACTCAAATAGGTTGGCCTGCGCTTTAAAAGTTCTTTCTCTAAAAACCTTAAAGTAACACTTGAGAAAGTCTCTCCACTTGCCATGATTTCATCATAACTTAAAATCCTGGTCCCTTTGTCTTGAGCCCAAGCTAAGTGGTTTTGGCTATTGCACTGAGACTGAATACCTACTTCTACAAAATCAAAACCTAGAGATTGGGAGAGCAGTCGGTAAAAGGGAGTACCGCTTGAGAATCCGTTGGTCGGGGGCCTTACATCCAAGTGCGCATCAAAGTTGATCACAAGCGGTCTTTCACTGCCTGACGATAGAAGTCCCAAACCATCGGGATAACCGTAATCATGGCCACCGCCTAGGCCGATCCAGCGAGCTCCGGCTTTAAGAGCCGTGGAGACACTTTGAGCGACAAAATCATGGCGAGATTCTAACGGACCTTCCATGCCTAAGTTTCCAAAATCATAGAGAGATGGAAACGTTTCGAGATCGCTACTCAGCGGGGGAGTCATCTTGTAAAAATATTTACGAATAAGATCGGGCGCTTCTGCGGCTCCGAGTCTCCCGCCAGACAGTTTGATCCCCTCATGATCAGGGTAACCTGCAATTACGAGATCATTTTTTTTAAGAGCGCTGAGACTTTCAAGATTTTTTGCAAATTCGCCCAAACGTGGATCGTGAGAATCATTTTTAGAAAAAAATAAATCCTGGGAAGTGGGGCGAAACATCATGAGTTTTTCTCGAGTTGCCCATCAAAAATAGCAAGTCCTGGCTTGTGAAGTTTTGGTTTTAAATACTTCAAATCTTTTTCAATAAGTGCCTGAAACTTTTTGCTCCACTGTTTTGGTCCCTTGTAGTGTTTTACTAGTTCGGTACAAAAAAGACGCGCACGTTCCACATCTCTTAACGAAATCATTTCGGGGCCTGGGCCCTTCGGTCCTTGATTATGATAATTCCCGAGAGGTACAGACATCCCAGAGGTGATGTATCCGTAAAGGCCAAGGGCTGTGGCTTCACAAGACCCGCCGTCCATAATGCGTCTTTGAAAACGAAACGACGAAGTCTTTTTGGCGAGAGCCAATGCTACTTGCCACATTTGATTGCTGAAGTCGGTGTGAAAAAGAGTGGTGCGGTCTCCTAAACGAAGCACGGGGCCTTCACCGATCAGAGCGCCATCGAGAGTTTTGGAAGCTTCTAAAGAGACAATCGCTGTGTTAGAGGAGAGAAGTTTCTTTTTCATAAGTGCGAGACAGCCGATAAATCCCACTTCTTCCGCACGGGTAAGTACGGCGATGGATTTTCCCATGAGCTTCATTTTTTTAGCATCGATGATCGCACCAAGAGCAATCACCACACCCGCTAAATCATCGGCTGCGCGAGTGATGATTTGATCCCCTTTAAATTTCACGCCCGGGAAATCAAAAGCGCCAAAACATGCCGAGTGAAGCTCCGTTTTTTTATACAAACGAATTTTGATCGGGATTCCTTCGTGATGCGTACGAACGGGAGAAATGTAAGTGACTTTGCCGGTAATGGTTTGTCCAGGCGCCGTGGGATTATAGATACGAACTTGAGAACCCTTCATGGTGTTGAAAGGAGCCCCTCCAAGCCATAAGGCATCTACTTGGAGTCCTTTTTGAGAGACCACGTGAAAACCAGGATGATCCGTGTGCGCCATAAAGGCGACTTTGGCTTTTCTGGCCTGAGCCACGTTGCTTACGCCCGCTATGATGTTTCCAAAATCATCTTCAAAATAAGGAACTTTGCTTTGATCTAAAATGTGCGTGATTTTTTGTAAAACCCAACCCTCTCGAAAAGGAGCCGTTGG
Organism: Bdellovibrionales bacterium; assembly: GCA_050250255.1. GTDB lineage: Bacteria > Bdellovibrionota > Bdellovibrionia > Bdellovibrionales > DASUEL01 > JBFWOZ01. Next base: position 7,318 of record JBFWOZ010000021.1, on the reverse strand, counting down.
TTGCGAAAAGATTTCTTGTATGAGCTGTTGAGTTTTCACAGGGTCTATCATTCACCAAGTGCCGGGGATGGACAAGTTTTATCGCTAAGTTTGTCGGCAAGCTTAGCGTCGTACAGGAAACTTAAGAGCTGATAAGTCAAAAGTTTGTACAATTTTGCCCGTCGACACGTCGATTAAATGGAAGAGCATTTTGTTCTGCAAATATTGAATGCTTCCAAGATGAACGCCAGTGGGTTCTGATAAAAATACAGTCCATTCGTCTTTTTTGTCTGGAGCGAGGCGGTATTTAAAGCGCTCGATGCTTTTATTGTTGTTGCTTAAGTATTCGACGGAGAGCGAATTAAAATCTTGGAAATGAAAAACGCTTCTGTCGGAGAGTTCATTCCATTTGCCTAGAATTTTTCGAATGCCGATGAGTTCCAAAGATTCTAAACGCACATAACCATCTGCGATGAAGCCACGGCCCGAAATCCAATCACCAGCCTCAAGATGTTCAAGATCGGCTTGGCTTTCGCGATAAGGGCTGCGGATGGGCAAAATATTTGGAGTGTCATTTAACTGAATGTAAACATCGAAGTCTTGTGGGTAGCGAACGATTCTGCCTTCAATGGGTTGTTCATACAGAGTGGTAAAAGCCTTTGAAGTAAAAAAGGAAAAGGGATTGAGCCAATTGGCGTGAGCAGGAATCACGGTTCCAGTCGTTAGCGCAATAATAAAGAGGAAGCGTATCCCCATTCATCCCTCCAGGAGTGTCGTAGTTTTTAGTCTTGAACGGCAGGGGCGTCAAAAGAAACAGAAGGTCCTTGACCGGTTGCATTAGTCAGGGTGAGGATGAGTGAAGAGGAGTCTTGTGGCTTTCGTTAAACACACATCGGTTTTTCAAATCTCTCGCGATGAGCTTTTTCGATTTCTTTTTCAAGAAGAAGCCTGGGAAAGAGGTCTTCCGCCAGATTTTTACTCTGAACTTTTAGAGTCAGGTCCTTTAAAAGAAAAGACCGAAATCAAATTCCGTCTGACTCGTTTGGGCTTCAGTTCGAACTGGGGCTTCAAAATCGATAAGGTCGTTATGGGTGAGCAGGTGATTTTAAGCCAAGTCGTAGGACCTTTTGATGAGTGGCTGCTCACTCAAACTCTTGAGGACCACGGCGAAAAAACGACACGTCTTACAGATCATTTAGAATATCGCATGCCGCTTGGAGTACTTGGTTGTTTGATGGATGATCTTTATCTGAAACGAGAGTGGGAACGACTCTTAAATCGTCGTCACGAAAAAATTCAAGATTTGATTTCTCACCAACATGTGCCACACCGCAAATGAAAAACGTCAGCCAAAACTTTTCTGCTATTGAACTTGTTGCTGAAAAATATTTAGGTTTGGGTGGAAAGCGCCAACAAGAGCTCGAAGAACTCCAAAAATATTCTCTGTACGCACGGGCGACGCAACTTTCGGTCGCGGGGAGCGAAGACGCGGACTCACTTTACCTAAAAAGCTTACGGGACTTTGTAAAGTCCTCTTCGATCAAAGCTTTGCACGTATCTCTCGGGTTTTGTTTTCATAAGGGCGTGTATCTAGGGCGTATGTTTCCTGCAGCGCATTCGCCCCAAATCAAAAAACTCGTGGTCGAAAGGCTCTTAAGGCTGAAACATTTTTTTGAATGTCCCATACGCATAGAAAACATCTCTCACGCTAACCTGGGGCTTTCGCAATACATGGATTCACTGCGCTTTCTAAAAGAAATCAGCGAAGAGTCCGCTTTGCCTCTTGTTTTGAATTACGAAAATTTAAAACAAACCTATCAAGAATATGGACGAGAGCTTTCACGCGATTTGAATATTTTAAAAACTTTGCCATTAGCCTACGTGGTTATTGAAGATTCAGAACAGGTTGCCGAGGTAGATGCCTGGGGCGCGGAACGGCCGCTTCTCTTAAGAAAAGGGCATGTCTCACAAAAAGGACGCGTCCACGCGATCTCAGAGCAAATCTACTGGGGGCATCCATGAACCCCTTTGAAAAATTTCGAGATCAAATGTTAGAAGCCGTCACTCTCTTTCAGCAGGAGAACTCGCCTTCTTGGCTCATGAACTGGATCAAAGAACACGAAAAAGTTTTGGCCGATCGTTATCCGCTCACAAAAAAATGCCTACGCGAAGCTTTCTCTCCACTCATGCTCGATTATTGGGCTGAGTTTCCGCAAGCCCATTGGAGTTTGGAATTTTCATGTTCACTTTTTCCGCTCTTTTTAAAAGAAAGAGTAAGGCTGCGAAAAGTTCCACGTTATTTGGCGGAGCTCGCCGAGTTCGAATGGACTTTGCATTGGGTGCCGATAGATCCCACGGTTGAAAAAGTGGAGAGACAAAAAGTAAGGCCCGGTTGCTACGCACTCAATCCCGTGACGAAAATTTTTCGTTTTGAACATCGGGTGTACCAATTTTACTGGGATATGATGTTGGACGAAAGTGCACCTGAAACCTTACCCGAAAATGTTGAGCCCGAACCCGAAGCCGAACTACTTATCCTCTCTCGAGATCCAGAAAAATTTAAGGTGGAAATCACTGAGGCGAATCTTTTACAAGCAGCGGTGATCGACCTTCTTTTAGAAAACGCATTTACGGAAGACGACATCGTTCAAAATTGTCAGCGAGTCCTGGTGGGAAGCGAAACGCCCGATGTTCAAAAAGCCATCGCTTCGTTAGTAAAAAATCATGTCATTTGGTTAGGTGTTTGAAGTTGCTCGAGCGTCCATTGAGCGAGTACTTTATGCCTAGGCTTTTCAAGATAGAGAGTCACTTCGGCTGTTAATTCATGAAGTTTATAGTATGCAATGAGAGTGAGCGCATTATTACGGTGATGATGGGCCTTCGCACGCATGAGAGCCGTTCTTTCAAATCGTTTTTCAATTTGGCTGTTACTAGAATTCAGAAGATCACGAAGTTCTGTAACAACTTCATTTCGGTTTTCGCTCATTTGATCTTCCATCGTCGCGCGCCCTGGTACACCCCATTGCCACTTGGATTCTTTTAGGTGAACCACTTGTTGCAGTGGTTTCGAGTTCCACGGGCAAACAGTTTGGCAAAGATCGCAACCAAAATACCAGCTTGATTTTGTACGGATAGGAATGGGCATTTCATCACGAGCTTCAATGGTCCAATAGGAGAGACATTTTGTGGCGTCGAGCACTCGCGGTTCGACAAATGCGTCAGTGGGGCAGATGTCGATGCAACGAGTGCAAGTCCCGCAGCGATCCACCGGGACATCCAACTTCATTTCCATTTCGAGAGTGGTGTAGATTTCTCCAATAAAAAAGAAGCTCCCAATTTGTTCATTGATGAGACAAGAATTTTTCCCCACCCAACCAATTCCTGCACGATGAGCGAGATCTCTTTCCATGATGGGTGCAGAGTCTGCGAAACATAAGAATTCTTCGTTTGGAAATTCTTGGGAGAGATCCTTCACGATGGCTTCAAGGCGGCGGCGAACCCAATTGTGGTAGTCCTTTCCTTGCGCGTAAATGGCGACAGGTAAATGACTTAAATGTTTTTGATTTGGGTGAGAGAGGTAGGGGATTGCGACCACAAAACTTGAGCGTGCTTGTGGAAAGAAACTTTTTGGCGAAGATCTTTCTTCGAGCTGCTCTGCCAAATAATCCATCGTGGCGGCGTAGCCATTTTGAAGCCACGACACATAGTGGTTGAGCGTGGAAGGTGTTTCTAATGGCACCAGGCCAAAATGTTCGAGCCCGTGAGCACGAAAAATTTTTTCTATAAAAGACTGTGATGACAAAACTTTTCTTCTCCGATTAAATGAAAGACTCATGAAAGTCTTTGAACAACATCCTCATTGGCCTTCCGTTTTAAAAGTTTGCCAGACGCTGAATCAACATAAGTTTAAAGCCTGGCTGGCCGGGGGATGTGTTCGTGATGCCATACGAAATGTTTCTCCGCAAGACTTTGATGTCGCAACCGATGCGACTCCCGATCAAGTACAAAAAATCTTCCCAAAATCCGTCGATGTGGGGAAAGCCTTTGGGGTCATTGTTTTACCATTTGAAGGCTTTCAGGTAGAAGTGGCGACTTTTCGAAGAGATGGGACTTACCAGGATGGTCGTAGACCCGATAAGGTAGAGTTTTCGACGCCTGAAGAAGATGCCAAGCGCCGCGACTTTACGGTCAACGCACTCTTCTATGATCCCGTCACAAAACAGATTCATGATTTCGTAGCCGGTCGCCAAGATTTACAGGCTGGTCTTTTACGATGTGTTGGAAAACCCGAAGTACGATTTGGTGAAGATCGTTTGCGGATTTTAAGAGGTGTGAGATTTGCGGCACAGCTCGGTTACAAAATTGATCCGCCAACTTACGCCGCGATGAAAGCGCTTTCAAAAACAGTGGCGCAAGTTTCTGAAGAGCGAGTGTTTGATGAAATGTGGAAGCTTTTAAAAAGTCCTCAAGTTTCAGTTGGCCTTAAGCTGCTTCAAGAGACAGGGCTTCTCGCAGTGACGGTTCCAGAACTCGCGCAGTTAGAACCCACTTTTTATTGGGAGAGAACAAAAAAGATTTTTGAATTGATTGGCGATCCTAAGACCGATCACGAAGGTGTTTTATTTAGCCTCTTCCTTATGCATGCCTATGATACGCATCGAAAAAACTTTTCTGCGGGCGAGGCTTTGTTAAAACGTTGGAAAGTTTCAAATGCCTTAAAGGCCGAAGTTGTAGGCTTTGTGAAAACGTTTTGGGAAATGAGTCTTCATCCTACAACACTTGCGCAAAAACGTCGGGCCGTGGCTCAGTATCGTCAGCCTTTTTTGATGTTTCTTGAAAGAACGGCAGTTTTGTATCCGGTAGAAAAACTTGTTGCTGAACTCAAAACTTTGCCGCTCGAACTACCGCCACCATTTTTAACCGGCGAAGATTTAAAAAATGTAGGCGTTCCACCAGGCCCGTTAATGGGACAACTCCTCCTACAAGCCATGGATTTACAATTAGAAGGACTTTTAAACTCAAAACCCCGAGCCGAATCCTGGCTCAAACGCCAAATCAAATAACAAAAGATGCCTGGCACCCTTTGCTTGTCGCAGTGAATCAGCAATGGTTGAATTGGTTAAAAACTTCAGCCATGATTTGAGAACTGAAAAAAAGGGGATGTTGGAATGGCGAACATGTTCAATGGCGAGTGGACAGAGATTCTTAAAGGCAAAGCTCAAGCGGTTCTTGATTTTTTAGAACTTGATGGATGTAGCGTGAGTTTTTCTCAAAAAGAGCAGGCTTTCCATTTTAAGAGCGGGTTTAAAGAAATGACCGTTTTATTGAGTCTTGTCGAATCCAAGCGTTGGATCGACATTCGCCACATCTACCGCGCGACTCTTCAATCGGGTCCGCAAGTCATTAACCATAAAGGCCCCAACGAGTGGAGCCGTGGTGAGTTCGATACTCACTAAATTACAGACGAGACAGCTACGAAGTTGAGAACAGCGCAAGATACTCTTTCGCGCCCTGCTTAGAAAACCCAATCGCTTCAAGAGAATTATAAGCCATGTACTTCATAAGTCTAGGATACTGAATCGCCCATTTCACAAGTTTCGTAAAGGGTTTCGCATCCCAAAACTTTTGAATCTTCGTGGGACTTCCTTTATGAGCTCCCATTATATGTCGACTGATGAGCGCACTAATCGTTCTTAAGAAATTCGCCTGAGCTTCTCGTGTAGGAGCTTGAATCACGAGGTGTAAATGATTTCCGACATTCTCAAGACGTTTTAAATCCACATAAAACTTCTTCGCAAAGTATCGAATCTTCGAATCAATATACTTCTTATTCTTCGGCTGCAGCATGGACCAGCTGCCTATAGCATGTTTTGACCGCATCACGGCATGGGTCACACATTTACGTGAAAAAGGCCTCTTCTCTCGGGCATTTCCCGTAAAAAGACTGCCTCCAAAAGAGGTTGAATCTTGCTTGAAAAGTTTGAATTGGCGGCGACTCATGTGAAGTTTGTAACTTTAGGCCCATAAAAAGTCAATACTTTCAGCTATATTATATTTTGACCTGAAGTGTTCCTCCGCCCGCGAGGGTAAAGCCTGAGACGTTCACATGCAGAATTTCGCAATACGGCTAAGGAGAATGTTATAAATGCACAACTTCAACTTTTCCAATTCCGATCTTGCTTGAACAGTTATCGAAGTTTTCGAAAGACTTTTCTTTATTGGATTCTCCTTAGCCGTATTGCGAAATTCTGCAGACGGAGGTTCGCAAGTGATCATTGGTGTAAAAACTCGTTTCGGGGGACACCTGGGGTTAGTAAAGTTTTTTGAATGAAAACGAGGAAGTTATAGGTCGCTTTAAGGGTTCAAGACTTTTGACTTCCTGCGTGACGACTGGGTGCCGGTTTCTAAGCCCTGAAAAATTAAATGCCCGAGAGTTTTGCTCTCGGGCATTTGTGGAGGAACCGATGAGGCACCTTGCCAAATGCCTCATGGATTGGACGGTATGACCCCTCAAATTGGGTTAAAGAATTCCTTAAATTTCGTCGCTTTTTTTGCCACCCCCATAAAATCGTGTTAGCGTCGCCCGAATACATCAAAAGGCTAGCAAAAATGGATTCCCTTAAGGGTTCAATTAAAAAGATTTATAAGAAGATCTACCGAACTATGGGATCTTTAGGGCTTGCCGTTTTTATCGTTCTTTCTTTGGGAGTCGTGGCTGCGATCGGAACGGTCGTCGAAGCTCGTTACAACGCTGAAACCGCCCAAAAGCTTGTCTATTACTCACCCTACATGAAGCTCATCATGGTTCTTTTGGTGATCAACCTTGTGGTTTCCGTTCTTCATCGTTATCCGTGGAAGAAAAAGCACACGGGCTTCATTGTCACCCATTCAGGAATTATTTTTGTCCTTTTTGGTTCTGTTTTGACCGCTCGTTATGGCGTTGATGGGTCCATGTTTTTTGGCATAGGTGAAACCAGTCGGATGGTTTCCCTGACCGAAACCGAGTTTAAAGTTTATAAATCGACAGAAGAGCTGCGCTTTCTTCCTCATTTCTTTAGAGAGATCGATTTTCTCACGAGTCCTCCAGAAAAATATCCCTTTGAAATCCAAGTCGGTAACGAAAATTTAAAAGTGACTCGCTTCATTCCATACGCGGTTCAAAAGACAGAGGTAGAGCCACAAACAAACACCGAAGGCGAACGTGGTTTTCCTGCGGTGAGGTTTCAACTTTTTAACGATCGAGTGAACGTGACGGAATGGCTTCATCAGAGTTCCAGGCTTCCGGCGACTCTGCCGCTTGGTCCTGCGACCGTGGTGCTCACGAGCTTAGAGTTCACTC
>JBFWOZ010000020.1:0-52479 GCA_050250255.1 Bdellovibrionales bacterium | reverse complement strand
AGTTCTTCGAGAGAAACTTTTGCCTTTGGAGTTTCTAATGCTTTTGTACGCGCTTCTTTACGATGCGCCGAAAGCTCCTGAGCCGCCGTTTCGTTTTCACAAATATCAAAAGTATCACCGGCCATTGGAGTTTCATTAAGACCTAAAACTTCGATGGGCATCGACGGGCCAGCTTCTTTCAAAGACTGTCCACGATCATTGAACATCGCGCGTACGCGACCAAATGTTACTCCTGCCGAAATGCTTTGGCCCAGACGAACAGTTCCATCTTTTACTAACATCGTGGCGACAATTCCGCGACCACGCTCTAATTTACTTTCAATCACCACGCCCGTTCCCGAACGCTTAGGATTGGCTTTCAATTCGAGAACTTCCGCCTGCACAAGCACATGCTCTAAAAGTTCTTTTACGCCCGTCTTTTTGAGAGCAGAGACAGGCATGAATACGGTTGTACCGCCCCACTCTTCAGCGACGAGTTCATACTCTGTCAATTGTTGTTTAATACGTTCAGGTTGAGCACCTGGTTTATCCATTTTGTTAACCGCAACGATGATCGGCACACCCGCCGCTTTTGCGTGGCTAATCGCTTCAATCGTTTGGTTCATCACACCGTCATCAGCTGCAACAACAAGAATCACGATATCTGTGACGTTTGCTCCACGAGCACGCATTGCTGTAAAAGCGGCGTGGCCCGGAGTATCGATGAAAGTAACGACCTGATCATTTTCTAATTTTACCTGATAAGCCCCGATGTGCTGAGTGATCCCACCCGCTTCACCCGAAGCGACGTCTGCTTTTCGAATTGCGTCGAGAAGCGACGTTTTTCCATGATCCACGTGACCCATAACAGTGACAACAGGAGCACGAATAATTCTTTCGGCTTCAAGATCCCCGAAAGCCACCGCACTCGTCGCGTCGGCTGACGTTTTCTTCAAATTCACAACTTCATGCTGAAACTCGGGAGCAATTAAGGCTGCTGTGTCGAAATCCAGAGAGTCATTTTGAGTCACCATCATGCCTTGCTTCATTAAGTGTGCGATAATGGTTGCGGCTTTGATGCCCATTTCTTTTGCGAAATCCGCCACTTTGATCGTGTCATAGATTTCAACCACACGCTTACTTGCTTTGGGGGTCGTGATGGCCGTCTTCATTCCCTGGCGAGCGAGAACGGTCTTTTTCTTCTTAGGTTGAAAAACAATTTCGCGCTTACGGAATTCTGTAGCGCTAAATACTTCAACTTCTTCTTCTTTTTGGGTCGCTGATTCGTCAATTCCGCCAGGGCGAGGAGCAAACCCACCAGTTTTTTTACGACGATCATCTCTGCGGCCAGGCTCTTCAGGCACAATGAAAGGATTTGGATTTGCTTGAAATCCAGCTCTCATCGTTCCACGCACTTGTGGGCCTGCATTCGCACCACCATGCTGTCCACCAGAACCAGGAGGGCGAGGACGCTGACTTTGAGCTCGGTTTAAATCAATGCGACCAATAATATTAGATGGCTGACTTAAAGGAGCCTTTCCAGTACCTGGAACAACTTCTCTTTTTACCGGTCGAAGAGGTATTTTGGGTGCTGGCGGTACCGGCGCCTGAGGGGCCGCTACGACAGGCGCAACTTCGGCAACAGGAGCGACAGTTTCAGGAACAACGGGCGCTTGAGCGTCTGCCGTTTTTGTCTCGGGAGGCGTGATCGCTTCAGCAACTGAAGCGGCTTCTGGAGCTTCCGCCTCTTCCGATTTAGGCGGAGCTTCTCCCGCTTTACGACGGATCACTTTTCCGGCAGCCACTTTTCCTTTTGTCGCCACTTTCGTTGTCTTAGAAGCACCATTGGTCGTTGCTTCTCCCTTTTTAGCAGCTGGTTTTTCTACTTTTGATTTTGGCTTCTCTATTTCTTTGTCAGCCGCAGCTTTAGGTGCCGCCGCCTTTCGAGTAGCAGCCTTTTTTGCAGGTGTTTTTTTAGCTTCACGAGCTTCTTCGAGTTTTGTTCGAATCAACTGCACCATGCTTTCATCAAGCTCGGCCATGTGATTTTTGACAGGAATGTTCCACTCTCTCAATTTGTCCATCAAACCGAGAGTTTCCATTCCTACTGTTTTTGCAAACTCAAATACTTTTGGTCCACTCATTCGAGTTGTTCCCCTTATTGTTTATCCTCAGTGTTGCTAGGCTCTTCTGTCGTTGTCTCAGTGTTATTATTTTGAAGCTGAGCCATCTCCGCTTTTAAGCGCATATCTGCAAGAGATTTTGCATTTCCTTTGGCCGGATCAATCGGCTTCGCTGTTGTTGCAGTACCATTAGCAATGGCTTCTTTTTGCATTTGCGCCTGTTTTTCAGCAGCCACTTTTGCATCTTCAACAAGTTTTTCTGCCTTTGCTTCATCTTCGTACCCAGGAATTGTCTGAACTTCTGCGACAGAAGCATCCGACACATCTTGAGCTGAATTAAAACCCGATTGCATAATACTCTGAGCCATTGTGTCGTTCACACCTGGAATGGCCATGAGGCTCATAAGAGCGCCCGCTGTTTTTGAAGCAAGAGCGGTTTCAGAAACGATGTCGATTTTCCAGCCTGTCAATTTCGCTGCTAAACGTACGTTTTGTCCTTTTTTACCAATCGCTAGACTCAATTGCGTGTCTGGAACGATGATTTCCATTTCTTTGCTGTTTTCGTCGATGAAAACTTTTGAAACTTCCGCAGGAGCCAAAGCGTTGCAAGCAAATGCGGTGACGTCCTCATCCCAATTAACGATATCAATTTTTTCGCCACGTAATTCTTGAACAATATTTTGAACACGGCTTCCTTTCATACCCACGCAGGCACCGACTGGATCCACTGAAGCTTCTCGGCTCCAGACCGCGATTTTGGCCCGTGAACCTGGCTCACGTGCGGCCGCGCGAATCTCTACGATACCATCATGGATTTCTGGTACTTCCATTTCAAAAAGTTTTACTAAGTATTGCTCGCTCGCTCGAGACATAATGATTTGTGGTCCGCGAGTTGTTTGACGAACGTCAATCAAATAACCTTGAATACGATCACCTGGTTTAAACTGTTCGCCAGGAATTTGTTCACGAAGCGGAAGGAAAGCTTCCGTACGACCAAGATCCACCACGATTGCTCCGCGCTCTACACGACGTGCGATACCGGATGCGATCTCACCTTTTCTCTGTTCAAATTCGTTATAGATAATTTCTCTCTCAGCATCTCTTACTTTTTGAGTGATGATCTGTTTTGCTGTTTGAGCCGCAATACGGCCTAAATCACGAGCATCAAGTTTCACCCCGATGGAGTCACCTAAAGAAGCGTCTGGGTCGAGAACAAGAGCTTCTGGCAATTTGATTTCGACCTCTTCGTCGACAAACTCTTCTTCGGTGACAACTTCTTTGAACTCGAAAAGTTCAACTTCGCCGCTTTCTTCGTTATATTGAGCTTCAATCTCACGGTAAGTTCCATATTTTTTACGGGCAGCAAGCAGCATTCCTTGAACAACGGCCTCCACAATAATTTTTTTATCGATACCTTTGTCTTTGCCGATCTGTTCGATCATTCGCGATAAATCTGAAAATACGTTATCTGCTCCCATAAAACTCCCAATCATCTGTTCGATGATAATGACTCGATGATCTTAAGAACTATCTGTGCCGATGGCTCTCTAGCGATCATTCGTTATTTACTTTTTCTTACCCTTCCCTGGCTTCACCTTCTCATTCGATGGGACTTCAAAGACCAATCGAGCGCGATGGATGGATTCCAGAGGAATTTTTAATTTCTTTTCTACGTTCTGTTCTTCAAAACTTACGTTGACGCTTTCTCCTTCAACACTCACAAGGGTCGCTTCAACTTGTTTTCGATTCTCCACCAAAGTGTTAAATCGAAAATGGGCTCGCTTTCCTAAAACAGCATCAAAGTGCCATTTCTCTCTCAAAATACGATCTAAACCGGGGGTGGAAACTTCGAGCATATAGGCGCCCCCAGGGATCACATCGTCCACATCCAAGATCTCGTTTAAAGCCCGAGAAACGTTGGAGCAGTCTTCGATGGAGGCCCCATTGGGACTCTTATCGATGTAGACTCTTAATGTGCGACCTTTACCTTTACTACCACCAACGAATTCCAATTCATAGAGCTGGCAGTCTTCTCGCTCAATCACGGGGAGCGCCAGAGTTCTAATTTTTTCTAAAATCGGATCCGCTACGGTCATCTGTTCCTGTAAACAAAAGGGCCACAAAAAAAAGAAGGGCCTTTGGGGCCCTTCGAACGGCTGTAAACTAGCAAAAACTCATATTAAAATCAAGAAATACTACTTCCTATAAGTGTAGAGGCAAGCCCCCCCACCATCCCGGTAATAGCTCTTACGATAATGGGCTTGTTTAAAACCTGCTGACTCATAGAGCCGACGTGCCGGAGTGTTCTTTTCATGCACTTCCAACCAGAGCTGTTGGCGTGGCGGAAGCTGACCCTTTAAAGACAATAAAAGAGCCTGCATAAGACCCTGACGCTGCGCTTGAGGATGCGTCGCTAACTGACTGATTTCCCAAGCGCTTTCAGTTTTCCGATAAAAGATAACAGCCTTTAATTCCTGCTCCTGGAAAGCCCCTAGAGTGAAATGATCTTGGAGCTCCTGCGTCACCTGCTCTGGAGTCCATGATGAAAAAAATGTGGCCTGTCCCGAATTGAGGGTTTGCCATGAAGAAAAAATTTTATGAACAGACTCCACAAGAGTCGCATTCACGGGCTGGATGAGGGGTTTTGTCATTATTTTTTAATGTCCTGAGAGGATGACTCTTGAAGGCCTAAGTGGCGCACGTTGTACTTTTTTTGCAAAACGCTGAGCCATTCTTGCATGCGTTCGTCGGCCTGCTGCTCAGAAAGATAGGTTTTGATTTGATCTTTGAATTTTTCAAAACCCATATTTCCAAACTTAGTACGGTTCTTTTGAAAATAGTTAAGGGCTTCGCGATCCGTCACCGTTACAAAAGAAGATTGTCCACGAAACTGAAGAAACTTTTTGGCTCGCAATTTTCTATCGATTGTCGCATTTTTTTGATCAACACTCACTTCGAGCTGTCGCCAAAATTGTGCGACCTCACCTGAAGAACGAATCGCTTTTGCAAGCTGCGCTTCCGCCTCTTGTTTTTCTTTTGTACTGACTTCTACGGCGCTAAATGATTTCGCCTCAAGATAAACCATCCACTCTAGAAGATTTTCAGAAATCTGATTTTTAAAACTCGAAGAATCAGGGCCGAATGTTGGGTCTACGGGTTTGTTTTTGAGAGCTTGTTCGAGAAAATAATAAATTTGGACTTCCCGGCTTGTGAGAACATGATCGCCTACCGTTCCGATCGTTTTAGAAAGTACGGGACCCGTGGGCGCTTGTGCCGCAGGCTTCGAAGAGTCTTCCTTCGCCGCCCAAAGAGGGAAAACAAGAAAGAAAGTGAAAAAACTCAAGAGAAAATACATTCTTAGAGTCTAGGACTCATCTTATAAATAGGCAAGTCTGGTTAGAGCGTTTCGAATTTTAAAATTGGCGGTATCGAATATTTCGCTTTAAACTTAAAGGCTCCATAATCATCACCATGATCTTCAATGGAGTCAGCTTCTTTTATTTAGAAGCTGAAACCACCATTGATCGTAAAGATGTAATAGTTTAACTCTTCAATTGGAGTACCGTACCCGTTTGAGTACACACCGTAGTAGTTCAAATCACGAGGATCTTTATCACGACGGTAGCTTAAGTTCATGATGTAGCGAACATCGGCGCCCATAAAAAATGCTTCGCTCACCTTTACATCGGCACCAACTAAGAGGCCACCATCGATGGCCCAAGAGTCGGGGCGAGTCGAATTTTGATTCGAGTTCTGAGCGGCGTAAGGGTAACCATAACCATTGCCATAAGGGCTCGCGTAAGGATTTGAGTACTTGTTTTGGAATGTACGGTGCGTGTAACTTACGAGCGCACCCACGAGTGGTTTCACTCGTCCATCCAGAAAACGATACTTACCGGCAATTGAAAAGTTTTGCTGATCCATCTGTACATCAGAAGGATAATAAACGTTAGAATAATAGTCGTAACGAGTTTCTGTGACGTCGTAGCTTGAGAAAACCGCAGAAGCTTCGATCACGATGTTTTCTGGTAAAACCATACCGAAGGCCACACCGGCCGCATAAATTCCTTTAACGTTTTTTGCGGACGTGTAATCACCCACGCCTCCAACACCTGAAATATAATAACGTGTGCGCTCTTCTTTGGGCTTTGTTTTTTCAGCATCGTCAACCGCTACCACCGTTGCTACGGGAGCTGCTGGTTGAACGATAATCGGTTGAACCACAGGTTCTTCTTTTACAGGCTCCACCTTTAGCTCTTCTTTTTTAGTGAAAAGTTCTTCAGCGCGTTTTGCACGTTCTTTCTCGGCATCAATACGATCTTGTTCTAATTTTTCAACGAGAGTGTCTTCAGTGGACTTTTCAAAATCATTACGAGCTTTTTTGACTTTTCCAACACGTGATTCACTAAGCGGGGCTGCCTCTACGAGAGTTTCTGGCTGCTCTTCCACCATGACATCTTTTTTAGGAGCATAGTTATTATTAATAATCGTCGTAGATTTAGTGTTCTCAAGATCGAGTTCTTGTTGTGCTACAACATCCTTTGCCGCCTTTTTGCGAAGAGCCGCTTTAGGATAAAGACCATCGATCTCCTGGCTCAATTCGTTTTTGAGTTCACTCGAGCTATCCGCCGTAAAAGCGGGCTGAGTTCCAACGAGCGTGAAGATCATTAAAGTGATAGCGGAAGTGTTCACCCATGTTTTTTTCATATCGACTCCAAAATATTAAAATCCTACAAGGACCTTCATGAGCAAGTCCCATGCCCGTAAAATCGCGATTTTAGCTATCTTTTTCGTCGCTTAAACCTAAGTCATTCCAAGGGTTTGCAAAAAGCACTCGGTATTTTGAAGGTGTCTTTCTTTCAGCCATGCTGACAAATAAGGGCTCTTTGAAAGAAGGTAAGTGCTTGATAAGTAGGGCTGATTGATTTAATTTTTCGTCTCTGCAACGGCCTCGTGGTGGAATTGGTAGACGCGTTGGACTCAAAATCCAATGTCAGCAATGACGTGTCAGTTCGAGTCTGACCGAGGCCACCAATAAAACTGAGTTCAGTATTCGGTATTCTAAATTCAGAATTCCGAATAAAGTTTTTTAGCGTTTCACCCATTGGCCGTTACGGAATTCACAAGTGATGTTTTCCATTGCGGTCGTACGAATGTTGAGGGGAGTCCCCGGCCCGTTCGCATCGCTTGTACGACAGCCGTAAGAAGTAGGACATGTTCGGATACGAACGTAGCCACCATTTGATAGACAGCTACTGAACACCCATGGAGCACACACAGTATCGCCATCCACACTAATATTACCGAGAGTCGCGGTGGCTACAACTGTGACGGGACAGTTTGGTCCACTGACTCCAGTGCCGCCGCCCGTGTTACCATCTGTGCCTGAACCACTACTACCGCCGGTACTGGTACCAGTTCCTGAACCAGATCCCGAATCTGAGCCGCTACCATATCCGCTACCGCCACCAGTACCAAGTTCATCATCATCAATGCAGCCATAGTTATCGCAGCTTGAGGAAGAAGAGGAGTCCGTGCCGAAAGCACTTTCACCGTTAGGCGCTCCGCAATTTTGGAATTGAGTAAGTACCAGAAGCAACAAAATGGCGCTAAGGCCAATAGCATAAACTTGCTTTCCATGACGCTTCATATTTCCCCCTCAGACCTCTTACGAAAAATTCTTACCACTTCAGTTTAAGGCCTCACTAAAGTACATTGCAAGGCCACCGCCACCTTCGTAGGGCTCTAAAGTGAAATAGGCGTGTTAGTTTGATAACATCGCCTACTTCTCATTCAGATAAAAGTCTCGTTTTGAGATGGGAATTAGGAGGACTTCTGAGCTGCTAAGCCCGCAGTCCAACTTTGAATGGTACTCTGAACCTTTTCGTCGAGGTGTGCGAAGCTCACGCCGTAGCTTTCAGACTCTGCCTTCCATACGACCTTACCTTGTACGGTGACGCTTTCTTTTCCATCTGAAGAAGCAATTGTCAACGTGAGGAGACTGCCCGACTCAAGAGCTGCCGCAACATTAATCGCTGCTCCACCAAGAGAAATCGTATCGACAGTCCCTTCAAAAACTTTGTCTCCTACTTTCATCTTCATCGAAGATTCAATCGAGAAACGCTCATACTTACGTTTGAAGCCTGGAGATTTTTGTGTGCGTGCTCTGTAAGCCATAATCGCAAAAGGGACCGCCATCAAAAGGAGGAATCCAAAATCGACTCCGCCACTGCCTCGTCCCTGCTTATTATTAAAATCTTGATACATTTTTTGCACGCGTCCGCAGCCGCCTCCAGAAATATTCGAAGCAAGACTACGATCTGCTGAGGATACAGCAATAGAATATCCGGGTTGAGAAAAGTTTAAAGCCGCGGCCTGCGCACCGGTCACCGCATTAAGAACGTTCACTCGCGCGCTCGTCGAAACGATTCCTGAAAGGGCCGCTTTTGATTCTGCACCAGCAACGATGACTTGTTTTACTTGATAGCCCCACATAGTGGGCTGCTCACGAAGAATCATCGCTGCAATACCTGCAACAAAAGGTGTTGCCATACTTGTTCCAGAAAGTGGTGTGTAACTATTTAGCTTGTAAGTACTTTGAATCGCAACGCCTGGGCTCGCAACATGAACGGAATTTGCGCCATAATTCGAAAAACCAGCGCGCGTATCGGCATCCGTTGTCGCTGCAACCGAGAGGATATTAGGAACATCATAACTAGCAGGATACATAGGACTCACATCGTTGTTAGCGCTTGAGTTTCCAGCCGCCGCTACAAATATGGTGTGTTGATCATAAGAAAATGCAATCGCTTCAAGAAGTGCCCGACTGAATGAAGAGCCGCCCCACGAGTTATTTAGAACTTTCGCACCATTGTTGACCGCATAATAAATCGCCTTGATGGCATTAGAAGTGGATCCAGATCCACTATTATTAAGAAATCTTACGGGCATCAACTTCATAAGCGGAGTTTCGGTAGGAGTCGCAAATAAATTCTGGCTCGTTCCACGGATAATTCCCGCGACATGCGTACCGTGACCATCACCATCATTCGGAGTTTTGTCATTATCGACAAAATCCCAACCATTCACATCATCAATGTAACCGTTGTTATCATCATCGACGCCATTGTTTGCAATTTCACCGCTGTTCACCCATAAGGCATCTTGCAAGGCCGAGTGCGTAAGATCCATACCCGAATCAATCACCGCTACGACAGGCATTCCCGTACCGACAGCCACCGCCCAAGCATCTTCCGCTTGAATCCCAGCTCCAGTTTGCGTGAAACTCCCAGCAAGGATGGAGATCCCACCTAAACTCTCAAGATCTTGCCTGGAGAGCACTTGCACGGGCTCATCGCTACTTTTTCTTAAGATATAATTTGGTTCTACGTATTCTACGTCAGGATTTGCGGAAAGTTCGCTGATAGAGGCGGTCATCGTTGTTCCTGCCGGTAACGAATATTGATGAAGATTCATCGAAGACCAACCACCTCGATGAGATAGTCCCATCATGCGGCCACTCGAAGCATTAAAGTTTTGAACGGAGGTTCCACTTTTAAACTTCACGATCACTTCGCCAGGAACATAATCTTGAGCGTAAAGAAGTGACGAAAAGGTCATCCCCACTGAAAAGAGGAGCAACGAGACCACAAGAGGACTCTTCTTTAATATAGAAGCACCTACATTTATACTGCTCAACTTAAAGCCCCCGCAAAAGAGTCTATCTCTACTGCCTATACCTATCGGACATAAGGCCAGGGGACTAAAGATCCACATTGATACTTTAGTTGACGAATTTTATTTAAATTCTCGAAATGAAACGTAAAAATCTCAGGTGAATCGTCTCAAGATGGGGCGAAGGGTAAACTTTATTTGTTTTTAGGAAGCAGTTTCTGGACCTGTTTTTCAAGCTTCTTCTCATCGCCTTTTCGAAATCCTTGATGCACATGCAAGATAGTGCCTTTTTTATCGAGAATGTAAGTGGTCGGCATAGTCACCACTCCGGCCTCTTGACTCAGCTTTTTTCCTTCATCAAAGAGGAGGGGGAATTTCACTTTCGAAGCGAGTTCCTTTACGTCGGGATCTGTGCTTTTGTCGTCCACATTCACCCCTAAAACCTGAACTTTTTTATCTTTTAATTTTGAATGCAACTGATCCAGAAAAGGCATCGCCTCTGTACAGGGCCCACACCAACTCGCCCAAAAATCAACAATCGTGAGATCGTGTGTTTTCAGTAAATCTATAAAAGAAGTCTCTTCTGTTCCCGCGAGATTTTTTATTTTTACGAGAGGGAAAGTCTCCCCGACGTTTTTTGCTTCAACAGAAGACGGGTTTGCAAATAAAAAAAGGAGCGCACAGAAAAAACGCATTTGTTTATTCACCAATAATTTTAATAAGAACACGTTTTTTTCTTTTCCCATCGAATTCTCCATAAAAAATTTGCTCCCAAGTTCCAAAATCTAGTTTTCCGCTCGTCACAGCGCAGACCACTTCCCGCCCCATCACCTGCCTACGAATATGAGCATCGGCATTGTCCTCGCCTGTATCATTATGCCTATATTGGTCCGTGGGCGCGTAAGGAACCAATTTCTCAAGCCACTTTTTAAAATCATGATGCAAACCTTTTTCATCATCGTTAATAAAAACAGAGGCTGAGATATGCATAGCGTTGACGAGGCAAAGACCTTCTTGAATACCGCTTTTACGAATCGCGGCTTCGACCTCTTCTGTAATATTGATGAATTCCACCCGATTTTGGGTCTCAAACCAGATTTCATGACGAAAAGATTTAAATTGGGCCATAGACACCTCATGCTAGTAGCACAAAGAGTTTAAAACTAAGCTTTGAAGATGATCAATTTAAAAACTAAGATAAATCTATGGCAAAGGATTTATTAGATTTGCACGGTAAAACAAAAGAAGAGGTCTTTGATCTTGTGGATCGTTTTTTAGTACGTGCTCAAGAATCAGATCTTAAAAAAGTGCGCATCATGACTGGCAAAGGACGTGGAATCGTTCAAGCAGAAACCCTTCGTTATCTCAAATTAGGTGGCTTTCACTGGAACCATGAGAAAAACGCAAAAGGGCAAGTTAACGAAGGCGTACTAATCATTTTCCTTTAGTATTTATTGAGATGATGTACGATATTAAAATAGGATAAAGATATGGAAAAACTTTTGTGGATTGATTTAGAAATGACCGGCCTCGACATTGAGAAAGAGGTCATCATCGAAGTGGCCGCAATTGTCACCGACCTTCATTTTAATCTTTTAACTCAATATCATGCCGTCGTTCAGCAAGATCAAAAGTACATAGACAACATGGATGATTGGAACAAAAAACATCATTCCGAATCTGGCCTTATCGCTAAAATCCCGAGTGGCAAAACTTCCCAACTTGTAGAACAAGAATTGATCGACCTTATTCAAAAAAATTTTCCATCAGAACCAGCGGTCATTGCAGGAAATTCCATTTTCCAAGATCGCATCTTTATCAATAAATACTGGAAAAATCTTGCCCATCGTTTGCATTACCGCATGCTCGATGTCACAAGCTGGAAGATCATGATGAAAAACAAGTTCCATATCCAATACGATAAAAAAGGAACTCACCGCGCCCTCGACGACATCAAAGAAAGCATCAACGAACTCAAACATTACGTAGGATTTATCAAACCTCAACACACTTAAGCGAGGCCTCATGAAATACAAAAACGGATTTTTGCTATTTTCAACCTTCCTATTCACCGCCTGCCTCCAAGTCGGTCCGACGACCCAATCAGGAAAAGACCCCACCGCTCAAATGGCGAACACAGCCAGCGGTCGAATCCTCGCCTCCCTTTGTAGTCGCCTCAACTCCTGCAACATCACTACTGACACCCGAACATGCTTGGAGCGCGCGCTCGAACTTCGCAACATCGACAACGAACTCGGAGTCCCTCAAGGAAAGTATGCGAATTATCAAGCTCTAGTAGATGCCGAACTCGCCAAGAAAATGAGCGTTAACTTTGAAGCGGCTGATGTCTGTATGAATTCAATTGATCAATTAGACTGTAACGATCAATCAGTGAAACGCGCCTACGATACGACTCTCAGCAATCCTTTCGCCAGAATGGCGGACATGATTCCTAAAGACAGCGAAGGCTGTCAGGCCGTTTTTAAATAACTTACTTCGAATTTTTTGTTTCAAGACCATGAGGTGGATAAGCAGCATTCAAATAGGGACCATTCAAATAGGGACGGAGCTTATCCCATTGAAGTCAGGTGCATTTCAGGCTCAAGCTTCCTAAGTTTATTGGTTTACCGATTTCTTTAAACAGTTCATCTTCAAGAAATCTGTGAGTAGGCTTAGTTTTTCTCTTTTTAAATAATGGTGCCCGGTGCCGTAGGTAATTGAGAGACATTTTTCGAATTTCAGTCGTACGTCGGCCCCTGATTTGATGAAAAATCGTTTTTATCTAAAATAAATTTTTATTTTTCTCTTCAAGCTGAAGAAGTAAGTGTGGTTTCTTTTCTTTTTACCATATCTGCAACAGCCTGCTGAATCTTTAAGATCCAAATGGGTGAGCCAATAAATGAAGCAAAGAAATTGGTGAAGTTCGTATCTTTTAAATATTGTTGAAAAAGATTTCGGTATTTGGCTTGCCTTTCCCGGGGCGTGCTTCCTAAAGCTATATACCATTGAGGAATCGTTAAAATTTCCGTAAATTCATCCTTTATGCCATAAGCATAGAATCTGTAGCTTGAGTATTTATAAGCTCTTAATTGCCTTTCGGTGTACTTCCCAGCTCTTAAGGGATTAGCTTCTATATAAAAATGCACTCTCATCTGGTGATCCGTATTTTCAATTAACGAAGTCTTTGGTCTACCTTCTGCTACTTTGCCAGATCTTTTATGAATTCTATTGTATCTCAAACCAAACAAAGCGTGGGCTTGTCTTAGAAAAGAAGAAAGCTTTGAGCTTTCTTTGAGATAATTCATGAGATTGAGAAAGTGATTATCCATGCAGATGTAGGCATGGATATGGAGAGAGTTTTCTTTATTATGGGTTTTAAGCGCGTCTTTTAAACTTTGAAGGTAGAGGGATTTCATTTCAGAGGAATTTAAATAATGCTCTTTATTATGGCAGCGCCAAAATTGATGAACAAGTCCTTCTGAAGGGAACAATTGAATGGATCGAGGAATTCTCATAGGAATGCAAAGCTTTGCGAAATTAGAGCCTAGGTGAGATGTGGATTAATGGACACCTACGCACAAGTAAACCTAAAATCGGAGGGGACGCGGACTCCGTCCCTATTACCCTCCTGCTATCGGTAAATTTACTTTTGAAACAAAAAATCGAAGTAGGTTATTTAAAAAGAAAAAGCCGCTCTTTTGAAGCGGCTTTTTACGCGCTGTGACCCGGAAAAGGAACCTGGCACCTTTTTAGTAGCGGTAGTGCTCTGGCTTGAAGGGACCTTTTGGTGACATTCCCAAGTAGTTGGACTGTTTCGACGAGAGCTTTGTGAGTTCTACGCCGATTTTCCCAAGGTGAAGAGCGGCTACTTTTTCATCGAGTTCTTTTGGCAAGCGGTACACTTTTTTCTCAGCGTACTTCTTACGGTTTGTGAAGAGTTCGATTTGAGCAAGTACCTGGTTTGTGAACGAGTTGCTCATTACGAATGAGGGGTGACCTGTTCCGCAACCAAGATTCACGAGACGGCCTTCAGCAAGCACGATCACTTTTTTGCCGTTTTTCATTGTGTGAATATCGACTTGAGGCTTCACGACGTCTTTTTTCGAATTTTTATTGAGCCAGGCCATATCGATTTCGATATCGAAGTGACCGATGTTACAAACGATCGTACCGTCTTTCATCGCGGAGAAGTGTTTATCTGTGATGACGTCGCAGCAGCCTGTTGCAGTCACAACGATGTCGGCTTGAGGAATCGCTTTTTCCATAGTCGTTACTTCAAAACCTTCCATTGCCGCTTGAAGAGCACAAATAGGATCGATTTCGGTCACAAGAACGCGCGAACCATAAGAACGAAGAGAATCCGCACAGCCTTTGCCCACATCTCCGTAACCCGCGACGATAACGACTTTTCCTGCGAGCATCACATCTGTCGCACGCTTGATACCGTCTGCAAGGGATTCACGGCAACCGTAGAGATTATCGAATTTTGATTTTGTCACAGAATCATTCACGTTGATCGCTGGGCATTTGAGTTTGCCTTGCTCACGTAGTTTTTCAAGATTGTGAACGCCTGTTGTTGTTTCTTCAGAAATTCCGAAGATGTTTTTCATTTCTTTTGCGAAACGAGGTTCGTGCATCATGTTGGTGAGGTCTCCACCATCATCAAGAATCATGTTGTAGCCTTCAGGCCCCCAACCAGTGATTGTTTGCTCAATACACCAGTTCGCTTCGTCAACAGTTTCGCCTTTCCAAGCAAATACCGGAATCCCTGCCGCCGCGATCGCCACCGCAGCATGATCTTGCGTTGAGAAGATATTGCAAGAAGACCAACGAATCTCTGCACCTAAAGCTGTAAGAGTTTCGATAAGTACTGCTGTTTGGATCGTCATATGAAGGCAGCCGGCAATGCGCGCACCTTTGAGTGGCTGAGATTTTCCAAACTCCGCACGAAGTGCCATCAAACCTGGCATTTCCGTTTCGGCAATTTCGATTTCTTTACGACCCCAACGAGCTAGCTCTTCAAATTTTGCAGGATCTTCCATAGCCTCACGACAAACTTTGTAATCGACTTGAGCAAGATTTGTTTTTTTCGACGTCGCTTTTCCAGCAGACTTCGCAACTGCTTTTGATTTCATGTTTTTTCCTTCATTCAAAACTTTTTCATTCGCCATTTTTTGAGCTGCTTTTTGATGTTTATTCTGCGCAGCATTTTTAGTCATTGTACGTACAGACACAGTCTATCTCCTGTCGATGAATCATCGAAATAATGGGTTGGAAGGGCGAGAATAGGCAGCTCGGAAGAACAAGTCAAGAACGTCACATGATCAAATTGTGATCGGAGCCAAAGCCTCAACAAAAAGGACTGGAATTAAATTTTAACATCTTTAAACCTATGCATTGCAGGGGATCACCAAACACTATAGCTGAGTCATGATTTGGTAGCCACTATCTGTAATAAGCACCGTGTGTTCGAACTGGGCGGAGAGACATTTGTCGGCGGTGGCGTACCATTTGTGACTGGAATTTGGAATATCGTGCTCAATCATCGGAGCGTTCGTTTCGTTGATCATGGGCTCTACCGTGATACATCGCCAAAGCTTCAGCGGCTCCCCTTTTCCCTTTTTTCCGTAAGAAGGAACAAAAGGTTCGTCGTGGAAGATCTTTCCGATCCCGTGACCGCCAATATCGCGGACTACGTAAAATCCCTTTTTTGTCGCATGTTTGTTAATAGCAAAACCAATATCCCCAGTCGTAGCACCCGGTTCGATTGCCTCAATCCCTTTAAACATCGCCTCTTGAGCAGCTAAAGTGATTCTTTGAGCGGCTTCTGAAACTTTACCTACGAAAAAAGTTGCTGAGGTATCTCCGTGATAACCGTCCAAGAGCGAAGTCACATCGATATTGATGATGTCGCCCTCCTTGAGTTTTTGAGAGGATGGAACCCCGTGACAGATCACTTCGTTCACTGAAGTGCAAATCGATTTAGGAAAACCATGATAATTCAAGGGCGCAGGCTTCGCTCCGCGAGACATGAGAAAATCGTAACCGGCTTTATCAAGCTCATCAGTTGTGACTCCAGACTTCACCATTTGCCCTAATTTTTGTAGAGCTTCGGCTGCCAGACGACCGGCTTTTTCCATTCCGTTAATGAAAGTTTTGATCTCTGAGTTCATGAGCAATTATGTTACATCGAAAATGGAATTTTGGCTAGAGGGAACTCTCGCCCCTCAAAAGTCTAGGAGAGAGGGTATGAGCGTCCTTTTACTATGACCTAAGTCGTCAGATTTGCTAAAATTTTCTTCGGAGGCCACTGATTTGGCGACACCCATAAATACAAAAAATAAGTCTGGTGAGGAATCTCATGGCCTGCGCCAAACGCAGGTTGGCGAACGCCCGCGTGGTGAAAAATATTATATTTACGGACTTTTATTTTTTATCGCATTTCTTACCGCTGATCTTTTGATTGTTCGTCATCGCGATTTGATGATGCCAAAGAGTGCTCCTCCCGCACGCCCGGCCCCTCCACCACGTCCACTGGCACAGACAAGTTACGATAAAATTTTAGCTCGTAATATTTTCAATGCAGACGGTTTAGTTCCTCCACCCATCGGTGGCGACGGGTCCTCTTCTTCTGATGAGAATGTGCCAGTACTGTCCCAACTTCCTATCATTCTTGTAGGCACCATCGTTCACGTAAACCCCGCAAGGTCTATCGCCACTGTAGAAATTAAAAATTCCAACAAAATTCTGCCCTTCATTCCCAATGACGACATGGAAGGACTTGCAAAACTTTTAAAAGTGGATCGTAAGCGAGCCATTTTTCGCAACAGCAATAACAACCGCATCGAATACATCGAAATCAAAGACGACTCCACGATTGTTTTCGAAACAAAAAAGAAGCCTGGGGCGGTGAGCACCGAGATTGATCAAAGAGGAAATAACTTCGTCATCAAAAAATCTCTCATTGATAAGCTCATCACGAATCTTCCTGAGCATCTTCAGCAAGCCAGAGCCGTCCCCTACACTCCCCCAGGAAGTTCGAAGGCCACGGGATTTATTATTCTCGATATCCAGCCAGGAAGTATTTTTGAACAAATCGGTTTAAATAAAAACGACATTTTAACAGAAGTTAACGGACAGAAAGTCGATTCACCAGCACGCGCGCTTGAGCTCTACAATGAGCTGAAAACCGCGGGTTCGATCTCAATTGGGGTTGAACGAAATGGTCGATTTGAAAACCTCAACTACTCGATCCAGTAGTAGTGAGGATGAGGAGGATCCATGGAAGGACTTAACCCAATGAATAACATGCAACCACATCGGTTATGGCTCGTAGGACTCTTTCTATTTTGTCTTGCGATGCCAACCCATGAGCTTTCGGCTCAGCCCATTCCTCCCGAAGATTTTCTGAACGAAGATGACTTCGATGCCCCTCCTCCTGGAACTTTTATTCCTAGCGAACCCCCTCCTCCAGGAACTATGGACAATCCTCCTCCTCAGGATCCACCAAGCACTTTCAATCCCCCTTCTTCTAACGATAGCAGTGGACCAAGTCGTGCGGGGTCTCCTCGTAAACGCCGACCTATCAGCGAAGCTAGCAGTGATGAGATCACGAACGAGAATTATCCTGACTTGATCGATAGTTTTGACTACCCGAACGCCGAGATCACCGATGTGATCAAAGCGATGAGCGAACTCACCGGGAAGAATTTCATTGTTGATCCAGGCGTTCGCGGAAAAATCACGATCATTGCTCCCAGCAAAATCACCGTCGCCGAAGCTTATAAAGCTTTTCTTTCGGCACTTGCGATCAACGGATTTAGCGTTGTTCCAAGCGGAAAATTCATGAAGGTAAAGCCTGCCCGTGATGCTCAAAAAGATAGCATTGAAACTTACTCCGGCGCATACTCTCCCGATACCGATCAGATGATCACGCGGATCGTGCACTTAAAACACATTAGCGCCGCCGACGTGAACACGAAACTTCGTAACCTCTCGAGTAAGTTTGGCGATATTAGCGTCTACGAACCGACCAACTCTTTGATTCTTTCTGACTTCGGTTCCAACGTAGAACGCATCACCGGAATTCTTAAAGAACTCGACGTCAAAGGTTTTGAAGAACAACTTGAACTCATCACTATCAAACACGCGAAAGCCAAAGACATCGCTGAATTGATGGATCAAATTATCAATAAAGGTGCTAGCAAAAAGAATCAAGGCAGTGGTGGTTTTACTTCGGGTATTCCCCGTTTTGGACAAACGCAGAAATCCGGTGCTTCAGATGCGTTTTCTCTCGTGATTCCTGATGATCGTACCAACTCCATCATCGTGGTGGGGAATCGTGCAGGGATTGAAAAAATTCGTGAACTCGTTACCAAACTCGATCGTCGCGTTAGACCCGACGAAGCCGGTGGCGTTTATGTTTATTACGTAAAACACGGAGATGCCGAAAAAATTGCGACAACCCTTAACGGCCTCGCAACCGATGCGAAAAAACAGCAAACGGCAACGACAACCCCTGGTGCTCCCGGAGCCCCCCCTATTCTTCCTTCCGAGCAAACTCAGCCAATCTTTGGTGGCGAGGTGAAAATCACTCACAGCAAAGAGACAAATAGTTTGATCATCACAGCGAGCCGCCAAGATTATCAAGTGCTCATGAATCTCATGGGAAAAATCGATATTCCTCGTGATCAGGTCTACGTCGAAGCCGTCATCATGGAAATGTCAGCCAGCAATGGCCAAGACTATGGAGTGAATTACTTTAAGTTTGATCCCGCATCTAAAGGGGTCGCTCGTACCGGATTTTCCAGCGGCAACTTAACAAGTCTTTTAAATCCAGGAGCGTCGGGCGCTATTTTAGGATTCGGAAGTGGGGAAACTTTCGATATGGCCCTAGGAGATAAAACGGTGAAGGTCACCTCCACTCTTGGCTTCATTAACTTTTTGAAGTCTGTAGGTACAGTGAACATCCTCTCCACTCCACAGGTACTTGCGATGGACAACGAAGAAGCAACGATTGAAGTGGGCGACACTGTTCCGGTCACTCTCAGTAACAATACAAGTGCAACGTCTGCAAGCACCACGGCCACCCGTGAAGACGTGACCATTAAACTCACGATCAAACCTCATTTGAGTAGAACGGATGACACGATTCGCTTAGAGTTTGACCAACTCGTGAAACAGATCGGGAACCAAGTCGCCGCTGGCGAACTTTCAAAGGTGGCCCTCACAACAACAAAGAGAAATTTAAAGTCCCAAATCGTTGTAAGAAACGGAGACACGGCAGTTCTGGGTGGTCTCATGAAAGATGTGGAAACCGAAAACATCACGAAGGTTCCTCTTTTAGGTGATATTCCCATTTTAGGTTGGCTCTTTAAAGGTAAAACGACCAAAAAAGAGAAAGTGAATCTACTTGTGTTCCTGACTCCTTACGTTCTACGAACAAAAACCGATGCAGATAGAGTACTCAGCCGAAAAATGGCGGATCGTGTAGAATACATCCGTAACAATATGGGTGGTCGTGATCCATTTGGTGCCGACGCTGAGAAAATTCAACGCAAAGCCGACTTGGCGTTGAGTCAAGCGGCTAAACAGCCACCAGCTCCTCCAGCAAAAGAGTCAACAGAAAATGAGGAAGATATTCCTCTTGAAGAGACTGCCACAGAGTGAGATTTTAAAGTATGGCCATTGAACATGTTTCGGGAGTCCTGCTTAAAAATACAAGCTTAACTCCCGACCAGTTAAAATTTTTGCTGAAGTCCAATTCAGATAAGGGCCCTACGATCGGGGAGATGCTAAATCAAACGCATCTCAATACCGCAGAGGAGCTCTTGGCCGCTCTTTGCCAAGAGATGCATCTTCAATTTATTAAAGACATTCCCGTGAACGATATCTCTGTCGATTTGATTCGTAAAATTCCAATTAACTATGCGAAGACTCATGAAGTTCTTCCTTACAAAGATGATCCGGATGTAATTACAATTTTAGTTTCTAATCCATTGAACTCGAAAATCCTCAATGACATGCAGGTACTTTTTAATAAACGCACAAAACCTCTCCTCACCACTAGCGCTCGTCTTCAGGACGCTATCAACCGCGTTTACGAAAAAAGCACCGCGGCCCTTGAGGGCCTTGATGAAATCGAACAAGAAGAATACGACCTCGATGAGCCGATCATCGATCTTTTAGAATCTGGTGATGACGATGCGCCCGTGATTAAGCTCGTGAACACACTTCTCTTTCGCGCGGTAAAAGAAAAAGCTTCCGATATTCATATTGAACCTTACGAACGAGACATGGTTGTGCGGTTTCGTATTGACGGTGTTTTATATGATATTTTTAAACCACCCAAAAAACTTCAAAACGCAATCACTTCCAGAATTAAAGTTATGGCGAATCTCAATATCGCCGAGAAACGTCTTCCTCAGGATGGACGCATACCTTTAAAACTTGCAGGTAAAGACATCGACATTCGTTTAAGCTCCCTCCCCACTTCTCACGGCGAGAGACTCGTGATGCGTCTTCAGGATAGATCGAACGTGATTCTGTCTTTAGATCAATTAGGCTTTGGCGAAGACTTGATGACCCATATTGATCAACTCCTCCTTAAAACTCACGGAATTATTCTTGTCACCGGACCTACCGGTAGCGGTAAATCCACGACTCTCTATGCGTGTCTCACAAAGATCAATAGTACCGATCTCAATATCGTGACCGTAGAAGATCCGGTGGAGCAACGACTTCATGGGGTGGGACAAACGCAAGTGAATCCTAAAATCGGTCTCACCTTTGCAAATGGCTTACGCGCCATTCTTCGTCAAGATCCCGATGTGATTATGATCGGGGAGATTCGTGACTACGAAACGGCCGAGATCGCGATCAACGCATCCCTCACGGGTCACTTAGTTCTCTCGACTCTTCACACCAACGATTCTGCCGGTGTCGTTCCCCGTCTTCTTGATATGGGTTGCGAACCGTTCTTGATCGCAAGTTCTCTTTTAGGTGTGATGGCACAACGACTTGTGCGCGTTCTCTGTCCTCATTGCAAAGTCGCTTACGAAGCGACAGATGTGGAACTAGGAACTCTAGGAATCACTCGGGAACAGGCTCAACAAGGGCAAATTTGTAAAGCGATGGGCTGTAACCAATGTAATCAAAAAGGTTATATCGGACGATCTGTCGTTTCGGAGCTTATGAGTATTTCCGAAGAAGTTCGCCAACTCATTCTTCAAAGAAAAGATGGAAATAGCATTAAGCGCGCGGCCATTGAAACCGGCGGCATGGTTCCCATTCGTTCCGATGGCGTAAAAAAAGTTCTCCAGGGTATTACGACTATTGAAGAACTTGTTGCGAACACTCAGGTGGATACTTAATACTGAAGGAATAACTCCGTGCCAATTTTTGAATACAAAGGTTTGGATAAAAATGGCAAAAGCGTGCGGGGTAATCTCGATGCGGATAGCGCCCGTTCGGCCCGCGCCAAACTCAAAAAAGATGGCGTATTTGTTAGCAACCTAAAAGATAAAGGTCGTCAGGAAGCTAAAAATTTACGCACCCAGAACAAGGGCACGGGCAGCAAAGTCAAAATTGAAGACTTAGCCCTTATGACGAGACAACTCGCCACCCTTTTAAAATCCAATATTCCGCTCGTAGAAAGTTTAACTGCGGTTGCGGAGCAAGTGGATAACTTGGTCTTGAAAGAAGCCCTCTCTGACATTAAGAATATGGTGAACGAAGGGACCTCTTTCAATAAAGCCCTTTCGAAATATCCAAAAATTTTCACAAAAATTTATGTCTCAATGTGTGAAGCGGGAGAAATGTCAGGCACGCTGGATGTGATTCTTCTTCGCCTCGCGGAATTCACAGAAGCCCAGAACGAACTCAACTCAAAAATCAAATCAGCGATGATGTATCCGGTCATCATGACCATTTTTACGACAGGACTTCTCTTTGTCCTTTTTATTTACGTTGTTCCTAAAATCACTGACATCTTTGCCCAAGCAGATATGAAACTACCTTGGTACACGCTCGCCATTATTAGCATTAGCGACTTCCTCACGGCGTATTGGTTTGTGATTGGAACCGTTGGAGTCATGACCTACTTTTTATTCCGAAATTGGAAAGCCACCGAAGAAGGCAGCGCCCAATGGGATACCATCATTTTAAAACTTCCCGTTGTGGGCGGTTTGGCGCGTATGATCGCCGTGAGTCGTTTTACCCGCACACTCTCCACTCTTCTCGCCGGTGGCGTACCGATGCTGAATGCCATGGACATTGTTCGAAACGTCGTGGGAAATGCCGTTTTGGCAAAAGCCATTACTGACGCTCGCAATAATATTTCAGAAGGGGAAACGATCGCGGGCCCTATGAAAAAATCAAACGAGTTCCCCCCTATCGTGATTCACATGATCAACATTGGTGAAAAAACGGGTGAACTTGAGTTCATGCTGGCTCAGGTCAGTGAATCCTATGACTTCCAAGTGAAAAATAAGGTGCAAGGCCTCACAAGCGTTATGGAACCTGTCATGATTGTAGTCATGGGTATCGTCGTTGCGATTATCGTATTCGCCATCATGGTGCCGATTTTCCAGATGAGCAATATGGCGAACGTTTAATGCCCTTTTGTTAGGAATATTAAGACTTCTCGGCGAGCTACCAAATAAAAATACAGTGTCAAAAAGCTCAGACAGTCCTCGGAAACTTCCACATTGCATGTGGAAGTTTCCTGCGGAACTCGTTTTTGACACTGTATTTTTATTTGGTAGCTCGAACGCCAGCTCCTTTCTCTGATTTAATCCTCTGAAATTTTTTGGTATTAACGATATTGGGTATTGCTCATATGGAATCTCTTGGCGTTACATTGAGCTTATCAGCTCAGGCCAGCTCCGTGTCCCCTATTGATTGTGTTAACAACATGTACCGTACCTCAATTTTGAAAATTGATTCAGGCATGGTGAGATGAGGAGACTCTTATCTCACTGGACATAGCGATCGTGAGCGCCTCCAAAAAGTTCTTCAACAAAGCCTCGGTCTTAAAAAACCGATCAGTCTGATAGACATGGATCTTTCTGCAAAAAACTCTAAACCTTTTCCTTCGATGGCCCCAAGAATGGGGCTGCGAGGGGATCTTTTCTTCCCTCTCTCCTGCCTTATCGCCAACTGGCGTCATCATTGGACAAGCCTTCTCATCTCGATACAATAAGTGACTATAAGCCTTTGAGATTTCTCAAATAAATCAAACTAGGGCGTGTAAACGCCTCTGGCTGAATTGAGTTTGAGGATTAAAAAGGTTTAACTGGTTTTGGTCTTAAGAATTGATAAAATATTCTTAAGGCCGAGACCCAAGCAAAACCCATAGTCTTTATAGGAATTCGAAATGAAAAAAATGTTCAAACAATGGAAAAATCAAAAAGGTATGACTCTCGTGGAAATCATGATCGTTCTTGTGATCGTGGGCGGTCTGATGACTGTTCTTGCCACTCAAGTGATGCCAAAGTTTTTTAGCTCCCAAACAAAACAAGCCAAAATCCAAATGAGCAACATCATGAAAGAACTTGAGGCTTATTACTTGGATTGCCAAACCTATCCATCGTCTGAAGTAGGTTTAAAAGCTCTCGTCACTAAGCCAGAACAATGTGCCAACTGGAATGGCCCATATGTGAAAAAAGATGCACAACTTCGCGACCCGTGGGGCAATGAATTCATCTATGAATCCAACGGCTCAACATATGTTGTGAAATCCCTCGGCAAAGGAGGCCAAGAGGGTGGTACATCCAACGAAGCCGATATCAGCTCGGAAGAGCTCTAAGGGTTTCTCCCTCATTGAAGTTTTAATGGTGCTGGCCATATTAGGAATTATGGCCGCTGTGGTTATCCCTCGCCTTGAAACTCGCGGACCCAAAATGCGCCGCGAGCTCCGTAGCATCACCGTTCTTGTTAAACGCCTCCATCACCTTGCACGCTTGAATCGAGTCACTTATCGACTGGTCATAGACATGACCTCTCCCGACGAACACACCTATTGGGTCGAAAGCTCTTCTCAGAAAGTCACCTTTAAAACGGACGAGCAAATTGAAGAGGAATTAAGAAAAAAGGATTCAAGTAAGGACGATGAAAGTGACGGCGTCGGCTTTCAAGTAGATCCCTCCTTCATGAAAAAACCTGCAGAACTTTCTCACCCTCTTATTTTTGGCGGCGTAGAGCTAGCAACACGCGACAAAGTGATTGAGCAAGAAAAAGCCTACATTCATTTTCTTCCGCAGGGAGTCGTCGAAGAAGCCAGTATTTTTCTCACCGACAAAGAAAATCTGAACTACACTATCTGGATCAATCCTCTTACCGGTCAAGCCGATATCATCTCCGGAAAAATTTTAATTAAAGACTTGAGGAAGAAATGAAATCCCCATTTTCTTTTTCAAAAAAAGGTTTCACTCTCGTTGAAACACTCATCGCTATGATCATTTTGGCAGGTGCCTTGATTGTGCTTATGAACTCCTGGAGCGGAAGTTTTAGCTCGTTAGGTCGATCTCGACAACTGACGACAATGTCTTTTTTGCTGCAAAAGAAAATGACCGAGTTCGAATTGAAATATAAAGACCGCCCACTCTCTGATATTCCCGACGAGGAAGATGGCGACTTTGGCGACGACTACAAATCCATTTCTTGGACAATGAAGTCGAAGAAATTAGAAATCCCCGATATGTCGTCCGCATTAACCTCCCGTCCTGGTGGCGCTACCGAGGTCGAAATCATGATTGTGAAACAACTCACCGAGATGATTGAAGACGCCGTAAAGGAAATGAAAGTCTCGGTCATTTTTAAAAACGAACAAAAAACCCTTGAACACTCTCTTGCAACCTACATGGTGGAGTACAAAAAAGAGGGACCTACCCCATGAGGATCACGAAGCAAGGTGGCTTTACACTTCTTGAAGTACTCATTGCGATTACGATTCTCGCGGGCCTCGCCGCTTTGACTTCTCAAAGCATTATTAAATCCAGTAAAGATAAGGCCCGTTTACAAAAGGAAATTGATCGTGACTCAAAACTTCAAAATGCCGTTCGTTTGATTGAGCGGGATATCAATTTGGCTTTTCACTATCGTGATCTGAACGAAGAAATTGAAAAAGCCGTGAAACTGAAATCTCAAAAGGGTAACACCGCAACGGGTGCAGGCGTAGGTAATCCAGGTGCGCCCCCCGCACCCCCAACTGATCCCGATGATCCTTCCGGGCAAGGAAAAACTCCAGGCGGAGCCACCGGAACTCCCAACGTTCCTTTAGATTTTGAGCCTAAAAAGTACGAACAGCTCACACAATTTCTAGGGACAGATCAATCCATGCACTTCACCACTTTAAGTCATATTCGGCTCATGCAAGATTCTCCCGAAAGCGAACAATCTGAAGTCGGTTATTATTTAGAGGTCTGCAAACCGCGAAATTCCGACAAAGAAGCCATGTGCCTCTGGCGACGCTCCTCTCCTTACATCGACAAAGAGGTCGACAAAGGAGGCGCTAGCACCGTGCTTCTCGAAAACGTGAAAACTTTTAAATTAAAATACTTTGGTGAAGACAAGCTCGATTGGGTATCTACTTGGAAATCCACTCAAGGTATGGACGAGGCGGCGACAGATAAATTTCCTCTTGCAGTAGAACTCACTCTGACCGCAGAAGATCAGGGGAAAGAATCTACACTCTCCGCCATTATTCCCATTCACTTTCCAAATAACAAACCTAAGGAAGAAGTCGATCCTCTGGCAGGAGCCACAACTGGAGGAGCCGGCGCGACCGGAGCACCACCACCTCCTGATAGAGGTGGCTCATGAAATGGGTTTCGCCTTTTAGAGTCTTAAAAAATCAAAGAGGTGTTGCGCTTTTTCTCGCCATCACTTCCGTTGCCTTGATCGCATTTATTGCAGTGGAATTAAGTTACGATACGGCTAGCGAATATTTGATTTCTTCTCAAGAAATTCAAAGATTAAAATCTCGTTATGCCGCGAAAGCTGGAGTTGAGATCAGTCTCTTACGACTTCATATCTATCAAAAAGTACAAAAACAGTACGGGAAACAATTGGGTAATAATCGACAAGTTCTCGATCAGATCTGGAACACACCATTCATGTGGCCCCCCATGATTCCCGAAGAAGGTCACGCCGTAGACAAAGATCAGATGGAGACGGTGACGAAAGAAAGTCTGATGGAAGCCAAGTATCTTGCCACCATTCAATCTGAAAGTTCAAAAATTGATCTGACGGATCTTGTCAGTCCTTCTAAGGGACTTGCGGCCTATACAAAAAAAACTTTAATACAACTTATTGAAAATCGTCTGCAGGCTGATGATGAATGGGCCAAAAACAACAGAGATCTCAACGCGCAAACTCTAGTGAATAACCTCATCGATTGGATGGATGCCGACAACGTGAGTTTGAATTCTGGAGATGAGGGTAGCTATTATTCAAAAATAGAAGATTCCAAACTTCCACCCAATCAACCTTTCAAGACTTTAGAC
Organism: Bdellovibrionales bacterium; assembly: GCA_050250255.1. Taxonomy (GTDB): domain Bacteria; phylum Bdellovibrionota; class Bdellovibrionia; order Bdellovibrionales; family DASUEL01; genus JBFWOZ01. The sequence goes on along the minus strand of JBFWOZ010000020.1, from coordinate 26,198 downwards.
GAGCTTCATATCGTCTCTGGCATCACAGACGAGATCTTTGAGTTCCTTGCCCCCGCTGTGACCATCTATGGAGTGAAGGGACTTCAGGTCAATCATGCAGAGAGTAGCGTTCTTCAAAGCTTAGCTCCCACAATCTCTGCCGAACTTGCACAAGAAATCATTGATCGAAGAAGCGGTGAAGACGGTCCGTTTCAAAGCGAAAAACAATTTTATGATTTCCTCGCTTCTCGAGGGATCGATACAAAACCCATTGAGGAACAGAACATTCCGCTCATCTTCGACTCCGAATTTAACTTTCGAATCACAAGTACGGGAAACTATGGCCGAACGTCTAGTGAGATCGTTGCCATTGTCTACGACTTTGATAAAGTAAAAGAGAGGTTGTCTTCGGTTTTAACAAAAGAAAAAAAGGCGGGTACAGCTGCCGGTGAAACTACGGGACAAGCGACCGGACAGGCCGCAGGACAAGCAACAGGAGACACTAACACGGGTAGCGGTACCGCAGGTGATGGAGGCTCTAGTGCTCAAGAAGGTCAGTCAGCTTCTCAAAAAGGAAGGCCTCCTATCGTTTATTGGATGGAAAAGTAAAAATTCATGAAAAGTATTGGCATTGATATAGGGACCTACGGAGTAAAAGTTGTGAGCCTCGAGGTCTCTGCGAAATCTGTTCGCCTTGTCGACTGCTTTGAAATGCCTTTAAACTCTGATCCTGCTCAAGACAGGAGTGTCGCGATTCTTGAAATTCTTCGCGATATTGCAAGCCAAACTGATCCTACAAAAACAAAAATCACCGTCGCGGTTGCCCAACAGCATGTTAGCATTCGACACAAAATTTTCCCTTTCCGAGAGCGTAATAAAATTCTTCAAAGTTTACCTTTTGAATTAGAAGATGATATTCCTCTTAATTCTGACCAAGCTGTTTTTGAAGCAAAAGTTTTGCATTACCATGCAAATTCCACCGAAGTTCTTGCTCTTATTTGTCCTAAAGAAAACATTATTAATATCATCAACAATTTTCACGACGGTTCCATTGATCCGGATGTGATCAGTTGCGAAGCGGCCGCTCTCTCCGCTCTCCAAGAAGACTGGTCAGCAACTCCTCAGAAGATGGATGATAAGGCTTTTGTATCGGAGCAAACCTCTAGCGAAATCGCGTTTCATCCTGAGTCAGCGAATCTACTTCTTCATATTGGTCATGAGCGCACAATTTTATGTGCTTTTCATATGGGTGGCCTCATCGCCACACGTACTTTTTATTTTGGTGGTGTCACAATTATTAAGTCCATCATGAAGCAATACGGAATACCTTACGGCGATGCCTTAAAAGGACTTGTTGAAAAAGGGTTTATTCTCACAAATGAAAGTGGCGCTACAGCTGATCAAATCACTTTTTCAAATACGATTACTTCTTCCTTTAAAGAATTTGAAGAAGATCTTCACCGCGCCGTCATTGAGATTCAAGGGGATTTTAAAATTCGTCTCTCTCATTGCAATATTACCGGCGGAGTGAGCCAACTCGTAAATCTTTGTCCTTTTTTAACTCAAAAAATTGAAATTCCTTGCAACATACTCCACCCGCTCGAGTCGTTCCAACGTTCTGATATTCCAGAACCCGTTGGCACTCGTTGTTCACTGGCTCTCGGCCTTGCAATTGAAGGCACGAAACGTCCCGCAAATCCTGCCGTCAACTTTCGTAAAGATGAACTCAGCAAAGAGAACAGCACCTTTCGCATTTTATGGGAAAAATGGCATTACGCCGTTAAACTGGCAGCTATTGCCGTCGGATGTTTTTATCTCTATGCATTTTTGAGAGATCCATTTGCAGCAGGAATTGCGGAAACTTCAGGAACTCTTTTAAGAGGCAAAGCTCAAGAATTAGGGCTTAAGAGGGGCCAAACGGGCGTGACACAAGTTCGTCGTTACATTAAGGAAAAAGAGCAAGAAGTGAAGAAAAGGAAAATCCTTTCTGAGCTTCAAGACATTAACTCTGCTTTGAGCATCATGGATCGTCTTTCACAATTAGTGCCACAAAAAGAGCAAATCACTTTAGACGTGAACCGATTCTATCTTCTCAATAATGTCCTCACTCTTGAAGGTCAAGTAACTCGTCAAGATTCTCTTACAAACTTAAAGCAAGCTCTTCAATCTCTTGCCGTAAACCGTCAAGTGACGGAGCTTAAACCATCGCGGCCTGCACAAGGTGGCCGAATTGCATTTGCTTATAGTGTGAAAGTGGCTCGTCGAGGTGTGCAATGAATCTGACACAACTGAAAGATCAACTGTTTGAACAGCTCAAAACTTATTGGACAAAAATTCATGAAAGCTCTCTTTATCAAAAAGGGGAAGAGCGTTTCTACGAACTTTCTCCGCTCAATCAAAAAATTGCCCTTTTCGTTGCGGGTATAATTTTTGTCCTCTTTATTTTAGCAATTCCTTTTGCAAGCTTTACTACGAGCCAAGAAAACATTGCGGCCTTTGAAGGAAATATTCAAACCGTAAGGGATCTACTTCGCGTACAAAGAGAACTTGCAAGCGCTCCTGAGGTGAATGACCCCCCTACTCCATCCCTTTTACAGGGACTTGTACAAGAAACGCTTTCACAAGCAGGTCTCGCAAGTGAACAGATCCAGGGAAATATGGAATTAATGCCCGAACACGATCCTAAAACTTCTCTGGTTCCAGCCTCTGTTATTGAGCAAGGAGTCGAAGTCACGCTCGTAAAACTGAACTTAAAACAAGTGGTCGATATCGGTACAAAACTGAGCCAACTCAATCGCAACGTCCACCTCACAGCAATGGATATGAAAGCGAATACGAGTGATAGTCACTATTACGATGTGATTTATCGTTTGGTGGGATTTACGATTGATACGCCTACGTCTTCTGTCGAGCCCGAAGCTCCTACAAAAGCGCCAGCACCAAAGAAGAAGGGTGCTTAATGAAAGGCTTAATACAGTCTCTCATTCACACTTTTCGTTTTCATAAATTTAAAGTCATTTTTTTCGTTGCCAGTCTTGTGTTTAGCCTCGTTATTCTCTTCCCTTTTCAAGACGTGGGAGACTTTGTTTCCTCTCAAGTTTCCAAAATGACGAATAACCAAATTTTTGTTCAATTTCGCGAGCCAAGTCTTTCTCTGTTTCCTGGCTTTGGTATTAAGCTTAACGAAGTTCACGTAGAGACCCCGCTCTTTCCTCCGCTTCAGGCACGTTCGCTCTCGGTGTATCCTTCTATCGCAAGTCTTCTTGCATTTAAACCGGGGATGAATATTCATGCGGTTGGTCTCATGGGTGGCGACATCGATATGGGCTTGAAGCAGGCCAAGCTTAACAACAAAACAACAAGTCAAAATATTAGTATTGATGGAAATAATTTAGATTTGAATCAGCTCATCAAACTTTCTCCCATTCCTCTTGGTCTACAAGGGAAAGTGAAGATTTCAGGATATACCGACATTGACCCTCAAATGGTTGAACAGCCTAGCGGCCGCATTGAGCTTCAAGTAAACCAATTTGTTCTCCCTACAGAAGTGGTACCCACTCCACTCGGTCCTCTTGCCCTTCCGAGCATTACGTTGAAAAATGTGACTTTTGAAGGAGTTTTAAAAGATGGACGACTTCAAATCGAAAGATTCACGGCAGGGCAAGGGAATGATGAGTTGGTGGCGCAAGTGAAGGGCCGCGTAGATGTACGAGTTGCAACTCTCGCCGGGCGCACACAACTTATACCGGGAAGTTATGACATCGAAGTACGCTTAACGACCGTGACGTCTTTTGAACAAAAAGCGAGTCTATTTTTAAGCTTCTTAAGCGACTACAAAAAATCTTCCAACGCTGCAAACACACAATACGCCCTCAGACTCACCGGCTCAAACTTCAACGTCCCCCCTCGCATCACTATCCTCTAAAAGGAGCGGCGCACCTTTTGGGGTTATCTACGCGTGTTTTGGATTTTGCGCAACTGGCGAAAGCTGATCATCTGTTGGTTTTGTTCATCCCAGAGCCGCAAAGTGAGGGCGTGAAAGCTTGCAAAAAAAGTGACGGGCTTCACAGTTTGAAAAATGGCTACCGATTGATGACATTTCTCCAGACGGTAATTTGGAATTTTCGAATTTAAATGATGAATGTGGTGAAAACCGATATTCCCTGTGAACCACTGTAAGATTTTAGGAAGTTTATAAAAGGAACTTCCCTGAAGAGCCGCATCCGTATAATCCCAGTTGCTGCCTCTTTCCCAGGTCACACCATCAAACTGATGTTGAATGTAAAACAGCCAAACTCCTGCGGTTCCTGCAATCCCAATCACCACTAACTGAATCAAAATATAATGTTTAAAACCAAAGACGAAACTAAAGCCCACAACCATTCCTACCAAAGCTAAGTTTGTAAGATGGACAGAATAACGTTCACGTCTTTGAGCTTGAGGTACGGGCACCCGCTCCTTCACCACCATTAAAAATGCCGGTGCAACAATAAACAAGATGATGGGATTACGAGCTAATCGGTAAGCAATTTGTTGCCAACGAGGACTTTCTAAATATTCTTGAATCGTAAGAGTCCAAAGATCTCCACGACCACGTTTATCTAAATTGCCGGTGGTGGCGTGATGAAGAGCATGTTCCCGACTCCAGTGCAGATAAGGCGTAAACACTAATAATCCTAAAATAGTGCCTACAATATCGTTGGCTTTTTTAGATTTAAAAAACGATCCATGTCCGCAGTCATGAAAAATAATAAAAGTACGAACTAAAAAGCCGGCTGCTAAAACCATCAGGAAAAAAGCGAGCCAGTAAGAAACACCCAAACTCCAGTGGATCAAATACCAAAGTGTGCAGTAAGGAACCAAAGTGTTGATCACTTGCCATGTACTTCGACCGGTGTGGGAGGCTTGATAGCGTGCCAACTGGGTTTTCCAGGTAGCCAGAGAATTTTGATTTTGCATCTCTTACTGCTAACTGTTTTTTGGGAAATAACTGAAGAAAGTGACTTTTTTAGGAATAAAAAAAGCCGCTACTTCTAAAAGCGCGGCTTTGCATTTCATCTCTATTATATTTAGTTTAGAACGGAATTTCTTCGTTCGCGTCGAAAGAAGGTTCCGCACCCATGCCTGGGCTCATTTGCGATTCTTCACCGTATTCGTTCGAAGGACCGCCACGGCTTGCGCCGCCTTCACGAGATCCCAAGAATTGAACTGTCCCTGCAATCACTTCGGTCGTGTAACGCTTTTGTCCGTCTTTGTCTTCCCATTGACGAGTTTGCAAGCGACCTTCCACATAAGCTTGTCGGCCTTTTGCGAGATGTTTGCCGCAAATTTCGCCTAATTTTCCCCAAGCAACAATGCGATGCCATTCGGTTCGCTCTTGTTTTTGACCATTTTTATCCGTCCAACTTTCGCTGGTGGCGATATTAAAACGCGCCACTGCTTGGCCATTCGCTGTGTATTTCAATTCAGGATCTGCTCCCAAATTACCAACAACAATAACCTTATTTACCCCTGCCATAAATCCTCCTATAAATAAGAACGTGTCTAAACTCTCAGTACCTGTGATAAGGGTCAATGCAAAAACAAGTTCGACTCTCAGCTCAAAAAAAGTCCCCGAGCACGGGCCCTTCAAACCGTTCGCCGAATGACACCGCTCGTCGAGTCGCCTAGTCGGAAATAGTCGATTTAAAGACAATGTCAGGATTGTCTTCTTGAATCCAGCGCATATCCCACTCTTTTTCGAGCAGAATCACGGCCTTATCATTGATATCAAAGTAAGTTTTAGTGCGTGAACCTTTAAGAGGCGTCTTTAATGGCGCGCCGTCAGGTTCAAAAGGCCAACGCGCGAGTTTAAAAGGAAGCATTTCGAGCCGTGCTTCTAAACCATACTCATCCTTTAAGCGATACATCAGCACATCAAACTGAAGAACTCCAACCACACCCAAAATAGGATCTTGATGGCCCACAAGCGGATCGTAAAAATACTGAATCGTACCTTCATCAACGAGCTGACGTACGCCCTTCTCGAGCTGACGTTTTTTCAGAGCTTCTTTGATTACGACACGGCCAAAATGTTCTGGAGAAAAACGTGGTATCCCGCCGAATTGCCACTTTTTTGTCGAAGTGATCGTGTCACCAATTTGGAAATTCCCCATGTCGTTAAGACCTAAAATATCTCCCGCGACGGCTTGGTCTACGGTCTCACGCTCTTGCGCCACAAATTGATTGGCGTAATTGAGGCGGAGCTCTTTTCCCAAGCGTTGATGCTGTACTTTCATTCCACGATCAAATTGCCCAGAGCACACACGGATAAAAGCCACACGGTCACGATGTCGCTTATCCATGTTCGCTTGAATTTTAAAAACAAAACCGGAAAATTCGGATTCGTAAGGAGAAACACTTTCACCGTTCAAAAGTTGTCGCGGTTGAGGCGGCGGTGCACGGTCGGTAAAAAGTCGTAAAAAAATATCTACGCCCCAATTATGTTTTGCACTTCCAAACGTCATCGGCGAAAGTTCTCCTTTTAGAAAACTCTCCTCATCAAAATCTCCCACAACCCCTTGAAGGAGTTCCATCTCCTCTTGCAAAGTATCAAAGAGACGCTCACCCACACGTTCACGAATTTTAGGATCGCTCCACGATTCTACTTCTACAATTTCAGGCTCCACACGGCCACGAACGTAAAGATAAAGTTTATTTTCTAAACGGTGGTAGAGACCTTTAAACTGATCTCCGATACCAATCGGCCAAGTAACCGGATAACAAATCATCCCGAGAGTTTTTTCAACATCATCGATGAGCTCAAGCGGACTTTTCCCCTCGCGATCCATTTTATTTGCAAAAGTAAAAATAGGAAGTTTCCTCAGCTTACACACGTCAAACAGTTTGCGAGTTTGTTCTTCCACCCCTTTTGCCGCATCCATCAGCATCGCCGCACAATCGACAGCGATAAGAGTACGGTAGGTGTCTTCTCCAAAGTCTTTGTGGCCAGGAGTATCGAGAAGGTTGACGCGAAGGCCTTGATAATCAAATTGCATCACGCTGGAAGTGATCGAAACTCCACGCTCTTGCTCCATCTTCATCCAGTCGCTGGTTGCGGCCTTTGTGCCCGCTTTTCCGCGCACCTCTCCCGCGACCTGAATCACTCCGCCATGCCAGAGAATTTTTTCGGTGATCGTGGTCTTACCCGCATCGGGATGAGAAATAATGGCGAACGTACGACGACGCTCGATTTCGGTTTGGAGTGACATAGAGAAAAGTTATAACTCTTATTGAGCGCCTTGAGGAGACTTTTTCGAAGGGGTCTTCACGGAATTCGCTTCTCCTGGGGGTGTTTTATAGTAATGAGGATAAGAAACGATAGATTCCTGCATCGTTCGCATACACCTTAATTCGGAATCACTCAGCTTGAATGCTGTTGTGCATAAGTTGTCTTCTATTTTGACTGCGGGATATCGTTGCGACCGAAAAGTTCCAGCTCTGTACATATCCGTACCTGATCGGTATGCCGTCAACCCCGTCGTGCAGATCTCAAAACTGTAGGTGCTATTGGATACGGCAGAAGACCACTGCTCCTGGCACTTAGTAAAAAGGGCGTTGTCGTTAGGAATAGCGCGCCCTTTATACATTTGATCAACTCCGAGGGTGAAGGAACGACACGAATTGCAAATGAGCCTGTTATAACTTTTGATTCTTTCAGAAAAATTCGTCTGTTCTACGAGTTCCACTGTTTTTCCGGCAGGGAGAGTTGGTGGTTTTGTCGATTGAGGTTTTCCCGACGAACTTTCTACTTTTCCGCTGATACATTCCTGCGCACATAAAATAAACTCATTCGCTTTCGAGACGTTTCTCGGCGCCCCTTTTTCGCAGACTTCGTAACCCTTTGATTTACAGCTAGGGCACGAATTATAAAGTCCCTGCTCTAATCCCCTACAAAGATCACTGACTTGAGCTTGCACAAAACTACTTATGAAAAAGAGGATCAAGAAAGCTAATCTCATACTTTTTGTTCGGAATTTCTCTCTAAGAAGATAAACTCACAGACCAGCGTCCCGACCTTAGTCCGGCGGTACTGCCTTTTGAGATGGGATTTGATTAAGATAAGGCATGCTTGAGAGTTTCCTGCTCGCTTTCATTCCTCTTCTTGTCGCTATTGATGCTCCCGGTATCATCCCGCTCTTTCTCTCGCTCACTGAGGGTCTATCCATTCACGAAAAGAAAAAATTAGTGAGGCAGGCTACCGCCGCCGCCTTTATTGTGTCGGTTGTTTTTTGCATTACGGGAAACATCGTGTTTTCTGTTTTGGGAATCACGCAAGACGATTTTCGAATTGGTGGAGGAATCATTCTTTTGATTCTTGCGATCACGGATCTTCTTTTTCCCGATGATGATACAAGCCGACAACCCGGCACCACAAAATTAAATATTGGGATCGTCCCTATCGGCATTCCGCTCATCATCGGTCCCGGAGCGCTGACAACCATCATCGTGACTCAAAATATCCATGGCTATTGGCTGACGCTGATCTCGATCGCACTCAATCTTGCGATCGTGTGGGTTCTTTTTACCTATTCTCATTTCATCGTAAAAATCATTGGGGAGGGCGGCACAAAAGCTTTCGCAAAAGTCGCGGCCCTCTTCTTAGCTGCCATTGCGGTAATGATGATTCGCGTAGGGATCACGAACATTATGAAGAGTCAGCAGTCTTCTAACTCATCTGTCTTTTCAACAGTTTATAACAAGTACGCGCTCAATAAATAATTAGAGATTCGCGTACTTAGCCTTTGTGATAATTTAAAGCGCTACGAAGCCTAAATTATCCCCGAGTTCTTCCATCGTAAGCCCGATGGTTTTATCGTTTTCAATTCCAAGTTGGCCTAGAATGTTACGCCCCCAGCATTTGACACCATTTTCGACAGGATTCCCAATCACCGCGCAAGCAAATTGCGTTCCCACAGAAGAAGAAACAACATTTTTTCGACTGCCTACATAGACCGTTTGGAGATAGCCACCCATTTCATCAGCCTCGTCGCCTTTAGTTAAATTATTCCCAATTCCCAGCTGTCCAAAATTATTATTACCCCAGCATTTGAGTGTATTGTTGATGAGCTGAGCGCAGCCTTGATTTCCGTTAAGACTTAGACCTACAACCATTTCTCCAGACCCTAAATTTACAAACGGGAGCGCATCACCCATTTCTTCAGCCGTGTCTCCTCTGTTCTGTGTATCACCAAGACCTAATTGTCCGCCGTTATTATTGCCCCAACATTTGATTTTTTTGTTTTCCAAAAGAACGCAAGTATGGCTCGAGCTTAAAAAAAGATTGATCGCTTTTAAAGCTGTTCCCAACTGGACCACCGGCAAATTGTCACCCATCTGCCCTGGTAAAAGTCCTCGGGGCTGAGTATCTCCGAGACCTAACTGACCAATATTATTGCGACCAAAACACTTCACTTTCCCAGACAACAAAAGTACGCAAGTATGCAAATCCCCCGCCTGCACTCTCAAAGCTTTTTCGTCAGTTCCTAAATTGACATAGGGTAGCTGATCGCCCATTTGATTGGGCTCAATACCTCGATTGAGATTATCACCAAGCCCTAACTGTCCATCTGAGTTACGGCCCCAACATTTCAAACGATAACCATCTAAGATGGCGCAGGCATGATTACCGCCAACAGAGACACTAAGAATTTTTTGATTGGTTCCTAAATCAATAAACGGAAGATTTTTACCCATTTCACCGAGGGCATCTCCACGAGAGATTACATCCCCTAAGCCAAGTTGACCAAATCTATTATCACCCCAACATTTCATACGTCCTTCTTCAAAAAGCGCACAGGATTGAAAACTGTTAACGTTCAGGCTTACAACCCTTTCGGTTGTACCTAAATCCACCGGCAAAAGTCTCGCGCCCATGTCGGCCACACGATCACCACGTGGTTTATTGTCTCCGGCGCCAAGTGCTCCCGTTTGATTCCCGCCCCAACACTTCACTTCTCCGGTCATGAGAAGAGCACAAACGTGATTGTTACCTGCATCCACTTGCTTCACAGAAGTTGCGGCAAAAATTTTTGAAGTTTGAAAAAATAAACCCCAGTAAACAAAAAATAAAATAAATGATTTCATAACCACCTCTTAAACTCTAGGAACTTATGACTCAAGGAAGCCCGAGCAAACGGGGCCTGTTTTAGCTTTCAAAAAGACTTATTGTCATCTTCTTTGACTCTCAAAACCTGTGATGAAGAAGAAATATTTGAATTTCTTACCCAATTATATGTCAAATAGCTTTATGGCTTTTTTCTTTTGAATTTCGTGGCTCACAACCGGGAGCGAATAGCGATATTTTTTCCGAGACTCCAGAGTGGGATTATGAATTTCCTTGTCTGAAAGATGACGGAGTTCTGGGACAAATTTTCTAATGTAACTGCCATCAGGATCAAACTTCTGACTTTGCAAGAGCGGATTGAAGATGCGGAAGTAAGGTTGGGCATCACAACCGGTAGAAGCCGCCCACTGCCAGTTTCCATTATTGGGTGCAAGATCTCCATCTAAAAGCTGCTTCATAAAGTACTTTTCACCGAGTCGCCAATCGATCAAAAGATCTTTCGTTAGAAAGGAAGCCACAATCATTCGCACACGATTATGCATCCAACCGGTCGTATTGAGCTCCCTCATGCCCGCATCGACGATGGGATAACCCGTCTCTCCCCTGCACCATGATTTAAAAAGTATTTTGTTATTCACCCATTTTATTTTTTTATATTTTCCAATAAAGGCTTCAGTTTCAACACGGGGGTGATGGTAAAGAATCGAATAGTAAAACTCGCGCCAAACAAGCTCCTTTAAAAACTTATTGGAGCTCTCCGTACTTTCAAAGCTCTGTTTTCCTAGATCAAGATAATGAATGATTTGTGCTGTGGTAAGTGAACCATTTTTTAAATACATGGAAAGACGAGAGGTCCCTGACTCAGATGGGAAATCTCGCAATTTTTCATAATAAGGCAGCCTTGAGCGAAACCAATCAAGCGCCTTAAAAGCTTCATGACTGCCGCCATCAGGAATTAAGATGGTCACTTTCTGTTGATTCTTCCTTTCAAAAAGCTCGAGAGCATCTCTTTTCGGTTTTTTAAGAACATCTTTCCACTGAAGAGAAAAATTCTTTTTTCTTTCAGCTCGTCCAAGATACTGAATCCCTGCCGTCTGACGCTGCAGTCGCTCTTGCACCTCATCGGTATGTAAAAGCGAATACCACCTCTTCGCGTAAGCTGAAAAAACTTGATAGGAGTCACAAGAAACCTTCAAGACCTCTTCGGGTTCTAGAAGCAAATGGTCTCGTTCTACATGATGAGGTAAACTCATTTTGAACAATGTATTTTCAATTTTTTTATCTCGATCACAAGCAAAAGGTTCATAATCGCGATTCCATGTGATCAAATGGGGTGGCTGTTGTACGTCTGTGTTCAAACTTAAAAAGAAAACTTCTGGAAGTTGATTGACCATTAAAAGATCTGAGCCAATTTCTTGGAGTTCCTTTTTTAAGGCCTTAAGAGTCTTGAGGAAAAAAGCGAAACGATTATGAGAAAAGTCAGGGCGAGATAAAAATTGTGAATCGAAACAAAATACGCCGACGACACGGCCTTTGTTTTTCTTCCAATTATAAAGAAGTGCGGAATTGCCGGCGACTCTTAAATCACGTCTGAACCAATGTATTCCGTAATCTTCCATGTTTTAGAGATTACAACTCCACATATGGCAGGTTGTCGCCCATTTCACTTGGCTGAGCACCGCGCTCACGCCGGTCCCCAACTCCCAACTGGCCCAAACCATTGCGTCCCCAACACTTCACAGCATTTTGAGTCCGAGTCCCAAGTAAAGCACAAGTAAATTCCTCACTGACTTCGACATGAAGGATAGGTTGTCTTCGTCCTAAATAAATAGGTTGAAGATTTTCTCCCATCTCACCTGGATTATCGCCACGGGCCTCTCTATCTCCCAAACCTAATTGTCCTGAGCCATTTCGGCCCCAACACTTTGCAGTTTGGTTAGCTAATACGGCGCACACACCGCCAGAGCCCGCAGAGATCTCAATCACCTCTTGGTTAAATCCAAGGTCCACGTGCGCGAGCGCATCCCCCATATCAGTGAGTTTAGTTCCACGGGACGTACTGTCTCCTATACCAAGCTCTCCATAAGAGTTTGCTCCCCAACATTTCATTCTGCCTTGAGTTGTTAAAGCGCATGAAGGTATAGCAATAGATAAACTTTTAATTTCAAACCCACTCCCCAGATCGAGAATTGGTAATGCGTCACCCATTTCGTCAGGGGTATCACCCCGAGATTTATTATCTCCAAGTCCTAAACGCCCGCTACCAGCATAACCCCAACATTTTATTTTTTTAGATTCAAGAAGAGCACAGCTATGTTGATATCCAGTATAGATCTCCCTTATTTTTTCATTTAATCCTAATGTTGTATAAGAAAGCGCTCCTCCCATTTCGTTCGGTTCATCTCCAATTGTGCTGAGATGACCAATGCCCAACTGACCAAAATTATTCCAACCCCAGCATTTAAGAGCTCCATCTTCAAAGGACACGCAATTGTGATTGCCTTTAGAAGAGAGCTTCTTCACCTGTTGATTTGTACCCAAATCCACAAACGGAAGTGCATCTCCCATTTCTTCAGGAGTTTTTCCTCGGGGGTTCCTATCACCTAAGCCGAGTTGGCCCATGTTATTGGCTCCCCAACATTTGATTTGTCCAGTACGAAAAAAAGCACAGGTATGATTATGACCTGCAGTTAAATGATCCACTTCCAGATTGTTCCCTAAGTTCACGTAAGGCAAGCGAGCTCCCATTTCATTCGCTTCATCCCCTCGAACTTCTACGTCCCCTAATCCCAATTGTCCGAAGTTGTTATTTCCCCAACACTTCACTTTACCTGACTGAAAAACCACGCAAGAATGCTGCGCTCCAGTCACCAATTGTTTAATGGACTCTTGCTGAAAAGCATTTACAGCCAAAGCGTTTAGAAAAGTAAAGAGATAAATGAGAAATAAAAACTTCATCTTACAACTCCACATAAGGAAGGTTGTCGCCCATTTCATTAGGCGCGGCTCCCACATTTCTCGTGTGTCCCAATCCTAGCTGCCCGGAGGTATTACGACCCCAACATTTAATTTGTGGTTTTGCTACAGTCCCTACCATCGCACATACGTTCCAGCCTCCGGCCGAAACCTGCTGTACCACTTGCTTTTTACCAAGATAAATAGGCAACAATGCACCCCCCATTTCACCCGCATCATCACCGAGTCTCTTGTTATGACCAGCTCCTAATTGCCCATAAAGATTGTCGCCCCAACACTTCACAGTGCGATTCATTAATTGAGCGCATGTGCCTTCAAAGTAAGTTGCCACACGCACAACCAACTCATGAGGCCCTAAGTCAACATAAGGAAGATTAGTTCCCATTTCGTTGGGTTTATCTCCTCGACTTTCGGTATCGCCAAGACCAAGCTCACCATAAACATTAGATCCCCAGCATTTTATCTGCATCGCTGTCGTCACTGCGCAAACATGGTTGCCACCCATGGAGAGGCTTTGCACATCAACGTTTTGTCCTAAATCAACATAAGGAAGATTGGCTCCCATTTCGCTGGGTGTGTCACCACGATTTTGCTGATCGCCAAGCCCTAATTGTCCGTTGGTATTGTATCCCCAACATTTAATTTTTTTATTTTGTAGGAGGGCACAGATGGCATCTCGACCAACCCACACATTCTCTACTTTTTCACCACTGCCTAAATCAATAAATGGTAAGTTGGCTCCCATTTCACCAGGCTCATCGCCACGGTCACGTCTATCGCCAAGTCCAAGCTGTCCCGCATTGTTTCTGCCCCAACATTTTATTTTTCCATCTTCAAAAACAGCGCAGGTATTATAAAAACCCACCGCTAAATGTTTTACTTTTATGTCGGTTCCAAGCTCAACAAATGGCAATCGATCACCCATTTCGCCTGCATTTCTGCCCAAAGTCTGCGTGTGGCCTAAACCTAAAGCGCCCGTATAATTATAACCCCAACATTTCACACGACCGTTTTCAAACAGAGCACAATTATGAATTGTACCGCCTGCGTATTCTTTTATTTTTAAGCCCGTACCTAATTGAGGAGTTGGCAGATTCGCTCCCATTTCATTCGGCTGATCACCACGAATTGTATTATCTCCTAACCCAAGCTGACCAGTATCATTATCTCCCCAACATTTAATACTTCCGTCGATGAGAGAAACACATCCGTTACGACCCCCAACGAATACATCTTTGATGGGAGCTGACTGCGCGAAACCATCGGATGAGAACAGGAGAATCAAAGCCAAAATAAAATTCATTATTTTTTACAACTCCACAAACGACAGTTCGCTAACCGTCTCATTAAACAAAAAGAGTGGACATACTCTACTCTATGTCAGCACTATAAAGTTCATACTCTATGGAGGGTCAAACTTATTTGCCAATTCCAATCGTTAGCGACGTGCGTTAAGCTTGACGAGAATACAAAGGCTTCCTAGTCTTGGAACGATTCCAAACAACAAAAGGAGATATTCCATGTTTAACAAAATCGCGTTCACTTGCGCTTTTATCATGTCCGTTGCGGCACATGCAGCACCCGTTCAAGTTACGGCACCTGCACTCGCGCTTCCTCTCGCCGCCACACAAACGATCATGATGACTCTTACTGCACCTACTGATTTTGATGGTACAGCCATCGAGCTCTCCATTGATCGCCGCACTCTTGACACTGTTGATCTTGAAAAAGAAGTGATGATTCAAATCCCAACAACTCCAATCGTTATTCGTGCTGGCCAAACGATACAAGTTCCGCTCGCTTTAACAACTGCAGCAGGCTCTCCTTCATTTGATAATGGATTTTTTCTAGTGAATGCAAAAACCGTCGGAAAAATGGAAGCGTCACAAGCACAAGTAGCGCTCAAAGTAGAAGCGATCTACGAAGTGCGTTTGGATGCAAACCATGCTTGGTCAACCCCACGACAAGCGGCTCTTCGCACTCATCCTAACGGAGTTTTGTTTCGCGTTTATAACTACGACCAATCGTCAGAACATTTAGTTCACGGCGCAGGCGCAATTCCTCACGCGTCTACACCTCTTGCTCGTGCAACGCCAGAACGTCACGGTGGTGTTTACGAAGTGAGAATTCCAGGAAACCGTCCTAGCTTTGTTGGACAGTACTACTGTCACAACCACGAAACGAGCCAGGTCGGTCACAACATCACATTCAATTCTAAGTAATTTTTGTTAGAGGGCGACGATCGGAAGGTTGTCGCCCATTTCATCTGGTGAATCTCCTCTTAAAACGGTATCACCGAGACCCAATTGACCTCGAGCATTTGCTCCCCAACATTTCACCGCATTCTGCAACTTCGTGCCTACAATGGCGCAGGTGTGATCAAGCCCTGTTGCAATATCCGAGACAGAAAGTTTTTTACCGAGATAGAGAGGGAGCAAAGATTCACCCATCTCTCCTGTTTGATCGCCTCGAGAGTTCACATCACCAAGTCCTAAAGCTCCTGTTTCATTATTTCCCCAGCACTTCATAGTTCCGTTCACCATAAGAGCGCAGGTCGTCTGATTGAATGATCGAAGATCAATCACGAACTGAGCGAATCCCAAATCCACTGCTGGAAGAGCATCACCCATTTCGTTCGGTTCATCACCACGGTCCTCGGTATCCCCGTAACCAGATTGTCCGTAATTGGCATCTCCCCAGCACTTCACTTTAAATTGGTGAGTGAGCGCACAAGAATGAACATCTCCAAGCGCAAGGCTAAGAACTTGAATATCACTTCCTAAATCCACGTAAGGTAGGTTGGCGCCCATTTCGTTTGCCCCGTCACCACGATCTAATTGATCGCCTAATCCCAATTGGCCTGCACCGTTGGCTCCGAAACATTTTATTTTTCCAGAAACTAAAAGTGCGCAACTAAATGCCGTTCCTACCCACACATCTTTTACTTTCTCGTTTGGCCCAAGATCAATATAAGGAAGATTCGTTCCCATTTCGTTTGCTCCGTCACCACGAGGTTGAACGTTGCCGAGGCCAAGCTGTCCATCCGCATTGTCGCCCCAACATTTTAGTCGACCGTCTTCAAAGGCTGCGCAAACGTGAGCCGTTCCTAAAGCAATTTTCGTAACCTTCGACGTTGTTCCGAGATCTACATAAGGAAGATTTGTTCCCATTTCTGTCGGAGCATCGCCACGATTTTCCACGTCACCAAGACCCAATTGGCCCGTAGTATTTCTTCCCCAACATTTCACTTTTCCTGATTGAAAAATCGCGCAGGCAAACTCATCACCCGTTGAAAGAAATTGCACTGATTCCGTGGTCCCCAAATTCAGAGCCGGAAGATTTGCTCCCATCTCTCCTGGGCGTGCCCCTTTAACTAGCGTGTTACCAAGGCCTAACTGACCAAATTGGTTATCTCCCCAACACTTCACCTGACCCGTCATCAATACGGCACAGGTAAAAGAAATTCCTGAGGAAATCTGTTTTACGGTTTGTGCACGCGGCACCGCTTTCGCATCAAGAGAAAAACATAATGCGTAAAGTAAAAATCCCCATTTCATTTCCGTCCTCCTTGAGTCAATACCCACCAGTAGCTTTCAAAAGAATATGAGTTTGGTCAATCAGCTTGATTTCTAGAGAAAGCCCACCTAGCCTTAAGTAGAGATGGATTCCTGGAGGACCGCAATGCACAAAACTAAATATTTTTTGTTTCTGCTTTTTGTTTTCTTTTTTAGCGTCAACGTACAAGCAAGTTCCGTCCGATTAGAAACCCTTGCCCAATTTAATAAATACCCTGAAATGGAATACTCCGCGTTATGGGGCTACACGGCTCCTGACGGCCGAGAATATGCGATTTTGGGTGTGCAGCACGGAACAAGCATTATTGATATCACCGATGCTCCTACACTTCGCGAAGTGGCCTTTATCCCTGGGTATAAAACACCTTGGCGTGAGCTCAAAGCTTTCAACGGTTATGCTTATGTCGTGTTTGATACCGAAAGAAACGATCCTCCAGGAAACGTCGGTGGAATGCAGATCATTGATCTGACACAACTTCCAAATTCAGCGCGACTTGTTTCTACTTATACTGGATTTAAAACAGCTCATACGATCTATATCGATGAAGCGAGGAAATTGATTTTCACTGAGGGTAATAACAGTGCGGTGATTCGGATCCTTGATATTTCAAATCCCACACAACCTCAGCAGATTTCTTCCTTTGGCGTAGAATGCCACGATATGTATGTGAAAAATAATATCGCCTACGTCGCAGAAGGTTACCACAGCAGCTGGTCCATGTACGATACGACAAATCCGCGCGCACCCACTCTTATCACGCGAGTGGAAATTCCTAATGGCGGTTATGTACATAACACGGCGGTAACAGAAGATAATCGATACGTGATGACGACCGAAGAAATCCCCGAAGGAAAAACAGTTAAAGTGTGGGATATTTCGAATTTATCAAATATTCGCATTGTCTCTGAATATCTTGGACCTAACAACCTTGCTCATAACGTTCATATTAAAGGTCGTTATGCTTACATCGCTCACTATGGAGCGGGCATTCGCATTTTAGATATGATGAATCCCTTTATGCCTGTGGAAGTCGCTCATCATCAATTCCGTGAAACCATGCCACCCTCTTACGAAGGAGCTTGGGAAATCTATCCTTACTTTAAATCTGGTAAATTGATCTTCTCTGATATTTCTGCTGGTCTTTTTGTCGTTCCTTTTGCAGGAGCGAAGGAATAATAAAACTTTAAATTCGTATCTGCTCTAGAGCTCATCTCATAAATAGGCTCTAGTAAGTCGCAGGCTCACGAGCAGGTACGATCGACTGCCATGGTGGAAGATTCGCAAGCTGAGTCAGTGCTTCTGTTTTAAACACAGAGAGAAACTTTGACGGCACAGGTTCCGCCGTAGGGAATTTTCTTCCGAGCGGATCTACAAATCGTCCACTCACGAAAAACTCAAAATGTAAATGTGAAGCCGTTGAAAGGCCTGTGTTACCCACATAACCAATCACCTGTCCCTGTTGCACAGAGGACCCTGAACGTAGTCCCTTAGCAAAACCGCTCAGATGTTTGTAAGCTGTTTCGTATGTAGAATTGTGGCGGATTTTAATCACTTTCCCTCCACCACCGCTCCAACCCACAAATTTCACAACCCCGTCTCCCACGGCTCGAATCGGAGTACCTTGCGGAGCTGCATAATCAACACCTTGATGGGCACGCATAATTTTTAAAATAGGATGAAACCTTTTCCGCTGGAACCTGGAAGAAATCCGACCGTAACGAATAGGACTTTTTAAAAACATTCGACGAAGACTCGAGCCGTCTGGAGCAAAATAACCCATATCTTTGCCGTCCACTCTTAACAGAGCAGCGGAGTGAGCCTGCCCTGCGTTCACATATTCTGCCGCAATGATAGAACCCCAGCCGTAGGGCTCATCTTTTACGAATTTTTGTTCAACCAGAAGTCTCCATCGATCATTGGCCCGAACCTCTCTCGCAAAATCGACCTGCCAACCAAAAATCTCGGCGAGCTCAGAAATCAGATTGGGATCCATCTTCGCATTCTCTGCGGACTCCCAAAGAGAACTGGTCACATAACCCATAAAATGAGTGATTTTGGTCTCTACTTCTGCGGTGATTTTTTCTGCGACCCAATTTCCAGTTTCGTTTCTCACTTCTAAAGTTTCTACAGGAGAGAAGCGAAATTTAATGGAAGCGAGTTCTGTCATCGACTGCGGTATGTAAAAGAGTTGAAATCGAACGCCAGGTTTAAGATGTTTGAGATCCATCACAGGTTTTGCGGCTTGAACAATTTTATGAATTGTTGAACCGCTGACATTTAATTTTAATAAATCTGCATAAAGGGTGGTTCCTGGAACAATGAGATGGGGATAAATGTCCTCTACAGACTCTACAAGAGTCTCGGCTTCTAAGGCATCTTCGTTCGCTTCGTACTCTACCGTTTGATCGAGAAGAATTTTAAAACTGAATAGGCCAATCACAATGGCAAGAGCCCAAAGCAATTTCTTTTTCAACAGAAATTTTTTAAAAAAACTTTTTTGTTTCCCCACGTATTTATCTAAACACAGGAGACCGAGAGAGAAAAGAAAACTTTTAGACTCAATGACACTCTTCGGTAATACGAAGTTTAGTCACAGACTTCGTACCAAACGTGCGGCCAATTACCAGCAGTCCATTTTGGATCTGACTCGTCAACTCCAGGACAAGTCGCATTCCCTCCGGAATGATGACCGTTCACGCCGTTACAACAATTTCCACAATTGTCAAAACTTACGCCGCCATTACATTCAGGGTTGGGATCGTAGTACGCAGAACACTGCGCACCCGACGGAATACATCCACCGCCCGCGCCGCCACCCGCACCACCACCTGGTCCACCACATGCCATCGTACCTGTTGCACCACCACAGTTTCCACCGCAACCATCGCTGATAGAATCGCCAGAACATACACTCGCAGGATCCGCACAACTCGGCACACAACACACCATCGTCGCTGCTGGGCATGCTTGTCCGCAATCATCAACGCCTGTGCCTGTACCGATACAAACTGCCGCAGGATTTGGACAACCTACACCTACACGCGTCCCTACACTGCACGCATTTCCGCAAGTGTCCGTGGGTCTTCCCCAAACTCCACCGCCACCAACAACGGCACCCGCACAATAGTTGGTCGTTGCAGGACAAGTGTTGCCAATTGGAATTGTCGAGTTAGGACAAGAATCGTGTCCGCATTCATCACATACACTGTCGCCGCAACGTACATCCGTACTACAATCGATACCAGGAGTACACGCGTAGGGACCCCGATTAAAACCAACGGAACAATAGGTGTTTGTCGCAGGACAATTTGCCTGATTTCCAGCCGGTACGTTGTAAGCACGCGTGCCACTTCCACAAAGTCCAAAACATCCATCATGAGGTTTACAGTTGATGTTCATTACCGTACCTGGATAAGTATTTGTGGTCGCTCCGCAAGCCGCAGCATTTGTCGCGACAACTCCCACGTCCGTCTGTGATCCATCGGCACAATAAGAACTTGGAGCAGGACAATAGCCAGGAAGAATCATGATGGTTTGTGGAGTCGATGGATTTGTCGCATTGACCAGAAGATTCCCCGCAGAATCGCGAATTCCTACAGAGAGGAGACGACTATGAGGCATCCCTCTCCAAACAACTGACATGTAGGTTTCATCGTTAGCAATTGTGTAGTCACGCGCTTGCGCTTCTGATGGATAGACAGCAGAAGCACATTGGTTCGGTTGCGCAATCACTCCCGCGCCAGCAACCGGAACAGCATGCGGCTCATTCAAGCGCGCAAAAATTCCTATGTCATCCCAACCAATGCAAGATTCTCCGCTGTAACTTCCCGCCGCAACACTCGGACAACTACACATAGCGCCCGCTTGTCTGACGGTTCCATCGCGATAATAAATTGTTGTTGGCGCATTGAGAGTTGGATTATCGGCATTTGTAGCCGCCGCAGGATTTGCTTGATCAATCGTTCCGTTAGGTCCCGAATTTACAAGTTGAGCAGTCCATGGAGGGGTCGCCGTAATGGCGGTCGGACTTGAATTGTCTCTTGAAAATCCGACGACCATCTGAATATCTTGGCAGCCAAGCTCTGGATTTTCTGTAGAAGCCGGAAGTCTTGCGACTTTTTTAAAGTACGGACGAATTACCACTTGATAACCGTTAGGATCATTCACGCGATAAGCATTTGTAAACGTGGTAGGGCCAACGCCCCAATCAAAAGTAGTATTTCTCTGAAAAATATTGAGGGGGCGAATAGAAACTTCTAATCTCACAGGCGATGGATTCGACTCATCCACCGAACCACCCGCAGGAAAAAGCCACGGCTGCGGCAGGAGATCGTAAAATGTTTGAATTTGTGCGTCGGTATTAAGAACAAGAGGAGTTTCGTTGATACGATTATGTAAATACCCCGAAGCCCCAAATCCACAACCCGATGAGTTTCCACAATTGATGTAAAGATTTTGCGCCCAAGTGGCAACACCTCTCATACGCTGAGGGTCGGCAGGGCCACCATTATATTGCCCACAGAGAAGACTTCGTCTTCGCGCCAACTGATCGCCCGCCGGGCCCGTTGTGTTTAATCCTGCATTTGTCATTGGACAAAAAGGATCTGTCGCCGAAGGAGGTACCGCACTCACACTACCAGTACATATCTGCGCCAGGTCTCCGTAAATTGTTTTTAAAGTGTTGTCGCTGGATTGAACAAAGCTATTAAAGCTCACAACATATTGTCCACAGTAAGAGGAGGTACTTGTGGTTTTAGAATTATTGGAAGTGCTATTTAGAAAATAGCCCACGCCACTCGCAACGATGAGCGCGAGCATAACGGCAAGAACGGCTTCAATCATCATGAATCCCAAATCATGACGAATTTTCCGAGAATGTTGTCGATTCCTCATACAAACTTGTCGGAAAATAAAGAACATAGCTAAACTAGCGACTTGATTTGAGACGCTAATTTTAGCAACCACCCATGCCAGCGTCACAACAACTCATGCCCGCAGAGCTACAGCAGAAATCAACACAGTGAACAGCTTCGCAATCTCCGGCACCCCAAGTTCCATCACCACAACCACCATCACCTAAACAATGGTAGTGCCCCCCAGCACCATGGGCCGCTTCAGCCGCCATATCCCATCCATATTCAGGACACCCGCCACCACCACCGGCGCCACCACCACCACACCCAGAAGTTCCCGTGGTACCACAAGCAAATCCACAATCATTATTAATAGCCACTCCACAAGCAACAGTTGCAGGATCTGCACAACCGCCACCGCCATAGGTTGCTGCTGGACATGCGTTTCCACAATCGTCAACACCCGTACCTGTTCCTATACATACGGCCGCAGGATTTGGACACCCTACACCCGCACGTGTCCCTACAGGGCAAGCCGCTCCACAAGTATCCGTAGGTCTACCCCAGATTCCGCCACCACCTACTACCGCTGCAGGACAATATGAAGCTGTCGCAGGGCAAGTATTCCCAACAGGAATTGTTGAGTTAGGACATGTATCATGCCCGCACTCATCGCAGACGCTATCTGCACATCTCGCATCAAGAGTACAATCTATGCCCGCAGTACAGGCATAAGGCCCGCGATTCACGCCAACAGAACAGTAAGTATTGGTTGCGGGACAATTGGCTTGATGACCTGCGGGATTATTGTAAGCGCGAGATCCACTTCCACAAAGTCCGAAACATCCATCGTGAGGTTTACAATTAATATTCATCGCAGCACCTGGATAAGTATTCGTATTGGCTCCACAGGCCGCAGCACTCGTGGCCATATTACCTAAGTCTGTTTGAGAACCATCTGAACAATAAGTATTGGTTGCAGGACAAAATCCGGGAATAATCATCACACTTTGAGGGGTTGCGGGAGCTGCCGCACTCACAAGAAGATTTCCTGCTGAATCACGGATCCCCACAGAGAGAAGACGACTGTGTGGCATATTTCTCCACACCGAAGATAAATATGTTTCATTTGTCGCCAAGGTGTAATCACGCATATCCGAGTCGCCCGGGTAAACAGCTTCCGCACATTGCTCTGGAGTTGTATTCACCCCAGCTTCCGCAACGGGCACGGCATGAGGTTCATTAAGACGTGCAAAAACACCAACATCATCCCAGCCTACACAAGACTCTCCCACGAAACTTCCTGCTGCAACAGTCGGACAACTACATTTCGCGCCAGCCTGTCGAACACTTCCGTCACGATAATAGATGTTGTTAGGAGCATTCAAAACCGAGTTGTCCGCATTGGTGGCACCGTTAGGATCCACTTGGTCAATAACTCCATCAGCTCCTGAGTTCACCAATTCCGTAAGCCATGGGGCGCCCACAATCGGTGTTGTTGAGGAATTATCCTGAGTAAAACCCACGATCATCGTGACATCTTGACAACCCGTCATAGGGTTTTCTGCAGACACCGGAAGTCGCGCGACTTTTTTAAAATAAGGACGAAGTGTAATTTGATATCCGTTGGGGTCATTCACTTTATAGGCGGTTGCAAAGCTTGTTGGTCCGGCACCCCAGTTAAAAGTGACGTTACGATTAAAAACATTCAAAGGCCTGATGGATACTTCCAACCGAACAGGCGATGGATTTAATTCATCAAGCGAGCCACCGGCCGGAAAAAGCCAAGGCTGGGGCAAAAGATCATAGAATGTTTGAATCTGCACATCTGTATCTAAGACGAGTGGAGTTGCGCTGATGAGATTATGCAAAAGACCAGAAGTACCAAAACCACAACCCGCAGCATTTCCGCAGTTAATATAAAGATTCTGCGCCCAAGTCGCACCATTTCTAAAAACCTGAGAATCTGCGGGCTCTCCACTAAATTGACCACATAACAGTGCACGTCGCCGCACTACCTGATCACCGGCAGGACCAGTGACGTTCAATCCTGCATTTGTCGTAGGACAATAAGGATCTACCGCAGACTGCGGAACAGCTTGCACGGTGCCTGAGCATGTCAGCGCAACTCCAGAAGAAATCGTCGTAAGGTTGTTTTGACTACTTTGTAAAAAACTAGAAAAACTTGTGACATACTGATTACAATAAGAGGCATTACCAACAGCAATGGAACTCGTAGAATTACTATTCACATAATAACCAACACCGCTTGCAATGATGAGTGTGAGCATGACGGCAATCACACCTTCGATAATCATGAAACCCGAACTATTGATTTTTAGTCTCGACATACGTGCAGCCATACCACTTCTTTTCGGCATTTCGGGCTACTAACTTAAAACGATTTTCGCTAATTGTTTCAGAGACTTCTGAAAGCTAATGAAATGAAATTCTCATCTTGATACAAATCTCAGTATTTTTGAATAACTTCTTAAAACAGCTGAAAGTCTCGCAAAAAACTGAAGCACAGGATATAGCTAATTTATGCCATTATTTTTCTCTCAAAATATTCAATATGGGCCACCTCAAAGATTATCGTCCTGGCGAAAGATCGCTATTGGTACCTGGAATACCGTAGGTGACCCCAGCGTTTACGGGATGATGGATCTCGATGCTTCCGCAATGCTTCAGTACCTTGAGGGAGAAAGAACTCGAACTGGTGAACGCATTACTGCAACCCACTTTGTAGGAAAAGCCATTGCGGAAACCATACGTCGTCATCCCGACATCAACTCGGTGTTACGTTTTGGCAAACTCTATCCCCGAAAAACGATCGATATTTTCTATCAAGTCGCGAGTGATTTGGAAGGTCAAGATCTCTCCGGCGTCACAGCTCGTAACGTGGACACCAAAAGTGTGAGTGAGTTAGCGCGAGAAATGTCTTTGTCTGTGGACAAAGTTAAAAAAGGTAAAGACGCCTCTTACAAAAAAATGAAAAATATGATGTCTCTACTACCGGGGTTTCTCGCAAAATACCTCATACAATTTTCTGGCTTTATTATGTACGGACTCAATATCTGGCTTCCTCTTTTTGGAGTCCCCAAAGATTCTTTTGGTAGCGCCATGGTTACGAACATTGGCTCTTTAGGGCTTGAAACTGCCTTCGTGCCACTTGTGCCTTATTGCCGTATTCCTCTTCTTATTGCAGTGGGAGCGATCAAAGATCGAGCGGAAGTACGCGACGGAAAAGTGGTTGTGTTGCCCTTGATTCGTCTCTGCGTGACCTTTGACCATCGGGTGATTGATGGCGTACATGCGAGTCACATGTGTCAAACGATTCACAAAATTTTTGAAAACCCTAAGAAAGAATTATCCGTACTCTCTTAAAGTTCGAACCCTGTATTATATTGATCGATGACTACAGATGGGTTGGCGCTATCAAAAGTCCATTGCTTAAGATCATCAATAAAAAATCCATCTCGTCCGTCAGGAAAACGAGCCTTGAGCATGGAATTGGGTGGGAGACGAAAAAGTGTTCGTACGAGTCGGTCAACGCGCATTTCTTTTTGTTTATTCGCATTTTTTCGATCCCAGAAATATTTCTCCCAGCTCGTTTGCTGATAAACAAATTTTCCGTTCACAAAAATTGTTACGATATCGTTTGGCCCTTCAGTAGGCCTCACTCGATCGACCAATTGAGAGCTGATTTTAACATGATGCCACTCTGTTCTCGATAGATTTCTTGCAAGCACGCGTGAAACAAAACTTCCTTTAAATTCGGTGGTGACAATCTGTAATCCACCTTTTGCGTTCGTATCATTCACGATGGTCAGAAGCACATGTCGATCTGCTTCTTCTGGAGATAAGCTCACGGTAAATTCGGATCCATCTGCATTGGGCGCTACAGTTCGAAAGAAAAAAGAGAGACTCATAGCATCCCCATCTCCGTCTCGACGCACGCCTGATTCCCCACTTCCGTGAGTTAAAACAGGCGATGACGGTTGATTCCAGTATCCACCATCGGTCACCGAGTTACTTAATTTCCACATACCATTTCCTCGACAAGCAGAATCTGATCTTACGATTTCTTGACTAAAAGAAGAAAGGAAAGTCGTCCAACCGTTTTGTCCATGAATGCTACCTTCGTGGTAAAGATCCGATTCAAATCTTTCGCCACCACACGAATATGCTTCCGGAGGTAAATTAATAACTGTGAGTGCCGACTCGATCTGCCCTTGCTCTTTCATCGCTCGTAAACTGCTGTCGCAGCTGATGAGGGAAGACAAAATGAGTAAATAAACACAGACCCATGCGATTTTTTCTGTATGAGTAACCATTAAGATGCTCCTCCAGTTTCATGAAAGAGCAAAGTATGTACCTTTTAGGGAGGAATTCTAGGGACTTAGAACACCCGTGTGCCCCGAAGAGGCACTCTGGTGTTTAAGGTTTATTCAATTAACTACCGTAGGCCTCTTTCAATTTCGCAACATCAAGCTTCTTCATTTTCAGCATTGCTGTCATCGTCTTCTCCACTTTTACCGGATCAGCGTCGCTCATGAGTTTATTCAACTCTTCAGGGACAATCTGCCAAGAAACGCCAAATTTATCTTTTAGCCAGCCACATTGCTCTGACGCCCGGTCTGCCGAAAGTTTCTCCCAGAAATAATCCACTTCTTTTTGATCTTTACAGTTCACGACAAAAGATGTGG
>JBFWOZ010000019.1:0-53677 GCA_050250255.1 Bdellovibrionales bacterium | reverse complement strand
CCGCTTGCACCCAGCAATTGAATCAGCGTCTTATACAATTTTTAAAATTAGGCAAACTTGATAAAAGTTGGTCTAAAAGATTTTCCGATAAAGTGAGTTCACGAGTGGAGTTTCGAATTAACTCCCAATTGATCGTGATCGAAGGAATGACATTGAGGTCCCTTCAATGACTCAAAGAGGAAATATTTTTTTACTGACTCTCTTACCTCTTCTCGTGAGCTCTCTCATCTTCTTATCGGCTTTCACGCTTCTTCTTCGCTCGTGGCGCTCCTCTCACCAAATCTGCCGAGATGGTTTACTGCAAATCCAAAAAAATATTCATACGACAGTTGAAAAATTGATTCGTATGAATCCGGAAGCTCAGTTTTTACGTTGGGAGCGTCGACAGGCTCACGAACTTTTAAAACAGGCGAAGGATCCTATCAGCGCCGCCGCAGCGACAGCAAACTTGGTGAGAGTGATTATAAAGCAGAAAAAATTTCGAGCTCATCAAGAGCTTATGAAACAAAAAACTCTGGCTACCTCACGAGTCGATTTACAGCTCATGAAAGAAAAACTTCTGCTACCCCCTATCGAAGCCACTTATGTTTCAACATCAACTCCTCGGCTTTCCCTGAGACTTTTCCCTCCTTGGGATCTCACACCTGATCATGAGAGAGCGTTTGGGTTTTCTCAAAAACAGCAACTCACGGTTCAGTGGTCATTCCCAGCTTTGGGCACGCAATTCCAATGGCTGAGACGTCTTCTCTCGTCACTTCCACATCTTAAAGGTCAATGTTCAGCAACTATTATTGAAAAGGAGAGTTTATGGCAACCAAGTCTCAGCAAGGGCAACTTCTCATTGAACTACTAATGTCAGTGATGGTTTTTCTGACCTGTATTCTTATCGCAAGCCGCATGCTCCTCACCGCCAAGAGTGAGGCCCGCAAATATGACAAAATTGGAACCTGGAGGAATTATGGAAAAAACTAAACTTTGGCTTCAAAAACAGCTGGAAGTGTTTTCCGGCTTTTTGTCGACGACCCGCGGGTTGATGATTCTTCTAGGGATACTAGCCGTTTTTAGTTTGTTGAGAGAATGGAGAGGCCGCGAGGCATCTCCTACCACCACGAAATCCCCATCCGCCACAGCCGATACCTACATTCCAAATGGTTTCGTATTAGTTCCGATAGAAATCCAAAATATTGAAGGTTTGGATTCGATTCTCGGACAATTTGGTGTGGTAGATCTTTTTTTGCCGTCTGTAGACGGTCAGGGACGAGGTAAACTCATCGCTCGCCGACTAAAGATTTTGAGAGCTCCTTTAAATCCTAGTCATTTCGCGATCCTAGCGCCTGAAAATCAAGCTCCAGAAATTGTTAAATATTCTGGACCATTTTTTGTGGTGATTCAAAACCCCAATGAATCTGGCACACGCTTTGTTAAAGAGAAAGTACGAAGCTCACGGATTAGCTTTGACCAAATCATCGAATAATTTTTAGGAGTTAATATGGTGCAAGCTTTTCGAACTTTTCTCGTTCTCATCCTGACTTTCACTTTCGCTTTTTCTCCCGCTTCAGTCCGAGCAGAAGACGTTTTGTTTTATTCACCGCAGGCTTCTGAATCAGATTATGTGGTCTACTTACAAACAAAACCACAGTACATGAGCTATGTGGAATACTGGGCAAAACGAAACCCTTCCCAGTCCGACATCAACCATCTTTTAGACGTCTTTGAAAGAGCTCAGGTCGCTTATCTTCACAACCCCTTCGATGAGGCAAAAACTCTTTTTGAAAACGTCGTACAACTTGCTCACCAATCGGATTGGAAAAATTCTCAGCGTGAACTTCTTTTTACCGCGCTCCTGAGACTTGCACAGTTTGAACAAAACCCAGAGGGACGAAATCATTATTTAAAACGTGCCATCGCGCTAGATCATGAGATGGAGCCTAATACGAGCCTTTTTCCTCCTCCTCTCATCAAAGAGTTGAAAGAGCTGCGAAAAGATCTTCGTTCACGAGCTTACTTATTTAAAAAACCGGTAGCGGAAAGAACTTCTAGTGTGCTTCTCAATGGCAAAAAATTAAACTTCCAAAAGCCTGTAATGGTTGTGGAAGGACTTCACCGTTTAACGGTCGTATCTAATGGCCATGTAACGTGGACGAAAGTTCTTAGCCAAAGAGATTTCGAAAACCTCTATGTGGAAAGAAAAGCTTTAGCGAGTGGGTCTTGTGAAAAGCCGCAGATACATTCTGAGACCGATTTAGGACTGACTCATTCCTCTTATTTCTTTGGCACTTCGTGCGTCAGAGAGGGCTCAAAAAAGAAAATAATCGCGATGACAGCCCTACTTCCTGACCATCACTCGTCCGCGACAATGCCTTCAGACGCTCCTAGTAAACCATTATGGAAAAAACCATGGTTTTGGGCTGCCGTAGCGGGTGTGGCTTTGACGGCGATCCTTATTTCGCAGAATAATCAAAATCAGCCCGCATCAGGTGGAGGAACACAACCCACCCATTCACAAGGATTATGATACATGGAATTGATAATTCGAAAAGCAAGCGCTCACGACACTTCACAAATTCTTTCTTACATTCGAGAGCTCGCAGAATTCGAAAAATTATCTCACGAGGTCACCGCGACCGAAGAAATTCTAAAAAAATCTCTTTTCTCTGAAGGCAGTAATGCCCGCGTATTTATCGCTGAAGAGAACCAAAAGCCCGTAGGCTTTGCTCTCACCTTTTTTAATTTCTCAACATTCTTAGGACGTAAGGGTTTGTATTTAGAAGATCTTTACATAAGCCCCAAGCATCGCGGAAAAAGCTACGGCACAAAACTGCTACGCTTCCTCGCACAATTTGCCAAAGAGGAAGGCTGCGGACGATTTGAATGGTCTGTTTTAGATTGGAACCAAAAGGCGATTGATCTCTACACAAAATTGGGAGCCAAACCCATGAGCGAGTGGACGATGTATCGTATGGATGAGGAAACTCTTGAAAAGTTCGCTCAGTCTTCTCGAGAGTAAATAAGCTGGTTTTCGAAATAAGTTTTAAGTGCCCTATCACCTTGAAACTCCGACCAGCACCCCGTCACCCATGAAGGCTCTGGATGTGTATGATGACTTTCAAAAGTGGATTTCATTTTTGACCATCCAAGAGATGTCATTTCCTCGAGAGCTGTAAGATTATTTTGAACGGAAGCTTCTTCGACTGGTGAATCGCTGCCAAAATAAAAAGTGATTTGAGCTGCCTCGGCCGCCGCGATTGGAAACGCGTACGGGAGCAGGGAACCTAATTTTTCTTTTAACCATCGTTTATCGGAGTGCCACTGGCAAGGCTGAAAATGAAGCACGACCGGAAGATGTTTTAAAATTTCAATCGTGTCGGGTCTTAAAATTTGTGCATGCTCGAGATGGAAAACGGAAATTTTTTGTTTTTGTGAGAGCTCAAACACCACTTGAGTCACCTCATGGGCTGCTTCATCTCCAATCACGTGAATGGCGGGCTCGAGCTGATTGGCCCATGTTTGGCGAAGAACCTCTCGCAGCTCTTCTTTTTCCATCAATTTTAAACCTTTATGGCCACCTGGGTAACAACAACTTAGCAAAGCTCCCTCTGATCCCAAGGCGCCGTCATAAAAAAACTTGATTCCCTTTACTCGTAAATATTTTCGTTTTTGATCTCGGCATGTCTTTGCGATTTCGAGGGCTTGGAAAAAAGGTGAATAAGGGTTCGCATCAAAATAGAGTTCCATGGCGAGTTTTAATTTTTGCTCTTTCTCTAAATCGGAAAGCAGGTCGAACTGCATTTGATTACAAGTGAGCTCGCGAATGTGTGTGAATCCCGCTCGTGAAAAATATTGAATCCCTGTTTCCAAATAACGTTTTGCTTCTTCTTTGGTAGGTTCTGGGAGGAGCGCTAAAATAGGATTCATCGCCTTATCGATCAACACTCCCGTTAACTCTCCCTGAGAGTCCATCAGCGCACCATCCTTCAATAAGGAAGCAAAAGTTTTTTCTCCACCTGCTAATTTCAACGCATAACTGTTCACCCAGACGGCGTGACCATCGGTTCGATGAAAACAGATGGGAGTGTCAGGAAAAAGAACGTCGAGTGTTTTTTTGTGGGGCATCTGTTGATCAGGCCACTTTGTTTGATCCCAACCTCGACCCAGAATCCACTCGCCCCTTTTTTGGAATGGCTTTTTTAATTCTAACGAAATATCTTCAGCGCAGGCAAGAGCCGAAAGATTGATGAGAGATTGTCGCTCTCCTGTTCCTAAAAGATGAACGTGACTGTCGTAGCAACGTTCAATGCGAGTCAAAGCCATGATGGCTTGAGTATGCGATCAGAGTTCTCGAAGCAAATAAAATCGTCGGAAGAGAAGAAAAACGAGCCTGAATCGCTTCAGGCTCTTAAGAGTGAACTAGCGCCCATCTGTCGGCGGAGTCGTTGTAGGAGGAGGAACCGTCGTTCCAGTTGCAGAACCCGTATAGTAATAAGGATTCGACATTTGCTGTTGCAATCGCCACATTCTTTCTTGAATCGTATTGAGCTCAAGCATCAAGTTATTATATTCTGAGAAACTCGATTGCACCGTTTGCTGATAGCGCTCTGCTACCGCTCGTTGATACTGATAATAATAATCATATTGTGATGATGATCCTGGGAAAGTCGAGCCAGGAAACCCCGGTAATGACGTTTGCATACCCGGATAGCTCGCTTGCATTCCGGGGTAAGACGTCTGCATTCCGGGGTAACTCACTTGCATACCTGGATAAGACATCTGCATTCCAGGATAGCTCATTTGCATGCCTGGATAAGACATCTGCATTCCAGGGTAGCTCATTTGCATGCCTGGATAAGACATCTGCGTTCCAGGGTAGCTCATCTGTGAGCCAGGAAATTGAGGACAAGGTGGAACAAAGCAATTCATCATTCCCGATTGGTTTCCATACATACCTGGAAAGCCGCCCATCTGTTGCATACCGGGATAACCACCCATTTGCATCATGCCTGGATAACCGCCCATCTGCTGACCATACATTCCAGGAAAGCCGCCCATTGCGGCTTGTCCTGCAATTCCAAAATATCCAACACCATTTAAGCCGTAAGGACTTTGTTGTCCGTAAAGTCCCCATGGACCGGCAATCTGACCACCAGGAAATACGCCTGGCGTGTACATCCCATTACCCCATTGCTGCTGACCAAATTGTCCTTGTGGATAACCGAAAGCTCCACCCGCATTCATATAAGGGTTTTGCATTCCGTAAGGACCATTGATTCCGTAAGGTCCGCTGCCGTATCCGCCACCGTTCATGGAGCCGGCACAACCAAATCCACCGGTGACTCCACCGTAGACGCCGCCGTAAACACCACCACTTAAGAATGGGTAACCGAAACCAGTTGAAAGATAAGGAACTGAGATAGGTGTTGGCCAGCCGATATCTTGATTCGCTTGAATCGAAGCCATTCGAGATTTGTGGTCAAAGTACATTCCCACACCGGTCATGACGGCGCTTGCGCCTGTACGTACCCAGTTAAAGGAACCAGATTGTTGATTCTGTCTTGCTAGACACTCTAAACAAACTTCAGATCCGCCATTACCACGTTCTTGATAGCGTTCGTAGGCCGTGTCTGCACGTTCTTGTAAACGCTCGTTCTGAGTTACGAGTCGTTCCATGCGGCGTTCTTTCTCTGCAATTTCTCTTTTATATTTTCGGTAATCTTTAAGACCGCTCGCGCATTGCTGGCGCTCCTGCGGAGAGGCCAAGTCATCATAAAAAGCCTTACAAAGGACTTCAGCTTCGATCGCACCATCTACTAATGGTTGAGGATCACATACTTTCTTTTTAATTTCTGCATCGAGAGAATGCTCTCGAGTATTACCAGGGCAAACCTTAGATTCCACATAGGTTTCAGTAACGACACCAGCCATGTCAGATTGAAGAGCGCCGCGAATTTTATCTTCGGCGTCGTCAAACTTCATTCGAGCTTCATCGATTTGTTCTTCTAATTTTTCAATTTCTTTCAAGTTCGTCTTTGTTTGGCGTTCAAAACCTTTAATTGCAGATGGCATTTTAGGTTGGTAACCACAGCTCCCGTTGGAAATTCCGTATCCATTTCCATATTGGCTTGGCCCGGTTTGCGCTCCAATTCCATAGTTGCTGGCACCGCCCGAAAATTGCGCATGGGCGTGCAGCACAAAAAAACTTGCCACCGTAAAGGCCATCAATTGGCGTATGAATTTCATCTTGAAGACTCCTGTTACCATGTGGAACTCCTAGATTCTCATCGACCAGGCCTTTCTAAAACTTGACTCAAGGTGATTTGAACACGACAGAGGTCTAGTTATCTTTGTATCTCCCTACCTCGACCTAACCACCATTGCACGACCAAGAGCTTATTTTTAAGATAGAGGAATGCACACTATTCTTTGCGTCGACGATGAATCAGACATTTTAGATACTATTGAGCGTCTCTTTCGAAAAAAGTATCGCATCTTAAAAACCACCTCCGGCAAAGAGGCCCTTAAAATCTTAAAAGAAGAAGAGGTCTCTCTCATCATTAGCGATCAACGCATGCCCGAGATGACGGGCGTGGAGTTTCTGGAAAAATCGATTCACGTGCGTCCTCAAGCCATACGCATGCTTCTCACCGGCTTCACCGACATTGAGTCTGTGATCTCTGCCATTAACACAGGACAAATTTATCGCTACGTCACCAAACCTTGGGATCCCCGCGACCTCGCCGCCGCCGTAGACCGCGCCATCGAACGTTATGAAATGACCGAGCAGCTCAAAGAAAAAAACGTGGCTCTCACTCAGGCATTAGAAGAACTCAAAACTCTTGATACAGCCAAAGATCAATTCATGATTCTTATCAATCATGAACTCAAAACTCCCCTAACGACTCTCTTAAGTTTTTTGGAACTGGTAGGCGAAACAAAACTCGATGCCGAGCAAAAAAAATATCTTGATCGCATCAGTCTCAGCGCTGGTCGTCTCAAAGAAATTATTTTTGATGTATTAGAATTAGTGTCAGCTGAAACAGGAAGATTGGCGGTAAATAAAAGTAAAACGAACCCCCAAGTTTTATTAGACGCCACCGTAGAAGAGCTCAAGGGGCTTGCCGAAGCTAAAGAGCAAAAAATAAAAGTGAAATGTGACGACTTTAATGTTTCCGTTGATCGCAAGATTATTCAAAATGTCCTAAAAAGACTTCTTCACAATGCTATTAAATTTGGAGATGAGAAGAGCACGATCAAAATTTCCTGCGTAGAGAAAAAAGAACAAGTAAATTTCAGTATCGAAAATATTGGTAAACCCATTACAAAAGAAGCCATTCAAAAAATTCTTAAGCCCTTTTCTTTGGACGAAAACATCATGAACCACTCAAAAGGTTTAGGCCTCGGACTTAGCTTGTCACAAGCACTCCTCAAAGCTCACGAAAGCGCCTTAGAGATCGAAAGCTCAAGCGGCGAAACGACTGTCAGCTTCTCTATTTAGCCTGTCCGTCCGCCCGGCGGCCTTTGCTCCGCTGAGTCCCTCAGTTTTTCATTTTAAAATTTTTTTCTCTTTTGCAGAAGTGACTTTATGATGAAAACACTTCTCATACTTTTTTTTCCTCTTCTCAGTTCGGCCGATGATTTTGTCGTCGCAAGAGGCCAAACCCTACAGATCCCGGCACCAGCGCAAGTTCGCATCCACGCTACGAATCCGCAGGTGATTAAAATTCGAGACCTTGGAAGTAAAATCAGCATCACGGGACTTAAATTAGGTCAATCGACACTCGTGATGGGAAAACATATTCATCATGTCTATGTATACACGGTGACAAATGCGCTTCTCGTGCAAGGCCTTGAAGCAAAAATTAAAAAAATGATGGGTTTAAAACTCAATATCCAAGACGGAAAAACATGGATTTTAGGCGAACTTCTCCGCTGGAAAGATTGGGAAGATTTAGCGGAAACTTACCGGCAAACTTCAGGTGAATATTTTATTGCCGCAAAAATGAGTGAAGAATTAAAAATTAAAGCTCAGAGCTATTTCGAACAACTCCTCCGTGATCATCAGCTCGCCCCCATTCGCTGGAACTTTTTTGATAAAATAAAAGCATTTGTGGGCACGACGAATGAAACCACCATTAAAGCGTATCAAGAGTTTTTAAAACCTTACGGCATAGAAGTCGTAAAAGATCCTTCGACTCTTGCTCTCGAACCTATGGTGGAAGTTGAAATTTTAGTGGTTGAATTACAAAAACGTGCCTTCACAAAGTTTGGGGTGAGCTGGCCTTCTAGTTATTCCGCAGAGATTGTTACGGCACCTACACACTTACGAGCAGCGAGTTCATTCTCATTGGCTCTTGATGCCTTAGAGGAAAACGGAGAAGCGCAAGTCCTTGCCTCACCGAAACTTCTTTGTCGTAGCGGAAAATCGGCAGAATTCCTCGCCGGCGGTGAGTTTCCGATTAAAATACGTGGTCGTAAAAAAGACACGGACGATAGTGCCGGGGTTGTGTGGAAGAAGCATGGGGTACTTCTTAAAATTAGACCTCGTGCCGACCTTTCTGGTCGCATGAGTATTGAACTCGAAACGGAAGTTTCTGCAATTAATTTTGCACAGACCGTAGAGGATCTTCCTTCACTCAATACAAACCGTATTCAAAGTCATTTCGATTTGGAAAAGCCAGTCACTTTGGCTCTCTCTGGGCTTTTAAAGAGCCAGAAACAAAATATGACAAAAGGACTTCCGATTCTGTCACAAATCCCTATTTTAGGAGCCTTGTTTTCAAGCCGCGACTTCTTAGAAGACCGCTCGGAGCTGGTTTTCTTCGTTACTCCACGGGTCATTGGAACGAATACGACGAGCTCGCCCCTCAAAATACCTCAAGGCTGGCAACATGAATAATGAAGTACATGTGTGGCTTGATAAATTGCAAGAGGCCATCGACCAAAATTCGCAAATCTCGATTGCCTTAAGAACAGATCCTTCCCTTTCCAAAGATGTCACGACAGTGATCGAAGAGTCTCTTGCTCAAGCTCCTGAAGCATTAAAACTACAACTGAAAGAGGAGTATTTAGGATGGGGACCACTCTCTTCTCTTATTCATGATCATCTCGTAACGGAAATCATCATCAATTCCCATGATTCTATTTGGTTTGAAAAAAATGGCTCACTCCAGGAGTTATCTCAGGTTTTTTTAACTCCAAAAACTTATCAGATTTTTTTAAGTCGTTTGAGCCATCACATTAATTCCGAACCTAATCTCGAAAAGCCCTTTGCCTCAGGGCGCTACTTTGATTTTCGAGTGCAGATGATTTCCTCACCCGTGACAGAACATCTCTGCCTTACTTTACGACGACATCACCACCAAGGTTGGACACTCAAAGAATTGAAGGAGAACGAATGGTGCAACGAAGAACAAGAAAATTACCTAAAAAGTCTCGTACAAAAAAAGGCCAATATTCTCATTGTTGGCAGTACCGGTTCCGGAAAAACTTCCATCTTAAATGCACTTCTAAAAGAGATCTCACACAGCGAGAGAGCTATTCTCCTCGAAGATACGCGAGAGCTGTCACTCCCGAACTCCCTAAGCCTGCGTCTCGAAACTCGTTTTGATGCGAATGGTGCATTACAGGACATAACGCTCCAACATCTTATTAAACAGTCTTTAAGAATGAGACCCGATCGATTGGTCATTGGTGAAGTTCGAGATGCGGAGGCAAAGGATTTAATCCTTGCTCTCTCAACGGGGCACGAAGGGAGCATGGGAACTCTGCATGCCGCTACTGCGAGGGACGCTCTGCTTCGGCTTGAGATGCTTATACAACTTGGTGCCCCTCAATGGCCCACACAGACGATTCGCCAAATGATTCACTCAAGCATTCAATACGTTGTAATTACAGAAAAAAGGAAATCTAAACGACAACTTCAGGGCGTATATAAAATCACAAGCCTCGAGGAGTTCGGTTTTACTTTTGAAAAAATGATTTAAGCCGCTTTGTCTTCTGAAAGAGAGAGGGCTGGAGCCAATTTTAGAAAAGAAATTGTTCCGTCCTTTTCAAGGTCGCGAACTTTTTTAAAAACATGCATAAATGCTGCTTCAATGTCTCCGACAGATGGGGCTGCACCACCCATTAACTCTTCAAGAGCTTTCTTCTTAAAATGAGTGAGAGTCGCCGTAGCTTTCTCGCGCTGTTCTGGTGTCAACGAATGAAGGATGAAGCTTAAAACTTTATCTGGAACTCGACTGAAAATCTCATTGGTGAGTTCTGGAGGGAGAGCGAGCAATTTTTCGCGTGTTAAAATATTATCCTGGATTTTCTGATGCCAACTCTTGTCTTCTACTAGAATTAAATCCATAAGTTGCTTCTGCTTTTTTTGATTACATCCTTCAATAAGAAGGACCAATTGAGCAAAACCGCCTGGCTTTCTGTAACGAGTGAGCATCGACATACAAAATCCTTATATTTTTATATCCAATGACGCTTCAATAGATTCATCAATGGTTGGTTCCATCGAGATCTGGCCTGCTTTATTGTAAGTCCCTGTATCTAAAGCCACTTCTGTTGGCAGATGTTTGAATTCTGCACGTGGATTTGATTCAGGAGCTACCGGCACACCAAATGTCGGCATACCTCTTCTCATCGGCTGTGCTACGGAAAGATCAACATTTGTTATGCGAGGACTACTCGGAAGAATAGAACTGATTTTAGCTAACATAAACAACTCCTGTGTTTTTTGCGAAGCATCCTGCTTCATATAAATCTTCGGATTTTTGGCGAAGTTCTTAACAGGACCTTGGGCTTAAAGGCATATGGCATGAGGCATATGTAAAAGGCATATGTAAAAGGCATAAGGAAATGGCAGTGGAAAAGGGATAGTGGGTCCATAACCCACTATCATTTGCCTTTGCCCTATCCCTCTGACATATGCCTCATGCCCTATGCCTTAAGAAAATGATTAAGCTTCTAAATCGCGATTGATCGAGCTCTCGACAGACTCTTTGAGTTTGATGCCGAGTTCGTTGAGCTGATCGCGACTCACTGGGCTTGGAGCTGAGGCCATGAGGTCGGCCGCTTTCGCCGTTTTTGGAAACGCGATCACTTCACGAATATTTTCGGTTTCACAGAGAAGCATGACCGCTCGGTCTACTCCCCATGCGATCCCGCCGTGTGGAGGTGTGCCGTATTTTAAGGCTTCAAGGAAGAAACCAAATTTGAGCTCAGTCTCTTCTTTTGTAAGACCCAAAGATTTGAACATCGCCTGTTGAACATCATTGCGATGAATACGAATACTTCCACCCATAAGTTCATGACCATTCACCGCAAGGTCGTAGGCTTTCGCCAGGAGAGGGCCGTAGTTCGCTTCATTCCCCTTCACGAGATCGTCAAATGCTTCGTCTTTTGGTGAAGTGAACGGGTGATGGCGAGCCATCCAGCGTTTTCCTTCTGGGTCGTACTCGAAAAGTGGGAAGTCGACGATCCATACGAATTTGTAAACGCCTGGTTGAACCAATTTTAATTCATGACCAAGATGAGTGCGGAGTGTTCCTAAAATTGTGCAAGCTTTGTCATATTCGTCGGCGGAAATGAGTGCGAGATCTCCGCTTTCGCATCCAAGAGCTTTATAAATCTGCGCAAGCTTCGCCTCATCCATTAATTTGGAAATAGGAGAATTGTATTTCCCGGAAGCATCGGTCTTGATCCACATGAGACCCTTAGCACCCGCTTCTTTCGCTTTGTCGGTGAGTTTATCGAGTTGTGCGCGCGAGAAGTCTCCCGCCTTTGGAACACGGAAACCTTTTACGGCGCCATTTTTAGCAAGCACGTCTTCAAATATACGAATGCCAGAACCCTTTAGCACTTCAGAAAGATCTTGAAGCTCTAAGCCAAAACGGAGATCGGGTTTGTCTGTACCATATTTGTTCATCGCCTCTGCATACGTGATGCGAGGAATAGGTCCAACGTCATAATTTTTAATTCTCTTCCAAGCTGTCTGCACGAGCTTTTCGTTCACGGCCAAGACGTCATCGACATCGACGAAACTCATCTCGATATCGACTTGAGTGAATTCAGGCTGGCGATCCGCGCGCAAATCTTCGTCACGGAAACAGCGAGCGATTTGGAAATAACGGTCGTAACCTGCGATCATTAAAAGCTGCTTTAAAGTTTGTGGACTTTGTGGAAGTGCAAAAAATTGTCCTGGGTGCACTCGTGAAGGAACAAGATAATCTCGCGCACCTTCTGGAGTACTCTTATAGAGAATCGGAGTTTCGATTTCGAGAAATCCCATGCCACTTAAAGTTTCGCGAATCACTTGGCAGAACTCATGACGAATTTTGAGATGTTTTTGAAGTCGGTCGGTTCGTAAATCCAAATAGCGATATTTTAAGCGAAGCACTTCACCGACATTTTCGTCAGAGATCTGGAAAGGAGGTGTTGCCGCTTCGGAAAGAATATCGCACTCTAGAGCTTCTACTTCGATCTCACCGGTTTTGAGTTTTGTATTTTTCATGCCTTCGGGACGAAGACGCACTCGACCTTTAAGAGCCACGACAAATTCGTTACGGAAGTCTTTTGATTTTTTTGTTCCAGCATCATTCGGATTTAATACTACTTGGCAAATGCCAGTGCGATCACGAAGATCTACGAAGATAAGTCCGCCGTGATCACGACGGTTCGCAACCCAACCCATAAGAACAACTTCTTGTCCTTGAGTGAGAGCTGATAAATCGCCACAGTAGTGAGTTCTTTTGATTTTCGAAACGAAACTCATAAACCTTTACCCCAATTTTGTCTTTAACGTCTTTTCGAGATCAGCGAGAGGAACTTCTTCCTCTGTGCGCTCTTTCATGTTTTTTAATAAAACGACTTTTTTTGCTAATTCATTTCCACCTAAGATCGCACAAAAAGGGACACCCATTTTGTCGGCTCTTTTGAATTGCGATTTCATCGAACGATCACTCAAATCAATCTCGGCGCGAAGACCCGCTTGTCGCAACTGAAAGCAAAGTTCATAGGCGGTGGCCTTCGCCTCAGGATCTGGTACCGCGAAAAAAACTTGGGCCCTCGGTTGATGTTCGGCAATTTTACTTTCAAGAAGCATAGTGAGTCGCTCAAGTCCCATTCCGCAACCTACGCCGGGAGTCGATGGTCCACCGAGTTGTTCGACGAGCTGATCGTAGCGACCGCCGCCGCAAACCGTACCTTGGGCACCGATTTGACTCGTGACGAATTCAAAAGAGGTGCGCGTGTAGTAGTCGATTCCGCGAACGATTTTAGGATCGACTTCAAAATTCATTTTAAGTTGTTTTAATCCAGACTGAACACCGCTGAAGTGAGTCGTACAAGGTTCGCAGAGATGATCGAGCATCGTTGGAAGTGTTTGCGCGATTTTTTTGCAGGTTTCCACTTTACAGTCGAAAACACGAAGCGGATTTTTTTCAAGTCGCCTCTGACAGTCAGGACAAAGTTCTGAAGCTTTAGGGCGCAAAACTTTTAACAAAACTTCGCGATACTGAGGACGACACTCTTTGCAGCCAAGGCTAGATAATTTTAAAGTGATGTCTTTGAGAAGTCCGAGTTTTTCAAAAACCCAATATTGCGTTGCCATGATTTCGACGTCAGCCCACGGGCCTTCAACGCCGAAAACTTCCATTCCAAATTGTGTGTGCTGACGGTAACGGCCTTTTTGTGGACGCTCGTGACGAAACATCGGACCAACGTAATAAATTTTAAGAGTTGGCGATATGTTAAGCCAATTATGCTCGAGAGTGGCGCGTACGATGGACGCTGTTCCCTCGGGGCGAAGGCTGATGCTGTCACCATTACGATCATTGAAAGTGTACATTTCTTTTTCGACGATGTCGGTCGTGTCCCCCACTCCGCGATGGAAGAGGGCGGTCGACTCCAGCATCGGAGTACGTACCTCGTGAAAACCCGTAAGTTCGTAGATTTCACGGACGATTTTTTCTATGTGATGTTGAAGGTGAATTTCTGGTTCACCCACATCGTTCATGCCTCGAAGGGATTTAACCAACATGATGCTCACCTTGACACGCCCCCGTTAAACAGTCAAAGTAGATCAACTATGCCAAAAGTCGTTATTGAAAGAAGTTCTGAATTAGCTCCTAAAGATCTCTTCGAAAAGATCAAAAATATGCTTTCCGATGATAAGGATCTTCGCAAATTAGACCCTAACTATAAGTGTCAATTTGATGAAGGCTCTATGACCGGCCAAGCCAAGGGCGGAAAGTTCGACGCAAAGATGTCGATTAAATCAGTTTCGGGCAAAACTTCGGTTTCTTTAGAGGTTCAGCTTCCACTTTTACTCACCCCGTTTAAGGGATTTGTGGAAAAAACTCTAGGACAGAAGTTAGACTCTATAGTTTAGATTTTGGTCTCAAACTATGGCAAAAAAAACGAAAAAAAAAGTTCTTATACCTGAAGTTGTTCCTGCGGATGATTCCGCTCTGGAAATAAATGATGGTTCCATCGAGCCTGTTCTAGAGGTGCGCCCAAAAAAGACCGCCAAAAAAAAATCCATTAAAGCCATGAGCGCCGCGATTGGTGATGGAAAATCTCTCACCATTTCTGATCCCATGGCTCTCTACCTAGCGGAAGTTCGTAAGTATCCTCTTCTGACAAAAGAAGAAGAACAGATCTGGGCTAAACGTTACGTCGAAACAAAAGATCCAAAAGCTGCTGAAAAACTGGTGACCGCCAACTTGCGGTTCGTCGTGAAAATTGCCGCAGAGTATTCTAAGTTCGGCGCTAAAATGATCGACTTGGTACAAGAGGGTAACGTGGGACTCATGCATGCCGTCCGTGAGTTCAATCCTTACAAGGGCGTGCGCCTGATCACCTATGCTGTCTGGTGGATACGCGGCTATATTCAGGAATATCTCATGCGCCAATACTCTCTCGTTCGTATGGGTACGACGCAAAATCAGCGAAAACTCTTCTACCAACTCCAGCAAGAAAAACAAAAGCTCGAGTCATTAGGAAGAGATGCGGGCATAAAACTTTTAAGCTCTAAGCTTGGTATTTCAGAAGAAGAAATTGATTCGATGGAACAACGCATGTCTCACCGGGACGTAAGTCTAGACCAACCTTTGGATTCTGAATCAAAAAGTACGCTAATGGATTTACAAACAGGTGTTGAAGTCGCGACCGCAGACGAAGTGTTAGAGCATGAAGAAGAAATGGGAATCTTAAAAGAAAAAATCGAAGAGATTCGTCATCGACTGAACGACAAAGAGCAATTTATTTTAGAAAACAGGCTTCTCTCGGATTCTCCGCTGACATTGCAAGAAATAGGCGATAAATATGGAATTACACGTGAGAGAGCTCGACAACTTGAAAATCGCGTTTTGGATAAGTTGAAGAAAACTTACGACGAAGATGCGGAACAAGATGCCAAAGAGGTGGGGCCTCTCAAAGCCGACTAATCATCTCCATCACTCAAAGGACGAGTTATGAGAAAAGAATTTGCACTAATTTCTGGTCTGCTTTTAATTGGATTAGCCGCACTTTCATTTTTGTATGAGTGGGTCGTTTGGTCACTCGTGGTGATTGGGCCTTTGATCCTCATTGGAATTCAAGATGCCTTTCAAAAAAAACACGCGATACGCAGAAACTTTCCCATCTTTGGACATTTTCGTTATCTTTTTGAAGCTATTCGACCGGAGATCAATCAGTACTTTGTGGAGTCGAATACTGATGGGGTTCCTTTTAGTCGTGAAGAACGCTCGCTCGTTTATCAAAGAGCCAAGGGAGAACTCGATACCGTTCCCTTCGGTACTCAAAAGAATGTGTACGAGATTGGCTACGAGTGGCTCAATCATTCGATAGTTCCAACTGAGATTCACAATAAAGATTTGCGTGTGCTCGTGGGAGGACCTCATTGTCGAAAGCCTTATAGTGCGAGCATCGTGAATATTTCAGCTATGAGTTACGGTGCTTTAAGCAAAAATGCGATCATGGCGTTAAACGGCGGAGCGAAAGATGGCGGCTTCGCTCACAATACGGGCGAAGGCGGGCTCTCTCCTTACCACTTAGCTTCCGGCGGAGATCTGATTTGGCAAATCGGTACAGGTTACTTCAGCGCCAGAAATCCCGATGGAAGTTTTTGCGAAAAGAAGTTCGCAGAAAAAGCGTCTCTCGAACAAGTCAAAATGATTGAGCTCAAACTTTCTCAAGGAGCCAAACCAGGACACGGCGGGATTTTACCTGGAAAAAAAGTCACCCAAGAAATTGCCGACATTCGTGGAGTTTTAGTCGGAGAGGATGTGATTTCGCCACCGGCACACCGTGCGTTTTCAACTCCAGTAGAAATGATGCAATTTATTGGTAAACTTCGTGAGCTTTCTGGTGGGAAACCCGTTGGGTTCAAACTTTGCGTTGGTAATCCGGTGGAGCTTGCGGCGATTTGTAAGGCAATGGAAAAAACGGGTATCACGCCCGACTACATCGCGATCGATGGTGGTGAAGGTGGGACCGGCGCGGCTCCCCTGGAATTTTCCAACCATATTGGAACACCTGGAGTAGAGTCGCTGATTTTTGTGCACAATCTTTTAAAAGGATTTGGCTTACGAGATCAAATTCGTATTTTCGCAACTGGAAAAGCAACTTCTGGTTTTGACGTGATCAAACGTTTGGCTCTTGGAGCGGATGCCGTTTATATGGCTCGTTCGATGATGCTGGCGCTTGGCTGTATTCAAGCTTTGAGATGCAACAACAACAGCTGCCCAACCGGAGTGGCCACTCAAGATCCTGATTTGATGTACGGGCTCGTAGTTCCAGAAAAACGAAAACGTGTTGCAACTTTTCACCGAGAAACCGTGAAAAGCATTACTCATATGTTAGAAGCCATGGGACTCGAAAAGCCTTCTGATTTACAACCCTGGCATATTCAAAAACGCGTGAGCACCGGTGTCGTGAAAAATTATAGTGAGATTTATGAATATATCGA
Organism: Bdellovibrionales bacterium; assembly: GCA_050250255.1. Classification (GTDB taxonomy): domain Bacteria; phylum Bdellovibrionota; class Bdellovibrionia; order Bdellovibrionales; family DASUEL01; genus JBFWOZ01. The sequence goes on along the minus strand of JBFWOZ010000019.1, from coordinate 36,720 downwards.
CACTGACTCATTAAAAGTAGCGCCCGTGCCGGCTTCGTTTTCTTACACGATGAGATTAGCGGATGCGGACTCGTTTCGCGTGCAGAATCCGCCAGTGAATCCGAATTAATTTATGAGTATGACAGCCTTGTGACGTGTCGTGGGGCGTGAGTTCTGGCTTTCGATCTCGGGACGTGTTTTACGTTTACCTATTGAATGCTCACCACCATGCGTGGCCTCTAAGGAACGTAGTTCACATTCACGACGGCAGTACCCTCTTCGACGACTTCAGTACACGTTGTTTCAGAGGCGGTTCGACAACCGTAGGCTACGTAGTCGAAATAATTTAATCCAGGAATGACTCTCATATTAGCAAGCGTAGGGCTCGAAGTCATTCGTAAGTAAGAGTTGAAACCATTGACAACAACTTGGCTACCGCTGCAAGTTTGCCGATTGATGCCGGCTCTCCACTCGAGGCGATAGAGTCCTCCATGCCCGACTGCAGTTTTGAAATGTATCTGACTTGACCAGTTTCCATTTCTATCAAGGGTGACAGAAAAGTCGTTTTGGTAACCATTGATACTGGTGTCGGTGGGATCAGGGCATGCGGCACGTCTTTCGTTTTCTGCCGCTTCATCGATAGCGCGATTATCATTAGCGACGTTACAACTGAGATTCCCTTGTTTCGTAAATCCAAGCTGCGGACAACCCCCACACGAAACTAAAGAAATGAAAATGATACCTAAGCTGACAATCTTCAAAGTAAAATCCATTTTACATTTGTTGAATCAAATTAAGTTACGACTTCCATGTCTTGTTCAAAGTGTTGAGCGAGCTTTGCGCGCAATCGGGTGACCGCTTGAGCGTGAAGCTGAGAAACTCGGCTTTCTGTCACACGAAGAACACGGCCAATTTCTTTCAAATTTAAATCTTCGTAGTAATAAAGAGAAAGTACGAGTCTTTGTTTTTCCGGAAGCTCCTCGATTGCAGTTGTCACGATATCTTTGACCGACTTGAGATTCAGTTGGTTAAAGGGATTGCTGAGCTTACAACTCTCTAAGATATTAAGAATGGATTTTTTATCCACATTACTAAATGTCGCAGCGTCATCGATAGATAGCAAACTCACCGGGCGAGTTTGATTTACGAGTTCATAGAACTCTTCCATGGTGACATTCAGAGTACCCGCGACTTCTTCATCTGTCGCGACACGGCCCAATTCTGCCTCGAGGCGGATCATTGTGCGATCAAGGAGTTTTGCCTTGTCGCGCACCGAGCGAGGGACCCAATCTTGGGCGCGCAATTCATCAAGAATCGAACCACGAATACGGAATTCCGCATAAGTTTTAAATTTGTTATCACGAGTGGGGTCGTATTTTTCGATCGCATCCATGAGGCCAATCACACCACTGGAAATCAGATCATCCAACTCAATATTAGAAGGTAAGCGGATCGCAATTTTTTGGGCAATGTAGCGAATCAATGGAGAATACTCCAAGATCAGCTGATCCTTTTGCTCCTTCGTCATTTTATTAGAAGACTCTTTATACTTCTTTAATAGGTTTGTACTTTTACCCGTCATAAACCCCCACCCTTAACTTCCATTTTATCAAATCGAGATGAACCTAAGTAGTCCTGTTAATTTCATGCCACTTGAAAGAGCTGCTCCCAGAAGAACTGAAGGCCTCCCTTTTGCGTTTCTAGCGTTTTAAAGCCCGAAATATTATCAGCGATACGTCTCAAACTGAGACTAGACGGTGCTGAAGGATACGACTTTAATAGGAGTTGTTGCGACTTGGTCGCTCGACCCAATACCGTATCCGCAGGAATGCATCCTTTATAGTCTAGGCTGACAAAGAGGAATCGCGACGCTACATCACTCAGTCGTTTAAAGAGAATCATTCCCTCTCTCTCATCACGAACTTGATTACAGATAATCGAAAACTTGTTTTCTCTATGATATTTATTGAGTACTTTAATTAAAGCGTATGAATCCGCCATGCTCGAAGGATCAGGGGTCAAAATCACATTGATATCGTGAACCGCGGCGTTCAAATAAAGGACATTGTCATCAATGCCTGGGGCGGTATCCACAATCATATAATCAAAGTCTAATCCGATCGCATTGACTTGATCGAGCAGTACTCGTTTTTGGCGATCCGTTAAAGATTGAAGCTCAAGAATTCCACTTCCCCCTGGGATCAAATGAACCTTCGGAGAAACTTCGATCAATACTTCGGCCATCGTTGCCGTACCACTGAGGACGTCATAAATTGTCTTTGTAGGACGCACACCAAACATGATGTCCACGTTACCCATGCCCAAATCACCATCCAGGATCAAAACTCTTTTTCCCTGGCTTGCGAGATGAAATGCGGTGTTCGCGGTAACGGTAGTTTTACCCACTCCGCCCTTGCCGGATGTAATGCTGAGTGTTCTTGTGCGCTTCGACATGTGACTGCTCCTCTTACTCGTTCTGAGTCAACTTGAAAATGAGATCTAGTAATCGTTCTTTCGTTGCAAATTCAAAATCATCGGGAATCGTTGGGCCTGTACCAAAAGCAAAAAGTGGCGAATTGTATTGCCGTTGGAGATTGTAAATGACTCCGTGACTAACAGATTCATCCAGTTGAGTGAAAATAAAATCATCAGGTCTCACCGCTAAGTAACGGCGAACATTTTCAGAAGTGTCTTTGTCTTTTGAACAGACAGATCCGACAAAATGAATTCTTCTTGAAAGCGTGTGTGGAGGCATGAGCGTTCTTAACAATGCCACTTCTTGCTCCGACTTGAGCGCAAGCCCTGGCATATCTACCAGTATGACATCTAAATGATGAAACTGTTGATACACGCGAGCCCAATCATTTGGCTCCCTGACAACTTCTAACGGAACGTTCAATAGGTTTGCGTAAATTTTAATTTGGTCGAGAGTACCAACTTTGAAAGCCCCGACACTTACGATTCCAACTTTTTTACGTTCACGTGCGATCAGAGATCCAGCAAATTTGACAAGACTTGAAGTTTTACCGTGACCCGCAGGCCCTACAAAAACTTGTACTTTCTCAAGCGTTGCCGGCTTCACAACATGAATGGTGTTCAAGATATGATGTGCTACCCATGCCTCAACAAAATTCATGTTCTTCAATTGAGGTGCTGGTAACTCTTGCTGCGCTTGTAAAAGCATTCCCATAACCAGCTCTGTCGAGAGACCCGCAGTTGTGAGGCGCTCAAACATGGGCGAAAGTTCGTAGACAAGACCGAGCTGTGCGCCTGGATGAGTATGAACAAACGTTTTTGGCTGGTTTTGCAAATCTTGAATATATTTTTTTAATCCCGAAATTTCTTCTCGAAGACGGTGTACCTCTTGAGCATCTAAACCGGAATGAGCTGCCGGTGCAGATGCCTGAGACTTACCCAACACGTTTTGTACCGTATCCTGAAAAGCTTCTGACGCCGTTCTAATAACAGCTTTAATACGTGGAGGCGTTTGCTCTATAGTCCGTGGCGCTTCCATTTCTGTTGGATCAGCATAGTGCTCTAACAGCTCACGCACTTTTGCGCCGCGAGGAGCGGCAGCAGCGGGAACGTTCTCATCTGGAATGTCGATATATGGAGTTGACGTAAAAGAATAATTTGTTTTTTCCTCTTTAATATAACGGTCTACACTTTTTTCAATGAATTGCTTTTGCACGCGCGCCGAACTTCTCTGTAATTGATCTTTCTGGTGAGGACTAAGGCGGGACTCCGCAAAACGTTTTTTATGAAGAACCGGCTCCGAAATAGCGGCCGTGACTTCAATGCTTGGTTTTCCAAGAAGACCGAAGGCTCGATTATTATCTTTTGCTCCGAGAATGATGGCATCGGGCCCGAGTTGGTTTTTCACCATCTCCAATGCCTCCTTCATCGTTTTAGCTTCAAACTTTTTAACCTGCATTTCGAGCCTCCACTATGTCGAGTGAAGTAATTTTTGCGTCTGACGTCAGTTCATTATGTGACAACACAACAAGCTGAGGAATAAATCGTTCTGTTAATTTACGAATGTGTCGGCGCACCGTAGGACTCGTGAGAAGAATTGGCTGACCAGCAAACTCAGGATGACGTTCAATGGATTTTGCAATTTCGCCGATCACCCCTTGTGCCGTTCGTGGATCCATCACGAGCTGGATTCCCTGCTCTGTTTGGATTAAGGAGTTCGCAATGTGTTCTTCTAGATGGCTTGATAGAGAAATGGTTGGAATCATCTGATCTTCGGTTGTGTATTTTGTGGTAATACTTCGAGCCATCGCTTTACGCACGCCTTCGGTTAACACCTCAAGATCTTTTGTCTTTTGAGCTTCGTCCGCTAAGGTTTCAAAGATCGTCAAGAGGTCGCGTATCGAAACTTGTTCTTTCAATAAGTTCTGGAGAACTTTTACAACAGCACCGAGCGGCATTTTATCAGGAACCAATTCTTCAACCACTTTTGGATATGCTTTCTTGAAGTTTTCAATGAGTTGATTCGCCTCTTGTCGGCCAAGAAGTTCATGAGCGTGTAATCGAATCACCTCAGTGATATGTGTAGCCATAACTGTTGCAAGATCAACCACAGTGTATCCAGCAAGCTCTGCATCCTCACGTAATGATTTTCCAACCCACAATGCATCTAGACCAAACGCGGGCTCTTTTGTTGGAACGCCATCGACAGGATTCGACACGTTACCTGGATCCATGGCTAACAAGTGATCAGGCATCAACGACCCACCCGCAACTTTGTTTCCTTTAATAAGGATTCGATACTCACCTGGGTTTAACTGTAAGTTATCTCGGATATGAATACTTGGAACAACAATTCCTAGATCGAGCGCAAATTGTTTTCTGATACTGACGATCCGCTCAAGGAGATCACCACTCTGCTCAGACTCAACGACATTGATCAAACCGTAACCCACTTCCAATTCCAACACATCCAGCGGAAGAAGGTTTTCAATTTTCTCTTTCTCAGGTTTAGCAGCCATTTCGTCTGCACGTTGTTTGTCTTTTTTAACTTTTTCGTCTTGGTATTTTTGAATCACCCAAGCAAGACTGGCACAAATAAGCGACATCAAAAAGAATGGCGTACCTGGAAGGCCCGGTATACAAGCCATAATTGCTAGTACCGCGGAGACCACATACAGCGCTCTTGGATGAAGAATGAGCTGACCCACCATGTCTTGGCCCATGCCTTTATCACTTGAACTTCGGGTTACGATCGTACCAGCTGCGGTGGAAATAATAAGGGCAGGAATTTGGGTAACGATACCATCACCGATAGTCAATTTGGTGTAGTATTCTGCGGCGGTTGCGACATCTAGCCCTTTTTGAAGCACACCAATGGTTAAACCACCTACGATGTTTACAATTGTAATGATAATACCGGCAATCGCGTCACCACGAACGAATTTACTCGAACCGTCCATGGCTCCATAAAAGTCGGCTTCTGATTCGATTTCGCGACGACGTTTACGAGCTTGATCATCTGTGATGAGTCCGGCGTTGAGGTCTGCATCGATCGACATCTGCTTACCAGGCATCGCATCTAACGTGAAGCGTGCTGCAACTTCCGCAACACGACCGGAACCTTTTGTGATCACCACAAAGTTAATCACGACAAGAATCACAAATACAATAAATCCGATGACGTAATTGTTACCCACAACAAAACTCGCGAAAGCTTCAACGACGTGACCGGCAGAAGCACTCCCCGTGTGACCTTCACTCAAAATCAAACGAGTTGTTGCCACGTTCAGGGCAAGGCGGAACAAAGTTGAAATAAGCAGTAGTGTTGGGAATACACTAAAATCCAATGCTTTCTGAGAGTACATCGCGATTAAAAGAACAAGGAGACTGAATGTGATAGAAAATGTAAGGCCGATATCTAACATGAATGCCGGCAGCGGAACGATCATGACCGCAATAATGGACATCAATGCAAACGCGATAATTAAATCAGTATTCTTCGAATATTTTTCAAACCTTTTAATAAACTCAAAAACTGCATCCATATTATCTCAATACCCTTCTTTTGAGCTTGTAAACATATGCAAGCACTTCTGCGACTGCATGGAAAAGTTCTCTTGGGATAAACTGTCCAACTTTTAATGTTTTAAAAATCGCTCTTGCTAAAGGTTTATTTTCTACAAGAGGAATATTGTTTTCACGGGCAATTTCTTTGATTCTTTCGGCCACAATGTCTGCACCAATCGCAAGGATCTTAGGTGCGGGCATCGCATCTGAATACTGTAACGCTACGGCAATGTGGGTAGGGTTTGTCACGATCACATCTGCTTTTGGGACATCCGACATCATTCTTTTCGTAGCCAAATCTCTTTGAATTTTACGAATACGTGCACGAATGAGCGGGTCCCCTTCTCGAGACTTATGCTCTTCTTTCACTTCTTGCTTCGTCATCATCATTTTTTGCTCGAGGTCCCACCACTGATAACCGTAATCCAAAACTGAGAGGACAAGCATCACAAGGCCAACTCCCAAAAGAAGCTTCAAGACAATTTCGGACATGAATATAAAGATTTGTTGAGCATTAAACTGCACAAGAAGTGGAGAAGAAATAATATCTCGTTGAATAATAAAGTACGCAACTGCCACTACGAGGCACACTTTTAAAAAAGCCTTAAAGCCTTCTACGAGTGATCTTAAAGTTAAAAGACGCTTGAAGCCCTCAATCGGATTAATACGATTCAAATCAAACTCGAGAGCATCTTCATTATAAATAAATCCCACCTGAAGAACGGAAGACATGAAGCCCAGGATCATGCAGATCATGAGAATAGGACCCAGGATGAAGCTGCCCTTTGTAAGGCAAAACTCAATGGCCGCAGTGGTATCCCCACTTCTTACTACCGCCTGCAGGTATTCACCAATCGTTACCGTTTGCAGTTCAATCAGCTGCTCTAAGAAAAAACGACCTAAAGCCCAAATGGCGAGCGACGACCCGCCGAGCATAAGTACTGAAGCAAGCTCTTTACTTTGAGCCACCTGGCCCCGCTTACGGAAATCTTCTCTCCGCTGGGCCGTTGCTTCTTCTGTTTTTTCTTCCGAACCTGCTTCTTCAGCCATTTCTTATAAGCCTTTTAATACATCGAAAATTTTTGAAAGCACTTGATCCATATACTCAGGTAAATTGCTCAAAATCATAGGTAATGAAATAAACATAATGAAAAGACCAAAAAGGATGTTCACGCTCACACCGGTAATCAGCACGTTCATCTGTGGAACAGCTCGGCCAATCACTCCCATAGCGATATTCATTGCAAAAAGCGATGCAAAGACCGGAGCTGCAAACTTAAGTCCCATCAACATGATTGTTTGCAAATACTCGCCACTGTTTGCCAAAAATCCAAATGAGATGCTTGTTTGGGAAACTGGTACTAGTCGAAAGCTTTCGAACAACGCTGTTAAAAAATAATGATGCCCATTGATTAACAAAAAGAAGACGGTAACAAGAATAATATAGAATTGTTCAATCACAGAAGAGCGCACATCTGAAGTAGGATTTAAAACTTGCGCATTCGTAAGACCGATCGCATCCGACACAATATGCCCGCAGGTTTCAATGGTATAGAAAAACATTTTAGCCAAAAAACCAAGAATGATCCCTACAAAAACTTCTTTCATAATCAGAAGAATAAAAGCGTCTTCCAGATGACGAGGATCAATCGCTTTTATATTTGTTGCCGGCATCACCATAAAAGCAAGAAGTAACGAAAGAAGAAGCTTCGTGTGTTGGGGCACCTGCGTCTGGCTCAGAATTGGCCAAGTCACTAAAAATGCAGAAATTCTCGCAAGAATGAGAAGAAAAACTAAAATCTCGCTCTCTGAAAATTTATAAATCTCAAACATCCCTAATTCCTTACGTACATCGTGACATTTTCAAAAAGTTCAATCGTGAACTTTGAAATCACATCCAACATCCAAGGACCTGCGATGACAAAAATGATTCCCATTACGACAAGCTTTGGGATAAAAGTCAGTGTTGCTTCGTTAATCTGTGTGATCGCCTGAAATACACTCACCACAACCCCGACAATAAGAGCGGAGAGCAAAAGAGGTGCAGACAGCAGTGCTGCTACCTTCAGGGTTTCTTGGCCCAAATTAAGTACGAGTTCTTCGCCCACATCTCACCTCATCCAAAACTTTTCACGATTGAACCGATCAATAAACCCCAACCATCAATCAAAACAAAAAGCATAATTTTAAACGGTAACGACACGATCACTGGCGGTAACATCATCATACCCATTGCCATCAGCACACTCGCCACAACGATGTCGATGACAAGAAACGGGAGATAAATCACAAACCCAATTTGAAAGGCTGTCTTCAATTCCGATATGACAAAAGCGGGGATAAGAACCGTCGAAGACACATCCGCTCTTGTTTTTGGCTGTGCTGACCCTGAAAGTTTGATGAAAAGCGCGAGATCCGCATCACGGGTTTGACTGAACATAAATTTTCTAAGGGGAGTCATAGCATTATCAAAAGCTGGCTCTTGAGCTATTTTTCCAGCTAAGTAAGGCTGCAGCGCCTTATCATTGATTTCGTTGAGAAAGGGGGACATCACAAAAAGTGTAAGAAAAAGCGAGAGACCTACAATCACCTGATTGGGCGGCATTTGCTGCGTACCAAGCGCATGTCGAATAAACGAAAGTACAATAAGAATTCTAGTAAAACTGGTCATTAAAATCAGAATCGCTGGTGCTAGGGTTAAAACCGTCAGCATGAGAACAATTTTGATCACGTTTACAACTTCTTGTGGATTCTGGGTGGTCTTAAACCCCATCTGGAAATTAGGTAGCGTTACTCCCTGCGCCCACGTCGTATGCGACACAAGAAGAACCCATCCAAAACAAAGAAGGTAACCGAGACGTTTCATCATATCTCTTTCATACCCTTTAGTTTTTGCGAAACCACATCCTTGAGACCCCGCATTGTGAACCCTTCAATTTGTTCAGGCTGCATCTCTTCTTTCGAAGCGGTCAAAAGCGGTTTTGCAGTAAAGGAAATTCTATCGGAAACATTTCTTTCACTTTGAGTGAGTGCAGCTGCAAAAGGTTCTGCAATTTCCTCTGGAATCTCTTCATCCAAAAGTGATAACGGTTTAATCAAATTGATATTTTGGTCGGTAATTCCAATTAACATAGACTCACCAGCGACACGGATGATTGCCAAACTTTTCTTTGGTCCAAGATGGTGCTGTGTAAGTATACGAATATTTGTGTGTTTATTAGGTACACCATTTTGACGCCAGTATTTTTTCATAAATAAAGTTAAACCTAGTAACAAAATCCCCGAAACTCCAATTCCTATCATCATCCGATTCCAAGGAGTTTGAGGAGTTGAGCTCTCTCTCTTCCCTTCCGCTTGCATGACCGGAATTTCACTCTCTGCTTTTGTCGCTGCGGACTCTGTTGTAGCCGCAACCTCAGCAGAAATTGCTTCAGCCTCCTCAGTAGTTGCTTGCTCGGAATCTTTATTTAGAGAAATATTTGCTTCTGAGAGCTCCGATTCGGCTTTAGAAACAAGGCCTTTTGTGTTTTGTCCCAATTCCTGACTCAAAAGCTCAAGGGATTTGTCTTCAGCAATTGGCGCTACTTCCGCCATTTCTAAAGAAGTGGGTGGTTTTGCAGGAGCTTCTGCTTCAACCGCTTTTGTCACAGCTTCGTTAGAAATTCGGAGTGATACGATAGGGCCGTTTGCCGTGAGAATGGTACGATCTTTAAAAGAATTCACATCAATATCTTTTGTATAGATCACTCGGCTGCGAGCGAGTTCGTCGCTCGCTTGATAAGTGTAGATATTGCGAATATTTGTTCCAGGAATTTTCGTATTCTGCTTTGAAGGGATCACTTTTGCTTGGGGAATGTTGAGCTGAATGGTGTTATTGATAAACTCGAGGGAAAGAGTTTTTTCATCTACCAAAGAGTCAAAACGAAATTCAACAACGAGACCACTTTTGTCTTGATAGGCTTTCGTTGTTTTCAAAATGGGCGTACCAAAAGCAACACTGCCCATAGCCATGAAATTCATTATTATAAGAAAGCGTAACAAGATCCACCCCCGATGACTTTGTCCAATTACTTCAACTGATTCACTCGTTCTGCTGGCGAAATAATATCTGTTAAGCGAACACCAAATTTTTCATTCACAACAACGGCTTCACCACGTGCAACAAGTTTGTCGTTCACGAGAACTTCTAGCGGTTCTCCTGCAAGCTTACTCAATTCAATGACACTGCCTTGACTGAGATTTAAAAGCTCCGAAACCACCATTTTCGCTCGCCCTAGTTCGACCGTAACGCGAAGTGGGATATCTAAAATGAGATCGAGGTTACGTCCCTCTTTCTCAGCTTTCAGGGCTGGACCGTTCGCTCCATCTCCGCCTCCACCACTTGCATCTCCTGGAGATGTAGGTGGAACATCCGTCACACCGGCTGCAGCTGCTGGATCTTCTGCAAGCTTTATTGCTTCATTACTCATTTTTTCCCCCTTAGCGATCTATTAACTTTGTTACTTGGACTGCGACGTTTCCGTGATTCACTCCGTAGTAGCCCTTATATTTTTTTACTTCTTCTACTTTAACTTCGAATTCACCTGTTGCATCTTGATCGAGAGGAATCACATCCCCCACTTTCAATCCCATGAGTTCTCGCAACGTGATCTCAGATTCACCTAAATTCACATGTAGGTTTACTTCTGTATCTAAAAGCTGATTTTTGATGATGGAAGACCAAATCTTTTTATCTGTTTGGTCTGCTTCCACTTGGAAACCTGAGGATAATTTTTGTTTAATCGGTTCAATCGTGGCGTAAGGAATTACGAAGGTAATCGTGCCGTTCGTATTTTCTAATTCCACGTCAAATGTTGTTGCGATAACGACATCCGTAGGTGGAACGATACCCACGAATTGTGGATTCACTTCTGTTCTCACAAACCCGCAATCAATTTTTGCTACTGAGGACCATGCGTTTTCTAAATCTGTGATGGCAAGTTCTACCACTCGACGAATGATAGACAATTCGATTGGGGTAAAATCTTTCCCTTCGACTTTTGTGTAAGGCACATCTGTACCACCAAAGAAACTATCTACAAGAGAATATGTCAGCTTACTTTCGATGACAAAAAGTGCTGAACCACGAAGGGCGTTGAAACGAAGAACACTCATACATGTTGGCATCGGTAAGGTATTAATAAATTCGCCAAATTTTAGAAAATCTGTGCTCGCATGGTTTAAGGTCGCGATCCTTCTTAGGGCCGAGGAGAGAGACACGCGAAAGGCACGCATGAATCTTTCATAAATCACATCAAGTTGAGGTAGACGCCCACGAATAATGCGATCTTGCGTTGTGAGATCATAAACAACGACGTTTTTGTCTTCTTTTACAGCCCCGGCTCCCCCACCAGCATCACCGCCAGCGACCTCGCCGTCCGAAACCGCCGCCAAAAGAGCATCAACTTCACTTTGTGAAAGCACCTGACTCATTTTATTAGCCCCCGTTAGTTAACGATAAATTCCGTAAAGAAGATTTTTTTAATTTTTCCTTTTGTTAAAAAGGAATTCACTGTGTCTCGAACATCTTCTCTTAAAGCCTCTTTTCCTTCTTTAGTGGAAACTTGCTCATAGGTTTTGCTCGATAAAAGTGTGATGATAATGTCTCGAATTTGAGGCTTACGCTTTTCGATTTCTTCCTGGACCTTAGCCCCATCAACTTCTAATTCCATATTTACTTTGGCGAGTTTTCCGCCTCGGCTGCCTGCTAAGTTCACAAGGAACGTTTCCATCGGAATCATAGTTCCGATAAATTCCTCTTCTTGCTTACCTTCATGAGCCTGAGCGTGATGTTCACCTTCTATGACGTCTTCGATAGTAGGCTGGGCTGTTTCTTTCTTTTTTCCCAAGTAGAGCATGACGCCAACGCCAGCAACCACGAGCATGTTAACGATAGAGAGAATAATGAAAAGAATGGGCTTCTGGGCTTTCGCCTCGACCGGTTTCTCCGCTGTAGGTTCTGCAGGCGCTGCTGCCTTTTGTTCTGCCAAGTTACCCCTCCTTGAGTCTAAGTCAGTTCGTGCGAACACTTTTCCCTCGTGTTCGATAACCATCCCAAGAGCAACTCAAGTGCCAACGATTTTCACTGTATGGGAGTCTCCTCAATGATTTCCGAGTAAAAAAACCGTTTCTATGGCATCTAATTTTTGACTCGACCGCCATGTCAGGACATATTTCTGACTGGTCAAAGGTCTGTAAGCACCCCTCGACTAGACCCTCCATGAGCCACTGCTTCAATTTGACCAGTTTTATATTTGACGATAGTCTAAAGGTGTCATTTATTTCAGGAAACTGACGATATAATATTAGGGAAGAAGCGTTTTACGATCGCGCTTTAATTTAAAATTGATGTAAATCAATTTGCACACGGGAGAAGAAGATGAGCTGGGGTTTAAATTCCAAAGGTTCAGCGAAAACAGACACCATGGTGAAACTTGTTTTGATTTTTTTCATTTCACTTTTGTCATTTTCCGTTGGAACTTTCGTCGGAAAACAATTCAGTGATAGCCAATACAAAATGGCGGCCTTAGAGGGCGGAGATGCAGAGTACGAAGATTCTAATCGTGATCCTGCTTCTGTCGATCCCACCGGCATGGATGTCACTCCTTCAGACGCTTTGACAGATGAAGACATCACTTCTCTGGAAGAAGAGTTCACAAAGCCTAAAGGTGAAGCTCACGCTGAAGAACATGAAAAAGTGGTTGAGCATAAAGAAGCTGCTCATGAGGAAAAAGTGGTGGCTCATCACAGCGAACCCGCTCACAAAGAAGCACACGCTGAAAAGCATGAAGCTGTAAAACACGAGCCAGTTCACGCTGCAGAAAAAGCGGCTACGAAAGTAGCTATGGGCGAAATGCCTACTGCACCCAAAGAAACTCATGAGAAGAGACAACCTTCGGCACTTCCTTTGAAAGCCGTTAACGATGCTTCCGGTAAATACACAGTTCAACTTGCTTCGTACGGAGTTGAGGCTGACGCCGTAGAACATACAAAGTCTCTCAAAGAAAAAGGCTTTAGCGCTTTTTACGTGGCTGCAGATATCAAAGGTAAACCTTGGTACCGCGTCAATGTTGGTCTTTATACGACATCAAAAGAAGCAGAAGTGAATAAAAAGAAACTTCTCGGTCAACCTGATATTAAAGCGGCTATCGTCACACGTGTGACTCAAAACTGATAGCCAACAACCCCTAATAAATCATAAGTAAATTGTGGAGACGTCTTTGGTCTCCACTGAGTTCGCAGATGAGCACCCACCGAAATCCCCTTGTAAACCGAATTCCAAATACCTAAGCCCATACCAAACACCCCGTAGAGCACGCTGTAGCTTTTATTCGACTGAGAGAGAAAATCTGTCTCCACAATCGTTTGTTGAAGCCCCACTCCACCTTCCACAAAAGGAAACCATGTCCTGAGACCAAACGGGGAATACCGTGGCCAGAGCATCCATTCATATTGCTCTGTCTTCACCGTCAAATAGGAGGCGCTCGACTGATGACTAAAGTACATGAGATCCGAGGCAAGACCCACATTCTCCAAAAGATAACCGCCACCTAACCACAGCGGATTTCTTGCAGTTGAACCACTTCCCGTAGGATTATTTTCGTTACGAAATCCTTTTCCTAAATACAAAAAAGTCTGGGCCTCAGCCGACACAGCAACCGTCAACATGATGAAAAAAAGAATTCTTAAAGGCACTGATCCCTCACTGTTTCGCAGCGCTTGAGGGTGATTGAGGTACGAATATCATTGGTATGCAAAGACTTTAAAATAGAGCAACAACGCTGAACCGTCATTTCCCCACTCGTACCAAAGAGGATTTCGTATATGACTTGGGGTGAGAGCTTCTGTTTATGATCTAACTTAGTCCAAATATTTTTAATATTCTTTAGCGAAGCGAGAAGAACTTGAGCCGCCTCGAAGCGTCCCTCTCTTTCCGCAATACCTCTTAAAATAGTGGCGTAAGAAGTTCCCAAGAAATAAGCCATGGATCGATAAACTTCTTTATTGGGTTTACCTAGCAGTCGCTGAATCTCTTCTTCTGTAGGAAGTGACCTTGTTTGAACTTTGATTTCTCGATGAGTTCTTACATCAGGAATGGAACGAACAATAAAATTACTATCTCCCGAGTAGAGCCAGCCCCAAAAATCTGCAAATCCTTCGTTGAGGGCCTGAAGAATAAACAGGTTATTGTACATACGATTTTCTTCGATTTGTTTTTGGCTCACTTCAACCACATCTACAGCGTTCGTTTGCGTCTCTACTGCTGCGGGTCTTTCTCTTAAGGTTTTTAATTCAAGAGCATAATCTTTTTTTTCTGGCCCCCACTCATCTTTAATCAAATCCATATTTCTCAAATCGGCTGCTGTTAAATCTTTCAGCATGAGATGATAAAAAATCGCGTGAAACTGTTCGTGCGCTAGCACTCCCGCATTCATCGTAATCGGAAGACTATTCGTCGAAATCGGCATCACCGCGAGAAGATCTAAAGAACCAACAAAAGTGGCATTATCTAAAATTCTTTCTCGCGTGTCTTCGGAGATGATTTTGGATTCAATGCTGACCAAACGAGGTCGCGGAATAAATTGGGCAATTCCTAATTCGGATTCCAACGAGAGAAGTCTTTCCATGTGAGCATACACCGCGAAAAGCTGTGCGCTTAACGGGTCCGTTGGAATCACTATACCTTCAGAAACTTGCGTAAAATGTGCTTCAGGTGGACGCAAATCCGATTGTTGATTCACCCGAATCGTCGCGGCGTCTCCCTCCATTCGAACCACATCTTTGAGAGTGTGAATTTCGACTTGCTGGATGGAGTAATCCTGCCCACGTTCTGCCCATGGAATCTGCACCTTGAAAGGCCCAGAACCCAAGGGTTTCATGGTATTGCAGGCGCTCAAGATGAAGCCCAAGTAAATCATCATAATGAGCTTGGCTGTCGGCTTCTGCATGGGTTATATCCTTATGGGTTTAGACACTTCGTTTATGAGCAAATTAAAGGCCATGAACAAAGTAAGATAGGACCCAAATTCCGAGATTTAAAAGCGTTAAGGTGTACAGCTTATGAGCATACCTGCCAATTTTGAAAACAAACTCAATCCTGAGCAACTCAGAGCGGTGGAATGCTTAAACGGACCGCTTTTGATTTTAGCCGGCGCGGGCTCTGGTAAAACTCGTGTTCTCACTTATCGAATCGTAAATTTGATTATACAGGGTGCCGCACGCACTGACGAAATTCTCGCGGTCACATTTACTAATAAAGCCGCGCGCGGAATGCTCGAACGTACGATGAATTTGCTCTACGAAATGCAAATTCCTGTAACCGTAAAACCTTGGATTAGCACCTTTCACTCAAGTTGCGCTCGCATCTTACGCGATCACATCACACTCCTCGGCTACGAACCACAGTTTGTGATTTATGACGACTCAGAACAATTAGCCGTCATAAAAAAAGTTTGCGAATCCCTTGAACTCAACGACAAAATTTATCCCCCTAAAAGTTTTCAGGCCCGCATTAACGAAGCAAAAACCCAGGCTTTGACCCCAGAAGAAATGTCGAAAAAATCTTTGAACTTTTTTGATGAAAAAAATCTGAAAGTTTACGAACTTTACGAGAGAACCATGAAGAAAGCCAACGCGCTTGATTTTGGAGATCTCCTCTTAAAAACCGTGGAACTTTTCCGGCAACATCCAAAAGTGCTAGAGGCTTACCGAGAACGCTTCAAATACATTCTCGTGGACGAGTATCAAGATACAAATCACATTCAATATTTGCTTTTAAATATTTTAGCCAAGGGTCACCAAAATCTTTGCGTTGTGGGTGATGAAGACCAAAGCATTTACAGTTGGCGTGGTGCGGACATTACCAACATTCTCAATTTTGAAGCCGACTACCCTAACGCTCAAGTTGTAAAGTTAGAACAAAACTACCGCTCCACCCAAACAATTGTAAATGCCGCCTCTCATCTCATTCGAAACAATACGCAACGTAAAGACAAAACGCTTTTTTCGGAAAACACTGTAGGCGATTTGATCCGTTTACGCGAAGAATTTAATGAACATAAAGAGGCGCAGTTTGTTTGTCGAGAAATTCAGTCACTCGTACAAGATGGCGATGCTCAACATAGTGATGTTGCAGTTTTTTACCGAACTAACGCTCAATCTCGCGTTCTTGAAGATCAGATGAGAATGTTTCAAATCCCTTATAAACTCGTGGGAGCAACACAGTTCTACGACCGCATGGAAGTGAAAGATCTCATCAGCTATTTGAAACTGATTTTGAATCCCAAAGATGATCTGGCTGCAAAAAGAATCATCAACAAACCCACTCGGCGCATCGGTAAAACTACTACCGAACGTCTCGAACAAATCAGCATGGTGAAACATATTACTATGCTAGAGGCCGTAAAGTGGGCTACCGAAAATAAGGAGTTCAATAACAATGCGACCAAAGCGATCTTGGCCTTTTCCAAAATCATTGAAGACGTCCAAGTCGAAATTCCCGGAAAGACTCTCATAGAAATTTATGATCTCGTCGCCGAGAAGTCAGGCTATCTTGAGGCCTTGCAGGCTGAAGACACCGTAGAGTCACAAGTACGATTAGAAAACTTGGGCGAACTCCGAAGCGCCATTATCCAGTTTGAAAAAGAACGCGGAACCGAAGCCACACTCCAAAATTTTCTTGAAGAATTAGCACTTGTGACAGATCGAGGGGAAGTCGCAGAAAACGTTCCCACCGTCACCATGATGACCCTTCATCTTTCTAAGGGCTTAGAATATCCCTACGTTTTTATGGTGGGTTTAGAAGAAGGACTCCTCCCTTCTCGCCAGAGCTTTGACTCTCTCGATCCTACGGCCGCCGAAGAAGAACGACGTCTTTGTTACGTAGGAATGACTCGTGCGGAAAAACGACTTTATTTACTTCACGCCAGGCAGCGTTTTTTAAGAGGGGTGGAAGAGCACTTTCCACCGAGCCGTTTTATTGCCGAAATCCCGACCGAATTTATTCAAAAAAGTAGCGCGATTTCGACACCAAAAATTTTCCAGAAAATGACAAGTTTCTCTCGTATAGAATCAGATTCTTACAGCACTCACTACTCCGAAGAGGAGAGCCAGGTCCATCAAGACGAAATGTCGGATGGATATGAGCGTGGGATGCGCGTACGTCACCCTATCTTCGGGGTGGGCGTCATTCACAGTACAGAGGGCAATGGCACCGAACAGCGAGTGACCGTACTGTTTAATAACAGCACACTTAAAAAGTTTGCAGTCAAATTCGCTCGCTTAGACCGCGTTTAATACTTTCTTTGCTGGCCATTTTTTTGCATTTTCTCCTCGTAGGGGTTCAATTTTCATTTATTTTTTAAAAGTGTCTCAAAGCGAGAAAAACTCTTCACCCAGTAACGATTTTTATTGAGATTTCGTCTCAAAAATCCGATCTGGCTAGAAGAGAACCTTTAAGGGGTGTTATGAAAAAGGCTTTTGTTTCTACAGGTTTGATGCTCGTACTCACCGCGCTGGTGGTGTTGATGCAAAACTGTCAAAGCGAAATGGGCGTCACAAAAAAATCTTCTAAGGCCGCTCTTAATCCAAATCAACTTGGCGCGCTCTTTACCTATTCGAGCCAAAGCATCTCCACAACTCAAGCTACACTTTCTCTTGATGGAACTTGTACAACAGCCAACTATCCTTCGACACGACTCGAGTGGTATTTTAACGTTGGACAACTTGTATCGGGCACATTGCAACCTGGTTGTAACAAGGGACGTTTTTTCCTGAACATTCCTGTTGGTAATTATAATTTATCCCAATACTCGCAGATCACCGTCTACGCCGACATCTACGGAATTGATAAAAACGGAAAACAAATATCTGGAGCTGCTCAAAGTAAAACACGCGTACAAGTGAACTTAGTGAACTTGGGTGGAACGACAGGTGGCTCAACGGGTGGAACCACCGGAGGAACTACCGGAGGCTCCACAGGTGGCACGACCGGTGGAAGTACCGGCGGTACAACGGGTGGTAGCGGACCTGGCGCTTGCGCTTCGAACCCTGCACTTGCTTCTCTCTGCCAAGGCATTCAAATTCCTGGCGACTATCGAAGCGTGGTTGCAGACCTAGCCAATGAAAGGCCAGACCTCATTCAATCGTGCGCACGAAACGCCAATGAAGATCCCAATTGGAATGCATTTACAAAAGAACTTGTAAGACGTTTAAGAGCCCAAACCGGTGATAACCGCTGGGGCTTTAACTACGTTCGTGGAAATGTGGGCGATGTGAATGGAGACACAATTTCGTATTGTGGTGGCTCAGGATGTCCTCAAGAACATTCACCTGCTTCTGTCGTATTTGACGTTGTGGAATCTTGCGGTCCTGGAGCTGCAAATCGTCCCAGCTGGGGAACAGCAGGAGACGCCTACGAGGGTTGCTGTAACGGAATGGCGAAGTGGACACAAACTCCATTACAATAGGCGAATTGTGTCACAAAGGCCGTCAGAAAGTTCGACACACATAAGCTCCTGATTTTTCAAAGAAAATAAAACTCGTTAAAAAGTGCTGAAGAACTTTTGGGGTTCTTCAGACAAAAGCTCTCCTCACAAAAATCTTTCGACTCTCTAATAAAAACAAAGACTTAACTTCGCTTTCTCGCTTGGACACGCATTTGCCTTACAGAAGAGTGGATGAAACCTTTTTTTGGAGGCTCTATGAAGTCCTTATATAAGCTGTTCACACTTTCGATGCTTGGTGTGGTTGTTCACTTTGTAAACGTGGGTGACTCAGGAAGCATCTCTCTTGCTCAGTCGGCTCCAGAAGGACAACCGGTTGTCACAGAAGATCGAATCAGCGCTAAAGACTTAGCCGGCTCTGATATTCCGGCAAAGCCAAGAGCTGCCACAAGCACAACAAGCGGCCCTCTTAAGGGAAAGAACGGAAACTATATCGCTACCCTTGAAGAAGAAAAGGACATTGATCCTTGGACTAACCAAGAAGTCACAAAAAAATATCTTACTTTAAAAACAGAAGCTGGTCTTCCTATCGAAGGTTGTAAAGACTGTTCTCGCATCTCCTTACCTAAACCAATTAACACTTTGGCCGAACTTGATAGAGCGACCAAAGACAAGGTGACGCAACTGATCTCCGTTGCGGACGAAGCAATCGAAGAACAGAAAAAACTAGAAGAAGAAAAGAGAGCTCAAGCAGAGAGATGTGAAACGGACAATTTAGATAAAGATGCAAGCTGTCTCGAAAAGCAATTAGCTAAGAAAAATTTGAAACCTGAAGAAAAGAGAGATCTCGAAGATCGTCTCAAGGAAGTCCTCTCGCAAATGATGGACGATCCTAAGAAGTCGAAAAAAGCAGTCGATCTTATAACAAAACTTAATAAATTACTTACGACAGAGGGCAAGCGTGAAATCGGCAATATGATGTTACCAAAGGTTGCGAATCAAAAAGCTGTTAAGTTTTCTCAAGATCATCAAAAAATTCAAAGAACTTTTGAAGATGCAATTATGGCTTACCGAAACAACGACCCTCGTGCTGCAAATCTAATGATCCAAGCTCAGAGACAATTGGGTGAAATGTACACAGCCTACGGAGCAGCTACTAACAAATTCGCACAAGACTTTAGCAAAATGATTGGTACAAATGTGTTCAACAACTCTGAGCTCTCAAACCAATTTTCTCAAAGCACACGAGTGATTGATAGCAATATCCGTATCTTGAATGAAATCACAAATGGTTTCCGCCAAAATCCTGAAGTGGCAAAGTACGCCTTCAACAAGATCACTCAGCTTCGTTGGTTACAAAGTCCAGATGACATTGGATCAGCAAGCCTCATCGCTCAATCCTCGATTTTTAATGGATTAGATCTTGATATCGGTGGCACAGGCACAACTTTAAATAATAGCTCTCAGTGTTCTGGTCTTTACCTCACACGCTGTTTGCAGATTCAGAATATGCACCGTACGGATGGCTTGTATACTCGCCTGCTTCCAGAAGTAAACGCATTATTCAAGACAACTTACGAACAACAAGCAGCTCAGATTCTTGGAGATCGTGGACTCAGTAACTCAAGTCTTCTTAATAACAACCGCTCAAGCCCACTGACGAATGTACCAAATACGACTTTTGGAGCCGCTTCTACTCGCGGTGGTCGTGGAGTTCCGAGTGCGGGATCGTCGGCGGGGCAGTCGATTTAGGATTCGGGTCTGAACTCAGTTCGGTATTCCGTATTCTGAATACGGAATACGGAATACCGAATACAGAATTTATAGGAATCCCCGAGAGTGTTACCTCCCGGGGACTTAACCTCCGCCACTTATGAAATCGCAGTTGTATTCAAGATGTTGATCAAGTTGCTTTCAAGTTGAAATCAAAAGCTGACGGCGGCTTTCGTTGCTGCTCCAAAAACGGTATCTGTTGTGTAACGATTTGTTCCACCTTTGTAGCTCTCTCCAGGAACAAACATTCCTAGATCAAGACCAAAAGTCAGACGGTCATGCGGTTTATAGGCGACGTTAACGTCCCATTCTACGCCCACATTTTTATCAATTTCTCCAACGTTACTGAGAGGCTTTTGATTGAGATTGGCCCAGGCGAGTTTCGTACCTGCGCTCCAGGTATCACTGAAAGCGTAATTCATTCCCGGCACGATGTAGAACACGTTACTTAAAGTTTCTGTGTCTGCGTCTTGCGTTCCATTTGGTGATTTTCCACCCGCATAACTACGGAAAATATCGTATTGGCCCAAAACATGGTTGAACATGAGGAAAGCCACATCGTAGTTGCGATCAAAGAGGAAACCTTCGTATTTATCCGTTGAGCTTGGATCATCGCCCGTTGCCACACCGGCTTTTAACTCGAGAGTGGTTCTCCAATTCTTAGGTTTGTATTGGAATTCGGTCGCGATACCGAAAGCTTCGATGGAAACCGATTCGCTACGCGCCGATTGAAGGCCGGTATTTCCATTGAGAAATGCGGCTTCCATTCCGAAGAAAATATCATCCGTACGCTTCGTGACGGAAAGACTGACCTGCTTTGTTTCCCAGCTCCCTGTCAGCGTAGAACCCGTACCGCCCATGGAGGTAGGAGCATCGTTCGCACCAAGTCTTGTACCTACACGCGATTCGTAAAACACACCAAGACCCAAACGGCTATCCGGGTTGTCATACTGAAAGTGCAACATGTAATCATTCATGTCGTCTTCATCTTGCAGATTGCCTTCGTTGACCTTACCCACCATCGGCATAAAAAACATATTACCCACGGTGAACTTGTAACCAACGATATCGCGAGTATCGAACCAGTGATCAAAAACGCCGCTTCCAGAATTGTGTGTGATCCCGAGACCAAAATCGATAGGTGCGCGACCGGTGACGAGCATACCGTGCTCCTGAACCCAGTTCATGTAGAGACGATAAACTTTGAGTGTATCTGCTGTTTGAGCTTGTGCGAGAGAGTTAGAGTCACCAGCACCCGTTGTTCCCGCGGTGGAGCTGGTGGAGTTCGGTCCACTTCCCATGAAAGAACCTAGTTGGGAGTTGGAGTGATAAGCTTTGTTGTTATTTAAAATCCCGAAGCTTCCGTAAATGTTCACACCATCGGCGGCCACAATTTTAGGATCGAGAATCAAATGATGAGTCATGTAGGCTTTGGATGTGCCACCACTTTGCATGTTGGTGTTTTTGACGCTGATCCCTTCCACTCGATAACGACCTTTCCAGTCGATATCCGCAGCTTGGGCTGCACACGCTGTGAAAGAAAGAGAAGTGAACAAAAGGGCGTAAACAATCTTCGCGCTAAATTTCATGTGACCTACCTTGTTTAATGCGCCCCAATTAAAACCTAGGTCCGGTTCATTGACAATTTAGAAGCATGCCGCACTCCATAAAGGTCGGATCCTTCGTTGCTCGGTCGGGTCACTTGTGCGGCCTACAGGAAGTAGGCCTCCGCGTTCCCCTCGGTCGCGCCTCGGCTGCGACCTTTATGGAGTGCGGCTTAATCTACCACACCAAGAATTTCAGGTTCTTTCAGAAGTAAGAATTCCTGACCATCGATTTTCACTTCGGTACCTGTATATTTTGAGAAAAGAACCTGATCGCCGACTTTGACGTCGAGAGGACGAACTGCTCCCTTTTTGTTGCGACGACCGCTGCCAATCGCAATCACTCGGCCCTGAAGGGGCCTATCCTGAGCGGTTGATGGAATAAAGAGACCGCCCGCGGTCTTTTCAAGTTGAGCCTCACGTTTGAGAAGCACGCCATCCATAACGGGAACAAGACGAGTCGAAATACGAGACACACTTGGTCGCGCCGCGACCTTTGGTTTGCTTATTTTTTTAGCACTTTTAGCAGGGGTTGCCTTAAGAGGTTTTTTGGAGCTCTTTTTGCTCGATGCAGCCTTCTTTTTAACAGGAGCTTTTTTAGCAGATTTCTTTTTCGTAGCCATACACGTTCCCCTTATTTCTTGTTCATTTCTTCTTCATAATACTTTTTAAAGAGGAGATCCCACTCGGGACTACCTTCTACGACCATGCGTTTTAAGGAACGAACCTTATCTCGAATGCGTTCATCGATCACGACTTCGGCCTTCACAAATTGCACAATCGCACGTTTCGCCGCTCTGAGGGCTTCATCATCGTCGGTGTAATCCACAAGGTCGTCATTCCAAATGCCGTCAACGATGACATGAGCAAAACGATTCTGTCTTTCGTCTGAGAGATTCACAGAATAATCCCTTTCTCCTGAGCGAGGCGTTTTTTCAGCATTTGAAACATTTTGCCGCGCTGAAATTGATTGGGATTTTGGCGTTCAAGATCGTCGAGCATTTTATTGACCTCACGGTCTAACATCACCTCGGTCTCGTACTCTTTTTCAATCAACTCAACGGCCCGACGGAAGACTTTATCCTCTGGCGCCTTCACAGTCATAATGTTCGCTGTCTTGAGTTCTTCGAAGACTTTCCTAACCATGCGTTCGATTTGAGACTTTGATAGCTTCATAACTTTGACTAAATGCAGGAGTCGACTTAAAGTCAAGAAACATGAGCCAACGTCTTCGAATCGTTTTAATTGCCACAAGTTTTGTGATTGTCTGCGCCACGCTATTTGGCATTTGGGTTTACAACCTCGATCAAACCATCACAAAAAGTATTATGGAAAAGCAGCTCATTCCAACAATAGGATTCTATTCGACACCCATTCAGTTTTTTAAAGGTCAAAAAATCAAAGCAAGGCACATCGTTTCCCACTTAGAGCGCCTTCGCTACCGACAACGACAGTTTGGTCAATCTCTCAATGGCGGAGACTACGCTCGCTGGAATCCCGACAACTGTCGTGAGATTGTGTCTGACCTCGACAGCGATATTACCGAGTGTGTTGTTTTTCGGAATCGTTTTAAAAAATCTCAATCCGAACCAGATGCTTCTTTAGCGGTGATCGCTTTAGGCCCAGAAGACATCGTATTTGAAGTGTATGCCGGCGACCCTCTTGTTCCATCCACTGTCACTCAATTGGAACCCGAGCTCTTTGCCCAATTTTTTGGTCCCCAGCCGATCATTCGTCATCGTATCGATCTCAGCGATGCGCCGCCTTTATGTCTTCGCGCAGTCATCGCGATTGAAGACTCGGCCTTTCTTGAACACAGTGGTGTGAGCTACAAAGGAATCCTACGTGCCTTTTACAAAAACGTTCTTGGAGGTCGTGTCGCTCAAGGCGGAAGCACAATCACGCAACAGCTTGTAAAAAATTATTTCCTCTCCAATGAAAGAACCTTTCGACGAAAGTTCAAAGAACTTTTTATGGCGGTCCTTCTTGAAACTCGCGCCTCTAAAGATGAAATTCTCGAAAGCTACATCAATGAAATTTACATGGGACAAGCCGGACCTTTTCAAATTTGGGGTTACGGAGCAGCTAGCGAACACTACCTTTCTAAACCACTGGCAGATTTAAATTTAGCCGAGTGCGCACTTCTCGCTTCGATCGTCAACTCTCCCGGATATTACGATCCGTTCAAACATCCCGATCGAGCCGCACAGAGAAAAGAACTCGTCCTCAAACGCATGCTCGAGACCGGAGTGATTGACGAAGGACAAATGAAGACGGCCATGACCCAACCACTTCCTAAATCGCGCACCGGCGTCTTATCAGAACCCGCTCCTTACTTTGTCGACGCGGTTCAAAAACAAATTGAAGCCATGGGAATTGATAAGTCTCAAGGACTTCGAGTGTTCACAACTCTGAGTCTCGAAGCTCAAGAGGCCGCACAGGTCGCAGTTCGTGAAGGCGTCGAGAGACTCGAAAAAAATAACAAAGACATCGCGAAGCTGAAAGAAGCGGGCAAACAATTAGAGGGCTTACTTGTTTCGTCTGATCCACTCACAGGATTTATCCGAGCGGCCGTTGGCGGTCGAAGCTTCAAGATGAGTCAGTTCAATCGCCTCACGAGCGGTCACCGCCAAGTGGGCTCAGTGATGAAGCCTTTTGTTTTCCTCGCGGCGATGGAATTTGAAGGCGAAGATGGTAGACAGTACTCCCCACTCAGCATCATTGATGATTCTCGTTTTCGTTTTAAGTACGACAAACAAAATTGGCAACCCACGAACTACTCCAACAAATATTATGGAAATGTTCCGATCTTCTTCGCTCTCAAAGAGTCTTTGAACTCCGTGACCGCACGTGTGGCAGTTGATATCGGGCTTGAACGTGTTGTGGATCTGGCGCAACAAGCAGGCGTGTCGTCAGAAATGAAGCCGCTTCCCTCTTTAGCTCTTGGCGCCTTCGAACTCTACCCTTGGGAAGTTTTGCAGATGTACCAAACGCTCTCGCGTTTTGGAGAGTTCACCACTCTTACTTTCGTAGAAAGAGTGGATGCTATTACAGGAGAAACTCTCTTTCAACACGAGATCAAACATGACCAACGACTCAACCCGATTCCTACGGCCGTTGTGGTCGGCATGATGAAAAACGTGATTCTTAACGGCACCGGTCGTGCCGCAAGCCTCTGGGGCTTCACTCATCCTGCAGCAGGAAAAACCGGAACGACGAGCGAACATCGCGACTCTTGGTTTGCAGGATTCACTCCGCTTCACACGGCCGTCGCGTGGGTCGGTTACGATGACAACACGACAAGCAAGTTGACGGGGGCTTCTGGAGCTCTTCCGATTTGGACTGAGTACATGAAGAAGTATGCAATGCGATTTCCACCGGTTGACTTCAAATGGCCTGAAGGAACAAAAGTTTTAGAATTAGATGTAAGTGAACTCACCGAACTCGGAGTCCCCGAAGTAGAGAAACGTCCACCAGAACCCATGACTCTGGTACTGAAAGAAGATGATGAAACTCCCCTTAAAAATCCTCACATCATCACACCGAAGTTAGATGACGAAGAAAAACTTCCCGAGCTCCCAGAACTCAACCGACAACGTAAGCGACTGACAAAACCCACTGATGATGCCGACGATGCGATCGACCGAGCCGACGACTGATCATCGAGTGGTGTTCTTTTGAATTGTAATTGCTACCTTGTTGGCACCATTTCTACTCTCAGAAAAAATATAACTACTCCCGAATTGGCTTAAGAATTGCTTTTTGTTTCCATGACTTAGAATACCGGAGCCAAATTGACTGAGCTAAAGCGCTACAAAAACATTCTTGCCATTAAAAAAGGGCACGAGATTTGGGGTTACCATACCCAAAATCTTGAGGTCGCGGCTTTGAGCTCAGAGGCCTGGGAAAGCTTATCCCAAATGGCTTCTGACGCTTCTTCCGAACCACTTCAAGAACTCGATGGTTGGTCTTCAGCTCAAGATTCTGAAGTGACCAGCGCCGAAAACTCCCAAAAGGTCACAAGCTACGCCATCAATATTTCCCAAGTCTGTAACCTCAAATGCACCTACTGTGCTGCTGGTGGTGACGGAACTTATGGTCAAAAAAAGGGAAAGGTTGAGCTCGAAAAAGTA
The DNA here is from genome assembly GCA_050250255.1 of Bdellovibrionales bacterium. Classification (GTDB taxonomy): domain Bacteria; phylum Bdellovibrionota; class Bdellovibrionia; order Bdellovibrionales; family DASUEL01; genus JBFWOZ01. The sequence continues at coordinate 10,707 of JBFWOZ010000019.1, read as the reverse complement.
CTTCCTCAACTCAAAATGTTTCTTTCGCGATTAGACGAAGAGGATTCGTTCCGAATCCATTTTATTGGGGGCGAACCGCTTCTTCATCCCGAAGCCATTCAATCCGTTGCTAATTATGCACAACTTTTTCTCTCAGGCAAAAAAATCGATCTCCAATTTTTGATCACTACAAATGGCACTCTGATGAATGAGTCCATAGCCCAAATGCTTGCAAAATTAAAATGTCACGTGACCGTGAGCTTTGATGGAGATCCTCAAGAAAATGATACATTTCGCCCACAGGTGAACGGTAAACCAAGCTCGGAAAAAGTTCTCGCAGGTCTTCGACTTTTAGAAAGCGTTCGCTCTCAATTGGGTTCGCTCTCTGTGAATGGAGTCTTTGGAGATCACAACTTCGAGATTCAAAAGGCGTACAAATATTACCAACCTTTTCAATTCGACTCGATCAATATCAACTATTCCGTACAGGGAAAAGATTCTGCGGCCCATAGCGAAGCGTATATACAGCAAGTGGTTTCCGTATTTGAACAGGCCGCACATTCTGAGGAAGAACTCACCCGGTTTTCTTTTCTCAGGCGCACATTTCAAACGCTGGATGAACGTGAACGAGTCCTCAATCACTGTGGTGCAGGGAAAAGTTTGATTCATGCAGACGCCACGGCCAAAGCCTACACATGTGCTTGGCTGATCAACGACACCAACGAACAAGTCGGAGAAGGCACCCAAATGAATGCCGAAAATCTCTCTGTCTATTCTGCGAGCCTTATTGAAAAAAATAATTGTGATTCTTGCTGGGCAAAATATCTCTGTGGTGGAGGTTGCATGGCCATTAACAAGATTCAACAAGGTGATAAATTTAAAAAAGACCCTCATTTTTGTATGCGAACAAGAAGCCTCCTGGCCGAAGCCCTCGTTCACTACGGAAAAATGAGAACTCAAATGGAAGAAGGAGCTTAATATGAAGCATATTAAAAAAGCGAAACCGAAGAAGAAAAACACAAAGCAAGCCTCAGGTCGTCCCGCCTGCCCTGTTCTTTTTAACTAATTCTAAAAGGTGCCAGTGTCTTTTTTCTGGCTACATTGCGTCCACCCGGTGAAGCAGTGTAGCCAGAAAAAAGACACTGGCACCTTTTAGAACAAGTCTGCATTTTTTTCTCTTCTGGCTTCATTGATGTTCAATAAACAGCTGCGAAAGCTCGGGAAGGGCATTTTAGCACCACCTCACCTACGAACTCCCCCACAATTTAAACCTACGCTTGGCAGGGGCTTTGCTACTTCACTGTTTTCAAACTGCTTCAGTACCAAAAGGTACCCGTTGAACAGAAGGTTCAAACAGAAACTGAGCAGTAAGGTACGCAATGCAACAAAAAATATGGAGCCTCCTTAAGAACGCCTATTTTCTCAGAGCCTTACGAGTGCTCTCAGCCTTGTTTTTTGCCTGGCTCCTTAACGAGTTTCCATTCTATTCCATCGAGTCGACTTTTTATGATTACCGCGTTCAACTCCGAGCAAGCCCAAAACCTACAGGTCACGTGCAGCTCGTGGCTATCGATCGTGAAACTCTCCGCTCCCTGAATCGAGAGCCCAATCTTCAAGATCACGCAGAATTGCTAAAATTGATTAACCAGGATGCGCCAAAAGCCGTCGTATATACGATGCTGCCACAAAACATTCCTGGCACGGCAGAAGAAAAACAAGAGTGGGCCAACTTTGCGGAGAGTCTTCCAAACCTCTACGTGGCCATTAATGACATTTACTCCAAAGGAAACGAAAACCGTTTGAAACTTCCAGCTCCTTTCGAAAAACTGATCAGTCATCCTTCGCCGCTCACTTCGGATAACAACAAGTTTGCTGAAGACTCTGTTTCTCGACGCCTTTTATTACAAGTGGATGGAGTGAACACTCTGCACGCGCAGCTCGCTCAACTTTTTAATCAAATTTTAGATCCGCGAAGCTACCGTGGAAGTTTTGAATTTCTTAATAGCATTCAATCCTACGTCGATTACGCACCAAGCGGGACCTACAAACCCTTGTCGTTTCACGCCCTCGCGAACCAGCAACTTCCCGTAGGAACTTTTACGGGCAAAGTGGTTTTCATCGGTAAAGACACTCTTGAAGAAGCGAAAGACTACATTCGAACGCCTTATTCAAAAAACATTGTGGCGATGTCAAACCTTGAAGGTTACGCCAACGTGATGGATACGATGATTCGTGATTCCAGTCCGGTACGCACGCCTTACTGGTTTAATTTTTTAATGACTGCCATTGTCGCTTTACTCACCGTACTGGCGGTTTGGAAAATGAAGCCTATCAGCGGCATTGCCGTACTCCTTTCTACGGGACTTGGGTATTGCCTCTTTGCTTATGGGGCTTTTGCGCTGTTTAGCTTGTGGATTCCTATGGCTCAGCCGCTTCTTGCGATCTTTATCTGTTACTACTTTTTCATTCCTTACCGTCTGATTAAAGAAAATCGTCGTAGCTGGGAATATTACCAAAAGAACAAACTCCTTATGCAAGTAGAAGAACTCAAAACCAATTTCTTAAGCATGATGTCGCATGACTTAAAAACACCTCTCGCCCGCATTCAGGGGATGGCGGAAATGGTTTTACAAAATCCCAAATCTCTAGAGTCTCAACAGGTTCACGCATTAAACACCATTAATAAATCGAGCGAGGAGCTCACGTATTTTATTTCTTCGATCCTCAACCTCACACGGGTTGAAAGCCAAGAAGTGAAACTTCATTTACAACCTAAAGATATCAACTCGCTCTTGGAAGAAGTGTGCACGAAATACGACGCCATCGCGAAAGAGAAGAAAATCACCCTCGTGCGTGAGTTTGAACCGCTTTTTAGCTTTAAGATGGATGTCGATTTGATGAGACAAGTACTCGCCAACCTACTTGAGAACGCCATCAAATACAGTCCGGAAAATACAAAAGTTCTCGTCTCGACCGAAGAAGTTGACGGTCAAGTTCTCGTGCAAATTGCAGATCAAGGAAGAGGAATTCCTCGCGATGAAGTTGGGAATATCTTTTTAAAGTTTTATAGAAGTCAGGACGCCAAGACTTCGCCCATTAAAGGGTCTGGACTCGGTTTATATTTAGCTAAGTATTTTGTGGAGTTACATCGGGGGGAAATCTCGGTGGAAAGTGTGTACGAACAAGGTTCGACATTTTCTATCAAGCTACCCACGGAACAAATTATTAATCATTAACTAAAGGGAGTGGTTATGTTGAAGGTATTAGTTGTTGACGACGATCAGGGGTTACGGTTGAGCGTTAGCACAACATTAAAAAACACCAATCGATTTCAAGTCGAAGAGGCGTTTGATGGTATTAAAGCCATGGAAATGGTGAAGGCGGCAACAGAACCCTACTCTGTCGTTATTCTTGATGTGGACATGCCAAGACTCAACGGTCTTGAAACACTCAAGCTCATCAAAGAATTTGATCCACGTATCGTGGTTCTGGTGATGACGGCTTACGCGAACATTGACGACGCGGTCACGGCCGTGAAGCAAGGCGCTTACAACTACATTTCAAAACCTGTACGTGGCGAAGAACTTGTACAAATGGTAGATAAAGCTCTTGATGCCCACGCGATGATTTCAAGTGTAGCGGGCTCTGCACCGATCTTGATCGAAGCTGGTCGTAAGTTCGTTGGAAACAATGCGGAAATGCAGAAAGTTTTCAACATTATCCACAAGTTATCCCAGGTGGAAACAGCGGTCCTCATTCGAGGAGAATCAGGAACAGGAAAAGAACTCGTGGCCCGCGCGATTCACTTTAACTCCGCTCGTAAAGATCAAAAGTTTGTAGCGATCAATTGCTCGGCAATCCCCGAATCCCTCTTTGAAAGCGAGCTCTTCGGTCACGAAAAGGGATCTTTTACGGGAGCCGATTACCGTAAGGTTGGGAAATTCCAATTCGCCGAAGGTGGAACCATTTTCCTTGATGAAATTGGTGACATGCCTCTTTTGATGCAGGCGAAACTTCTTCGTGTACTTCAAGAAAAGAAGTTCACGCCTGTGGGTTCTAACCGTGAGTTGGATGCCAACGTTCGCGTGATTGCCGCGACAAACCGTAACCTTGAGAAAATGATTGAGACCGGTGAGTTCCGCGAGGACTTATTTTACCGATTGAATGTGATTCCGATCTTCTTACCCGCTCTTCGCGAGAGAAAACCGGATATCAACAGTCTTATCCACACATTCATCAACCGCTTTAATAAAGTGCACTCGAAAAAGATCACCGGAATTTCTCCAGAAGCCCTCACTTGCCTGACCAAATACGACTGGCCAGGAAATATTCGTGAACTTGAAAACGTCATCGAGCATGCTTTCGTTCTTGAAGATAGCAATCGCATCACCTTAAAGGCTCTGCCTGAGAAAGTGGTCGGTCAATGGAGTGCTACAAATGCTCAAGAAGTGGAAGGTTTGGAATTTGAAGAAGCCTCATCAGATCTAGAAGAAAGTGCTACAGGCTCGGCCCCAACAACGGGTTCGACCATCACACTTTCGAGCGTGGATCCTGAAGGTCAGCTGGATTTCAACCGTCAGAAAGAGCAATTTGAGAAAGATTTTATCCTTATGGCCCTAAAAAAGTTTAAAGGACGAATCAACCAAACAGCCCTCCACGCGAACATTCCCAAAAAGACCTTATTGCGTAAGATCGAAAAGTACGGAATCAATCCGCGCGAATTCACCGAAGTGAAGATGTAAGAATCTCTTGAGGGGCCCGTAAAGGGTCGCTTTGACGCATGCGGGTGTATAGACAAGTGTCCCTCTTTCCGGTAGCTTGTGAGCCTTATGGCAAAGACATCGGCAGACTCTCTCGAGAACATTTACGAACCCGTTCGCCCAGATATCAATATCCCCCAAAAGGAAGAAGAAACTCTTCGCTTTTGGAACGAGCGAAAGATTTTTGAAAAATCTCTGAAGCAAACAGAACATAAACCGTTCTACAGCTTCTACGATGGCCCTCCCTTCGCAACTGGCCTCCCCCATTATGGTCATCTTTTAGCGGGAACCTTGAAAGACATTGTTCCCCGTTATTGGACGATGCAGGGCTACCACGTGCCTCGCCGTTTTGGTTGGGACTGTCACGGGCTCCCAGTAGAATACGAAATCGATAAATCTCTAAAAATTGAAAGCCGCAAACAAGTTCTCGCTATGGGTGTGGATAAATACAACGACGCTTGTCGAAGCATCGTTCAGCGCTACGCTCAAGAGTGGAAACAAACCGTGAATCGCGTGGGCCGTTGGGTGGATATGGACAACGCCTACTTCACGATGGATCCAAAATTTATGGAGAGTGTTTGGTGGGTGTTCAAACAACTTTGGGATAAAGGTCTCATCTACGAAGGCTACAAAGTTGTCCCTTACTCAACAGGAATTTCGACGGCTCTTTCAAATTTTGAAGCGAACTTGAATTACAAAGAGGTTCAAGACCCAGCCATCACGGTAGCGTTTCAACTTAAGAGCGAACCGAACACTTCTATTCTCGCCTGGACGACAACCCCTTGGACACTTCCAAGCAATCTCGCCCTCGCCGTTCGTGAAGATATCGAATACGTCAAAGTGAAGGTTTTAAAAACCGGTAAGCAGTACGTTTTAGCGAAAGAACTTTTAAAAAATTATCCTGAACTTGCTTACTCCGAGGAACTTCTCAGCGCAAAACCTAAAAAAGATAAAGCTCCCGTGGAACTTCCCGCGCAGCTCGTACAAGAGCTCACCGGAAAAGATCTTTTGGAATTAAAGTACGAACCCCTTTTCCCTTATTTTGCAGATATGGAAAACGCTTTTCGCGTGATTCCAAGCGGTCACGTGACGACTGAAAGCGGTACTGGAGTTGTTCACATGGCTCCTGCTTATGGTGAGGATGACTTCTACGCCTGTAAAAAAGCAGGGATTGCTGTGGTGAACCCCGTGGATGACGACGGTATGTTCACAAAAGAAATTCCTGATTTTGTGGGTCGACGTGTGAAAGAGGCCGATAAGGATCTGATTGCGCTCCTAAAAAAATCCGACAAGCTTTTCAGACACGATACTCTTACCCATAGCTATCCTTTCTGTTGGCGCACCAACACACCTCTGATTTACCGTGCAGTTGCCAACTGGTTTGTAAAAGTGGAAGCGATTAAAGATACGGTTATTGCTTCAAATAAAAAAACCGAGTGGGTCCCTGAAACCATTCGCGACGGCCGCTTCGGAAATTGGCTCGAAGGCGCTCGTGACTGGGCGATCTCTCGAAGCCGTTTTTGGGGAACGCCAATCCCTGTATGGAAAAACGAAGAGGGAGAAATGATTTGTGTAGGTTCTATTGAGGAGCTTGCCAAGCTTTCTGGAAAAACTCTGACCGATCTACATAAACAGTTCGTAGACCCGATCGAAATTCCTTCGCCAACGGGAAAAAGTCCTCTTAAAAGAATTCCTGATGTCTTAGATTGCTGGTTTGAATCGGGTTCCATGCCCTACGCTCAGTGGGGTTATCCGCAAACCAACAAAGAAAAATTTGAGAAAAGCTTTCCGGCAGATTTTATTGCCGAAGGTTTAGATCAAACACGCGGTTGGTTTTACACGCTCACAATTATTGGCGCCGCTCTCTTTGGTCGCTCACCTTTTAAACACGTGGTGGTCAACGGGATTATCGTGGCCGAAGATGGTAAGAAGATGAGCAAGAGCCTTCGTAACTATCCCGACCCAAAAGAAGTCCTCGATAAACACGGAGCCGATGCCTTAAGACTTTACATGATCGATTCGCCTGTTGTGAAAGCTCAAGAGCTTCGATTTTCCGAAAAAGGCGTACACGATATCGTTCGTCGAATTATGCTTCGCTGGTGGAATTCCTATAGCTTTTTCGTGAACTACGCGAATATCGATAAGTTTATCCCTCGCGGCGACGCCTACAAATCTCCAAACCTTCTCGATCAATGGGTTCTCTCACGCCTTAACACTTTGACGGAGTACACGAACCAAGAGATGAAGGCTTACCGGCTTTACAACGTGGTACCAGGTCTCTTAAGTTTTATCGAAGATTTAACCAACACCTACATCCGCTTTAACCGCAGCCACTTTTGGCAAGACGGAATGCCAGAAGACAAACGCCTCGCCTACGAAACGCTTCACGAAGTCCTCATGACTTTAAGTCGATTGATGGCACCGTTTACGCCTTTCATGGCCGAAACAATTTATAAAAATTTGTCCCGATCGACTCAAAATTCACACGAAAGCGTTCATCTTGATAGTTACCCAGAAGGTAATGAAAAGATGAAGAAGCCGAAACTTGAGGCGGCGGTTCAGCGCATGAGCCAGCTCGTTATGATGGGACGAAACCTGAGAGAACAATTTGGAGTGAAAGCAAAAATCCCTCTGAAAACTCTTCGAATTATTCATCGTGATACGAATGTACTCAACGAGATCAAAAAATTGGAAATGTATATCCGTGATGAACTGAACGTTCGAGAGATCGTTTACGATACAGGCGAAGAGAAGTACGTCGACATCACGGCCAAGGCACAATTTCCTGTTCTCGGACCCCGCTTTGGACCAAAAATGAAAACAGTGGCGCAGGCGATTGCGACGATCACGAAAGATCAGATTTTAGCTCTCGAATCGGGAGAAACGCTCACCCTTGCCGGAGAAAGTATCACTTCGGGAGATGTGGAAATTCGTCGAAGCCCGAAAAAAGAGTTCGAGAACCTTTCTACACACCAATTGATCACCATCGAAATGGACAAGTCCGTAGAGCAGGATCAAATCCGCGAAGGTCTTTCACGCGAAATCATCCGTCGTATTCAAATGGCGCGAAAAAGTGCACAATTGAATCTCGATGATCGTATTCAGCTGGAAATTTTCTGTGATGGTGAGCTGAAGGATGCAGTGGAGCACCATAAAGATCGCATTCAGTCCGAAACTCTCGCTTTGGATTTGAAATTGACGGCAAAATTGAGCCACCAACACCAAGAAAATACCGATATTGACGGTCAAGCTCTTGGGCTCGCCTTTTCCTGTGTCAACAAATAAGAAAGTTAAATTGGTTTTAAAAAAATCCTGGGAAGCTCGCTGCGCCGGTCAATTCGCGGTTTCCCAAGAGTTTTGATTGCTGAAAAAATCATAAACTTGTAACTTTCTGCAAATGATCAGGGGTAATCTTCCGCCACAAGCTTACACGAAAGATGTGTTAGCCCAAGCTTTCGCTTGGCTTCAAAACCAAGACGACAAAGTCAAACATATGGCTCAAAATTCTGACGCCTTGGTCGCCCTTTATTTACGAGCGAAACGCCATGGCGATGCACCTCCTCATAAGGAAGACCAACCTGCGAGTGTAGAAAGCTTTCGTCACCAGTTAAAATCCTTAGCACAAGACCTTCAGCAGTTTGTTCCTGAAGAAGAGCAACGGCCAAGAATCCCAGCATCTATGCCCGCTATTGAGGATTTTAAAGAGCCCACACCTCCTCCGGCCTACGCCCGTCCTCCTCAGACACCTCCACCGCCCCAAATACCCCAGGCACCCGTAATAGCACCTCAAAACACGATCGGCGCCCTTGCCCTCGACTCACAAAGTCTTGAGATTCTTAAGAAAGTTCGTAATCATTTGAACTTGAGTTCTGAAATGGAAGCTTTACGAATGCTTCTTGTTTTAGGCCACGAGCGATTACAAACTTTATTTCGAAGCTAAAAACACATGAAACTAAAATACCTTATTCTCATCAGCATTTCGGCGGCCATCATTGCCCTCGATCAAGTGACAAAACTCTATATTTTGACTCATTTTAGTCTTGGTGAAAGTTATGAAGTAATAGCTGGGTTTTTCAATATCACTTACGTTCGCAATTTTGGTGCAGCGTTTGGCTTTTTGGCAGATTCTCAACCTCAGTTTCGTGAAATTTTCTTCTTAAGCCTTCCGCCAGTCGCTCTCCTTTTCATTCTCTATACATTACGAAGTTTACCTGACACTGAAAAACTCCAGATCATTGCCTTTTCTCTGATTTTTGGAGGCGCCATCGGGAATTATATCGACCGTCTCCGGTTTCGCTTCGTGGTCGACTTTTTAGATTTTCATATTCAGAACAAATACGTATGGCCCGCTTTTAACGTGGCCGATTCAGCAATCGTTTGCGGCGTTGGATTGATTCTTCTTCAAATGCTACTCACTTATAAAAATGAGAGGAGTTCAAAATGAGATCACTCATTTTCTCGGCTATCTTCTTAGGTCTGTTTACAAGCATGAACTTGCAAGCCGCTCTGCCTAAGAGCGAAGCGGAAGATCTCATTAAAAAGGGCGAAGCGGGCGCACAAAAATGTAATGCGCTCATTGACGATATAAAAAAACTCGATAAGAAGTTTGATGAGTCCATCACCTATCCTAATAAAAAAGTCGCACTTCAGGTTTTAAAAAAACTTGAAAAATACCCAGGCACTCCTGCCGCCACCCAAGAGTTGATGGACCGTTTGGTCTCAACTCCCGAGAGAAACCTTGATTTTAAATGGCTTGCAACAGCTATGGATAAAACTCTGGTTTGCGACCCCATGGCGCACAACCATATCATGACTAAACTTTTAAGAAGCGCACGGGCTTTCAAATTTACTGATGCCGAGAAGAAAAAAATGGCCGCCGTGCTTCTTGTGCAAATGAAAAAAGATACGGAGTCGCCAACCCATCTCGGGCTCATGGCACCCTATTTATTAGTGATAGATTCTCTCGTAGACTTAGGGGCGATCAAAATGACCTCAAAAGCGGCTTCCCGACGTGAAGCTTTAAAAACAGCGATGAATCAGGGGTTAGAAACTTTGCGGGAACGTGATGAGGAATTAAAAACCAAAGTGAATAACCGTGAGTTTCAAACTAAAAACTTCATTCAAGAAGTGAAAGCGAACGAAACCACTCGTAATAAGTTCCTGAGTTTTGTTGAAGTTCTGATGTGATTTAAAATCCTTCAGCTTTTTGACGTTCTTCAGCTTCTTTCAGCTGTTTTTTCATATTAAAAAGATAGTCACGAACCCAGGCGAGAGCTTCAGCAATCGCTTGGCTATCACCAACAGTTTTAATAGCTCGAATTCCTGAAGAATAAACAAAAATGGGATCTGCATCCTGGAAGAGATCATTAATACGCAATGGTTTTTCTTTAATTAATTGGTCAATTTCGATCAGATTTTTTTTACTGACCTGAGGTAGTAAAATAAAGGCGTCATCTCCACTTACATAAATGTAAGCACCTTTTTTAGGTCCTACTTTTTGTTTGATTTCACGATAGAGAGCATTGAAGTGCGAACGCAGTTTAATATTCAATCGATTAAAAATATTGGGAATGTCTTCTTTCCTTGCACCTTCGCGAATCCAGCGATCTTGTTCCATACGCTTGAAAAGACCTAGACCCTTTAAATCTGTCGCGATGACATAATGTGCATATTTCGCTCTTTCAAGCAAAACTCTACGTCTTTCAGCTGAGTTTTGAGGAAGAGTGTCGAGGGCAGACCAATCTTCCTTAGGGTCTGTAGGTCGGCGCTTTGCCAAATTTGGATTATCCGAAAACGAGAAGAAGTTCGCCACTTGCCAATCAAAAATATAAAGTTGGAATTCCGTGATTAAATGCTTTTCAAAATATTGAGTTCCTCTAAATGTACGTTCAAAACATTTCTGAAATTGAGGCATTTTCTCAAAGTCGCCGGCAAGTTCGTGCAGTTGTCGCAAAGCAGATTTCCAGTC
>JBFWOZ010000018.1:0-54754 GCA_050250255.1 Bdellovibrionales bacterium | reverse complement strand
ACCGTTGCGAGTTCTTTTAAAACATAATCACCAGCGGCATGCCCGTATGTATCATTCACTTTCTTAAAATTGTCTAAGTCAAAGACCACAAGGCTCAGAGGAGTTTCGGTGAGGCGAGATCGCTTAAACTGCTCTTCTACTTTTGTGAGGTAAGCACCCTTATTATAAATTTGGGTGAGTCCATCAATCTGTGCACGATCGAAGACCTTTTGCTGCGAAACCGCTTCGATATTCCCTTTTTCTAAGAATTTAAAGAGAACGTTCCCCACGCGAATTTGATCGTTGTTACGAAGAGGATGTGGCTCGTTGGCTTTTACTTTTGCCCCGGACAGTTCAGTCCCATTTGTCGAACCTAAATCCACCAACGAAACTTTTTGTCCAACGAGAGAAAGTTGAAGATGGTTTTTGCTCACACTTTTATCGTCAACAAAAACATCGCATTCGGAACTTCGTCCAACGATAGACTGAGGCTTTGTAATGTACCACTGTTTACCCATGAGTTCGATGGGGCCCATCACCAACACTAAACTTGGTGGCACATTGCCAGCCTCCTCCATTTTTACTTTGAAGGTATCGCTGGCGATGACCGTGGCTTCGTTATCATCCTTATTGTCTGACATCTCTTGATTATAGAAGATCTTAATTCTTTGACAAGATTTCTCGAGCTAGCCCTTTACCTAGCTCTACGCCGGGCTGGTCAAAAGCATTGATGTTCATGACCTCGCCGAGAGTCGCCGTCACGAGCTCAAATAGCATAAAAAGCGCGCCAATACTGGCATCAGATAACTCCGCGACCTCCAGAGTCAGAGAAGATACCCCAGAAGACTCTAACGCAGCTCGAGTAGCCTGCGCCTCTGCAGCAAGTAAATCACCCATCGTTTTACCCAGAACTTCGTCTTGGTCTTTGAATAATGAAGTCTGAAGCCGAGGACCATATCTCTCAGATTCCGTGACTCGCAAAAACCAAACAAATTTATCGGGAAACCCTTCAGCAATTTGCTGCAAAACAGAATGCTGGTCGTTCGCACCTATTAAAGAGATGGGCGTGCTCACGCGGGGCGCCGCCTGCTGAAGGCGGTTTTGCTTTTTCGCTAAACTTTCAGCCCACAACTGTTCAATCCAAAGACCAAAACTACGTAATTGATTACAGTAGGCCCAAAAAACAGTGGTCCACTTTTGATTTTTAAAACTCTGCAGACTTTGTGCACACAATTGAGCCACAAGCTCCTCTTGCTCTACGGACCACCGAGCTCCTTTTTTGAGAGATTCCAAGTTGATATTCGTAAAAGCCGCGGGCAATAACCCCACAGAGCTTAAAACAGAAAATCTTCCGCCTACGTCTTCAGGAATTTCTAGCAAAGGAATTTTTTGAGTTCGTGCCCAATCAGAAAGCGGATTGCTTTTAGTTTCAGACACAACCGTGCTGCATTTTTTAAGTTCAATATTTTTTGTTTTAAGAAATTGGTACAGAAAGTTTGTTTGCGTCAGCGTCTCAACCGTCTTTCCACTTTTAGAAACAATCACCCAATGTACTTTTTCGATATTCGGCAGCTCTTCAAGACGTAACCAAAAATCTTTTGCGTCTACATTCTCGAAAAAAATCACGTTCCTTTTTCTTAGAGCCTCTGTTAATGCCAATCCACCTAAAGAACTTCCACCAATTCCCAAAACCGCCATGTGGGTATATTGTTTTTGGATTTGCTCAGCGCGCGATTGAGCGGCTTCCCATAAAGCTTTGGCCTCGGGCAAACGATGAAATCCAATATCTTTGCGTACTAATAAAGTTTTAAAAGCACGACGGCATTCTTCAAGAACCTGAGAATCACTTTGATGAGTAGAATGTGTTAAACGAATCATAGGGCTGTTATCGCCGATTTACTAGGAGATGTCGACATCATTTTCGACACGGTGGTAACCCCGCCATTCCTTTAAACGGCTTCGAGGTCGCTGCTCACCCTCTGGATATTCCATGTAAACATAAGTGAGCTTTGTGATTTTACCAAGAGAGGTAATGTCTAAGGAGGTCAGCTCGGTCCATGTGCCAGTATTAAAGTATTCTTTTTGGGGCGAGAACTGACGGTACATGTACACATGAGTATGACCAAAAATTACGGTATGCACTCGCTCATCCTCGAGAATGCGTTCGGCAGCAGTCTCAAGATCTGGAAACACCGCGCTCTCTTTCAAAATTTGCGCAATACGCGTAAGTGACCAACTGTGGCGAGGGTTACGAGCAAAAGCGGTTTTAATAAAAAAATGCATCAGCAAAAAAATAGTCTTTAAAGTAAAAAAAGTGTCGTTAATAAGACCCCACTTCACATAGGCGTGAAAGGGTCTGACTTTATCCACATAAGGACGAGCCTCTTTAATTTTCAGCACTAGGTCGACAAAAAAGTGAGAGCCAAAAGGTAAATTTAAAATAGGCTCTGGAAGGTTCTTTTTGAGGAAAAATTTGCGAGGATCAATGCGGTTTGCGGCTTCGTACATATGCCCATGCTCAATATGTACTCCATCAAAGTAGTACACAATATTTTTGTAAGTAACCTGAGTATTAACCGCATCATTAAAAAGTCTTTGGCACTCGGGCCACATCATACACTGGTCGTGGTTTCCGATAACGTAAGTGATTTTATGGTTCGGGTTTTGGGCAAATTTCTGAAGAGCGGCAAAAAACTTTGGGTGACCTTTGACAATCGATTCTAAAAGGGCCACTGAAATACTTTCAGTAATCACCGTGAGATGATGCCCTTTGTAATCCACCTGTAAAAAGTTGAGGATGTCGCCGTTTACAATGAGCTCAACTTCCGCACCTGTAAATTCCCCTGAAGTGTAATAGTTAAGAAACTCATTTAATTGTTCGTCATAATAAAATTCTTCAAGGGAATTAACGACGCCAGAATCAAGCACCCGCCCGCGCCCCACATGCAAATCACTGACAACCAGCTTGATTTTTTTCATGATCACACTACCTAGCTAGCGACAAATACAATGTTTCGGCTTTTATTTTTACCTTCGTACATGGCTTTGTCTGCCATATCGACGATTTGTTCTTTTGTGGCGGCATGATCTGGATATGTTGCAACACCGATGCTCAAAGTGATTTTGAGGTCAATTCCATCAATTTGAAAAACGTGGGCCTGCACTTCAGAGCGAATTCGCTCTGCTACCAATTCCGCTGTCTTCTGAGGAGTATTCACTAACAAGAGAACATATTCATCTCCGCCATAGCGAAATCCATAATCCACAGAGCGGATGTTCTTTTTTAAAATTTTACTGAGTTGCTTTAAGATTTTTGACCCAATCAGGTGCCCTTGATTATCGTTCACTTTTTTGAAGTGATCAATATCGATAAAAAGAACCGAGAATGGCGTTTTGCCTCGGCGAGCGCGACTGATTTCTGTATCTAAAGCCATCCCGAGGTATCGCTGATTGTAAAATTCCGTCACATCATCGATGTAACATAGACTACGAGCTTCGGCATAATGGAGTGAGCGGCGGAACGCTTGAGTGAATCTCTGAAGCCAGTAAAAAAGTGTTCCATTAGGGGTTACATTTCGTGGATTTAAAAAAACGAAATGTCCGTAGAGCTTTCCCGGCTCGTGAATAGGAATCAAAATGCAAGATTCGTACTGGGCGTTTTGAAGTTTTAAATAAATAGGATTGTAGGAAGAAGGCCATTGTTCTCCGCCCGCTTTTTCAATCGCCGTTACAACACTTGTGATTTCTTGAGGTTTTAGCTCGTTCCAGGCCATACTGCGGTTGACGTAGGTTACGTGATTGTCTTTTGAACTAAACGGTTTGATCTTCCAAAGCTCTTCTTTGTAATAATCAACATCGCCTTCAACTAACCACAACATGTTTTCAGTTTGAATTCGCTGTCCTAGGAAAGTCATAAATTTCGCAACGAGCAGTTCAGGCTCTTGCGTATCAAGCGACTGATCTAACTCAATGTGATGTTTAAAAGCCTGATTCAATTGTTTTTCTCGCTGAACAAGCTTACCGAGCTTCCAAAGCTTTCTAATATTTTGATATATCGTCTTTGTTGAACGTAAATGAGGCAAAGTCACCGACAAGAAGCCTCGGGGATACGAATGCTCCTCTTTGCAATGCTCAGACGCGATATGCAGCATCGGCAACTCAGGGTAGAGCTGATGCATCTCGCGACAAAGCTCATCTGCAGACTGCGACGTATGAACTCCGTGAATGACAACTCCGATGTCAAATCCAACAATAAATTTTTGAACATCCTCTGATGATTTTGGACAAAGCACTTGGAGCTTATAGTGCTTGAGCTCTTGCTCAAGATGAGAGCATAAACCTGGCGAATCATCGAGAAGAAGTACGCCTTTCAGTTTTTTGGCTCTTGTCGTCCGAGACATCATTCCGCCTTTTTCAATACCAGCTGAGATTCATCACCATCAAGAAGTGAAACGGCCACTCTTAAGGCCTTCACACTTTTTTTGATTCTATCTTGCTGATCTTCCATTTGTTGCGTGATGTTTTGCGTTTTTTTACGTAAAGAATCCATTTCATAGTTTGTTTGATCCATCTGTCGTTTTAAATCTAGGATCAAATCATCTTTGGTTTTTACAACAGCACCATTTTCAAGCTTCATAAGCTCAATACGGTTTTGCAACTCTCGCTCTTTCACACGAATACGTTTAAAATCGTTTTGCAAACGAGACTCTAATTCCGCGATACGATTGCGCAAGAGAGAAAGCTCATTCTCCTTTTTTACGAACGCTTCTTTGAGATTTTTTAATTCTTCCGAGCGGTCGTCTTGATTTTGTTTTAAACGACCCTCAACATTGACCGCTTTTTCTGAAAACTCTTGAACTTGTCGTTTCAAAGCACTTTCAGAAACTTTCAACACTTCAGCTTCCGAACGTAACCGATCAACTTCTGCTTCTAATGTGCTAATGCGCTGTTGAGCCATCTTAGATCCAACAACCACCACCGGTGAATCTCCATTTTTCTTTGTCGTAGATTTATTTTGAAATGGGGTTTGCACCGTTTGGTCTGGTGCTAATGAAACAGGTTCGTACTTCCGGTCGGAAATAAAAGACGATTCATCTGTTTCGTTCATTAAAATTTCAGCAAGCCCTGCCTGCAAATCCGCTTTCTTCTTAGAGTCCATCATCTAAGCTATCGGATTAACTAGAAATAAATTTGATCCGAACTCATGAGTCTTCGCGAAACTAGACTCGCCCATAGATGGGTAAAAAACCTAGTTTCGCTCCAAACTAAAGGGACTGGGGATAGGAAATGATCCGAGAGTACTCGAGGTGTCTCTGGTTCAATTTTTCTAGACTGACCGATTGGATAGCTTTAGTTCCAAAGTCTTGAACTGTGAAGCTTGCAAGAAGGCAACCTTCCACACAAGCACGTTTCAGATCTTCGAGACCATGGCCCATTTCGTGTCGAGCAAGATAACCAAAGAACCCACCTGCGAAGGTATCACCTGCGCCCGTTGGGTCTACTACGCGAGCAATCGGAAATGCCGGGAGAATGAAATATTGGTTTTCGGTATAGAGTAAAAATCCGTACTCTCCGCGCTTAATCACAACAGCTTTTGGACCTAGCTTTGTGATTTCCGCAGCCGCCGCAACAGCATTGGACTTTCCAGTAAGCTGTTGAGCTTCTCCTTCATTGATCAAAAGAGCGTCGACGCGTTCTAAGATTTTCTTTAAAGAATCAAGCTTTGAAGAAATCCAGTAGTTCATTGTGTCCATCGCCACAAAGCGAGGGTGCTCCACTTGATCGAGTACACGCATTTGAAGATCTGGATCGATGTTTGCTAGAAATACATAATTCGAATTTTTGTAATTTGCAGGAATTTTTGGATTGAAGTCGGCAAGCACGTTCAAGTGGGTGGCGAGAGTGACGGCTTCATTCATATTGTTGTCGCGGCCGTATTCACCTTCCCAGTGAAATGTTTTACCTGCGGCTTTTTCCATTCCCGATACATCGATGCCTCGCTGTGAGAGAAGTTCGATATTTGTTGCATCGTAATCTTCACCCACAACGCCGACAACACGTACTGGAGCAAAGAGAGAAGCGGCAAGAGAAAAATAATTAGCGGAACCTCCAAGTGCGCGATCCACGCGACCCTCTGGAGTAGAGATAGTGTCGTAAGCAAGACTACCGACGACAAGAATTTCGTTCACGGATTCCCCCTTTTCGCTGACGTCAGATCGTCGCTCTGGACCACCTCTTCTATCACTGGTGGTACTAAATGAACGCGTTTGTGTTATAATATCTGTTTCCATAGCCCCTCTTTGTTCATCAAAATTATCAAGCTCTTCAATGAATATTTAAATCACCTTAAGGTTGTACGGATGGTGAAACCGGTGAGGTTTCTTTACGCCAACTGGGGTGGTTTTCGAACTTGGAACGGAGCTGTCCGCAAGCGGCATAGATATCTCGTCCCATGGTTCTCCTGATAAATACCGAATGGCCCAGGCGAATCAATTCATTTTGGAACTTTAACACTGCGCTCATCTCAGGACGGACAAATTCGGAACCTTCGTGCTCGTTAAAAGGGATTAAATTGAGCTTGCAAGGCACGCCTCTGACGATCTGGTTGACCCGACGGGCATCTTCAAGGGTGTCGTTGACTCCCTTTAAAAGCACGTATTCGAAGGTGATGCGATCTTTGGTTTCGTCATAATACTCTTTGCAAGCCTGCATGAGTTCTTTGAGAGGATAGCGTTTATTGATCGGCATGATGATGTCGCGCATTTCATCGCTGCTGGCATTGAGACTCACCGCTAAACGAACGCCTGCTTTGGCGACTTCAGGAATTTGTGGAACAAGACCTGATGTAGAAACCGTGATCTTTTTTCTGGAAAAATTAAGACCGTGGTCATCACAGATCACGTCGATCGCACCGAACACGCCTGCAAGATTATCGAGCGGCTCACCCATTCCCATGAATACGATGTTCGTGAGTTTATGAGTTTCGGGAAGTTCGGCTTGAGCTCGCATGAATTGGCCGACGATTTCAAAAACATCGAGACGACGTTGGAGTTTTTGTTTCCCAGTGAAACAAAATTGGCAGGCCATGTTGCAACCAATTTCCGAGGACACACAAAGAGTCATGCGATCTTCTGAAGGAATCATCACCGACTCAACAGTTTTTCCCTCGCCTACGTTGATGAGAAGTTTGCGTGTGTGATCGCGGCTTGCAACACTGTTAGCGACAGACGGTAAGTTAAAATCAAATTTGATTTTGAGTTGTTCACGAAATTCTTTTGAAAGGTTCGTCATCTGATCGATGTCAGTGATACCTTTGCGGTATACCCACGAGAAAAGTTGAGCCGCACGAAAGCGTTCTTTACCCGCACCCATCAGTTCTTTTTCGAGCTGCGCACGAGTGCGATTATAAAAATTGATTTTTTGCGGAGCCTGTTCCGTTACGGGTGTTTGGAGTTCCAACATTTACCTCTCGAGTGAAGGCGGCAAAGTAACATTTTTTGGTCAAAAGCGCTAGGGGTCTATGCCCCCTGGGAAAGCTTGCAGGGGCGTATAAAACATCAACATTCCATAGTGATTTCAATTAGTTACATCGAGAGCTGGGCCATTGCCCCAGAGGCACCCCCCTTGCACTTTCAATTCTCGAGGAAAAAACATGGGCTCAAGTCTTCAAAAACTCATTGCGACGGTTAAGGTCTTCCTCTTATTTTTGACAGCTGTCGTGACGGTAGCCACCTCAAAAACTCCCGAAAATAGCGAGACGAAGCCATCGCCCTTAGGGTTGACTCGTCATTACCTTGTAGCCTCTTCCTGCTTGGGCGCCATTCCTGAAGAGGAAATCGAAGTGCAGGGTTATCTCATTACCTCACCAACGGATGTGGATTTTCGTAGGTACGGGCTTCCCAACGAATTCTTAGATGTTGGTGTCGATACTCAAACTACAGGCCTTGTGAACAATCGCACCCGTGAATGTCAGTACACCAAAACGACTGATGGTGACGTCGATATCGATGTCTACACCTGCTACGAAATCGGTTATCTCGTGTGTCGCGTGAGCTTTGAACGAAATGGTTAATAAGTGCTTCTGCGAGTCGCCTCCATGTGACCTCCCAAGATCCGAGGTTTTCAGCCCCGACCATGGTTCTGTTGAACACGCTGGAGTATCTTTTCGAATCAAATACTATTTCAAGGCTTCAACAATTTTAAGGACAAGCCATAAAATCGTCAGAATCACTTTAACTAGCTCTAAGAAACGCCGAACATACAAATGGTTGGTTTGCATGACGGACCTCCTCCGTTAATTCGGACAGGAGGCTCAACTTAAGCGAATCTCGCAGAAGCGAGATTCGCTTTTGCATTTTTAGGGCCGTTTTAAATAGCTATGTGATGTTTAATTCCGAGAGCTTCTCCTGGAGAAGCTATAGATACAAAACCATATGAACTTCGTCGAAGAAGTCGGTACCTGATTTCATCGCCTTTGGTTCGACTCCCCAAGTTTTGAAACCACGAGATTCATAGAGTTGTTTGGCGCTTTCATTCCCTGATTCTACAGACAATCCAACAACTTCGACCTTCATATCGTTTTTGGCAAAATCGATTGCGAGATCGAGAAGCTTGCCGGCGATTTTCTTATTTCTGTGTTTGGTATCGACGTACATTCCCCAAATCATGGCTTTATGAGAAACCTTTGGTCTTTCCTCTCGGTAAATTCCTATTGTGCCTACAACAACGCCGTCGACAACTGCACCAAAAATCGCTTTTTGGTTACCATCATGAGCCAAGGTTTCTTTAAAGAATACATTACCACCGGCCTTTTCCTCCTCGTAGGTCGTTAAAAACGCAGACGGTGCGTTTTGAAGAGCGCGAAGGCGGTTCGCAAAGTAACTGTCTAAATCTTTTGAAGTAAGTCGTCTTAATTCCATAAATCTAAAAAGAGGAATTTTTCTCTTTTAAAAACTCCAACTCTTCAGGGGTGGATTTTCGACCGAGAACTTGATTTCGGTGAGGGTAACGACCAAAGCGGTCGATGATTTTTTTGTGAAGAAGTTCATATTGATAATTATTTTCCAAACCTTTTTGTGAGAAAAGCTTCATCGCAGCAATATGATCATCCGCGTTCTCACTATGCATGTAAGGCATGTAGAGAAAACCTCGTTGCTCTACAGGCAACTTCATATCATCACCTGCAGTAACCGCAGCTTTCGCAAGCTCAAGCGCTAAAGGATCAGCGGCAAAGGCCTCTGGCTTATCTCGAAACATGTTTCGTGAAAATTGATCTAAGACAATGATCTCGGCTAAGCGACCTTCGGGAGTTTCGCGCCACTGAGAGGTACTGCCATTCTGTACTTGATGGAAGGTTTTCAGAAAACGATCACGAATTTGTTGATCAAACTCGGGACTCGACTGAAACCATTTTTTACGGTCAATCTCATGAAACCAAAATTGAATGATGTCTTGTGCTTTCATAGAATGATACTTATCAAGATGAAGAAATTTTGTCTATCCAGGACGAAGCTCAGGCATGCCATTGTCTGTTCCATCTAGCTTTTAGCTCCTAAGTATCTTGGCTTGATCGACGTCTCAACAATTTTCCCTGCTTGTAAAGAGACTTTATAGGCCATCATATCCGGCCGTGAAGAGACGCACTCTACAAGATCTCCATTCACAAAATATCCAGCGACGCCATCGTCACAACCCAAGCCAGGCTTCAGGCCTTCTGCAATTAATTTTTGGTAAGCAGGTCTGCGTCCAGGTTCTTCGTAATAGTGAGGGCAGTTACTTCCCTTAAGAAACCCTAAACAGTCTAACTTCGTGAGCTGACCCGTAATAGAATCTGTCACACCTTGCTCGTACCAACAAAGCGAGCCTGCGGAAATACCACCCAGAACAATTCCCTTTTCATAGGCTTCACGCAAAATCACATCCAGACCCCACTCACGCCAAAGCACCATCAAGTTTCGTGTGTTGCCACCGCCGACATAAACAACATCTTTCGATAAAACATAATCTCTGAGTGAACCAGCAGGAGGTTTAAAAAGAGACAAGTGTGAAGCCTCCACCGGATACTTCGACATTGCTTGATAAAATTTGTCATGAAAGGAGGCGGCATCGCCACTCGCCGTACCAACGAAACAAACTTTTGGCTTACTTTTGTTTGCTAAACCAATAAAGAATGTATCGAGTAATGGATTCTCAGGCTCTTCAAGGAACCCTCCTCCACCCATCGTAAATATTTGTCGTTTCATGCCTGATCACTCCATTTTTTTAAATAAAGAAAACTAAAGCAATTCATGCTGAGCGCGAGAAGATCCCATGGATCATTTGTAATTCGAATTTCAAATAAGTAGGTTGCAAAAAAAAATTCCAAGGCCTTTGAGAATTCGGGAACCAACTTTAAAGCGACCATGATGTCATCAGTTACAAAAATACTGATAAGAATCAAAGCGAGGCTCAGCTTACGTGCTCGACCCGTCAACAACGTTTGAAAAAACAAAATGACCGCACAAAAGAAGATCGGGAAGTAAAACACACCCGCAAAGTCACTGAGCTTTCCGGTGACTAATCCTGGGTAAGCCGCCTTCAGAAAGTGATCGTTGAGTGCCATAAGCGCTATAGCGAATAAGGGGGCTGGTCTAAAAAAGAAAGAGATCGAATCGAGAGCTTTTTGCACCTCTTGAGGGTAACAAATAACTCGAGGCTTCCAAGCGACGGCGCATCACAGAACGCGTTAATTCTCGATTTCTCAGGGGGAGTGTTCTATTTTAGCTCAATGAAGACATTGCGTTTTTCTCTTTTCAATCTTTGCCTCTCCCTTTTCGCTTCTTCGGCAATCGCTGATCCCAATATCAAGCTTCTTGAAGGAACTGAATGGAAAGCCGCTTGTCATAAAATGATTGATGGGATTGGTTCACAAAAAGCGACCGCCAAAAAACTTCGTACGACTTACACTCTTCAGGGCGAAGAGTTGATCTGGAAAGTGCAAACTTTCAATGACGAGAAATGTGAAGTCTTAAAAGAAGAAAATCGTTACGTTTCCAAATGTAAATGGAAAGTCAGCGACGAGTTTGCAGAGTGCGAACAAAAAACCGATGACATGGCGTCTCCGCTCACGCTTAAAGTCAAAGCTCATGAATTAAAAAACAAAAATCTTCAAATCACGACCATCGCAGAAAGCGAAGAGCCTTCTGTTGAAGTGTTGATGAAGTAATTCACTATGCTCATAAAAACAAGGCAGGGGCTTTATTGTCCTGCGGGAAATTTCTATATCGATCCCTCGGGTGCGGTGGACAACGCCGTGGTCACACATGCCCATAGCGATCATGCTCGTCGAGGGAGCAAGCAATACTACTGCACTTTTTCGGGAGCGGATCTTTTAAAATCGAGACTAGGTAAGAAAATTTCTGTTCACGCGATTCCCTACAACCAAACATTTTTCATGCGCGATGTGAAAGTTTCGTTTCATCCTGCGGGCCACATTTTAGGTTCGGCTCAAGTGCGCCTCGAATATAATGGTGAAGTATGGGTGGCATCCGGTGATTACAAACGTGAGTCCGATCCTACTTGCGAACCTTTCGAAGTTGTTCCGTGTGATGTATTTGTCACCGAAGCCACATTTGGAACCCCAGGGTACGCCTGGCCTAAAAACGAAAATATGGGTTTCGAGATCTGGAGCTGGTGGCAAGACAATGCACGCGCGGGTTACAACAGCATCGTCTTTGCCTATTCTTTAGGGAAAACTCAACGTGTTCTCGGACTCCTGGAGCCTTACGCTTCAAAAGAACAATCCCAAATAAAAATCTATTGTCATTCTGCTGCGGGAGATTTGAACGATTGCTACCGAGCTCAAGGCGTTAAGCTCGCAACAAATAGATGCTTGAGTAACCTATCAGAGCATGACCGTCTCGAAGGAGCTTTAATATTAGCTCCCCAAACATTTCTTAAATCTCCTCAAGCGCAAGTATTAGGTCCCAAATTCAAAACCGCTTTTGCGTCCGGATGGATGGCAAGAAACGCGTACGGCTTTGATCATGGTTTCGTACTTTCTGACCACGCTGATTGGAACGACCTTTTGCAGACGGTGAAAGACACCGGCGCAAAACGCGTGTACGTTCAACACCGTGGAAACGGAGCTTTGGTGAAACATTTAAAATCTTTTGGACTGGATGCTTTTCCTGAAGAAGCTTTGATTCCCGAAAACCCTAACCAGATGATGCTTTTTTAAGGACGCGATGAAGAAGATTCTCTTAAGCGTACGAGATTTTGCGGTTCCTTCTCCTCTCCGAGGCAGCATCGAGGCGATGTCGGGTCTCGGCCGCGCTTCGCAAAAAGGTCTTGAGTTACATCAGATCGTACAACATCAACGCGAGAAAGAAACTTCCACTTACAAAGCGGAAACATTCATCTCTCACGAATTTGAATTAGGTGAATACTTGCTCGAAGTGAGCGGACGCATGGATGGTTTTTTTGACGATCCTATTCCGCGCATTGAAGAAATAAAATCGAGCTTTAATGCTTACGAACTTTTCCGAAGACTTAAAAGTGACCCCGAGCATCCCTATTGTTTACAAGTAAAGACCTACGGCTATTTTCATTTTTTGAAAACTCAAAAACTTCCAGAATTAAGTCTCCACTTGATTTCTTCTCGCAACGGAGACTCTTTTGATTACACAGTGAAGATGGATTTAGAGGAGTACAAAAACTGGCTCGATCGCAGACTTGCCGAAATCGCCGGAGAGGCCGAACGAGCTGAAGAACGCGCACTTCGCCGAAGAAAATCCTCGAAGGATTTGGAATTTCCCTTTCCGGTCCCGCGTGATGGTCAGATGGAGCTCATTCAAACCATCGAAAAAGGCATGGAAGAAAATCATCCCATGCTTTTGCAAGCTCCCACGGGCTTAGGAAAAACCGTTGGAGTGCTCTACCCCACTTTTAAAGAAGCTCTCGCACGTGGACAACGTGCGATCTACATCACTCCTAAAAACAGCCAACATCAAGTGGCTGAAGAAGCCGCCGATCGTCTCGCGGAATCTGGTGCGAAGATCAAATCGATGACTCTGACCGCGAAGAGTAAAATGTGTTTTAAAAACGAGCCTATCTGCAATCCTGATTATTGTGAGTATGCCAAAGATCACTATACTAAAATGGCGCAGAACAAAGTGCTCGAAAAACTTTCGAAGAAAAAGAAACTCACCTCACGAGTGTTTAAAAAAATTGCGAGCGAAGCCGAAGTCTGTCCATTTGAAATTCAGCTTGATGCTGCCGACGATGCGGATCTCGTGATCTGCGATTACAATTATGTGTTTGCTCCGCGCTCGGCTTTTGGTCGAATTGCTGGATGTACACTCGATCAAGTTGGTAAGCCCAATCTCATCATTGATGAAGCCCATAACCTACCAAGCCGAGCGATGGATTATTATTCGCCGTCGCTTTCGGTGGGTGTTCTCGAGAAAATGCGAGAAGACATTCCGAACATTCCTAAAAGATTTCAGCCCAATATCGAAAAACTTTTAAAATCTTCCATTGAAGTGGTCAAAAGCTGTGGACCTGAAAACTGCACCAAACCTTGTGACATTGATCCGCCGGTTTTAAGATTCGTCGAGCAAGATGAAAAACTTCGCGCGTTCCTCACAGATTATCTGAAATCCGATGTGGAGATTGAGCCTCGCGATGTGGTTCTACGTCTTTCTTACTACTGGACCGAGTTCACAAACGCTTTAGAATACATCACGATCAATCGTCGCGAATTTTTCACGACCTTTAATCCTCACCCCGCCACCGTGCGCATCGTGTGTTGTGATGCTTCGGAGATGCTCAAGGCAAATTACGAAGATTATGACCAAGTCGTTGCCTTTTCAGCCACCCTTAAACCTTTTGAATACTACAGACAACTGATGGGTCTTGATTCGGCGAAACTTAAAACCGCAGAATTTGCTTCGCCCTTTCCAAAATCCAAGCGCAAGCTCCTTGTAATTCCCCAAATTTCTTCAAAATACTCCGAGCGTGAGCGGAATTATCCACGAATCAGTGAGGTGATCCACAAAGTGACTTCTCTTAAAAAAGGAAATTACTTGGCCTTCTTTCCAAGCTTTGATTTTCTTGAACGTGTGTTGCGATTGTTCACGCCACCTCCAGGTTTTTCCGTCATCAAACAGGAACGTGGAATGAAGCAAGATCACATTCAAAATGTTTTAGAAACTTTAAAGAACGAACATGAATCCACCATCGTCTTTGCCGTTCAAGGTGGCGTGTTCTCCGAAGGGGTCGATTACCCAGGCAAGATGGTGATCGGCGCGTTTGTCGTCGGCACAGCTCTTCCCGTCTTTGATCTCGAGCATGAAAAAATGCGTGAGTATTACGAAGAGACCTACGCTTCAGGCTTTGATTACACCTACACATTTCCTGCGATGGCCAAAGCCGTTCAAGCCGCAGGTCGCGTGATACGCTCCGAAACCGATCACGGCGTGATTATTTTAATGGATGGAAGATTTGTCGAAGAAAGCTATTCGAAGTCCATGCCCGCCGACTGGTTCGACCTCGACGTCCGCGAGATGATCTCCCGCCAGATCCTTGAGGATGTGCGGGAATTCTGGTCGAAGAATGACGACAGTGTTTCGTTACCGATGGAAGATCACGAAGGTTCGATTTAATAGAGCATCCACAACCTCAATCGATTTGTGACGAATCGGAAGCGCCAAAAGATCTTCTGGTGTAAGACCCACTTGAAAAGTCTGCTTAGTAACGCTACTCAAATATCCGTTTTCGTGTTTTTTCCATTTACCTTTTTTCGCGGCGGCATCGATTTCGCCAGGTGCACGCGCTTCAATCAAAAGCATTGACCATTGAAGTTGATCGATTTCTTTCGCAAGTGTTTGTCTTGCGAGTCGTGGTAGAACGTTAAAAACAAAACTGCTTAAAATTGCTTCGTACTTTGTTTTTCGATTGATTTTTGTTGTCGTGGGAAAGATTGGGGATTTGTTAGGAAAAGGTTCGTAACTTGTAACCTGAAGTCCATTCTGATCTAAGTAAAGAGAGTTGCGACCATTGCCTGCACCGTAATCTAAAACCTTACAACCGGAGCAACCCTTTTCATTTAAAATTTGCACAAGAGCTTTTGTGCTTGCCGATGGGGAGGAAATGCTCATCTGCGTTCGCTCAGGATGAAGCTCGGCTGCGATAATTCCGCAGCGTTTGCCTGCGGCCCATATCTCATTTTGAGACATGCCCAAAATTGTCCAGCAGATGATAAAAATGAACACGGCACGGAAGTTTAACTTCATCGCTAGCTCCTTGATCGTCACTTCCTTAGAAGGAGTTCAAAGGCTGTACCAGAGCAGATTGTTCAAGCTGAGCAAAAGTTAACTATTAATTTGGAACGATTGTTTCTTATCGTCGTCTCCCTTGCAAAACTCGTTTTTTAACACGAGGCTTCTTCACCAGGTGAAGAAATGATGCGTTTTAATTTATCAAAAATTCTGATAAATATTTTTTGTGAATTTATAAGCAGTGCTTGACAGCGTTTGAGATCGGAAAATGAAAAAATCCTTAATGCAAAAAGTCTCGTCTAAACAAGTCTTATTCTTTCACATTTGGCTTTTAAAGTACGCAAATTTTATGTTCAAGAGGCTCCATCATTAGTGGATCATCTTCCTGCTCAACTCAAGTAAACTCTATATTTTAAGATTTAAAAGTCATGTTAATATGTTTGAAAACGGAGGTCTTTATGACTCAAATTTCATCTTTTTCAAACCATCAGTTACTCGAAGTGCTTTTAACAAAAACTCAAGCCGAACGAAATCTTAATTTAGAAATCATTGAACTTCTTGAAGAAGTGGATCGACGCAAACTTCACCTCACAAAAGGTTATGGCAGTCTCATGGAATTTTGCGTAAAAGAGCTCAAGTACAGTGAATCTGCAGCCTATCGTCGTATTTCGGCGATGCGTGTGACTCGGGAGCTGCCTCAAGTGAAAAAGTCTTTAGCCGAAGGTTCGCTCAATCTTGTGACCGTCACGAAGGCACAAACTTTTTTGAATCAGGAAAAGAAATACCAAAACAAAACCTACGACAAAGCCGAAAAACTAGAGCTCTTTAAAAACCTTGAAAATAAGTCTGGTCGTGAGTGTGAAAAGATCTTGGTTGAAAAATCTCCAACCCTTCCACCTATCGAAAAGATTCGTATGCTTGTCGATGATAAAACTCAAGTGACGGTTGTCTTGGAAAAGAAGGTGACAGAAAAACTGGAAGAGCTTAAAAAACTTTACTCACACATCCATCCTCATCCTAGTTTTGCCGAACTTATCGATTTAATGGCAACCGACGCTTTAAAAAAACGGAATACTCTCAAAAAAGCCGCCGCGTTTTCTCAACGCAACGTTTCTTCAGTCGGTGAAGAAACGTTGCGTAAGCGTACTCGACATATTCCTTCGAAGATCAAACGTGAGGTTTGGGTGAGGGACCAAGCGAAATGCACTTACGACCACGCCGGTAAGAAATGTGATTCTAAATTTCAAGTGGAAATTGATCACATCCAACCTTACTCATTAGGTGGATTACATTCTCCTGAGAATTTACGACTACTCTGCCGTAATCATAATCAGTTGAGAATTCGAGAATTGTGATTTGATAATCTAGGTACTGTTGAGCAATCAACGGATCGCAGATTTTAGTCACAAATCAGAAACGTGAGACCTGTGTAGCTCCGTTCTTATAAATACGTGTCCATGCTGCAAGATTAGTCTGTGCATCAAAGTTAAAAACATCGAGTTGTACGTCGCTCGCTGAGGAATAAGCCACTATGGATGAGGAACCATTATCTTTGACTAAAACACCGCATTTTGTTCCTAGTTGCTTGAGTACTTGCGCATTTGCTGACATTGCTATCCACTCAGATTTCCTATCGATGTCAGGATAGGAAACATAGCCTTCTTTGCTTGCGTCAGGATGCATGGGCTCATAGGTAACTCTTGTGCGCGCTTCATCGACAACTTGGCAAGCGATACCGTTGCAACTGACGCTTTTAAGTTTGCATGGTCCGCCTTCTGGAGTTCGTGTGCACATGTGATTCAGATGATTTAGTTTATGGGCCTCCATAGACAACTTCATTTGTTCGACCAATAAGCAGTCATTAGCCGACACTTGAATCACCAAAAAAATTGCGCAGATCTCAACAACAATGATTCCAATTATTTTCATAATTTACCTCCACTCGAATATTATCTGTCTTTCCTGGTATATCGTAAAGACTAGAAGCCATGAGACTTTTGCCTAGAAACCCAATGTTTGATTGGTGAATTACAATCAGCAACACTAAAAAATAAGTAGAAATTAGCTCGCCATCTTGCGAGCGGAGTCTAGTATGGCGTCGAAAGATAATTTGGTTTTTATATTGTTCTTAGCAGAAAAAAATAGCTGCTAACTTTTCATATGAGAATCAGAAAGTGGTTTGTAATCAATTGATTTTTCCGCTTAAGAGGGCAAAATTACTACTGTAAGAATTGCCATTTAAATTAATTCGAGGACCTATAAGGTAAATATCTTTAACTTTTTCATCAGTGTATATGGGAGCAATTTCAACCATCCCTTGAAAGGGCTCACCGCTCTGCTCTTGAAATCCAAATTGAATATCAATTGCAGGTTTACTGTATGCACCCAATCGACTCACCCTAACATAAACTAAAATATTTCTTCCTCTGACATTAACAATTGTTTCAGACTTCTCGTGCCCATTTGCCATAGGGATTTTTATTTTAAGATCTTTCTCTAAAACTGTTTCAGTGTAGTCTCCATGGCCACTACTAACCTTAAGTTTTACACTTAATTCACTACCTTTAATCTTAGAAGAGGCAACTGTTTGAATTGAAATAAATAAGATAAATATTGTTAATATCTTCATAACTACCACCTCCAAAAAAAGTTTATCAAAATATTTTAACAATCACCAACCTGGAGTGCTTCTCGAACATTTATAGGTCATGAACGCACACGAACTCTAAACATTCTCCGTGTGCTGCTGAATCCAGGATTCGAGCTCGGAGTAATGGCAAGGAACGCAACCGATTTTACCGACGACGACTCCCGCAGCCATGTTGCCGATGAGGCAAGACTCTTGAAGAGAAAAACCTGAGGCCCAGGCCATAGAGAGAGCAGCGATGACTGTGTCACCAGCACCCGCCACGTCGAAGACTTGTCTGGCGAAAGTGGGAATTTGAATCGTGTTTGTATTTTCGTACAAGCTCATGCCGTCTTTTCCGCGAGTGATCACGAGAGTTGGCGACTGTACGGCTTGACGAATGGTATCCGCCACTTCTTGAAGAGAGTCGGAAGCCTTGCGAAGTTCATCAAAACTCAAGCGACTCAAAGACATCGCTTCGTCGTGATTGGGAGTCATCACATCGGATCCACGGTAGTAATGCATCGGAGTGCTTCGGTGTGGATCGACAAATACTTTTTTATTATGTTTTTTCGCGAGCTGAATCAAAGCTTGGGCGCAGGATTCACTCACGACACCTTTAGCGTAATCTTGAATGATCAAACCGTCGCAATCGGCGATTAGCTTTTTCGCGCGATCGAGAATTTTGGTTTCGACCTGCGAAGAGACAAAGCGTTGATGTTCGTAGTCCACGCGCACGATGTGATGCTGTCCTGTCATGACCCGAAGTTTGCGTGTGGTCGGACGAGTTTCATCAACTACTAAATGCTCTGGAGAAACTTTGGCTTTATCTAAGATTCCTTTAAGAGATTGTCCTGCAGGATCATCGCCAATAACTGAAATCAAATGGCAAACGCCACCAAGAGAAGTGATATTTTGAGCCACGTTTGTTGAAAGGCCCAAGCGGTAGTCGGTCGTTCCATCATCCACCACTTCCACGATAGGAACAGGAGCTTCAGGGCTGATACGACGAACGCGACCAAATACATATTCATCAAGACCCGAATCTCCCACGATGATCATCTTTCGACCTTTCATCTGCGGCAGACGTTTTAAAACTTGCGTGAGATTTTCTTTTAAGTGCGATTTTGATGCGTTCATTGGTTTCATCCCATAATCTTCGAGAGGCCCGCCTTGACCTCTTCTACCGTGATATCTCTCATACAATCAAAGCGCGGACAACTCTCCATCAAACATTTCATATGCCCTGGACATTCTACGTCAGGAACAATAATTCCTACGTTTGCCCCTAGAGGACCCCAGCGCTTTGGTGCCTGTACACGAACGGGAGAGTAAATTCCCAGACATGGAACTCCTAAGGAGGCCGCCACGTGAATCGTTCCCGTCGAAGGAGCAATCACCGCACGACTCGCCGCCAAAACGTTCAGCCAATCCTTCGCGTCCGTGATGACGGACCACTTTACATTTGAATGTTGCACTTTTTCTTTAATTTGCTCCACCCAAGGCTGATCGCTCGGCGAAGCCGTCACTACAATCTGATCTTTTTTTGCTAAATCCTCAATAAACTCCGCATAAAGTGGGACGGTCCAATTTCGGGCCGATCCTGCCATGCCTGGATGTACCACAATGTAGTTTTCTTCAAGTCCCAAAGTTTTCAGTCGTGAATAGTCCACCGGATAATTTACTTTCAGTGGAGACCCCACCGACTCTTTTGTATC
Organism: Bdellovibrionales bacterium; assembly: GCA_050250255.1. GTDB lineage: Bacteria > Bdellovibrionota > Bdellovibrionia > Bdellovibrionales > DASUEL01 > JBFWOZ01. The sequence goes on along the minus strand of JBFWOZ010000018.1, from coordinate 35,174 downwards.
CCAACGCAAAGCTTGTTGGACCAAACGCTTGTTGTATTCCGATTCGTGATACTTGGCGTGACTTCTCTTTTGTCGAATTCCTCGTGAAAGAAAAATATAGGAATGCCACTGACTTCTTACACCTGCACGAAAGTGAATCCCTGCAAGCATACAAACAGCGCTGAGCCACCAAGGGGCATGAAAAAAGATGGCCGCATCAAAACGTTCCCGACGTAAAAACTGAAAGAGCGTCCAAGCAGAACGAAAATAAAAGCGTCGATCCCAAGAAACATATTTTCTTTTCGGTGAGCTGTTTTCAGGAAGGAATTCCATTCCTCGTTGAATCAGCCAAGTAATGTCAGAATTTTTAAAACCAGACAGTTGGTCGACCGGCAAAGTGAGGATCAAATCACCAATGCGATCCATGCGAACCATCAAAACTTTTTTGAAAATTAATGGCTTCACGTCTTCGCAGCCTTTTGCGCTTCAATCTTGCCGATTTCTGCCTTTTTGGTATCTATGCGCTTTTGAAAATCTGCTTCCAATTTTTTATGGTTGGATTTTACCGTGTCGAGTTCTTTTTTAAATGTCTCTAACTTCTTTTTACTTTCAGCATCAGATTTTTGAATAAACTCTTTGCTGGCTTTCTCTTCTGTTTCAAGAAGAGTCTTCGCCTCGACCATTTGTTTTTTCAAACTTGGAATTTGTTCTCGCTGCCGGCCAATGTCGCTTTCTTTTGTCGCAACTTCCGAAAGTTCTTTCACTTTTGAGACATCCACTGTTTGATGTTTTGCTAAGTGTTTCAAAAAAGCGGTGAAATCTTGATGCTCTTGGCCGCGCTTTTCTATTTCTTTGAGCAAACCCTCTAAAACAACTTTCGTACTTTGAGCAAGAGGCACAACTTCATTCGCGGGCAGCAAGCCGCCCTCTGCTTTTTTCAAAAGAGTTTCAAGTTCTGTCATATCAAATGGAACAGGTGCAGTTGATGCCGCTGGAACAGCAACAGGAGGAGCGGCGGGAACCGCCGAAGGAGCAGTTGGTATTGCGGCCGCAACAGGCGCAGCACTTATCGGAGCAGGTTGTGGTGGTGCAACTTCTACTTGAATTCCTGCGGCCTTCAAAGCCTCAAGTCCTTCAGCGGGTGCACCCACGAGAATCACTTTTCCACCTTTTGAGGCGACAAACTGCTGGAGTTTGAGCAGAGGTTCCATCACTTCTTTGAGGCTAGAGGGATCCTTCGTCACATTCACTTGAAGATTAATTGCGCGCTGTGCAATACATTGCTTCACTGAGTCTACAAAACTTTGAGCCCAAGGTCCTGTGCCTTCAATATATATCTCGGCCTGATATGGCGCCCCCGGCGCTGTGATTTTAGAAAGAAAACCCATCTCCTAAGATTAGGGCGTCCTCTCGGAAAAGCCCAGCAAAAATTGACTTTGTCTTTCAAATTGGACAAGTTAATACCTTACTCTGAAGGAGACATTTCATGGATCATTTGACCGAAGGTCATCTCTATAAAAACATTGTTAAAACTCTTGAACACGCGGCAAAAATCATTGATGCCGATCCCAACATTATCATCCGTTTGAAAAAGCCAAAAAGAGCGATCATCGTCAGCGTTCCCGTACGCATGGACGATCATTCGGTGAAAGTGTTTAACGGTTACCGCGTTCAACACAGCCAAACTCTTGGACCTTGGAAAGGCGGGATTCGTTATCACGAATCTGTGAATTTGAGCGAAGTGGCTGGTCTTGCCATGCTCATGACTTTCAAAAACTCCGTGATGCATCTTCCTCTCGGAGGAGCGAAGGGTGGAATCCAAGTTGATCCCACAAAACTTTCGCGCACTGAAAAGCAAAACATGACCCGTCGATATACGACGGAGATTTCTAATTTCATCGGACCAACTATTGATATTCCGGCGCCTGATGTAGGTACCGACGCGCAAACAATGGCGTGGTTGATGGATACCTACTCTCAAGAACGAGGATACGCTTGCCCTGGAGTAGTTACCGGTAAACCTCTGGAAATTGGCGGATCTCTTGGCCGTGAAGGTGCGACGGGACAAGGCGCAATCTTCATCATGGAAGAACTAGCAAGAACATTGAAAATGAAAGTGGATTCTAATTTTACCGTGGCCATTCAAGGTTTTGGTAACGTAGGTTCGCATGCGGCTCTTTATGCTCATGAAATCGGCGCAAGAGTGATCGCCGTTTCCGACGTCAACGGTGGAATTCATGATCCCAATGGTCTCGACATTCCTCGTCTTATCGAGTTTTACAAAAAGAATAAAACTCTTAAAGGATTTGGCGGCGAATCCATTTCTAACGAAAACCTTCTGTTGTTAAAAGTGACTTGCCTCATTCCCGCCGCTCTCGATGGCGTCATCAACGAAAAGAACGTGCACCAAGTAGAAGCAAAGATGATCATCGAAGGCGCGAACGGTCCTCTTACGAGCGAAGCGAACGAACTTCTCTCGAAAAAAGGCTGCTACATCGTTCCTGATATCGTGGCCAATGCAGGTGGCGTGATCGTGTCTTACTTCGAGTGGGTTCAAGATATCGGCTCTTATTTCTGGAGCGCTGAAGAAGTAAATCAAAACTTGAAGAACATGATTGTTCCAGCCTTCCAACGTGTTTGGGCGATGGGACAAGAAAAGCAAATTCATTTAAGAGACGCTGCGATGTGCTGTGCGATTCAAAGATTACAAAAAGCGATGCTTCTTCGAGGTCTCTACCCACGCTAAGAACAGGTTTGATAAAAATGAAACCCTGGCTTTGGATTCCTCCAAAACTCGCACACGATTTAGGCCCCATGGGCCTAAATTTTTATGCGAAGTTCACTCCTCCCGTGGAAAGCCAATGGAAGAGTGTAACGTGGGGAAATTTAAAATTTCGTAATCCCGTGGGTATCGCTGGTGGCGTTGATAAAAATGCTCGGCAGATTTCTGCATGGAAACATTTCGGTGCAGGTTTTTTAGAGATCGGTACGGTTACACCTCAAGCACAAAAACCAAATCCCGGACGGGTGATTCTTCGGGATGTTTCTTCACGCACGCTTTGGAATAGACTTGGTTTTCCCAATGACGGGGCGGGCGCGATTAAAGCTCGCCTAAAAACAGTCACTCGTACGGCCGACATGCCTCTCTTTGTGAATATCGGGAAAAATCGTATTACCGATCTAGAAGATGCCCATAAAGATTACACTCATCTCATCGAAGAGTTTCAAGGTTTGGCGGATGCTTTCGTGATCAACATCAGTAGCCCCAATACGTCGGGTCTTCGAGATCTGCTCAAGTCAGAAAACATCGATTTGTTTTTAAAGAATGTGAGTGAGAAACCTTCATCGGTTCCACTTCTTTTGAAACTCAGTCCCGACATGGACGAGTCACAAATGGAAGCTCTTCTCTCCGCCAGTCTCAAACAAAATATTTCTGGCTGGATCCTCACCAATACCACACTCGATCGTTGGAACGGCTCTCCCTACCCTGCCGAAGGTGGTGTATCGGGACAATTCCTCAACGCTAAATCCAAATTGTGTTTAAAAAGATTTTTAAGACTTTTAGGTTCTGAAAAAAAGGATCGCCTCGTAATTTCCGTCGGTGGAATCATGACTCCAAAAGATGTCGAAGAACGTTTGGAAATCGGCGCCGATCTCGTGCAAGCTTACACCGCCCTTATTTATGAAGGTCCAATGTTCTTCGATCGAGTCCGTTGCCACTTCAAGAGTTAAATACCGCCAAGCCGATAAAGGTACGGACACACTTTTGGGACTACGTGCGTCCCAAAAGTGTGTCCGTACCTTTATTTCCATACTAAATACAGACCCACAAGGCACATTTCCTCAGAAGAGGAATCTCCAAACGGAATAGGAACACTAGATCTCATCGTATTGTAGGCGCAAGTGATTTTGATTTCGTCACCATCGTTGATGGAAATCGGAGTTTGGTAAAAATAGAGATGTTGACGGTTAAAGTTCCAACGAGGCACATCCATCAAGCAAGAATTCGCAGTGGTGCGCGCACGAGTGACACTGAAACGAATATCTTTCCCATACATATGCATATGCGGAAGCACTCCGTAAAGATCAAACGGACGGAAGAGTGCGCCGGAATTTGCAACGGCCCAAGATTTGATAAACGGATAGCGCTCTTGTTTTGGTGGAATTGTAAAATTTCGAATCTGTCCTGGTAAGACGATTTCTGCCTCTTTATTCACAGATGTTTCAAGCTGCAATTGCACTTTTGTTTGGTCTGGCCCAGCTGATGATTTTTGCGTCACTTGATGGCTGTGGCCGTAATGCACTTGCAGGATGACTTTGCGATTCGCCGGGATTTTAATGCCGGTGTTTTGTGGAAATAGCGTCGCACTCGTTCCAAGTGCAGAGGCCACGACAGGTGCTGCTTCTGTAAGGGCGCTACCAAAACAGGAATACCCTGGCTTTGGATCTTGGGCATCAAGTTGCTCCGCAAGTCTTTGGCCTCTTTCGGTCGGAATATATAAAATCACGTGATGAACAACATCCGGGTTTCCAGGAATCACGTTGTAACCGGAGATAAATCGATCCGTTGTGGTCACGGGATTTAAAACAAAACAACGATATTCATCCATGTTGCCCGGCGTATACGGCTCCATCATCATTGGTGTTGCATCCACATGCTCCAAACGATTGGAAAGCTGAGGCGGGGGTAAATTATCTGGAGTTCCAGGTTTCTTACCTGTCGTTACCCAATCTGAGATGACTTGAATTTCTTTATCCGAAAGACTTGTGATGTTACCGTAAGTGCCACAAGCGCCTGTGTTGTCGACCGCAAAAGGTGGCATATTACGGGTCTGAACAGAAGTACGAACAGCTTCGGCGTGGCTCATTAAAGCCTCGTAGGTATCAAGAGAAAAAGGAGCTCCCATGGGAATAGCACCATGACAGCTCAAGCACTTTTGAGAAATAATCGGTGCCACTTCTTTGTAAGTGATAACAGCTTGTGCGTGAACCTTGAATGAAAATGTTAAAAAAAGAAAAGACCATGCTTGTTGAAATTTCATTTCTGTTCCTCTGCTATGTTGTCCATAAAAGATAATTAGATGTAGGGGCAGTGTCAGGTCAAGAAAGAAGAATCCCATGGATGATATCTATCTCCATCCATGAGCACTGCCCCATGACACCTGCCCTAGCACTCCCTACACTGAACAAGTGAGAGCAAAGCGTCCTATATGGATACCCGTTGTGACGGGCTTAATTCGAAAAAATGGTAAAGTTCTTCTCGGGCAACGTCCCACTGGCAACAGTCTTGCTGGTCAATGGGAATTTCCTGGTGGAAAAATTGAAATTGGTGAATCTCCTGTAGAAGCTTTGAAACGAGAGCTCTTTGAAGAGCTCTCCATCGAAGCGGAAGTTGGTGCTCTGAGGTTCGCCAACACTCATGCGTATGGTGACCGTGGAGTCGTGCTTCTTTTTTTCGATATCCCCTTCTGGAAGGGCGAACCCAAGCCTAAACACCACACCGACCTTCGGTGGGTAGACCCCGACGAAATACCGAAAATGGAAATTCCCGAGGCGAATCGCAGAATTCTTCACACAATCTTAGATATCCTAAAGTAAACATAGTTAAACGGTTTTTATTTTGAATCTTAGAATAGTACAGGTCCTAAGATATCTAAGGTAAGACGAAGGAAAGACCGAGTGGGTATGTGCAACATGTCATAGCCTAGGGGGGAACGATGGCTATTCAACGAGCGATACTTGCTGTTTTATTACTATTCATTTCATCTACATCTTTTGCGGATGGGCAACTCAGCATTGCCTTTCAAAATCAAGAGGGTTTTAACAAGATTTTGATTAAAGAAATGGGTGGCGTACGTCAGGGAAGCTGGGTGGGTGGGGGCGGCAACACACCTCTCGCGGCTTTCATAGACGGAGATCAATTTCGCATGCACATCGGAAGCATGCAGGACTTCTTGTATCTAAGAAGTACCGGTACGCACACAAACTTCCTTGGAAAAATGTGGAGCATGAATAAGTATTCCAACCTCGACTCCTATGTGAACGAGAAGGGTGAAGTCCGCATCATGGGAATGATAGCAGAACAAGTGAAAGTTGATGTTTACACAAATCCTACTAAAGGCACTTTCTACATGTATTGGAATAATGATTACATGGTTGAGCTCTACAAGACGCCAGCAAAAGGTGCTGGCTCTTGTAAGGGACGTATGAAAGCTGGCCTTAACGAAGTCGGTACTTTCACCTGCCAAAGCATGGGTGCTTTACAAGACACGCTCTTTACTAATCCCTATGATATCATCGCATGGATGGTCCACATCTTCGTTCTTCCAAACGACGACGATAGCGAGCAAAAGTAAGCGTATCTAACTTAAAACTTTTTTAAGAGCAGCAATCACCATTTGCTGCTCTTCTTTTTTCAGCTCCGGAAAGATCGGAAGCGCCAGTACATCTCGTGAAGCGGTTTCAGAGACCGGCCAGCCTTTTTCAGGGGCAAATGGGCGAAGAGGCTTCTGCTCCGGAATAGTGAACGGATAATAGATTTCCGTTGGCACACCCTCATCGGCCATTTTTTTCTGAATGGCATCGCGGTTAGGCACTCTCACCACAAATTGATTCCACACGTGAGTATTACCTTCCGCAACCTTCGGGAGAACAAGACCTTTATCTGTTAATTGCTGGAACTCTTTCATATAGGTGTTGGCATTGTCGTTTCGCTTTTGCATCCAAGTTTTAAGGTGCGGGAGCTTTACCGCCAAGTAAGCCACCTGAAGGGCGTTCAAACGACTGTTTGTTCCGAGAATGTCATGCACGTAACGACGAGGCATTCCGTGAACACGAATGAGTTTTACTTTTTCTGCAAGAGCGTCGTCATTGGTGGTGATCATTCCACCTTCGCCGGCCCCACCAAGATTTTTTGTCGGATAGAAACTCGTTGAACCAATATCACCAATCGTTCCCGCTTGCTTTCCTTTGTAGGTGGCACCGATAGTTTGCGCGAAATCCTCAAGCACTTTCAAATTATGTTTTTTCGCAATTTGCATAATGGGATCCATATCTGAACACTGACCAAAAAGTTGCACTGGCATAATGGCTTTTGTTTTTGGAGTGATCGCTTTTTCAATCAATGCGGGATCGATATTGAAAGTACGTGGATCCACATCTACGAAGACAGGCTTTGCACCTACGAGCATAATGCTACTTGTGGAAGCAAAGAAGCTAAAGGCCGGAGTAATCACTTCGTCTCCGTGACCAACATCGAGAGCACGAAGAGCGACGACAAGAGCATCGGTTCCATTTGCAACGGTGATCGCGTGTTTAACGTTCATCCACTGAGCAATGTCTTTTTCAAACTGAGCGACTGTGTCTCCAAGAATGAAAGCTTGCTTATCAAGTAGGGTTGAGAACTTTTCCATCACTTGATCCTTTAAAGGAACAAACTGACGCGTAACATCAAAGAACGGAAATTTAGATGGTGTGCTCATAAGGCATCTCCTTATCCTTATATGGTTGCCGAATTGGCGAGTGGATAGAATAATTGGATTAAATGTCAGAAGGAAGCAAGAAATCATTGGAAGCATTAGCTCACGGCGAAAGAATTCCTCACGGTCAGGATAAGGGATGGCGCTTCTGGAAAAAGCGTCCGCTCCCCGGGCCCCTTCATATTTGCTTCGTGGCGAGACGATTTCCTATCTCCGGAAAAGCCACACAATATGGACATCTCTGGCCTGTTGCACGCGGACTCGTGAAGCGTGGCCATAAAGTCACAGTCATCACCGGCGATCAACATCAAAGTCACTCGGAATTGGTCATAGAGGACATCCACTTCCACTTTATCTCCATTGAGGACAACTCGTCTCAAGATCAATTTGCCCGCGCCGCCAAAGACCTCTTTGCCAAACTCCATCGAGAAAACCCCTTTCACTTAGCACATTCGATTGATTCCTCGGGTCAGTATATTTCCCGCTTCAAAGAGGAATTTCATGTCTCCGTTGCCTTTGACGTAGGGGCCACTCAAATGTCGCAGCTTTTTGCGATTGCGGGTATGGCTCAAGAGACCCTTGGAAGCTTGCTCTCCATGAGCATTGCCGTGGCCTACAAGTTTTTGCGCACTTACTACGGGACCGATCGCAAGCTTGTACGTTCGGCCGATGGAATTTTTGTAGCGAGTCCTCACGAACGCAGTATTTTAGAGCGTTACTATCTCTATCCCGATCACAACATTTACTCTGTCCCCTACGGTATTGAAATTGGGGATTTGTCTTCGAAAGAGAAGTCTGAAGAACGCCGTTTACAATTAAAAATTCCCCCGCACGCTAAAACGGTCGTAACGGTGACGGATATGACAGAAGCTCAGCCTATTTTAAATTTGCTCGAGGCCTTTGAAAAAGTCGCCGTAAAGTATTCCCATGCTCGACTCATCATTGTCGGAAATGGACCCAAATTTAAAGAAATTGAATACGAAATGTTAAATCTCGCCCTCGGAAGCCGCGTGATCCTCACAGGTGCAGTGAACATGAACGAAGTTGCTGATTACATCGCACTCGCAGACGTTTATGTGAATATCAGCTCTCGCACGACAGGCTTTGAGCCCAGTGTTCTTGAAGCTATGGCACAAAAGAAAGTGATTATTGCGTCCGAAGTCAGCCCTCTTTTTACTTTCGTCGAAGATGGCATTGATGGTTTTTTGGTTCGCCCAGCTGACATTAAATCGTTGTCAAACCTCCTCATCGATATTTTTTCTGATCAAGTCCCTGTGACGGAGATTGGAAATCAGGCCCGCAGAAAGGTGACGGACCTCTTTGACACAACAAAAATGGTAGACGAAACCATAAATTCTTATTTCAATATTCTTAAGAGAACTAAACGCTACACCCTGAAGCCGACTTGAGTAAATCATCTATGGAAAAACTTGGAAAACAATATTGGGGCACGCTTCTGCATGCACCCGTGCCTTTCTTTCTTTGTCTCTACGCGCTCTCACTAATGGTTTCGATGTCAGGGATGGAGATCTTTGGTTGGGGCGCTTGCATCCTGACTTTAGTCTATATTCTCGTCAATAAGGCCGTGAAAATGCGCGAATTTTATCTGTTCCGACTCGGAGTAGAGGTTCCACTGCTAGGGCTCCTCTTAGTTGTTTGGATGAGCCTCACTTTTAATGCACCTGAAGCCGGTCTTCTTGAGCCCATCGGAAAACTGCGTTGGATTTTAATGCTCTATCTGCTCACTTTTGCTCTCGAAGTTTCGCCCGTACTCAATCGCATTCTCCATATTTTTATCGTTGCCGGTACAATCGTGGGTGGCTACGCGATTTTCCAACACTTCACCGGTGTCGATATCATCCGCGGAGACCACCGGGCCGTCACGCCGGCTCCCTTTGAAGGTGCTGACGTATTTCAAAACTCTGGTTTTCTCAGTCACCATCTGACTTATGGTTATTCGTTCAGCATGATTCTTTGTTTTTCTTTTGCAGCTCTTCTCTTGAGCCGTAGAAAACCTTGGTATGTTCGTTTGGGTTTTTTAAGTTCGGTAATTATTATTGGGCTCAGCCTGGTTTGGACATACGGGCGCGGTGTTTGGCTCGCGACCGCGATCGCTTTTTTGATCATGACTTCTTACGTGAGCCGTAAGCACTTAATTGTTTTTCTCCTCATCGTTGGTTCTCTCTGTGGTGTTGTTTACGAAACCAACCCCGGGCTTCGCGAACGTGTCGCGAGTGTTTGGGATGCGGGCTACTTTAGTAATGATGACCGTCGCGCGGTTTGGAAAGCAAATTTCGAAATGTTCTCCGACCATCCGTGGATGGGAGTGGGTTATCTCCAAAACGAAGTTCTTTTAGGGGAGTATTATAAAAAGCTCGGCATCGAAAAAGAGTTTGGCGGCCATGCACACAATAACTATTTACAGATGCTATCTACGACCGGGATTTTGGGATTCTTCTGTTACATGCTTTTTATTTTGAGCTTCCTACTGATGACACATCGGCTCTGGACCGATGTACCAGAAACACATTTTTGGCATCGTGTTCTTGTACTCGGCGCATTGGGTGCACAATTATCTCTTCACACCGGCGGTATTACTCAATGGAATTTCGGGGATGCAGAGAACAACCATCTCTTCATCTTTATTTTGGCGATGATGGCCTACATGTCTGAGCGTTACGCTCGAGGCATTGTTCCAGACGATTATTCACTTTAGGTTGTGTGCTTTCGCACAACCTCGTTGGGCCAGTGTGTTATATCTATAAAAGCCGTTGAAAAGAAGAATCGACTAAGGAAGACTAATCTTGTGTAGTTTCAAGGGGATAAAGGCTGCAAATAGCCGAGGGGATATCCACCAATGACAAAGGCTGAGCTGATCAACTTAGTGGCCGAATCCGCAGGCATCACTCGAGTGAAAGCAGAGACAATTGTTAACACCATTTTTGATTCAATGGTGGACGCCCTCAAGCGCAACGATCGCATTGAAATTCGTGGCTTCGGTTCTTTCGTAAACCGCAAATACGATGCCTATCAAGGCCGAAATCCCCGCACCGGTGAAGTGATTGAAGTTCAAGACAAAAAACTTCCTTTTTTCAAAGTTGGTAAGGAACTTAAGGACGCCGTTAATCGTGCACCGAGTTCTGCGATCACCGAGGTCGCCGACGAAGATGATGAGGAATAACTTTCCGGTCCCGGTTTAAATTAAAATTGTAAACAGTTGGAGGGGCCAAGGATGGCCCTGCTTTTTTTCTTCTGCCATTAAAGGGCACTATTTTGTAGCCCCCCCATCTCTCTCTCTTATTAAATAGCTTCCTACGTATTTTTTGTTTGGCTTAAAAACTGCTTCAGTCCCAGGGCATAGGAGAACCTATGAAACTTTTTAAAATGATTCTTTCAGCCTTTCTAATCGTGTCCTTTACATCTTCTTCTGTCTTTGCTCGGGATGTGAAAATTCGAGGTTCTTCACAAACACAGATTTCTATTAGAAGCTTCCCTGTTATAAAAAACGGAGAGTTACAGACCGTATTTCGCCTCTGTGATGATACCGCCACAGCACAGGAAAGTGTAGGCTGTGCCGAAAATGTACTTTTTAATCGATCCTTTAAACAAGCTGAAGTAACGGCTGCTATTCAAAAATTAAATCAAATTGATATGCAAATTCGTCTGGATTCTGCAGCACATGTAGGCACTGCAGCTATAGGAACTGGAGTCGCTCTCAGTTTTCTAGGCTGTGTCGTTGGCGGAACCGCAGGAACTGTCGTAGCACAGCCAATCGCTGGATGCTTAATTCTGGTAAAACCTTTAGCAGCTGGAACAGGTGTTGTAGGCATCCTCGCGTCGATTGCTGCAACTTTAAAACCTGATAGTTGGGGAAATACGACTTTGAGTGGGAAGCGACAGGCTTTGGCAAATGGCTTCGATCAAACTTATCACAATTTCCATGGGTCTCTCGACGAAGCGATCGAAATACTCGCTTGGAGCTTAGGCGTAAAATAAATTTGTTTGGAGGTTCTGTGTTTAAAAATATGATTATCAGTTGTCTTCTCGCTGTGCCATGTTTCTCTTTTGGTCATGAAGTAAATCAAAAAAGATACACGGAGCTGAGAGCCCTGTTTTATAATAGCGAATTAGTCACAACCCCATCTAAAGATATTAATCATACAAACTGGAATTGTGAGTTCGTTTATGAAACAACCCCTCTTTTTAACAACCTTTCACGCGCTGGCTATAAGCTGCCTTTGGCATTTCATGAGTTTAAACACCTTCAAGAAACTGAGACACCATTCCTCTTTTCAATACTTTGGAAAGGTATGAAGCTTAATATCAGTGGCACAATGAGCGCTGACGTCAGAGAAACTTATCTTGTTGCTGAGGGATTTGGCCTCATTTCCTCCGAAACATTCGGTAGTGTTCTTGTTATTAGAAAATTGAATGATCGCCGATTGATTTTGGAGGAGATGTTGTCCTCAACACATCAATTTTATAACGACCGAGGAACACGCTCCGGGCATGCTGTCGACTATCAAGCCGCCTCTTACGGTGTCTGCGACAAGCTCTAAAATCTAGTTGGAACCGGGTAAAAATGGAAACGCTCTCGTATGCGAAATATCCTGCACATCAAAGAGTGCCATGAAGAGGCGCTCAACACCTAGTGCGATTCCCGCAGAGGGTGGCATCCCAAACTTAAGGCCTTCCAGAAATTCTTGATCAAGTCGGACAGGTTCACGACCTTGGCGTCGCTGTTCTGCTAAATCCGATTCAAAGCGACGCTTTTGTTCTGTTGGATCATTGAGTTCATGAAACGCATTCGCGATCTCAAGCCCTTTCCAGTAGAGCTCAAACCGATCGGCCCACCCATCTTCTGTATGACGAGCGTAGGCCGCTTGAGAAGGAGGATAATGAGTGACGATCAATGGTTGATCCAAACCTAACTCCCCTTCTACCCTCTCTAAAAAAAGACGAAAAAACACATCATTCCAGGTGTCTTGTTCGGTAAAATGAATTTTTTCTTCGCGAGCCAGAGATTTTAACTCTTCTAAGGTTGTTTTAGGCGTGAGAGTAAACTTCAACTTTTCTTTAAAAAGTTGCGCCATGGTTTTTGTGACGACATCGACATTTTGATCCATCACAAAGTGGGCCTCACGGTCAGCAAATGTTCGCAGCAAAAACTGAATCAAATTTTTTACATCTAGCTGAATAGACTCGAGCCGGTGGTAAGATCGGTACCATTCCAACATGAGGAATTCGGGCTGATGGCGAGGTCCGGTTTCGCCATTTCGAAAACAATCTTTCATTTCGAAAATTTTAGAAAATCCGCGCACGAGCAACTTTTTAAGGTGGAGTTCAGGACTCGTTGGTAAGTAAAATTTTTGAGTTTTTTTTCCTTCTCGCCAATGAGTTTCAAAAGGCACCAAAAACGGTTCTGTTCCAGGAGAAAGAACAAGAGTGGGAGTCCGCGCTTCTAGAAAACCTTGCTCAGAAAAAAATTGACGAATATTTCGTCGAAACTCTTGCCATAATAGAGCCCACTCAGGGCTAAATTCGTGTTCGTAAAATGGAGGTATTTTTTCTGCGATGTTGGGAGCTAGTAATTCTAAACGATCCACTTGTATGACGCCTTCGTTCCAGGCGCCTTGAACAAAAATCAAATCTCCGCCTCGTAAGATAGGGAGCAAAGAGAAATTCTCTAGATTTTGCAGCCCCATCACCGCACGACTTCCCTGTAGTTCCCACTTTGAGACACTCACTTCTGCTAAACGACCGGCGACTGCTAGAAATTGCCCCTCTTTAGGTGAAACCTCATCTATAGCAAGAGCTTCTGGGGGACTCACGGGGTAAGTCCATTGTTCTAAGTAAGAGTGACGTATTTTGCTATCCATGGGACAAAATCCTTATCATCAAAAATCCCTTAAAAGCTAGCTGTATCCCCCTGAAAGGGTATGGGTTTTGCTCTTATGAACGTTAGAGGTGTTGATATGAAAACAATCCTAACTCTTTTCACTCTTTTGCTAAGCTATTCAGCCCAGGCCTACAAGTACCAAGAGGTGAATAAATCTATTTCAGCACCCAACCTTCTTTTCGAAGCTCAGCGCCTAGGCCTGACGGCTCCCGGTGCAGAAATCGCAACTAAAAACACCATGAGAAATTGGAAAGCCTCCACTGTTCGTAAACATCTTGATTCTGGCGCCCCTGAATCTTTGCTCTTAGAAATCAAGGCGGGTCACAACACTCTTGAAAAAGCAAAAACCTTGGCTCGTTTAGAACTGTTCAAAGGTGCTAAGAAAAATTGGAATATGATCAAGAACACGGCACTTAATGACATTGGTGCGGATAACTGGATCGAGTTTGAGCATAAGCTCCGTCGAGACCTCGACAGGATTGAATTCTCTGACAAAACCAACGCACGAAACTTCTTCTTTTTCACGCCATGGGGCCACGCACTCGTTTCTAAAGATCTTAAAAAAGTTTCATGGGCGATTGAAGTCAGCCGTCACCTAGATAGCAACAGATTGGAAGATGGCGTCGAAAGTCTCGTTGTTCCAGAACAACCTCGCACGGCACCTGCTCTCGCTCCTATCGAAACAGAAGCCCCCTCTACCTTCTAATCAGAAGCTTTGACGCTCAGAGCCTATCGTATCCTGGATCCCCTCCACCGTGGTAGATCTACGCCATGCTTGAAAATCTAAATCACTCCGAGGTTCGCAAACCCCAGGTTCCCCCTTACGAAAGGGCTGACAGCATGGAATTCATTTCGAAGAACAATCGTTCCTTCATTCAAAGACACATTGGTCCTAATGCCGAAGAAGTGTCGCAAATGTTGAAAACTCTGAAGATCTCAAGTCTCGAAGAGATGATTGCGAAGACCATTCCAAGTTCCATTCGAGTCGAGAAGGCTTTAGATCTTGGACAACCCATGAGCGAAGGCCAAGTCCTCAAACGTGTGGGAGAACTTGCCGCTACAAACCAACTTTTTAAAACTTACATTGGTACAGGCTATAGCGGATGTATCACTCCACCGGTGATTCAAAGAAACATTTTAGAAAATCCAGGCTGGTACACTCAATATACGCCTTACCAAGCAGAAATTGCCCAAGGTCGCCTCGAAGCTCTTTTGAATTTCCAAACAATGATTATGGACCTTACAGGTTTAGATCTCGCAAACGCGTCGATGCTCGATGAAGGCACCGCTGCCGCTGAAGCCATGACTCTTTGTCGGCGCGTTTCGAAATCAGGTTCCAACGTTTTTCTCGTAGCTGATGACTGCCACCCGCAAACGATTTCGGTCATTCAAACACGTGCGGAACCTATCGGTATCGAAGTGCGTGTGCAAAAATGGCAAGACTTTGATTTCTCAACAAAACCTTTCGCCTGTGTTGTGTCTTACCCTGGTACCTATGGTGAAGTGAGCGATTTTTCAAAGCTGACTCAAGAAGCCCATGCGGCCGGAGCTTTAGTCGTAGCTTGCGCAGATCTTCTCTCTCTCGTACTTTTAAAAGCCCCTGGTGAATGGGGTGCTGACGTCGCCGTTGGAAACTCACAGCGCTTTGGTGTACCCCCCGGGTACGGTGGCCCACACGCCGCTTTCATGGCGACAAAGTCTGAACACAAACGCCAAATCCCCGGACGCATTGTCGGTGTCTCTAAAGATAAAACTGGTAGACCTGCCCTGCGTTTAGCTCTCCAAACTCGCGAACAACACATCCGTCGCGATAAAGCTTCGAGTAATATCTGTACGGCTCAAGTTCTCCTCGCAGTCATGGCTTCGATGTACGCCGTTTATCACGGACCAGAAGGCTTAAAAGATATCGCTCAACGTATTCACTCTCTGACAGCCTCATTAAAAGAAGCTCTTCTCGCGTTAGGTTATCATCTTTCCAACGAAAACTTCTTCGATACCCTTCGTGTGCAAATCGGAAGCGAAACTACAACTCTCTTTAAAAGTTTTGATCAAAATAAAATCAACGTACGAAAAATTGATGCAACTTCTATCGGTTTATCTCTTGATGAAACCACAACACTTGAAGATCTCCATCTCCTCATAAAAATTTTTGCTGAGGCAAAAGGTCAGGGCGCTCAACTCTCAACGATTACGACAAAAGCGCAAAATGCGAAGGGCGTGATTCCCGTAGGACTTCACCGAAGTTCCGCGATTCTCACACATCCTGTTTTCAATTCCTTTCATTCAGAATCCGAAATGCTTCGCTACGTGACTCGCTTGCAATCACGCGATCTTTCTCTCACAACATCCATGATTCCACTCGGCTCTTGCACGATGAAGTTAAATGCGGCGATGGAAATGCTCCCGATTTCTTGGGAACGCTGGTCTCAACTTCATCCTTTTGCTCCGGTCGAACAGGCGCAAGGATACCAAACTTTATTCTCTGAATTAGAAACCGCACTTTCCCAAATCACGGGATTTCCCGCGGTCTCCCTTCAACCAAACGCTGGGTCACAAGGTGAATACGCTGGCCTACTCGCGATTCGAAAATACCATCACGAGCGTGGACAAAAAAATCGCACGATCTGTCTGATTCCACAATCGGCACACGGGACAAATCCCGCGAGCGCTGTGATGGCAGGAATGAAAGTCGTTGTGGTTGCCTGTGATGAACAAGGAAACATCGACGTTCAAGATCTCGAGAAAAAAGCGAAAGAACATTCTCAAAATTTAGCGGCCCTCATGGTGACTTACCCATCCACTCACGGAGTATTTGAAAGTCAGATACGACAAATCTGCGAGATCATTCACACACATGGCGGTCAAGTTTACATGGATGGCGCCAATATGAACGCGCAAGTTGGACTTTCACGTCCCGCTGATTACGGTGCGGATGTTTTGCACCTGAACTTACATAAGACATTTTGTATTCCTCACGGTGGGGGCGGTCCGGGCATGGGCCCTATCGGCGTACAAAAACATCTTGCTCCTTACCTCCCCTCACATCCTGTTGTGAAAATGGGCGGAGAGAAGTCTCTCGGTACCATTTCCGCTGCTCCTTGGGGCAGCGCCAACATTCTTCTCATTTCATGGGCCTACATTAAGGCGATGTCGAACGAGGGCCTTACAAAAGCCACTCAAGTCGCGATCCTCAATGCCAACTATATGGCTCAGCGGCTCGATCCACATTTCCCCGTTCTCTACAAAGGAGACAATGGCTTCGTGGCTCATGAATGCATCGTGGACCTCCGAGCGATCAAAGAACAAACCGGCATCGATGTCGAAGATGTCGCGAAACGTTTGATGGATTACGGTTTCCACGCACCAACAGTATCCTTTCCAGTTGCAGGAACCATGATGATTGAACCGACAGAAAGTGAATCGAAAGCCGAGCTTGATCGTTTCTGTGATGCGATGATCGCCATCAAAAAAGAAATTGATGAAATTGCGAGCGGCAAAGCAGATCGAACGAATAATCTTTTAAAAAATGCGCCTCATACAGCAGCTGTTGTTACAGCAGATGGTTGGAATTATCCGTACGCTCGTGAACGCGCGGCTTTTCCGCTCCCGTATGTGCGTGAACACAAGTTCTGGCCTTACGTTTCTCGCATCGACGCAGCCTTTGGAGACAAGCAGCTCGTGTGCTCTTGTCTCCCGATCGAAGCTTATTCTTAAAAGGTGCCAGGTTCCGTTTCCGGGTCACGCCGCTTCACAAAGTGGACGCAGTGTGACCCGGAAACGGAACCTGGCACCTTTTAAGAAAAGTCTGGCTGGGCACTAGGATGTGCAAGTTTGAAAGCTTCTTGTTTCAAGCAATGTTCTTCGATGCGTACAATTGTTGGGTAAGCTGTAAGATCCATTTTATAGCGTCGAGCATTGTACACTTGAGGAATCAAAAATAAATCCGCAGCGGTGATTTGATCATCAAAGCAGTATGCCCCTGCCGTCGACTGAAGCATTTTTTCGATAGAATGGAATCCGCGCTCGATCCAGTAGGCGCACCATCTCTCACGTTCTTCAACAGAAACTTGGTAACGTTTTTCGAGTTCCACTCGTACTTTTAAGTTCTGAATGGGATGAATCCCCGAATTAATAGCTTCACAGAATTGAACGATTTGTGCTTTTTGAAAACTGTCTTGAGTAAAAAGTGTTGGATCAGGGAATTGCTCATCAAGATAGAGCAAAATCGCCATCGACTGGCTTAAAACTTTACCGTTATGGACAAGTGTAGGCACTTCCCCCATGGGATTCACTGCCAAAAGTTCCGACTTATATTGCTCACCGCCGTCTTTCGTTAAGTGAACAGCCTTATAATCAAAGGTTAATTTTTTGTAATGTAGGCCGATTCGAACTCGGTAGGCGGCAGAGCTATTAAAAAAAGAATAAAGTGCGAGAGATGGTTTCATAACCCAAGAGTAACCGGCACTCGGGAGCGAGATCAATTTAAACGTGACATGTAACCGCTTGCTTCAGGCCCAAATATGCTATTTTATTGGTCCTATGAAACTTGGCTCACTGAAACCACCCGTCATTGCCTCTAATAAAAACTCTCGCGTCAATTTGGATGGTGATCCTGTCCTTGTGAGCCGAGATAACACCAAAGCTCTCGGCATTTACAATATCGTACCTAGCGTGCGCGAAGCCGTAGAAAATTGGGCAGCTCTCAAACCAGATCTTGAAAAGTTATACCGAGAACTCAACGAAGGACGACCGGCGGGAACTATTTCGGTAGACGAAAAGCAATTTCACTCGCCTTTCCCGCGTTCCTTTCAATGGGTTGACGGATCGGCTTTTATTCAACACGTAAAATTAGTGCGTAAAGCGCGAAATGCGGCTCCGCCAGAAGATCTGTTAACAAATCCCCTCATGTATCAAGGTGGTAGTGATTCTTTTCTTGCTCCATATGAAGACATCCCAATGGTGGACTTTTCTCACGGCGTCGATTTCGAAGGTGAAGTTTGTGTTGTCACCGACTACGTCCCCATGGGCACCACGCCCGAACAAGCTTTGAAACATATCGTTCTAGTTATGATCGCCAACGACGTGTCTCTTCGTGGTCTCATCCCGGCTGAGCTCGCCAAAGGATTCGGATTCCTTCAATCAAAACCCTCTTCCGCCTTCGCTCCTTTTGCGGTGACGCCTGACGAACTGGGTGACGCTTGGAAAAATGGTCGTTTACATTTGCCCCTACACTCTGAATACAACGGCCAGTGGTTTGGTGATCCTGATGCAGGTGAAATGCACTTTCATTTTGGAGAACTCATCGCCCACGTTGCTAAAACTCGCGATCTTGGCCCCGGCTCTATCATCGGTAGCGGAACCGTCTCCAATGAAGATATAAAGCGTGGAAGCAGCTGCTTAGCGGAAAAACGAATGCTCGAACAAATCAACGAAGGAAAAATCACAACACCCTTCATGAAAAATGGCGATACCATTAAATTCGAAATGATAGACAAAAAGGGTCAGAATGTTTTTGGAACTATCTTTCAAGCCGTGAAACAAAAGTAATAAAGGAAGTTCATGCTAGAAAACTACTCTCCCTCACAAATTCTTTGGATTCTCTTTACTGTTATTGTTGTTGTAGCTCTTGCAATTGACCTTGGAGTTTTGAATCGTAAGTCACATAAAATGGCCTTTAAAGAAGCTGCAACTTGGACTTCCATTTGGGTCGCTCTTGCTCTCGGTTTTAATGGAGCAATTTATTATTTCTTGGGCTCCCAAAGCGCGGTGGAATTTCTCGCCGGTTATCTCATCGAACAGTCCCTCAGTATCGATAACCTTTTTGTTTTCATCATGCTCTTTAGCTACTTTAAAGTTCCAGACAAGTATCAGCACAAGATCCTCTTCTGGGGAATTATTGGTGCTGTCGTCATGCGTGCTGTTTTCATCGCAACAGGCATTAAGCTCATTCATCATTTTGAATGGGTGCTCTACCTTCTTGGCGGGATGCTCGTCCTTATGGGTTTAAAAATGCTTCGCAAGAAGGCCGACGAAGAACATCAGCCGGAAAAGAACATCATCATTCGCCTCTTAAAAAAAGTTCTGCCTATTTCAGACCAGTACGATGGGGGGAACTTTCTAACTGTTAAAAACGGTAAGCGCATGGGGACCCCTCTTCTTCTTGTACTTGTAGCGGTCGAAACCACGGACGTCGTATTCGCGATGGACTCTATTCCCGCGGTGATTGCAATCACGAGAGATCCTTTTATTGTGTTCACCTCCAACATCTTTGCCATTTTAGGATTGCGCTCGATGTTTTTTGTTCTTGCAGGAGTTATGAACCTCTTCGAATACCTCAGCTATGGCGTTGCTGTGATCTTAGTCTATGTCGGCGTTAAAATGCTTCTCATGGACGTTTATAAAATTCCCGTTCACGTGACTTTGATTATTATGGCCAACATCATTTTGGTCTCGATTCTTATGTCCGTCTTAAAGAAGCGGCGAACTGAAAAAAATGCAAAGCCTGCCTCTTAATTTGCGATCTTTTTAGCGCCCCTTTAAGGTGGTCCTTGTTCATATAAAAACGAGGGCCGTTCTGAAAACTGTTAGCTCTTCTTTTCTAAGTCTTCTACTTGCCGTTCTTATCGGCATTGGTCCCTCTCCCGTTTTTTCTAATACTGATTCTCAAGAAATTTCCGCTCCACAAAGACCCGTTGCCCTCACCCCTCCCACAGAACAAAACTTCTATAAAAGTTTTGCGCAAGCGATGGGCGATCTTCCGCCGGATATCCAACAACAAATTTCAGAAGAGGTGCTCGGTCTTTATTATGAAATGCTAGAGCTTCAAGTGCGTCTTGAAAAACAATATGGCGAACAAGGACTCGTCACCATTCTTTCCAAAGGTGGACGCGACAGCGAAGATAAACCCATCAAGAGAGCTATTCAAAAATCAAACGTAGGCCGAGCCGAGTTCTATGTGATCGACAACCAAACCTTTGTGCGAATCATTCATGACCTTTCCTCAACAGCCATTTTCATGATTGATAATCCTGAAACCAAGCTCGATACCCGTCACATGAAAACCGTGATGGCTCGTCAACATCTTGCGACCAACTCCCCAGCGCCTGGTCTCTACAAAGGCCGTGACATGGCCATTTGGCGCATCAATCGCGTTTGCCAAAGCGTCGAGTGCCAGCTCTCAGAAAAACCCGAACGTTTTACGCGCCAACACCTTCTCGAATATTTTCGTTCCATTCGCGCGAAAAATAATCCCTACGATTTAGTTTTGGGTTTCCTACTTGGAAGCTTTCAAGCCGGCGCTCTTTTTGAAATTAAAAAATTAGGCGATTACCTTTCTGAAAATCAGCTTCTCAGCCAATCGATCCTTGAAGGTCGACGTGAGATCACAACTGACATGATGGCAGTGGCCTTTGGTTTTGGACTCGTCACCACTCTTATAAAACCTACTTTTGATAATTGGCGAAACAAGGGTAGCCCCAACATGATTAATTACTCCACTGAAAAGGTGGAGGGTAATCTAACAGAACTCAAAAATGAGTTGCCCTTAATCCAACGAGTAAAAGAAAAAAGCTCAAACGCACTCCGTTCTGTCTATCAAACAGTTACCTCTCAACAAATCCGTCGTAGCACTCTCAGCTACGCTCATCGTACCAGTCTTATCTTCATGGCCGGTAATGCGGGAACTCTCGATGTTTCCATTGAGAGCCTTGTCAGCTTTGCCCAGCTTACCGGTAATATCATTATCGGCAACTATGCGAGTTACTGGTGGGAACAACCGGCTCACATCCGTGCAAAGCCAAGTGTGCGTCTAAATAAACGGCCCCTTTTCAAGGGGCCCGAGAATGAAACTCCAGCAGAAGCCAGCAAACGTTTTCAGATGGATCTGCTCGAAAAACAAGTCCGCTACAATATCGCTTGGCTCATCGGAATGATCGATTTTTTAAATGTCACAACCATTGAAGTTCCTTACTTAGGATTCATCAGCGTTTGGAAGATTGTGATGCTCGCTTCGGCTTCTGTCGCACGCTGGAGAGCCGTCCTTGCGGCCGAAAGATATCACGACCCTGATGCAGCTCAAATGCGCAAAGACTTTGAGAATTCTTGGTACATGAGAGGGCTCAAAAAAATCTTTGGAAATACTGAACTTGGCCAATACATGTCGGCCTATCACAAAACTTTTGTTCAGCCTAAACTCGACACTGCAATTAAGCCCGTAATTGCTGCACAAAATGGCGCGAAGCTTATGTGCAATCGCGTTTTCAATACGGACTTTAAATAAAAATTAAATTAATTGATCAGAATGAGCGACTCCTAAAGAGTCGTAGATTTTCAAAGTCGCTTTAGATTTATTCAAAGTATAAAAATGAATTCCCGCCACTTGATGATCGATAAGATCACGCACTTGTTCCGTGGCCCAATGAACCCCCACTTTTTCTGCATAATCATCATCCGCAGCTCGCGCTAAGGCTTTTAATAAGCGGGCCGGAAACCTCGAACCTAGCGCGAGCTCCGCCATGCGATGAATGCTTTTTCGAGAAGTGATCGGCATGATGCCCGCGATGATCGGAATGTTGATACCAGCAATCACACATCGCTCTTGGAAATCATAGAAGTCACGATTGTCGAAAAAGAATTGTGTGCAAATGTAGTCGGCACCTTGATCGACTTTCTTTTTTAAGAATTCAATTTCTTTTAGGCGATTGGAACACTCGGGATGACCCTCCGGAAATCCCGCAACTCCCACACCCATTTCTGGAAAGTGTTTTTTAATAAAACCGACGAGCTCGGACGCGTAGAGAAATCCGCCTTGAGTCGGTTGGAATTGTGTCTGCCCTATCGGAGGATCTCCGCGTAATGCCATAATGTTTCGTATGCCGTTTGCCTGATAGCGCGTGAGTACATCTGAGATTTCTTCTCGAGTCGTTCCTACACAAGTGAGATGAGAAATGATGTTGATGCCCGTTTCCTTCTGTAACTTGACGACAAGATCATGGGTGAGCTGGCGGGTTGATCCACCAGCTCCATAAGTCACGCTTACATAAGCGGGCTTTAAAGGCGTTATGGCCTGAATGGTTTCATATAGCTGTTCAGAAGCTTTTTGATCTTTAGGAGGAAAGAATTCAAAACTCAGATTGAGTTTCTTTGAGCTCAGTATGTCTTTGATATGTTTTGAACTTTGCAAAATGTCCTCAGAACTATTGTTTATAACGACCCTCTTTGTTTTTGTCATCTTTTATGATGCTAAACGTCATATTGACGCGATCAGCTTTGCTCGCTGCAGAATTTTTATGTAACAGAGTGACGAACATGGGGGTTCGTATGCGTCTCGCAACTTTTATTACAATTTTGATTCTCGGCTGGAATCTCAACGCCGCTGAAACTTGTCGCGTTTACCAAGTTCCTCAAAATCACCTTTTAGGATGCACACCTTTTGGTTGCCGTTTTGTGGCTGTTCAAAAAGGTGAGGCCCTGGCTTGTAATCAAACAGGCTGCAATGTCAGAACCGTGAATACGAATGAGCAAATTGGCTGCAATAATTTTGGATGTAACGCTTATGTCGTAAATACGAATGAAAGACTTGGTTGTAATCAGGTCGGCTGTGTCGTTCAAATCGTACCAGAATCTCATGAACTTGCCTGTAACTTTACCGGATGTAACCCCGTTGAAGTGAGGCCTGATCAACAGATCGGTTGCACATCCTTTGGGTGCATGACTTATGAAGTAAAACCAGGCGAGCAAGTCGGTTGTGTCGTTCACCCAAATGTTTGGGGCTGGGTCGGTCGACCGCTATAGATAATAGTGTAAGATCGCATACCCAACATCGTAATATCGATCAAACGCCTGCAGAGTTCTTTGTTTGTAATACTCCACCTGAAATTCAAAGTGGGGTCGTGGAAAAAATTGAATCCCGACGCCCATAGAATCATTTCTTGAACGACCAACATCAAAATTCAAATACGAAAGTTGATGGACAAGATAGCCAATCATTCCCTGATGAAATTCGTAATTGAGTCGGTGGTAAGAGACGAGACCTTTTGTCTGCGCAGTGACAGAACTTTTAAAATCCTTCACCTGATAATCCATTTCCGACAACAGAAAGAGATCCTTGGTAATTCCTAAGACGGCGTAGGGCCCGACTAACATTCTCCGGGCTTGATTGCTTTCGCCACGGTAATAGCTCAAACCAACTTTCATTCTTTCTAAAAAGTTTTTAGAAACCGTCCATGACATACCTTTTTCTGGATCAAAACGAGGGTCATCTGGTCGGCCCGTGATCACAGTTAAAAAGCTATCGTAGTTTTCACCCATATAGGCGAGTTCTAAATTATAGGTTTCACTTCCCTGATCAAATTGTAATCCACGTTCGGTCACGATCGTGTGATTTGGTTGATTGACTCCATATTGAGCTAAAAATTTTCCCGCTCGTACAGAGATTTCATCCGTTGGCCGGTAGTTGAGATAATGTCTTCGCGAAATAAATTGGCCGCGCTGAGAAACCGTGGCTGGTCCACCTTCCACTCCCGCGGTCACGCTCGCAACCCACTGCCCCACTTGCACCGCAACTTCCGCGTCGGCGTTCATCATAAAAAAATCGCCCTGCTTGATCACGGGCGTTTCTAAATAAGTTTGAACGTAACGAATATCTCCGCCAAGCATTAGCCACTCAGGAGTTGTCACTGCTCCATGAAGAACATTTTCTTCACCTTCGTAGGACCAAGTACTTAAAATTTCCTTAGAGAGCGAACGCCCGTAAGGAGTCATGGCTCCGCCACCCGATGGACTCACATGACATGTCGTACAGTTCACATATCCGTGACGGACCATTTCAGGAAAAGCGAAGGCCTTCGAAAGGTTTGTTAAAAAAATCAAACAGAGAAAAAACAAAAGCTGTCCTAACATGAAGAAATCCTGTCAGATCAAGAGTTACAATTTTGCCTGTACGGCTGTGGTTTTAATTTCCACATTAATATCTTCCGCAACGGTAATACCTGCGTAGCTTGGGATATTAATTTTATAATCGCTTAATTTTAAATTAAATTTTGCCAACACATCATAACCAGTGGCCGTCTTTGTTAAGTTGTAGGTACCTTGAACATCTTTTGTCTCGCCATGAAGAGAAAGTTTTCCTTTAAATGGAAGTCCCTCTTTAGAACTCTGGGATCCCGAAACAATATCCCCAGGTAATTCTAAATTTTCGAGTTTTAAGTTGGCTAAACCATTATGCTTGTCGACTTCCAAATATTTATTTTTCATATGCTCGTCGCGCATGTTGATTCCAGTTTTAAGACTGTGGAGATCAAAGTCCACAGACCCGAACACTTTACCTGCCGTTTCCTTAAATTCCCCGGTGGGTGCAGCTCCCTCACCTTTAATTTTCAAAGCACTTGGTCGGCCCACAGCTAAAAACTTTACCTCACCGGGCTTTTCCGCCTTATAGGTTTTTGTTGCTGGTGCCGCCGCAAAAACAGCAGAGATTGAAAATACTAAAAAGAGAAATAGGAACGAGCGACAGAGTTGAAAAAACTTAGACCCCATAAAAATCTCCTAATTATTCTGTTTCTTTTGCCCCTGCTTGAATCCAATCAAAGATGGCTTTCTTCTCTTTGTCCGATAAAGGAGTGCGCTGCCATGGCATACGATTGGATTTGATATCTTTATAGAGCAAACTTGCTTCCGCATCACCTTTGACGATGAGATCAGGATAGAGAATATTATTAAACAACTTTTCGTAAGAAGTGAGATCCACATCGCCCGAGGGCGTAGCTTCCGAATGACAATCGTAACAAGCCGGCTGTAATACAAACTTCACAATGGATGGATAGTTCGGCTTCACTTCTTCCGGAGGTGGTTCTTCCTTTTTTTCTTCATTCAGTGGGGCTCCGGCTTTGATCCAATCCGCTATTATTTGGATTTCGCGAGGATCTAAAGGTGGATTATCTAAAGGCATATTGCCTTGCACGCCTGTCAGAGAAAGATAAAAATGGCTGGCGTCTGGCTGGCCCTTCACCACAAAACGCATCACACTTTCGTAATTTGTAAAATCACTTTTACCACGAGAACCTGGTCCAAAATGGCAGGTCGCGCATTTGGGACCAATAATGTTGGCTTGGATATTTGTGTACCATGGACGAAGCGAGAGGATGCGAATATCTCCGTTCGCGTCGTTCTTGTACTCCTTAAAAGTACAAGAGACGAGAGTGAGAATGATCGCAAACCCTAAAAGCTTCATGATTACTCAGCAGTGTCAAAAACCGTGTGGCCTTCTTGACGAACTCTCGCCAAGTCAGCAAGCAAAGTCTTTGCTTTTGTATTATCGTTAGCGATGAAAGCATCTTCTAACTCGGCGCTTAGCGCGACTGTTTTCGCCACAAGCTTTTGGTAAAGTCTCAAAAGTGCTGGTCTCTCAGACTCAGGTGCATTTCTTAAAATGTCAGGTTCAAATTGAAAAGCCGTTACGAAGGCTATACGGATTCCACTCGCGTTCATCGCTGATTCCGCATTCTGCTCTGGCGCATTAATAGAGCGCGCAATCGCTGAGAAATGTTGAGCGGATACAGCCATCACCTCGCGAAGACTTGTAGGGGCTGCACCGGCATAAACAATTGTTGAGAACAAAAAGACGCTAGCAATAATAAGTTGTTTCATAAATTTCTCCATTCCGTATTTATCCAACGCGGAGCGGAGTTTTGTAAAGCGTCTTATTGATTAATTATTCAAATTGCTTCTAGCGCAATTTTTAATAGCTACTTAAAGTGGCTGCCAGGCGTTGACTTTTAGGAGGTCCATATCGCTCATGCAGGCACTCGCCATATCTGAGGGCGGGGCGGCCTTAACAGCGACTCCATCAACATGGATTTTTTGACCTTCGGTAGGGGTCGTTGATAACTCTAGGAGCTTAAAACATAAGGTCCATCCATCCGAGACCGGATTATTTCTGCATACTATAGGACCACAACCATCTAACTGAGCCGTATAGTTCCCTTCAATAGAGACAACGCGAGCGTTGGTCTGCTGAATGTTTTGTTTGTCAGGAGTATCCATAATCCGCGCAGGTCCACAGTTTTGGTAGACCACCATAATCACGGCAGCAGTGAGGAAAAGATAGAAGAGCGAGGATTTCCTAGACATTAAAGCCCCCTTATATTGGCCGCTGAACTTCTATCATAAATGAAATGCAGTCGCGGTGCCATAGCTGGTATCAAAATGAGCCATTACTGCACAGGAATAATTTGAGCCGCCGTAAGGTTGATTTGGGCGTTGGCTTGGTTCGGTGTAAACACCGTCATTTTACCTGTCGCTCGAATTCGCACTTTTGTGTGAATAAATTTATTCCTCCCATGGAAAACAGCTTGTCGATCGGAATCCCAAAGAGCGCGCATTTTTTGATCTATTTTTTCAAGCTCAGGAAATCCTCCACCTACTTCAGTGAAATTCACCAGAGTCGAGTAACGAGCCAGTCCATATCCTAAATCCTCTTCGATGGCCCAAACATCGCGATTAATGGTTGGACTTTTTGGGAAGAGTACAAGGCGACCTTCAAGAGTTTTAATTTTGTCATGACGATCGACCAAACGTTCAAGAACTTGCACGGGTGTGCCCCCTGCTTCCTGTGCCGATTTTAAAATGATATGTGTGGGGCGACCAGGCGCTGTTTGTAGAGTAAAAGCTACTCGAATCACATCACCACGAAAAAGCTCTCGCGTATAAACAGGTTCATTCACCACAAGCGGAATGATCACTTCTTTATATTCCATGACCAAGACAAGACCGTTACCAATCACCGCGTGTACTTGGCCTACGAAATCCGTTTTGTCTCTTAAATCGTCAGGAAGTTTTGTGACCTTTTGGTGACTACCAGCAGGAGATTCAATTCCAGGGTTGTACTTTTCAAGAAGTTTGATTTCAGTTGCATAGACGTGAGGCTGCGGAGTGGGCTGAGACCCTAAACGTCCCTGAACAAAAATACGATCACCACGGTTGAATGTTTTTACGAGTTCCTTTTGCGCCATCGTAGTTGCAAGAAGAGAAAATTCGTAGCGTTTAAAGAAATCTCCGGGAACGTTGTAAGTAAACACATAGAGCCCACGCTCAGCATCGGCACCATGAACCAAAGCATTGAGGCCTGTCATTTCAAGTTGCCTTACAATTTCAGGCGGAACGATTTGCGCCGAAGCGGAAAAAGAAAAAGCAAAAAGAGCTACGAAAAGAAATTTCATGACTGACCCCCGTGATAAGAGCTGTGCTATCAAAACTCACGGGGGAAAGGAAGGAAATTGAGCTAAAAAATAAAACCTAGATAGCTTTATCTGCAGGACCTGAATAGAATCTCAATTTCTTTTCATAATCCTTCGCTTTAGCCCCTCTTTTGGTGATTAAACCCTGTTTGTACCAATCAAAATGTACGCCACAGAATTCCGCACGCTCCGTGTTTTTTTTACATCCGTCAGCAAGGCAAAACCCCGTACTTCCAGATGATGTTGCGCCAGCGGCTGCGTTTGCAGGTGCTTCTTTCTTTGCCATAAACCCCTCCTTGGGTGTCACTATTTCACTTCTTTTAATTATGGAGAGTTTCTGGCGGTAGAACTATGAGAGTGTGAGTGGGAAAAAAATATCTAGACATGTAGCGAGCGCGACGAATAACCAGAGACACCAGGCTTAAGGCTTAAAATCCCGATCAAGAACTGTCTTGCGCCCTTCTCGACGAGCTCGGTCGATGGCTTCATCGCATTTCATTCTGACGATGTCAGAGAGAACGTCCATAACCGACGCGGAAGTATTCATCTCTGACTTCAAACGAATATAGTCTTTCAGCTTTGAAGCCACGATTAAAACTTCTCTTGGTATGTTTAAAGGTTTTGAGATGGTTGAACCTGATGTGGAAGTTGTTGGCGAACTTACAATAATTTTTCGTGGACCTTCTACTGCTGCTGAAACGGCAGAGGAAGAACCCGGAGCTTTTCTCTCTAACGCTCCAGCATCTTTATGTCGTGCACCCGGCACATGCGAATCCCAGCAAGGCACAGAACAAAAAGAATATCCCGTTCGTTGGCCATTACATGTTGAGACGCTACAGATGTAATAAGTCTGATGGAAGCCGATCGGCTTCTTACAAGCACTGCATTTTTTCCAAAATTCGCCCTGCATATACTCAAGACTGACCGAGCTTAAGAGTTCCGTCACGAGATTTTTAGCTTCAAATGGAACTGAATCCTTCTCCGACTCTCATTGACCCATGCACATAGTTTTCGCCACAGCACACCTATCTTTTAAAAATGCCTTATGTTACAAATTACTCACTTTTCATTCTTTAGAGGTTCTAACAACACGCCATAGCTTACTCTGACTCCTCTGCAGTTTGATTTTATCAAACCCTTACGGAGGATTTTTATGTCTGTCGAGACTATGACGGCGACGTCAACCACTCATTCTTTTGCTTCATTTTCATTACCTGAGCCTCTTTTGCGCTCTCTTGTGCAAATGAAATTTACTCAGCCAACTCCCATTCAATCTGCTGCAATTCCGGTCGCCTTAGCAGGTCGAGATCTCATCGCGTCGGCGCAAACAGGGACAGGAAAAACGGCTGCATTTGCTATTCCTATTGTGACAAAATTAATGGCAGATCCTCAAGCCACAGCTCTTGTTCTCGCGCCAACAAGAGAACTTGCGATTCAAATTTCTGAAGTCATTAAGCAATTAAGCTCGCACATTCGCGGTCTTAATTCTGCACTTCTCATTGGTGGCTCTCCAATGGGCAAACAGTTTCATGAACTCTCCCAAAAGCCGCGAATTATCGTAGCAACTCCAGGACGTCTTAACGATCATCTTGGCAGAAGATCGGTGAATTTGAGTCAGGTAAAAATTCTTGTTCTCGACGAAGGTGACCGTATGCTCGACATGGGATTTGAACCCCAAATTCAAGCGGTATTAAATTTCATCCCGAAAGAGCGCCAGGTTTTATTGTTTTCAGCGACGATGCCCGAGCGCATCCGTCTTCTATCAAAAAAGTATATGAAGAATCCTGAGCGTATCAGCATCGGGAGCGATTCAAAACCTGTAGATAAAATTCGCCACTCGGTGATTACAACAACAAAGAAAGAGCGAAATGATATTCTCCTCGACGAACTTAATGCTCGCACAGGATCTGTAATTATCTTTGTGAATACAAAACACGGAACAGATCGCCTGATGACCTATCTTTCCGAATACGGATATGCAGTCACCAAAATCCATGGAGGCCGATCTCAAGGACAAAGAAATGTGGCACTCAATGGATTTCGTTCTAAAAAATTCCGCATTCTTGTCGCAACTGATGTTGCCGCTCGTGGTCTCGATGTACCTCATATTGAGCATGTATTGAATTACGATTTACCTAAGGACATTGACGATTACGTACACCGTATCGGCCGCACAGCACGTGCTGGAGCTGCAGGCGAAGCCATTTGTTTTGTCTCTCCTGAAGATCGTAACCATTGGAATAAAATCTGCTTCACTTATAAATTAATGGAACATTCCATCGGTGTACCTAGAGAGAACAAACAAAAGTCTTTTGGTAACAACAAGCCTCAGCAAAGCTTTCAACCGCGCCAACAAAACAATCGCTTTGATTACAGTAAAGATCGTGATGTACGCCAGGCTAAAAAAGAAGACCAGACTCGAAAAGAGTATATCAAACAAGTGCAGAAGAGTTCTAAAGCTCAAGGTCAGAGAAATAAACCTGCCGTTAAAAAAGGTGGCGGGAGCAACACCCCCTGGTGGCTAGGAAAAAGAATTTCCAAAAGAGAACCGGACTACGCTTAAACCACTGTTATCGAGATCTCCGATATCTTGCAGACATCCGAATTATTGTGCGTTGTGAGCGCGAATAGCGTTCACAATCACCTTATCTCCGTAGGACGGGCTATAAAGCCCCTGTACATCCCACGATCCTGCATTCCAAATAAAACTTGCGACGACAGGGTACTGCGCTGCGGGTACTCTTAAAAAATCCATCAGTGCTTTAAAGTAGCGTCTTCGAAATTCCGCAAAATCAGCTCTTTGCCAAGGATCATTGGCAGGATTGTAAGCGCCGCCAACGCCAGACCACGGGGCCCTCGCGAGTTCTTCTACACTCGATGCCATCTTGCCCGTTTGCTTATAATCTCCACCACCAATACTGATTTCAGAAAAATGCAGAGGCTTCTGCGGAGGTACGATCACTTTTAACTGATTTAATTCCGTAACGAAAGATTGTACGATGGCAGGAAAGTCGGCGACCTGTGGCGGTACACTAACACCCCGATATGCGGAGATTCCGATAAAATCCACGCGACTGAAAAGATTTTGAACTTCATTAACAGGAAAATTTTTGAATTCCCCGTTTGTATTATTAAAATTAAAACTCAATCCCATCTGAAATTTGGGTGATGGCATTTGAGATCTATAAGATTGATAAATACGAGTGTACTGGGAAGAATATTGAAAAACAGAAACTCCCATTTCACCTTGTAAAGAAAGATAAACTGAGCGCCCAGCAGCCACTAACTCTTTTGCAGACTCAACAAGGGGACGAAGCATGAGCTGTTCGTAGGTAAATCCGTGATAAGTAGCGAGAGGATCAAAGCTGAGATAATTTCTCCAAATGGGCGGAGAGAGTGGTCTATCCGTTGGCATTCCTTGACCGCGATGCCCAAAATCTAAATGCGGTAAAATTGCGATGTCCACTTTTGCAGCTTTGGCCACGCTCAAACATTCTTTCACTTTAAGCGCAAAAAAGTTTGCAAGCTGTGGAGTCATTTTATGACAAAGACCATCCGTTTTTTCTAAACAGTAAGCTGTGATAACTTTTGAAGTGTCAGCTTGAAACCCAATAGCTGGAACGATGTTGATGGTTTGATTTCCTAGTGCAATAGCATTGCGTAAAAGCTGCGGACAACGAATGTAATCACCTTCATGAAACAGAAGAATGGACGAATTAAGTGGTACCGAGGCGGAAGCAGAAAGGCCCCCTAATAAAATACTAAACGCTAGGTTTAACAGCTTCATAGATCCCCCAAGCGCGCAAACTTATGAAATCTTAGAGAGATGCGCCATAAAAAATGACACCTCTCTCTTAAATAAGAAAGAAACATCTAACATATTGAAATTACATAGTTAGTTGGGGCTGAGAATATTGGGCGATGCGTTCAAAAAGCTCTTTACGGTTAATCGGCTTAGTGAGGTGATCGTTAAACCCTACAGCTAAACAACGATCGCGCTCTTCACGTAGAGCATGAGCTGTTAACGCCAAAATTGGTTTTTGGTACGATTGGCTTCTCAATTTTTGTGTCGCTTTGTAACCGTCCAGTACTGGCATTTGAATATCCATTAAAATGACGTCGTAATCTCCTTTAAGAGCCTTATTCACACCCTCTTCACCATTGTTAGCCAAGTCGACATCCACTTCTGCAAGTTTCAAAATGTGAGCGATGAGCTCTTGATTGTCGATAGAGTCTTCGACAAGAAGAACTCTCGTTCCTTTCAAATTAGGCAATACGCTTTGACGTTGTCTCTGAGTGACCTCGTTGATAGGCGCAATTTTTTGTACGTACATGACGTTCTTAAGTGAACCCACATCAAAAGTGATCGTAAAGGTACTTCCTTTGTTGACCACACTCTCAGTAAGAATCACATCACCGCCGAGAGCTTTTGCAAGTTTACGCGAGAGTGACAGGCCTAAACCGGTACCACCGTATTTTCTTGTTGTAGAGCTATCTGCTTGAATAAATGGTTGGAAAAGTTTTTGCGCTTGTTCTTCCGTAATTCCATGACCCTGATCGGTCACATCTACAGAAAGAAGTTTGTGTTCTATATCTTTTGCTACCATCTTTACCGAAACAATCACTTCACCCTTGGAGGTGAATTTCACAGCGTTCCCAATAATATTAAGGAGAATCTGACGTACTCGAGTTGGGTCGGAATAAAT
This sequence comes from Bdellovibrionales bacterium, assembly GCA_050250255.1. Classification (GTDB taxonomy): domain Bacteria; phylum Bdellovibrionota; class Bdellovibrionia; order Bdellovibrionales; family DASUEL01; genus JBFWOZ01. The sequence continues at coordinate 2,878 of JBFWOZ010000018.1, read as the reverse complement.
AATTTTAGGAATTGCGGTATCCAAATGTAATTTTAAGCCAATGCCTTTTTCCGATGCCAGATAACTGAGAGAATCCGTCACCGCCGCTAAAAGCTCTGGGAGTACAAAATATGTTTTTTCCATTTCCAAATGGCCGGCTTCAATTTTTGACAGATCAAGAATATCCCCGATCAAACGCGAAAGCAGATCCCCGTTGCGACGAATCGTGGCAATGCAGTTTAATCTTTCTTCATGTGACTGCTGAGGATTACTCATGAGTTCTGCAAAACCAATAACGGCACCGAGTGGAGTTCGAATTTCGTGACTCACGTTTGCGAGGAAATTTGTTTTGGCTTGGTTAGCCGCTGAAGCTTCGTCCTTTGCACGAATAAGATCTTGTTCAATTTTTTTATGTGATTCGATATCCGTATTGGTCACAATCCAAGAACTGACTCGACCATTCGGCTCGAGTTCAGGAACACCTTTAAAAATATGCCAATGATAAGAGTTATCCAAAGCTCTTTTGATACGGCACTCGGTTTCGATATTCTTTTGTTCGAGCTTTGCTTCTTCCCACAATTCTAACAATTTTTTCAAATCTTCTGGGTGAATCGTACTTTGCCAGCCACTACCTAAGCTTTGCTCTAAGCTCAGACCTGAGTATTCCAACCAATATTTATTCGTGTAATCGAGTGTGCCGTCGGCTTTAAACTTCCATATGATGTGAGGAACGGCATCTGCAAGATTTCGATAACGATTAAAACTTTCTAGCTGAAAGGTCGCAAGCTGCCTCGCACGCTCCCGCACTTCGCCTTGACGTAATAATTCCGACTGTTGTTTGAGCTGAACAGATTTTCTATAGAGATCAATGAACACACCTACTTTTAATTTTAAAATCTCTGGGTCAAAAGGCTTAAAGATATAGTCAACCGCCCCAGAGTTGTAACCCTTATAGACATATTCATGGTCTTTATTAATTGCGGTAAGAAAAACGATAGGAATGTCTTTAGACTTTTCACGCTGCTTAATCACCGCGGCTGTTTCAAATCCATCCATTCCCGACATTTGCACATCAAGAAGGATCACAGAAAAATCATATTCAAGAACTCGCGCGAGGGCCTGCTCACCCGAAGAAGCTGTGACGATATTGTAAGAAGGGTCTGTCAGTACGGCCTGTACAGACAGAATCCCTTCTGGCCTATCATCAACCACAAGAATGTTTGTCTTGTGGTTATTAAGCATTCTTAGCTTCCGGTTTTTTCTCTAACCAAATGTTCATTAGCGACAACAGCTGCTGCGGATCTACCGGTTTAGTAATGTAGTCAGAAGCTCCAGCCGCGATACACTTCTCACGGTCACCCTTCATCGCTTTCGCAGTTAAAGAAATGATCGGAAGATTTTTAAACTGCGGATATTCACGAATTTGGCGAGTCGCTTCGATTCCATCGAGCTCCGGCATCATGACATCCATCAAGACAAGATCGTAGATAGGATTTTCCACAATGCGTTTTACTCCAAGCTTACCATTTTCGGCATAGCTCACTTCCATTCCTCTCGACTCGAGAACGCTCGTTAATGCAAAAACGTTTCTCATGTCGTCGTCGACAAGAAGAATTCGCTTTCCTGAAAAATCAACGTTTTCAGGAAGTGGTGGAATATGAAGCTGTGGTTCGGAAGTGCTTTCCGTTACACCCGCCCCTTTATATCTATGTGGTAAATAAAGTGTAAACTCACTACCCACATTCGGTTCACTCTTCACTTCGATAAAGCCACCGAGAAGGAGTGCGATTTCACGGCTGATCGTAAGACCAAGACCCGTTCCACCGTATTTTCTGCTGGTGGTACCATCCGCCTGCTGGAAGGCTTCGAAAATGAGCTTCTGCTTATTGTCAGGAATTCCAATTCCCGTATCTTTTACGGTAAAGGCGATCACTCGCTTTGCCTGATTCAAGCTATCCATTGGGAAGCTACGATTTTTATCCGCTTGAGAAATGGTGAGGCTCACTTTGCCTTTTGTTGTAAACTTAAACGCGTTCGATAGGAGATTCTTGAGAATCTGATCTAAACGGCTGTTATCCGTAAACATCATTTTCGGAGATCCCGGCACCAAATCAATATTAAATTCGATACCCTTATGCTCCGCGACCGGCCGGAATGTTTGCTCGATATTTTCTTTCACATTCCCTAAGCCAACTTCTTTCGGTTCAATGGGCATTTTTCCAGCTTCCACTTTGGATAGATCCAGAATCTCGTTAATGAGCGAGAGGAGATCATTACCCGCAGAGTAAACAGTTGTCGCAAACTTCACTTGCTCTGGAGTCAAATTCTTACCTTTGTTCTCCGCTAAAGTTTTCGACAAGATCAGCAAGCTGTTAAGTGGCGTGCGTAACTCGTGTGACATGTTTGCCAAAAATTCGGACTTATACTTAGAAATGAGCGAGAGCTGTTCGGCTTTTTCTTCCAAAGAACGACTCGCAAGCTCCACCTCATTGTTTTTCAACTCGAGGAGTTTTGCTTTTTCTTCGAGCTCGTTCGCCTGAGCCTCAAGTTCTGCATTTGATCGCTTCAACTCTTGGAGGAGCTCCTCTGTTCTCATACTTGACGAGATCATATTCAGGATCACACCGATACTATCCATGAGCTGATCAAGAAAGTTCAAGTAGTTCGGCGTGAACATGTCAAAGGACGCCAATTCAATAACAGCTTTTAATTCACCTTCAAAAAGAACCGGTAACACAACAACAGAAAGTGGTTTCGCTTCGCCGAGGCTTGAAGCAATATAAATATAGTCATCAGGAACTCTTGTAAGAAGAATTTTTATCTTCTCAAAAGCACACTGACCAATCAGACCCTCTTTCATATGAAATTGGTTTGCTACATTCTTACGTACGGTAAATCC
>JBFWOZ010000017.1:0-54918 GCA_050250255.1 Bdellovibrionales bacterium | reverse complement strand
AGATTACGAAAAGAATACTTCAAATAGCGTCGCGATGATCCATCTTGCTATGTCTCAGCGGCTTGTAAAAAGAATAGCTTCGCTGGAGACGCTGTCATGACTTTTCGGACACGCTCCAGAGAAGCTCACAGAAAGCATACCCACATTACCCCCACAAATAAAGCATGCAGAATCTCATCCGCCAAAGCCGCTTAAGGTTGCAGCTCATACTCGTTATATTCCTTCAGTTGTTAGACAAAGCGTCTGGATGCGTGATCGAGGTCGCTGCACTTTTATCGACCCGCTCACAAAACGTAGATGTGAATCGAATCATAAGCTTCAGTTTGAACACATAAAGCCTTTTGCTATCGGTGGAAAAAGTACGGTCGATAATTTGCGAATTCTTTGCGCTAGTCACAATGCTCTTACGGCTATACGTTTTTATGGAAAAAGTAAGATGGAGAATTATCAGAGAGGTTAAGAAGACAGTCTTGTTTTTATGTAAACTTTTGAAAACTTGCTTTGCTGGAGAGACTCGTTTCCCATGAGAAGAGGTCCGTCTCGCGAAGAAAACTGCCAAACTTTAGCCCGCGAAGCGGGTGAGCGCTGGAGGCGCGAATTTGGTAGTTGCACAACCAGGATGGGCGGGAGCCTCACTCTCACCACTCTCGCTGCCCCTTAAAAGATTATAAACACTAAGCTTCCCCCTCCGCTCTGACGCAACCGCTCGCATTTCAAAGCCCCAGCCTCTGCGGACTTGCTACCTTTTCGAAGCTTTTCTATAAGTAAAGCCATGAAAACAGTCATACTTTGTGGTGGCCTTGGAACGAGAATTCGCGGGGTGACCGACGACGCGCCTAAACCGATGATCCCGATCGGCGACTATCCGATTTTGTGGCACATCATGAAGAATTTTTCGACCTGGAACTTGAACGAGTTTGTTCTGACTTTGGGTTACAAGGGTCACCAAATTAAAGACTTCTTTCTCAACTACGAAGCTCACACTCGTGACTTCACTCTTCACTTCGAAGACAAAGAACGCAAAATTGATTACCACAGCCGTCATGGCGAAATGGATTGGAAGATCACTCTCGCTAACACGGGTCTCAACACTTTAACTGGTGGACGAGTCGCTAAAATTAAAAAATACATTCAGAACGATGACCACTTTCTTCTTACTTACGGAGATGGCTTAGGAAACATCAACATTAAAAAATTGATTGAGTTTCATAAGTCACACGGAAAAATCCTCACCGTAACGGGAGTTCGACCTCCTGGGCGTTTTGGAGAAATCAATGCGAGCGACGACGGACTTGTCTCTGAGTTCAACGAAAAACCTCAAGCTTCTGGTGGCCGCATTTCCGGTGGATTTTTTGTTTGTTCTAAAAAGATTTTTGACTATCTCGAGGATCGTGAAGATCTCATCTTCGAAAAAGAACCCATGAATCAACTGGTGAACGACCAGCAACTCATGGTGTATCGACACGACGACTTCTGGCAACCTATGGACACTTATCGCGATTACATTTTTCTGAATGATCTTTACGCGAAAGGAAAAGCTCCTTGGGTCAACTGGTAGACTTTCAAAAAGCGTTCAGCGGTAAAAAAGTTTTCCTGACTGGTCACACAGGCTTTAAAGGGGCTTGGCTTTCATTCTGGCTCACCGAACTCGGCGCCAAAGTTTGCGGTTATGCTTTAGATCCTTCAACTGAGCCCAACGCCTTCGATCTTTTGGGACTCAAAGAGAAAATCACGGACATTCGGGCTGACATCCGTGATCTCGCGAAACTTAAAAAAGCGATAGAAGAGTTTCAGCCACATTATGTCTTTCACTTAGCCGCACAACCTCTTGTTCTTCCCTCTTACGATAATCCCGTAGAAACTTTTGAAACGAACATCATGGGCTCTGTACATTTGCTAGAGGCCGTTCGTGCGACCAAAAGTATTCAGTCGTTGATCTTTGTCACTTCCGATAAGTGTTACAAAAACCAAGAATGGGACTGGGGTTACCGCGAGAGCGACGAACTCGGTGGGCATGATCCTTACAGTGCTTCAAAAGCGGCTTGCGAAATTGTGTTCAGCGCCTATGGACAGTCCTTTCTCCAAAAATCTTCCTTAGGTTTTGCTAGCGTTCGTGCTGGGAACGTTATTGGCGGAGGAGATTGGTCAGAGTACCGTATCGTCGCCGATCTCGCTCGTGCCTTACAAAAAAATCAGCCTCTCGAAATCCGTAATAGCTTGAGCGTGCGGCCTTGGCAGCATGTCCTTGAACCTCTCAGCGGATATATGAAACTCGCGGTTCATCTCACCGAATCTCCAAAACAATTTGAGGGAGCTTGGAACTTTGGACCTCGCTTTGAAAATTTCAGAACCGTTGAAGAACTTGTAACGGCTTTCAAATCCGAATTCGCAAAACAAGGGCACGACTTTAGTTTTAAAAAATCATCTGGTGAGCCTGCACGAGTTGAAACAAAACTTTTAAAACTCAACTGTGACAAAGCCATCAGCCAACTGGGCTGGCAGCCGCGTTGGTCTTTTGATGAGACCATCCAGGCCACCGCAGAATGGTACGGCGGCTATCTCAAAAAAGAGAATCTCGTTCAGCTCACACGACAACAAATTGCACGTTTCATGAACGTGTAGGAGAAAACATGGAAAGCTTGATTCAAGGAGTGAAAATCACTCCTCTCAAACAAATTCTTGATGAACGCGGAAAAATCATGCACATGCTCCGAAATGATTCCCCCCTCTTTCAAAAATTTGGTGAAATCTATTTTTCAGCGGTAGAACCGGGCGCAATCAAAGCGTGGCATATTCATAAAGAAATGACTCTCAACTACGCCGTCCCTCACGGAAAAATCAAACTTGTTCTGTACGACGATCGTCCAGACAGCCCCTCTTACAAAAAGCTTCAAGAAATCTATCTAAGCCCCGAGAATTACTGCCTCGTGACCATTCCTCCTATGGTTTGGAACGGTTTCAAAGGTGTGGCTCAATATCCTTCGATCGTCGCGAATTGCTCTGACATTCCTCACTCTCCTCATGAAATCGATCGCATGGATCCTTTCACCGACAAGATTCCTTACAAATGGGAGATCAAACACGGATGAGCAGTCATCCCGACCAACAATTGAGAGTTCTCATTACGGGAGCCACAGGTTACGTTGGCGCACGCCTCAGTCATTCTCTTTTAACAAAGGGAATGAAGGTGCGTATGACCAGTCGCAAGCCTCTTCCGCCTCTCCCTGTTTTCGAAGGCGCTGAGTGGGCCTCACTGGATTTTGCCTCGCTCAATAAAACTTCTTTATCTGCGGCTTTAAAGAATGTAGATGCCGTCGTTCATCTGGCCGCTCTCAACGATCAACAATGTCGTGAAAACCCCGAGCTCGCGCTTCGTGTGAATGGTTTCGGCACGCAACAGCTCTTAGAAGCCGCCACAGAAAACGGTGTCTCTCAATTTCTCTATTTTTCAACAGCACATGTTTACGGTACACCCCTTGTAGGAAAATTCAGCGAAGACTCTCCGACACAGCCGATGAGTCACTACACCATCACACATCGAGTGGCCGAAGATTATGTGCTGGCCTCTCCATTAAAAAAGAAACAGGTTTTTCGATTGTCTAACGCCATTGGCGCACCCCTTCTGCCAGAAACCAATTGCTGGATGTTGCTGGTGAACGATCTCTGTCGACAAGCGGTGAAGACGGGCCGACTCGTATTAAAAACTCATGGCCTTCAGCTGCGCAACTTTCTTTCTCTGGCTGCGGTCGAGGATGCTACTTTTCAAACTCTTCAGACGCCTCATTCACCTGAAAAAATCGTCAATCTTGTGGGAATGAACAAAAGCATTCGTGAAATGGCCGAACTTATACATCAAAAAGCACAAAAGATTTTAAATCAATCTCTCGTTTTAGAAATGCCCCTCGCAAGCGCTAACGAACAAGAACAAGCGCTGGAGTCTCGTTTAGAAATTCAATCGCGCCTTCCTCTGGATCATTCACTTGCAGAAGCGCAACTCTCTCGAGCTGTGGAAGAAACTCTCGCCTTTTGCCAAAAGTATAAGGATCAAATATGATTTCGGTTGTTGTTCCAGCTTACAATGCATCCGCGACTCTTCGCCATACGATTGAAACGGCTTTTCGACAAACCGTCCTCCCTACAGAAGTCGTCATTGTCGATAACGCCAGCAACGATAGTACGCCTGAAATCATTGAAGCCCTCAAACAAAAATATCCAGAGAAAATACGTGCCTTACGAGTTGAGAATAACGTTGGTCCCGCCGGTGCCCGCAACTTGGGTTGGAGACACGCTACCTGCGAATACATTTCTTTTTTAGATGCAGATGATACTTGGGAAGAATCCAAAATTGAAAAGACCATTGAGTACATACGCAAGGGCTACAACTTTCTTTGTCACTGGGAATATCTTCGCGAAGGTTCACGAACTCTTCAGACTCTCAAATACGGAACGCAAAAAAATCTTCACTACATTTCCATGCTTTTTGGCGAAAACCAAATGAGCACTTCTGCCGTGACCGTGAGTCGCGAGCTTTTAGAAAAAGCGAATGGTTTTGATGAGAGACAAGAATTTTTGTCTGCCGAAGACTTAGATCTCTGGTTGCGTCTTTTAAAACTTGGAGCGCGTGTTGGTTTCATTCATGAGCCGCTCGGAAGCTTTATTCTTTCTCCGCAAAGCACCAGTGCATCCGTGGTACGCCACATGGAAGCCATTCGACGTGTGATCGAACACCACTATTCGCAGATTGAAAACCCGACGGCTCTCGATCGTGTCAAGTACTCAACCAAGCAAGCGCGCGTGATGTGGGGCGCTGGCCGACACCTACAAAAACAAAAATTACTTTCTGAGGCTTTCCATTATTACACACGCTCTTTGAAAACGATGCCTCTTTCGTGGAGACCTTATCAGGGGCTGACTTCTTGCGCTCTTCAAGCTGCAAGACAGAGCCTGCCGTTTCAATCATGAAATTCCAAACTCATCCCTCCTGGTTTCAGATTTTACGTTCTCTCCGGGCTGACCCTCATTCGAAAAATCAGTTTGCCTGGAATCTGGCAAACTATCAGGCCCATCTCATTTCTCGTTCCACTCTGTCTTTTGGACTACTCTCCCGATGGTTTCAAAAAACCTACAAACAAAATCCCACCTGGTATTTTCCTGAATACATTTGCAACACCCCCATCGCAAAGCTTCAAAGCCAAGGGGATGAGATTATTTTTTATCCCCTTCATGAAGACCTCACTCCCGATCTTTCGTCTTTAAATCCAAAGAAAAAAGGCTTTTTCGTACAAGTTCAGTATTTTGGAATTGAAAAGGACCTTACGAAAACCGCAGAGTTTTGCCAAAAGAACGATCTTCATCTTGTAGAGGATGCCGCACATCTCTTAAGAAAAACAAAAGAGCCCGTTGCCGACTTTATTCTTTTTAGTCCCTACAAAACTTTGGGCCTTCCTACTGGAGCCGTTCTTTTAGGACAAAAAAGACACGGTAGCCTTTTCCCATTTTTCAAAACCTCGCAAGCCTCCCTCAAAACGGATGCTTTGTGGACAGCAAAACGTTTGATTGAAGACCTCACGCCGACAAGAGTCCTAAATTTTCAGAAAAAACAAAAGATGCCCTCTGATCCCTATGTTCTTTCAGAAGAGTCAGTCCCAGGAGACGAAGAGGCCTTAACCCCTCTCAGCGCACAGCTCTTAAGTGTTTCGAAAAATTATATTGAGTCCGAAGCGAAGGCGCGAAAACAAAACGCGCAAAAATGGGCCAAAGAGCTCCATCAAAGGACTCTTCTCTCTCCGGCTTGGGATTTACAAAATGTCGATGCCCCTTACCTTTTCCCGGTGAAATTTAAATCCAAGGAAGAAGCGCGAAGTTATTTTAAAGACTGGAATCAAAAGCGTTGGTTACTTCTGACCTGGCCTGACCTACCAAAAGAAGTAATGGGTTCTACTGAATATCCCATGGCGAATCGATTAAAAGAGACCGTCCTCTTTCTACCAACTCATTCGTCTCTGTCTGATTCTTCATTTCAGTTGTAAGATGTCGCGAAGCTCTAAAAGATTTTGGATATGGGCAATGGCCTGAGGAAATTGCTGGCCCTCTCTGGCAACTCCCACAAAAGGACAACCGACTTCGATCGCCACACTGTTATCACGAAATCCATCTCCTACAAAAAGGAGTTCGTTTTTATGGAGATCGTAATCTTCTAAAATTTCGATAAGCGCTTGCGTTTTAGGTGTTGAAGATCCGTACACCTTTTTAAAGTGTTTCGACCATTTTTCTCTTTCGAGAATAGATTCTAGCTTTTGTTGGGAAGCGGCCGAAGAGATGAAAAAGAGAATTTGGCCACTGTACTGTTCTACAAACTCTTTTGCGCCAGGTACAAAGGCCTCACCGAGAAGACCTGTCACCGAGTCCATAAGAGTTCCATCGAAATCAAAAACAATAGCTTTTACAGGATTACTTGTAATTCCCATTCCTCAATTCCTACCGTTTAACCCATATTTGATTCGAAACTTCAGAAAATTCACCGGTACCTATTTGAGATGGAAGATTGTTTAATTCTGGACTAAACCCGCAACTCTTCAGAAGCTCCGAAATTTTGGTAGCTTGTTCTTGAAATGACTGATTGACCTCAATGAGAACAGTTCTACAGATTGGGCTTTTGAGAGTTTCAACAGCTCCTGCAAGGATTAAATGCTCAATTCCATCAACGTCCACTTTTATCATCGCAGGAAGTTCGGGAACTATCTTCTGAGAAATAAGATAGTCTAACGAAAAGCCCAGGGTTTTGTATTCCAACGATTTTTGCAATGCTTTGCCATCATATCCAAAATCAACTCCAAATGTAGAAAGAGCTCCGCCCTCCTCCGTGGTTGAAAGTGAAAATTTTGAAAATTGATTTGTCTCACTTAATGGATTAGCGACAACGTGAATACGGTCTTGCAAATTATTGACATAAATATTTTTTGCTAACAATGCCAAGTTAAAAAATGATGGCTCGAAAGCATAGACTTTTTGTTTTTTGGTAGCGGCAAAGTACATCGAATAAAGACCAACATTTGCTCCAATATCAAAAAGAGGACCATTCCCACCATACTGATCGATCCACTCGAGAGTTTCGGGTTCTTTTGTAGAAAAACTGGTCACTCGATATCTACAAATCCAATTCGGCGTGTATATTTTTAACTTCGCTTCACCTTGCGTTGTGGATTTATGAATCACTTCTTGAATTAAATTTTTATTTTCAGCAGCAATCGTGTCACACCAATAAAAACCAAGATTTGGCTTAATGAGCTGCAAAAGCGTACTATACATTTTTCCGAAAAAATGAATCACCAAAAGAGGAATTAAAAGAATCGCTTTAGAGAATGTTTTAAATATGTTCATGTGTTCCATCTTCCTACAGCCGTACATGGTGCACCATCAGCATCTTCAATACAAAGAGGCAAAACTGTCAGTTCGATAACGGGAGAAGAGGCCGGCGAAAGTTTCATATCTTCTAATAAAAGTATGGGCTCACCCACCTCTGCTTCTAAGAAAGCGCGATGAGCCTCTCGTCCAATCTCTCGATGGAGATAACTCGTCAAAGAGATCGTATCCATGCCTAAAATCTGTATATTCGGATACTTCTCTTTTAAAAAACTTGCGACCTCTGGTAGAAAGCCCGGATTGCTACTCCAATACTGGTCTGTTTGCCTCAATTTTTCGAAGCTCGTACGAACCAATAATGTATCTCTTTCTTCGAAGGCCACAGATTTGATTTTTTTCATTGCGAATTCAACATCAGATGACTTTATCAACTGACCTAACTCACAGGGGATTTCTATGAAAAGAGCTCGACGATTGACCCAAAAGGAGGACGGATAATCATTTAAAGACTTTCCAGAGTTTACAAAATGTTTAGGGAAATCAATATGAGTTCCAAGATGATTCGACATAGAAAACGAAAACGAATTACTATTTTGCCCTGAGGAAATGGAGGATTTGATCTGCCTTTCAAAACTGATTTGCCCACCATAAGCAGGTGTCGCAGAAGAAAGACGATGTGAAAGGAACTCCGTCATATATGACTCACATCTGAAGACTCGACACCGAGACAAGAGACGATGCCTGCAGTGAAGATACAGCTTTATATTCAGGATATTCTTCAAGCCACTCACGAATGGGGAGAGCCGTCTCTAAACCTTCGTAGGCCGCACGACCCATTGCTATGACAGCTTCTTGACTACTGCCACCCATATGAGGAGTTGAGAAAAAACTTGGAAGATGGATCAATTCAAGATCTTGAGCAGGCTCCTCTGCAAACACATCAAAGGCCGCCGACATATTTTCTTTTTTTAGCCGAGCTTTCAGCGCGGTTTCGTCAACAAGTCCCCCGCGAGCTGTATTGATCAACAGAGAGTTTTCTTTCATCGCCTGAATCCGCGAGGCGTTCATTATATTTTTCGTAGAAGTATTGAGAGGAACATGCAAAGTCACAATGTCTGAGCGTGTGATGAGCTCATCAAGACTGACAAACTCAATGTCGTGTTCAAGATGAAAAGGCTTGTCATCTACAATGTCATGTGCCAGCAGCTTACAACCAAACGGCTTAAGTAAATGCACAAGATCTCGTCCAATAAAACCACAACCGACAATTCCAACGGTTCTACCTGTGAGCTGTGCCCCTACTAAAGGTTTCCAAACTCCATTTCTCAGCTGTTGATGAGCTATCGCAGATTTGCGTAGACTCAATAAAATAAAACTCAAGGTCAATTCCGCAACCGAACGACGATTCACTCCTCCTCTCCAGGAGAATTTTGTATCGTGTTTCACGAGAGCTTCAAAATTCACATTATCAAGTCCCACTCCATATTTCGAGATCACACGAAGTTCTGGCAACTGAGAAAGAAGCTGTTCATCAATTTTTTCTAAACTGATGATCGCAGCCTCAGAGCCCTTTAAAAAATCGACAAGTTCCGAACCAGAAAGCAAGCGCCCCGTTTCATTGAATTTCACATGCTGATAATGCTCACCAATTTCTTTTCGAAGTTGTAAATTCTGCGAAAAAGCTCTCGCTGTTACGGCTATGGACGTAGACTTGCGCTTCGTAAAATCCATTAGATAGAGACCTCATAGGATTTAAAAAGTTCGTCGCTGGCCATTCTCGCACTCGCTTTTTCTAAATCTTCTTTCGTGTCAACAGAAACAAGTTCAAATTGTGTGGGCACTAACTGAATTTGGTAACCATGCTCTAAAACGCGATTCATATCGACAGATTCAATAATTTCCAAAGGTGTTGGTTCAAGCTCGCTATACTGGATCAAGAAATCTCGGCGAAAAGCGATAATTCCTAGCTGTTTCCACTTCGCATAAGGTTTTTTTGCAAGAAGCGGAGAAGGGATCGGTTCTCGTGAGCAATAAAGAGCTCGCATATTTTTATCAAAAACAATTTTAACGTTATTTCGAGATCTAAAATCTTCCTCAGTGTGAATGGGCGCAATCAGATTTGTTACGAGGCACTTTGAATCCTGAAGCAAAGGCGACACGACTTCGTCTACCATAGCAGGCACAACGAGCGGCTCATCTCCTTGAACCATGACAACGACGTCCACTTTGTGGCCCATTTCAGCTTCTACTTTTAGGAGAGCTTCTTTGGTTCGGTCGGTGCAACGTTCGTGAGCATCTGAAGTCATCACCGCTTTGCCACCAATGGATTGAATGTAGTCAAAGATCTCTTTGTCACATGTTGCAACACAGACTTCACTTTCCGTCTTGGCTAATTTTGTTCTGAGATAAATGTGACCAATCATTGGAACACCACGAATTTGAGCCATTGGTTTTCCTGGAAAACGGGTCGAGCCCATACGTGCAGGAATAATAATGAGAGTCGACATACTAAATAATTCCATCCTTCTTTAAAAATTGAACAGCCTTACGACTTTCACGATCTAACATACGAATATCAACGCTGTAGGCGACGAATTGAAATCCGTCGTGGATCTTCTGACCTAATTCTTCAACGGACGGCTCCACCAAATGAATCCCCGAAGATTTTTTTAATTTTTTACCCATTGCGAGAATTTCGTCAATGGCTTGCTTGTACTGAGGGTTTTCAAAATCACCGGGTGTCCCGAGAGAACCTGAAAGGTCGTAAGGTCCAACCATAAAGCCATCTACAAGTTCATGAGATAAAATAGCAGAAATATTACGAACGGCCTCGATGTGCTCAATTTGAACAATGATCACTGGCTCTTGACGCTCAAGAGAGGATTTATATTCCTGAAAGGAAGCTCCATAACCTTGAGCACGGGCCAAACCCACACCGCGCTTGCCTTGAGGTGGATAATACACGGAATCGATCGTGAGCTTCACATCTTCTCCGGTTTTCACCATAGGAACAATCACGCCCGAGGCCCCCGCATCCATCACACGTTTGATCTGTTGAGGATCGTTGGAAGTGAGTCTCACCAAAGCCGGAGTTCCACTGAGTCTCGCTGTGCGAATGAGATTTTCACAGGTGAAAAGATCAATCACGCTATGTTCAAGGTCAATCACGACCCATTCAAACCCTGCCTTACACATGATTTCTACAATGGCAGGATGTCCAAGGCTCACCCACGAGCCAACAGTCGCTTTATGGTTGAGAAGCTTTTCTTTTAAAGTCATAGAGGTTTGTTAACATAGCACGGGGTGAGAATCATGTTTTTTGCAACGCACCATTGCCTATGTTTACTCTGCCAGTTTCCGCTTGTATATCCCTAGCATGCGTCTCATTACGACAGCCGATCCACAATTTTTTGGTTTTGAAGATAAGCCAAACGAGCCTCTTCTTCTCCTTGGAGAATGGTGTCGAGATTTTGCATCGCCTGAGGCTTTTAAAGGCCATCCCGTTCAAGTTCTACAACATCCGTGGGAGGATCGTGAAGTATTTCATGCTGCCTACAAAGCCAATCGCCAAGCTTATCAAAACCTTCTTCCCCTCTTTGCTGACGCTCTCAACGAAGTTCATGGTCTAAAATGGCCCCTCAAATCATGGCGACTGATCATCGGCCCATGGCTACAATACACATTAGGTCTTTTGGAAGATCGCCAACAGTTAATACAAAAAGCAACAGAGCAATACACAACCCTCCACACCTTAGTTTCCGCCAACTCCCTAAACGATTTTCGCTTCAATACATTTGAACACTTATTCATGGACAGCCTGAAAGACAGTTTTAATCACGTGCTTTTCGCAACCATGGCAAAAGAAAACGGCCACGTACTATTAGAAAACACCCCCCTGTCTCTTGTACCAACAGAAAAATTAAAGTTAGGCACAAGTGTCTCCCGGCTCATCAAGCAAAATCTGAATAGAACAAGTCGCTTTTTTTCGCAGCTCAAACAGCCAAAATTGATATTGCATGCTAGTTACATGTCTCGTTCACAAGAATGGGACTTAACAAAACGTCTTGGTGACATCCCTACTTTTCTTTTCCCTCATGTGCTTGAACCGACACAATCTGATCTTGAAGTTCGTTCTCGCTTTGAAGCTCTGATCTTAAAAAAATCAAACTCGCTGTCTCCACATTTGATCAAGCTGGTTCCTCAATCTTACTTAGAGGTTTTTCAAAATCTTTTAAAACAAACAAATGATCAGCTCCCACAAAACCCAAAGGCTATACTGACGGCCAATGGTTATTATACCAATGACAACTTTAAAATCTGGGCGGCTCACCAAATGCAGAGGGGCTCAAAGCTGATTATCACACAGCATGGGGGCCATTACGGAACGGGAGCCTGGTCAGACCTTGAAGATCACGAAAAAGAAATTGGAGACTACTACTTTACTTGGGGTTGGTCGGAAGAAAAAGAAGCCAAAAAACTTTGCCCCCTCCCCTCACCGAAACTGGCACTCTCTAAAAAAAGAATCAAAACCAACAGCCAAAAATCTCTGCTCGTTGTATGGAATAGTTTTCCTCGTTACGTCTATCGCATGGTCCCTTTTCCAGTGGCTCAACAAAATTTACGAGAAATCGAATCGGGCTTTCGCTTCTTTAAAAAGCTAGATCCAAGGATCTACTCCCAATCGAAAATTCGCTTCTATCCGTCAAACTTTGGTTGGTCCGAAGAAAAGCGATTTGATCAGCAATTTCCAGATTTAAAAAAGTCGTCATCTTCTATAGAATTAACTCAAGCGTTTAGTGAAGCCAGTCTCGTTGTCACCGCCAGCAACACCACTGTTTTTCTTGAGGGTTTAGTTTCTGATGTCCCTACGCTTGCCTTTTGGGATGACACTTTCTGGCCCGCGCGCGAAAGCGCAAAACCCTATTTGGAAAAATTAAAACAGGTAGGAATTCTGCATTCTAGCAGCGAATCCGCCGCACAAAAAGTGAACGAAATTTTTGACCATCCCCTCGATTGGTGGAATTCAAAAGAAGTGGTAGAAGCAAAGAATCTTTTTACACAAAAATTTGCACGCTTTGATGAGAATTGGATCAACGAATGGATATGTACATTACAAACAATTTTTAAGTAAATACCCGCTCAGAGATTCTGAGTTCTTAAGAAGTATTCCATGTTCATTAGCTTCCACTCGGTAGCACGATCGAGGTCAGCCACTTGCGAAGCTTTTAAATTTAAAAAATCAAGGCTGAGGTAATCCTCTTTTGAACCTAAAAATTCTCCGGCTTCATTCGGAAAACCAGAGAAACCTTGCTTTTGCACAATCAGCTCGGCGGGATATTTTAATTTGAAGGCTTGTTTCAAAAGCCACTTCGTCTGCTCACGAGTAGGCGCTGAAGCTCTTAACTTCATTTTCAAAGGTAAATTGAGACCAAATCGCGCAAGAGGTTTACGAACTAAAACACTCCGAGTCTCCAAACTCCACATCATCGACATCAAATCGGCACCACGAAGCCCCACGGCAGGGAGTTGAAATACAAAATCTGCCGCCATCATGGCCTGCAGCGTTCGCTCTTGGGAATCTCGGATAAAAGCATAACGTGCGAGACATTCTTTCCAGACCTGATGCAGCTCTTCCGTCAATGCACTTTCGTAGCGAGGAAATAGCGCACTCGCCTTCCATTCGGTGTAATGAGAAGGACTAAAACGCGAATTCTCATCCACACCTGCTGCTTGCAAAGAGAGATAAGTGCCGTATCCACCAAAGAGTTCATCGCCCCCCTCACCACCAAAGAGCGCTTTGCAACCTTGTCGTCGCACAAATTCGGATTGCACGCTCTGCCCGATAAAGGAATGAGAGAGAAGGGGTGAACCTAAAACACGTTGGCAACGACTGATTTCCCAAGCGTATTTCAATTTATCTACATCGAGACGATCAATTTTTTTACCCAGCGCTTTTTCAAAAAGTGTGAGGTCGTCACTGATCTGATCTTTTCCCACGTGGTTCACGGCCACAAGCACCTGAGGCTGACCATACTCGAGCAAATGTGCCGAAATAAGCGAAGAATCAATCCCTCCGCTCACGACAGTTGCAAAAGATCGGCCTTGCGGAATCATTTCGCGGGCGCATTGGCTAAAGAGACGGTCCAACTCGCGAGTGAGGTCTTCTTCACTACGACGACTGTAATTTTCGTATTCGGATTCCTGAATAAGATCGAGAGCACTCCAGCGATCACGTCCAACAAAACGATTCTGCTCAAGATTGTAGGACCAAACTTCTCCCGGACGAATTTGACGAATGTTTTCGTAAGGAGTTTGGCTTTCGAACATGAAGTGACGTGTATGAAAATAGTCTTTAAAAACATCCTGCTGAAGTGAAAGCGAACCTATGAGAGCACGAATGGGCGGAATCTCCGAAGACACCACCACCATTTGATCATTTTCAAAAACGTAAAGTGATTTCTCCCCTAGCGGGTCTCTCACAAAACGAAGAACCTTCTCCTTTTCGTCCATCACCGCGTAGGCATACATACCATCAAGCTTTGACTGAAGTTCTCTAGGAGTATGTTGTTCAAAAAGGTTCACCAAAACTTCGGAGTCTGTGAAGTCTCCCTCAAGTTTAGGACCTTTTGCATTCAAATCTCGGTAGTTGTAAAGCTCTCCGTTAAACGAAATGCGATAGCGGCCCGAGCGAGATCGTAAATGTCGTCCTGGATCCTCACCCACTTTTCCGGTGAGAGATAAAATCGTTTGGCCAAAATAAACGCACGGATTAATCAAGGTGTCGGAGCGATAGTCGGGCCCGCGATTTGCGAGACTCGAAAGTGCACGACGACAGACCTTTGCATCCAAGGCCTTCTCTTTTTTAGAAACGACCGTTAAGATCCCGCACATATTCCTGTAATCCTGATTTCAAGTTATACTGAGGCTCAAATCCAAAATGATTTTTCGCCTTGCTGATATCCGCAACGTTATAAAATGTGTCACCCACGACACCTGGTAAAACTTCAACTTCGATTTGGCTTTTGTTTTTTCCGATTGAAAGTGCCACCTCTTCGATGAGTTCCCCCACCGTATGACCCTGGCCCGAACCAATGTTGTAGATTCGATTCAAACTCTTTGTGCTTGTTGCGGCCAAATAAATCGCATTTGCAGCATCTTGCACATAGAGAAGATCCCTTACGCGCTCGAGAGAGCCCTTCACTGCTAAATGATTTCCTTGGCGAAGCTGCGTGAGAAACACATTCAGAATACCTTGATGTAGATTGGGTTTATGGCCAGCTCCATAAGTCGCAAAGAGACGCAGACAGGTCCATGGAAGACCGTAGGCTTGACCAAAACTTGATAAAAAAGATTCACAGGCCACTTTACCAATTCCATAAATGGTCGCTGGAATCGTCTGATCTGTTTCCTCAATGGGTTTGCGGTGATCGGCTAGACCGTACACCACGGAGGAACTTAAAAATAAAATACGTTTTTGTTTTCGTGCACAAAACTCAAAAAGTTTCATCGAACCCAAAATGTTCACGCGAACGTTTTCGCTCGGCTCCTGCATGGAGAGCCCACCAGGATGAGCCGCACAGTGAATCATTTGGTCAAAAGAGAGAGTACTGAGTGTTTCTAAAAAATCATCACTCGCGCAATCCGCTTGCACGGCTTGAACTTCAGGATGAGAAACGACTCCTTCGAGAGCACGGTCGACAGCGACCACGCGATGGCCCTGAGTGAGCGCTTTTTGAGTCAAAGCCCGCCCAATAAGCCCACCCGCTCCTGTGATCAAAAAGCTTTCATTTGCCAAGGACGTCTCCTTTGAGTTGAAGCCTCAAGCTATACAGGATATTGCGACGCAATGTCCATGAGTTCGGTCAACTCATTTTTATAGATCTCAGCCCTACAATGTTATATTTATTTCTTCTTGGGAGATGTGAATGGCTATCAAATTTGTGTTAACAACGACTCCAATTCGTCCTGTTCCAACAAGTTATCCTCCAGTAGGCTCCACCTCAATTATCGATTACCTCATACCCTATGGCTATGATCCGATCTTTTATGACATTGATGCCTTCCGACCCAAATTTGAAGAGGTGGTCGATTTTTTTAGAAGAGAACAGCCCGACATTTGGGGAATTAGCGCCGTTGTATCGACCGCTTATCGCTATGTGAAGGAAATCACCCATGCAGTAAAGAAAGTATCTCCTAATACAAAAATCATTCTTGGCGGCAATATGGCTGCTAGTGCCGAAATTCTCCACCGCAAATGCCCTATCGATATTTGCGTGATTGGCGAAGGCGAGAAGCCAACTCTCAATCTTCTTCGTTACTTTGAAAAATACAAAAACTTTGAGCCCACAGAAGAGTTAAAAGCGATCAAAGGCATCACCATGATCGACACCAATAACGAATTTTTATTCACGGGTTATGAAGTGGCCATGGAGGCTGCTGCTCTGCGACAACCTAACTTTGAAATTCTCGAAAAATCCTCCATCCTTGATCGCTTCATTCATGATCCGATACTGTCCCCTAACTTTGTGCAAGATCGTCGAACCTTTGAGCCACACCGTAAGGGTCAGAAAGCTGCCGTTTTGTTAACATCTAAAGGCTGTGTCGCTCGTTGCACTTTTTGTCATCGCTGGGACAAAGGTTATCGTGTGCGACCCGTAGACCACATCATAAACCAAATCAAATATCTAAAAGAAAAATACAATGTTGGTTTCTTGATGAATATCGATGAAAACTTTGGTTCAGATATCCGTCAAGTGAATGAACTCATTGCTGCAATTAAGCCCTTAGATGTTTTGTTTTCCGTTGGGGGAGTTCGTGTCGCTTCCGTTTTTAAAAATCCACAAATGATTCGAGAACTCAAAGAAGCTGGTTGCGTTGCCATGCACTTTGGAATGGAAACTGGCAGTCCAAAAATGCTGGGCGTGATGGAAAAACGCGCCTCCCTAGAACAAAATGTGCATGTTGCAAAAAAACTCAACGAAGAAAAAATGTACACAATCATTCAGTTGGTGATTGGTATGCCGGGCGAAAACGACCGCACCGTTCAAGAAACGATCGAATTTGCAAAAGCGGCCACTGAGGATATGGATGAACCACCTGTAGAACGTTTGAGCATCAATCTTTTCCAAGCCCTTCCCGGAACTCCTGGCTACGAATACATGCGAAGCCGTGGCTTGCTTGGCAGCACGATGGAAGACGAGGAAAAATATCTCTACACCATTTCCGACGTCGATGCCGCCTCACCGGAACATTACATCAACATCAGTGAAGAGCCGATGAGCCGTGTTCTCCTCTGGCAAAAACACATCCTTCGTGAAACCACGATTCACTACTACAAGCGACGTAATTGGAAAGTGCCAAAGACAAAATTTTTAGGTCACTCCATCGAAAAAGATTACGCTCGTGGCGGCTACTTCCGAATTGTGAAAATGGGAATGCTGAATTCCATGTGGTACTGGAGATTTGAAGACATTTTCCGCACGCCACTTTATATGATTCGCCATTTTAAAACTCGTAAGCAGCTCTATGGTTTAGCAAACGCCATCAAGCTTTCCCTGGGTCTAATGGAAGATCCCGATAATCGCGAAGCTTTCATCCTACCTGGAGAGACATCTCTTCGTCAGGTTGTGAAGACTGAGGATAAAAAGCCGACAAACATTTCGGAATTTAATATGATTCCATTACGAGCGGGACGTTAAAGTGCAAATCGAAACTCAAAAAAACCATTCTCAAGCGCCTTTCATCAATCCAAACTCCGAACTTTATCAAGAGTTTTGGGATAAGGGCTTTGTCCTCATCAAAAATTTGATCGACGTGGAGAAAGTGCGAGCCGCCAAAAACTGGCTTTTGAGTCACGATTTAAAATCTCTTGCGAAAACATTTACCGATCAAGAACCCTTGGTGCCTCTTGCGGTTTATCAATACTTACAAAATTCTGAAAATCCTGTGGGCGATTTGGTTCGTGACCCCGCAACACTCAAAATTGCCGAACAACTTTTAGGTGAACCAATCTACATCTGGTCGAGCAAAGTGAATTTGAAAGCCGCTTGGTATGGGACCGCCGAGTATTACCATCAGGACTATGCCTACTGGAAAGAGCGTGGCTATGCCAAAGACACCATGATGTCTTGTATGGTGTTCATGGATAACCACTCCATCAAAAACGCGGCTCTACACGTGATTCCTCACAGTCATAAAGAAGGTTTTCTCGAACACGTCCCTTTTATTAATACAAACGGTCTTCAAAAGTTCACGATTCCAGAAAAGACGATGAATGAGCTTTCGGGACGCCACGGCCTTCACGTGATCGACGCAAAACCAGGCGATGCTCTCTTTTTTCATGCAAACTTGATTCACGGGTCTTCCCATAATATTTCCGGCGATCCTCGCATGATCATGCTCAGCCAAATCAATACCATGAGTAACCGCGCTCAAGAGGTTCAGGAGAATGCGAAACGTTTTCTCCTCTCACGCGCGAAAAGCGAGATGGACACAGCTCTCGAGCGTTATCATTACTTTAAACAGAAGTACGAAGAGCAGTTGAAGTCTCAAGAATTATTGTTTAATTCTCCTATCGCGACCGAAGAAAAAAGCTGACTTAATGCTACGGGCCAAAACCCGCAAATAACGTATTTTCGCTTGAATCCGCGCTCTCGCCATATCAAATTAATGAATTCAAAATTGATCAACTTTTGGGGGAATTTTCATGGAGACTATTGAATCTCAGGCCAAACATTTCGACCTTTATAAGGCCTACAAACGAATTCCTAGTGCACATAAAAACCGCGCCGAAGTTCTTCACAGCAAATTGGATCTTTTGCTCGACCTTGCCCGACAACTTGAGAGCCCACTTTTACGCCGTTTAAAACCAACAATTGTGGTCTCTCTCAAGTGGCGCTTTGATTATCTCATCAAAACTTTGGAATCTCCTTTTGAATTAGAAAAAGATGTCGACTACTGGATTTCCACTCTTGAAGCCATGAAACATCTTGGCCAGGAAGGTTGGTTCCCTTTAGATGGCCAGTCTAAGGAAATCGACCCATGGACACGTACAGCTCAAGGATTTGATTTAGGTTGGACTACAACAACAGAAAACGAACGTTTTGAAATCTCCAAAAGAATTGCACGAGATCGCTTAGCTCAAATTTATGCAATGTGGGGTGGTCCTGAGAAAATCAAGGGCGCGACAATTCTTGATTCCGGTTGTGGTCCTGGTCGCTACATCGATGAAATGCGACAATACGGTCCTAAAAAAATCGTGGGTCTCGATCAAGGTGCAAAATTAGTGAATGTTCTGAGAGAACGTTTCGCCGGCGACGAGCGCATCGAAATTGTTAAAGGAACTTGTGAAGACTTAAGCCAATTTGCAGATAACACATTTGATATCGTATTTTCTAACGGCGTTATTCACCATACAAAGAGCGATTTGAAAACCATGTTTGAAGATCATGCTCGCGTCCTCAAACCAGGAGGCGTGATGTTCATCATGCTTGTGGGTAAGGGCGGCCTAGAACTTAAAGTTTGGGAATTTGCTCGTAACTTACTGAACGATGTTCCTCTTGAAACGATGCTTTCTCTTTGGAAGGACGTGGTTTCGGATCTCCGCCTTCAAGGCATTGTGGATCATATGTACGGAGAGTACCAAGAACTAGATCGCGATACTTTTGAAAGCTGGGCAAAGCCACTTTTCAAAAAAATCGAGCCGGTGGCTGGAATTGAAGGATTAGATATCACACCAGAAATCTACTCCAACGATCCTTACTTCGAAGCACGTTTTGGCACAGGACATCTACGATACCTTCTTTATAAATAAAGGGGCTTATGATTCGTCTCTTTGATCATTCCGACTTGGCATCTGATTCATCAGAAACTGGTCTCGTTTGGTCAGGACCGTCTCAAGGTTCTTTGATTTCTCTCGAAGAGAAAGTGGTCGCAACC
Source organism: Bdellovibrionales bacterium (assembly GCA_050250255.1). Classification (GTDB taxonomy): domain Bacteria; phylum Bdellovibrionota; class Bdellovibrionia; order Bdellovibrionales; family DASUEL01; genus JBFWOZ01. Next base: position 35,619 of record JBFWOZ010000017.1, on the reverse strand, counting down.
CAATACGAGTGTCGCGATTTTTTTATTCAGTGGGCAGGCCAACTCGCTTTTCAAAAAGCCAATCTCGCTGAAAGCTTAAAGCTAGAAGAAGATTTTTCTCAGTGGTGGCTCGGCTTCATTGCTGAACGAGATCTCACCAAGCCCCACTTCTTTCGGGTTTTTAAACTCCTCGCTTTAGATCAATTGATGAAGGAAAATAGTTGGACGCAGGTCGAATATGTGGGAAATGATCCCCTACTCCAGCAGATCTTTCAGAAAAAAAAATCATCCTCGATCACACAGACGATAAAAAGATTTGTAACTCTGCTCAAAGGCATTTTATGGCCGCTTCTTTTTTGGGCGAAGTCTGGTCGACAAATTCTTAAGACGGCAACAAACCAGCCAACCCTTCCCGCTCAAACGCCAGTGGTGTTTTCTTTCTTTCCCAACTTTGATCTCCAAGAATTTGCTTTAGGTCGTTATCACTCCAACTACTGGAAAGACGCGCAAAACCTCATGGAAACGAAGTTTGGGAAGTTAACCCATCTCGTGATGGCGGCTGATCGTGAACCTCAAACCATGACTAAATTTCTTCAAGCCACTCGAGATTTACGGAAAAGTGGGAATCTCTTTTTTGCTTTGGAAGAATTCTTAAAATTCTCTGATTGTTTGAAAACCTCTTGGCAACTTCTCACACGATCTGGAAAAGTGAATCAAGCTCTCCAACAAATCCGTCCTCACGCTAAAACTCCGTACGCTCAGCTTTCCTTTGCACCTTTTTTAGAAGATGCGACTTGGGCCTCACTCTGCGGACCGTGGGGAGCCACAAGCTTACTCACTTGGCAGGCTTCTCAAAAAGCCGCCGCTTTTATGAAAAAACCTCGTACACTCTTTCTCCCTCTCGAGAATCAACCGTGGCAAGCCGCACTTGTTGCCGCTTGGAAACGTTTTAACGGCGGCGCAATCATCGGAAATGTCCACGTAATTTTGCGTGAGATGGACATGCGCATGCTGACACCTAAATCGGAATGGGCGGCACCCCGTTTTGCACGTCCTATGGTGAATCGCTTTTTAGTCCCGGGCTTTAAAGCAAAAACCCATATGCTTCAAAACTGTGATCTCCAAGATGCTGACATTGTCGAAGTCGAAGCCGTTCGTCATTTGATGAAACGAAACTCCTCACCAATCCAAAATCAGAAAAAACGTCTCGTCCTCTTCACCACTCTTCGCGAGAGTGAAAACGAACAAGCTCTGCGTTGGCTCAAACAGCTCTGGCAGGAACAAAAACTTTCACAGTTTCAAGAAATTATCTTGAGACCTCATGTCCATCTTGGCATCCAACATCTCATCGAAAAAATTCAGCTTCCCTTTTCTTATCAACTCGCGACCACTGGTGGTGTGAGTGATTGGGTTCATGAGCAAACAACGGTACTTAGCACGAACTCTTCCACGGCGGTTGTCGAAGCAACTTTGGCGGGTGGTAGAGCGATTATAATGGGTTCCTACACCGAACTCGATTACAGTCCACTACCGAGAGATAAGTATCATTTGATGGTGAGAACGTTAAAAGAATTGGAGACCGCTCTTCATTCTCCTTCAGAATTGAAAGTTCATGAATGGCTCCATCTCGATCCGAATTTAGTTAAATGGGCTCAGTTTCTGGGCGAAGTGCGCTGATCCAAGTGTGCGAACTCATTCGCTGACTCACGAGGAAATCTTGAAAAGCCTGAAGGGCCTCTGGTCCGCGTTCTTTTAAAAGCGACAAAAACGCCGGTGGCGCTTCTTTTTTATCTTTATAGTAATTCAAAACGATATCGACATCGAGCTTACCGGGAGTCTCAACACTGATTTCAGAAAAACCTGCACGTGCATAGAGTTTTTCAAAACCTTTTACGCTCGCGAAGTTGATGTGATGGGGAGGCGAAATGCTTTTTGAATTTTGCCAGAGAGTTTGGATATCAAAACCGTCAACCCCGAGACCCGTTGTAATGAGAAGTCCACCAGGACGTACGAGTTCAAACAAACTTTTTAAAAACTGAATCGGATCATGCACATGTTCGATCACTTCAAAACAACACACGAGATCGCTGAGAGGCGCATTCTTCACTTCTTCCACAGGAAGAGCGATCGTTTCAAAACCTTTTTCACGGCACACTTCTGCAAGCTCTTGACCGGGTTCAATCGCAATTAATTCACAATCCGAACTCACATGAGGCTTTAACTCTTCAAGAAAAATGGCAAAACCCGCACCGACTTCGGTGACGCGCTTAGGAGTAATCCCCCGGCTTTTCATCATTTGGGCCACGCGAGTGGCTCTAGGTTTAAAAATGAGTTCGCGACGTTTCTCGGCAACCGCAGGAAAAAATTCGTGAGCCCAGTAATGACTCGATTCCGACTCGGAATAAAAGCGTACGAAACTTTCTAAAGAGGGTCTTGGAGAAAGATAAAGGCTTCCGCAGTCTTGGCAATTTTCGTAATTAAACCCGCCCTTTTGAAACGCACTTTTTGTGTTCTTCGAATGACAAGCCACACAGGCAAGAGGTTCTAATACCGTACCCGCAAAATACTTCTCTGTATCGAGAAGACTCAGACGAATGTATTCGTCCATAATGCTTGTAGGCCTGATATCCTGTTCTTTCATAAAAGTTATATCAAACAGTCCCTACAGATATGTCAAATCACTTGTTGCCCCTTCTAAAACGGAACAGTAAACCTTTGAATATGACCCTTGAGGAATTGAAATCCCAATTAGAAATGGCGCGCGTTTTAGCGAGGGAAATGGCCGCGATGGCACGCTCTTCCTCTCAGAAAACCGTTCTTTTTCAAGAGGGCCGCGACATCAAGCTGGAGCTAGATCAAGCCCTCGATCAATACGCACATACCTGGCTCAAAGAACGAAGTGAATTCCCCGTTTTTTCCGAGGAAAGACATAAGGGCCTCAAACGACCCGATTCTTATCACTGGATCGTGGATCCTCTTGATGGTTCCTACAACTGGCACCGGGAACAAAAAAATGCGGCAATCTCCATCGCATTTTGTAAGGGATCAGACCCTCTTTTAGGAGTGGTCAGAAACATTGAAACTCAGGAAGAATTCCGAGGTATCATCAATGATAACGCATGGTGCAACGATCAGCGTCTTCAAGTGAGCAATCGCTCACAAAATCAAGGCACCCTCATGACCGGAATCCCCTCGCATTCCTCCCTTCCAGAAGTGGTTTCCTCTTTTGCGAGGCAGGTTTCACAATTCAAAAAAATACGAATGTGGGGCTGCGCATCGTTAAGCCTTTGTCAGGTTGCAAGAGGACAGGCAGAGGCTTATTACGAGTATGGTATTCGCATGTGGGATGTGGCCGCAGGAGTCGCGATTGTGCGAGCTGCCGGTGGTCAGGTGGATATGAAATGCTTAAATGAAACCGACGATTCCTGGGAAGTGTCGGCTCAAAACAGCAAGTGAGTTTGAACAGCATGAAGAAATTAAGAGTGGGCATTGCAGGTTACGGAGTTGTAGGAAAACGACGCCGTGATTTTTTAGATCAACATCCTAGCTTCACAACGGTCGCGGTTTGCGATCAAAAATTTCAAACTTCTGGCACTTTTGATGATGGCCTCCACTATTACTCTCATTACGCGGACCTTTTAAAACATGCAGACCTCGATGTCCTTTTTGTCTGTGTAACGAATGACATCGCAGCAGAAGTTACGATGGCAGGCCTTAAAGCAGGGCTTCACACTTTTTGTGAAAAACCTCCAGGACGAGATATCGAAGACATCGCGAGCGTGATTCGCGTAGAACGTGCGAACCCGGAGCTTCGCCTCATGTACGGTTTCAACCACCGCTATCATGATTCGGTTCAAGAAGCGCTCCGCCTCATTCACTCGCAGGAACTAGGAAAGCTCATCAACATCCGTGGGGTTTACGGAAAATCTCAGATGTTGTCTTTCAAGTCCGACTGGAGAACTAAACGTTCGATCGCGGGTGGCGGGATCCTTCTCGATCAAGGTATTCACATGGTCGACATGATGAGACTCTTCGCAGGAGAGTTCTCAGAAATTCATTCTTTTGTTTCGAACACCTATTGGAACCACGATGTGGAAGACAATGCCTATGCACTCATGAAAACAGATAAAGGTGTCGTGGGCATGCTTCACTCCTCTGCCACTCAATGGCGCCATCGCTTTCATTTAGAAATGGCGCTCGAAAAAGGTTCCATCACTCTCTCAGGAATTTTATCAGGTACAAAAAGTTACGGTGCGGAAACGATTTCTATCGCTTACAAAAACGAAGCCGGTAGCGGTGACCCGATGGAAAAAACGATTCGTTTTGTACATGATCCTTCTTGGGAGCGTGAGATCGATGAGTTTTACCAAAGTATTCTCAAAGGTCGAACGCCGAAATCCAGTTCGCTTGATGCCCTTCTTACAATGCTGACCGTGTATCGCATTTATTGCGCGGACTCTAAGTGGAGAGAGAAGTTTGATCTTTCGGCAGAATTGCCTGCTGATCTATTTCCTGAAAACCCACTTCGTACAGAGCCTGTAGCTCTCATGGATGTTTAATACCTTAAAACGCCAACGCCTTGCCACATTACCTACGTTGCGAAACCCTCGGCACTGGTTGTTCGACTGCCAAATTAGCGTGGCATTTTTCTTGTCGTCAGGCGATTAGATTTTATTCCTTTCGATACAGTTTCTTCATTTGACATATACGTCAATTTGACGTATAAAGAATCATGAAGACTAGCGTTGTCTTTGAAAATGTCATTAAAGAGCTGAGGAAATTGCCTCATTTTATTGTTCGTAAGCTTAACAAATGGGCTCGCGACGTTGAAAAGTTCGGCATTGAAGAGATCCGAAAAATTCCAGGCTATCATGATGAACCTCTTCGCGGCCAAAGGCAGGGACAGCGGTCTATTAGACTTTCGAAGGGCTATAGAGCCATTTATGTAGAGTATGAAGAAGGAAATATAAAAATCGTTTCTATTGAGGAGGTTTCAAAACATGAGTACTAAAAAACACTACACAGTTTCTGATTTGGAAAAGGAATATGGCCCTCTCACTTTTGGTAACTCTCTTGAGGCTTATCGACTAGGTGAGGAATTAACCCAAAAACAATTTGCAAAAAAGCTGGGCATTTCTCCTCAAAGCCTGTGTGATTTGGAAAAGGGACGTCGTATACCAAGTTTAGAGCGTGCCGCTAAAATTGCAAAAAAACTCAATGAATCTGCTGAATCATGGATTGGTCTAGTCATTTCAGATATGGTTCGAGAAGCAGATCTGGATTTAACTGTAGAAGTAAAAAAGGCTTCTGGAGATTAGAAACCACTTTCATGGGCGAGAAGAATCCACTCGGCGATATCGCGGAGAGCTCCGTCGCCACCTTTTTTGCTACACATAAAATGGGAAATCTCTTTGATCTGTTGAACCGCATTCGGCACGGTTACCGCCACTCCCACTTGTTTCATAACGTTGAGATCTCCAAGATCATCACCCACAAAAAGAACCTCGTGAGGTTTTAATTCCAATCGCTTCAAGAGTTGTTCGAGATTGGATTCTTTGCTCGTACAGCCTTGATAGAGAAAATCAAATTTTAATTTTTTTGCTCTTCGCTCAACGGCATCGGTGGATTCGCCTGTCATGATAGCGACCTTGAGACCACATTCGCGTAAGAGCTCAATCGCTTTACCATCCAACGTGTTGAATTTTTTCAACTCTCCACCTGCATTGTCATAAAACATTCCACCATCGGTCATCACACCATCGACGTCCGAAACGAAGAGACGAATTTGACGAAGACGTTTTAAGAAATCAGTAGAGATTTGGCCTGCATGCAGCTGCTGCCTTAAGAGTTGTTCCACCACATAAAAATCCACTTCATCGTCGATCTCATACTGCTCTTCACGTGAGAGTTCCATTTTGAAAATCTTCTCGCCCGACCACCTGCCGGCTTCGATGACTTTTCGATCATGAATATAGATATTTCCGTCGTCGTAGAAGAAACCTTTGATGTCCTGACGACGAAGGTTCTGGTGAGATCCGTATTCGATCTGTTTCGTCACATAACCCGTGGCTAAAGAATCATAATCGCCAGAGAAGAAATTTTCGAGGGCATGTGCAAGAGTCGCCTTCTTTCGTACAGGGGAAGTCGGCTGCAAAATCACGAGTGTTTGCGCGTTCACCTCTTTTAAGCAATGAGCAAGCACTTGAAGAGTCGTGGAATCATCACGAGCTAATTCCGCCGGACGATGAAGAACTTTGGCTCCGTACTTTTGGGCCACTTCGGCAATTTCTGCATCTTCGGTTGAAACGTAAACTTCATGAATGTCTTTAACAGCTTTTGCAGCTTCAATCGACCAGTAGATCAGCGGAAACCCGCAGATGTTTTTGAGATTTTTTCGAGGAATCCCTTTGCTTCCGCCACGGGCCGGAATGATCGCTACTGTTTTATTCATGTACGACCTTACCCATCACAGCCTTCTCTTACATCATTCGGTAGAGCGATTTGATCTTCTCGCGGCTGTAGAGCGTCTTCCACTCAGGCCCAAGCGCATTGTGAAGCGCACGTTCCATCGTTAAAGCTACATCGACCATTTTTTCTAGTAACTCAGGGCTGACATCCTTCATGACGTTCTTCTTTAAAACGATACGATGTTTATCCAGCATCGCGCGGAATTGAGGAACATGCTTCGGATAATATTCATCTAAATATTGGAAAGCTATACAGTTCGCTTCACCATGGTGAAAACCTAAACCATAGCTCAGACCATAAGAGAGCGAGTGGCAAACGCCCACCTCAGAGTAAACGATAGAAAAACCACCCATGAGAGAGGCCATCATCAAATCTCCGTCAGTGCCTTTTCCAAGAAACACATCTTCACAAAGATCGAGAGCTTTCGTCGCAAAAGCGCGGGCGAAATCATTAATGAATGTACCGCAGAGAGATTCCACACAGTGGATATAACAATCCATACCTGTATAAAATCTTTGAGGATTTGGAACGGATTTAATGATTTCTGGATCTAAAACAATCTGATCAAAAAGAGAGAAATCGCTATTGATCCCCTGCTTTTTTGTAGGGCCCGTCAGTACAGTTGTTCGAGAAACTTCCGAACCCGTTCCTGAAATTGTAGGCACTCCCACTTTGTAGAGCGCAGGATTTTTCACCAGGTTCCAACCTTGATAATTTTCGGCTTTACCAGGATTTGTATAAAGAACTGCAACGGCCTTTGCGAGATCCATAAGGATTCCGCCACCCACACCAATAATAGCGCTTGGTTTTACTTTCGCACGAATATCTTCGCAAAGTTGATCGATGAGTTGAGTCTTCGGCTCGTCAATTGTGTCGAGAAACAACACTAAGTCCTCAGACTTCACGCCCATACGATTGGTGATATCAGAATTTTTGAAATAACTGTCGATGAGAAAAACGCAAGGTCCTGGAGCTTTTTCTTCGACCGCTTTACGTACTTGCGTGATCGCACCGGGTGCATACATCATATGAGGAACAAGTTTAAAGTTACGAAACTCCGGGATCATTCTTAGCTCCTTAGCTCTTGCAGAGCAGAACGCAAACTTTGCGTGAGAAGTTCTAATTTGTCTTGTTCCATATCCGACCAAAATGGAATCGAGATCATCTGATCAAAAAATTTATCAGAAACAGGACAAGTTTTCTGTGTATAGCCATTTTTTTGGAAGAGCTCATAATTATAAAGTGGCAAGTATTGAGTCACACACTTCACGCCGTACTTATTGTAAAGAAGCTCGATCAAATCGTTACGGTTCTTCCCGTTCCCTGAACCCTCATAACGAGCGGGCAACAAGTGATAGGCCGACTCGTAACCCTCTTCCACTTTCTGGAATTGGATTTCTGGGAAATCTTTGAGTTGAGTCGCAATGTAATCAAACTGTTTTTTTCTTTGAGCCGTGAGCTGATCCAGGCGAGATAAAATCAAAGTTCCTGCAAAAGATTGAATCTCTGTGAGAGCATAGTTTGCCGGGAATTCCCCTGGCATCGCCTCGATGATGTTGGTCATCGCCGGAAGCCAGTACTTTTCTTGATTTTTAAAAGGACGGGCACCAATTTTTCGAAGTCCCAAAATCGTTTCGTAGGCTTCGCTACTATTGGTTGTGAGCATTCCGCCCTCGCCCAATGTCGGAAGATTTTTCTGAGAGTGAAAGCTGAAGCAAGAAAAATGACCAAAGCTTCCGATACGTCGACCCTTGTACTTCGCCCCTACAGCTTGAGCACAATCTTCAATTAACAAAAGATTATTTTTTTGAACAAGCGGCATGAGGCGATCCATGTCGAGGGGTAAACCGTAGAGGTGAACTGCAACAACCGCGCGAGTATTGGAGGTGATTTTTTTCTCAAAGTCCGCCATGTCCATGACCCAAGTTTTTGGATCGATGTCGACGAAAACGAGTTTGCATTTTCTTTTGAGGAATGGAAGCGCAGATGCGGTGAACGTGTGAGCTGGTAAAAGAACCTCGTCACCCTCTTGAACACCACCTACTTGAGCCGCAAGTTCCAAGGCTGCAGTAGCGTTGGTTAAACCCACCGCATACTTTGTACCAATGTACTGAGCGAATTTTTCTTCAAACTCTTTCAGTCTTGGACCCATTGTGTGAGTCTTGCTGGTCTTGATCACTTCCGCGATCTGATCCACTTCGTTATTTGTCAGTCTCGTTTGAATACCCGGAAAATCAATTTTTAATTCTGTCGGAGTCATGGAGAACCTCTTATTTTCCTCGAAGTTTGTTTCGCGCAGGCAGTTCGGAATCGTAAAGACGCTTTTGACCATCGCCAAGAGCCTTGCTGATTAAACGAACATCTTTTGCAAGTTTGTACATGCCCTGTGGTTCTACGGAAGACATCTGATCCGTTCCCCACATCGTGCGATCCACCGTGATGTGACGCTCAAGGAATCGTGCCCCTAACACCGCACTTACCATCGTGGTGTCGAGTCCAAATTCATGACCGCTGTAACCAATCACACATTCTGGATAACGTTCGATGTAAGTTGGGATCACACGAAGATTTAATTCTTCAAGAGGAGCGGGGTAAGCCGAATGGCAATGAAGAAGAATCACATTTTCCGTCACGCTCAAACACGTGTTCACGGCTTCATCAATTTCTGGAACGGTGCTCATGCCGGAAGAAATCACAATCGGTTTTCCGGTGCGGCCCACGGCCTTAAGAAGTTCTTTGTTTGTGATAAGAGCTGAAGGAACTTTGATAAACGGAATATTAAACTGCATTAAAAACTCGAGACTTGGAATGTCCCATGCCGAAGCGCTGAAGTGAATATTCTTTTTCGCGCAATGATCCGCAATCTGTTGGTACTGACCGCCGTTGAATTCTACGCGGTAACGGTACTCAAGATAAGTCATCTCTCCCCAAGGAGTTTTTCGAACGAGATTTTTTTGGGCTTCTGGAACGCAAAGTTCAGGAGTTCGTTTTTGAAACTTTGCACAGTCAAAATCAAAGACCGCACAGTAATCGATGAGCTTTTTTGCGATTTCGAGATCACCATTGTGATTGATCCCAATTTCACCAACGAGATAACAAGGATTATCTCCACCAACGAGTTTATCACCGATTTTTACAACTTTTTTCGAAGCCATAACTTCCTTTACGTTTTATTGAGAAGTGTTGAATTTCAAATTTATATCATATGCTTTTCAGAAGACAATTAAGGTGCATAGCGTTGGAATGCTTAATGGGCCTGGCTTTGGGGGGATTATTAGAGGTCTTTTTTCTTCGAGTCCTGCTCGCCAGAATCATTCAGACTATAGGTAAAACGAGTGTCATTGACGCCATGTTTAGAAATGATCGAATCAAAAGTTTTTTCAAGAAGTTCTAAGTGATCTGCTTGAAAGCGAAGCTCGTATAAGCCCCCCTGCAGATACAAATTTTCCAAACTGTCATTGAGACCTCGTGGATCTTCCGTGAGCTCTTGCAAATGGATGATGATCGGAGACTTTACCATACCGACCAGCCCCCATCGACGAGGAGGTTTTGGCCCGTGATGTAGTCAGCGGCATCGGAGCACAGAAAAACCATAGGCCCGACAATCTCATTCACTTTTGCCATACGGCCAAGTGGAACTTTCTGCGAATACTTTTCTTGAAAAGGACCATTTTGTCCCTCGGAAACGCCGCCAGGACTGAGGGTATTCACTCTGACTCCTTGCGCGCCCCACAAAGTGGAGAGATATTTTGTCAGCTGATGAACGGCTGCTTTCGAGACGGCGTAAGAGACCGGCGTATTGAGAGGGCCGTTCACCTTTTCATGCCAGGAGCCTTCGTAAATACGTTGATCGGGAGCTGTGAATCCATAGATGGATCCCATATTCACAATCACACCGTGACCTCTTTTGGCCATGAGACCTCCAAAGATTTGGCTCATCACCACGGGCGCTTCGAAGTTGATTTGCATGACTTCACGAAGGGTTTCGAGAGTGTAACTTTCAAAGGGATCAAAAAATCCTTTTGGCTTTACGGCTGCATTATTCACGAGCACATCGATTGGACCATGTTTTTGCAAAAGATCTTTCGACCAAGCTTGAATTTCCGTTAGATTTTTCAAATTGACCGGGCAAGCCTCTGCCTGAAGCCCCTGACTTTTTAACTCTTTCGCAAGGCGCTCACAATCCTCTTCTTGACGGTCAACAATAAGAGTTTTTGCACCGTGTTGAGAGAGGGCTAAGACAAAGTTCTTCCCTAAAAACCCTGTCGCACCCGTGACGAGGATGGTCTTTTTGGAAAGATCAAAAAGTGACTTATAGTTTTCCATCAAACCCTGGCTAAAACAGTGTGTAAATAAAGGGGGCGTAGACGCTGGACTGCGAAAACGTCAGAATCATTCCGAGCAAAACCAGAAGCAAAAGTATCGGCATGAGCCAAAGCTTTTTGCGCATTTTCAAAAAAAACCAAATGTCAGAAACGACGGTCATTTTAGACATGACTAACCCCACATTTTCAAAACATATTTATTCATCTCCCCATGGGAAATGTCTACAAAAAATCAAGGTTCTAGGCTAATTTGGTCCCCCATGAGTTCATTAAAAGTTTTTATGCGCTACCTCTGGCAGCACAACCGTCGAGCCACTTTGAGTGTGTTGCTATTGAGTACCTTTGCCGGAATTTTCGATGGCCTCGGAATGACGCTCATTCTTCCCATGATGTCACAATTAGGAGTCGGGAATGCCGACGGTCAGTTTGGCGCTTACCTCAAAAGCTTTTATGAATTCCTGGGCCTTCCTCTGAACCTTCTTACGGTTTGTGCGACTCTCGTCACTCTTGTCCTTTTGCAGAATATTTTTACTTTCTGGAGCTCCTGCCTTGGAGCACGCACCAGCTACGAACTCACATCACAGCTCAGAAAAAAATTGTTTGAAGGTTATTTCCAGTCAGGCTGGTCTTTTTTCGTTAAGTCGTCTCATGGAATTCTTGGTAACCAGATCATCACCGAAGCCGAGCGCGCCGGTAGCGCTTTTTTATATTTCTCATCTGCTTTTGTGTATTTGATTTTAGCTTTTGTTTATATCGGCCTTGCCTTGAAACTGAGCACGGCCTCCGCCTTTGTGTTTCTCGTATCGGCAGCTCTTCTCACTTTTGTGTTAAAGAGAATCATCTCTGACGGAAAACGTTACGGCGAACAACTGACTGTGATCAACCAATCTCTCGCGAGCCAAGTGAATGAAAATATTGGAGCGGCGAAAATTATCAAAGCCACAAACGCCGAAAAAGTGACCGCCGAAAAATTTGGCAAAAGCTCCGATGAACTGGCCGAAGCCACCATTGAAAGTGCCGTGAATAACTTTTCTATTAAAGCTTTCTCTGAACCTATGGGCGTGGTCTTTCTTTGTTTCTGTATTTATTTTTCCTCCCAATTTTTAAAAGTACAAGGGAGCGAACTTCTTCTTTTGCTTGTGATTTTTATTCGTCTCAGCCCGCGCGTGTTCGAATTGCAACGCATGTGGAATTTGTTTTTAAGACAAGCGCCGGCCTTTGAAAGCACCTTGAAACTCATTCAAGACTGCCAAACCCAGGAAGAAAAAATTGATCTCGGTCGGCCACAAAATTTCTTAAGTCAAATCTCCATTCAAAATCTTTCTTTCGAATACGATCCCGCTCGCCCTATTCTTCAGAACATCGACCTTGATATTCAAAAGGGCCAGATGATTGGTCTTGCTGGAACTTCTGGCGGTGGCAAAAGTACTTTGGTTGATCTTGTACTCGGACTCTATCGCCCTAAGTCAGGACGCATTTTAATCGACGGAACAGATCTCGCAACAATGAGTCTTGCGCATTGGCGTGGACAAATCAGCTATGTGTCTCAAGAGAATGTTCTCTTTCACGATACGATTATGAATAACATTCGCTGGTCAAAGCTGGATGCCACCGACGAAGAGGTCATGGCCGCCGCTCGCCTCGCTCACGCTGATAGTTTCATTCAAGATTGTCCTGAAAAATACCAAACGATCGTTGGTGACCGTGGTGTTCGGCTCTCTGGTGGACAGAGACAACGTTTGGCGCTCGCTCGCGCCATTATTCGCAAACCTCGGCTCCTGATCTTAGATGAAGCCACAAGTGCTCTGGATAACGAATCTGAAAAAGCCGTACGCGATGCCATTGAAAACCTTAGGTCTACGACGACCATCTTAATGATCGCACATCGCCTCAATACACTAAAGACCTGTGATCAAATCCTGATTTTAAATCAGGGGAAAATTTCGGATCAAGGTAAGTGGGCTGACCTCTTTGATGTCGAAGGCCGACATCGCCGACTGATGGAGGCTTCTGATGCGCTCTAACCGAGAAAAGTGGCTTACGTTCCTTGTGCCTGCTGGCATTTTCGTTTTTGGCCTCTATGCCATCACTGTGTTTCTCTTTTTTAAATATCCCGATGAAATTTTTCCCATTCCACCCCACTTTGATACCCGAACCAATTGGCAAGTGTTAGCGGAGCTCCGTCGTAACAACACTCCAAGTAGTATGGCGCTGGTCCCTAAAGACGTGGTTCACGACAAGACGAAAAAACATAATCTGATTCCGCTTTCAGGAGAATCTCAAGTTTACACCGTATTTTGTAATGAAAGTGGCGAATTCGCCAATTATACCAGCGACTCCAAAGGCTTTAATAACCTTGTTGATCGTTGGAATGATAAAGAAATTGATGTTGTTTTGCTTGGAGATTCCTTTACTCATGGCGCCTGCGTTCCCACGCCGGAAACCTTCGGCGGAGTATTCGAATCGCTTGGAAAAAAGACTATCAGTCTTGGCATGTGGGGCAATGGCCCCTATTCCATGCTAGGAGGAATTCGTGAATACATCCCCCATATTCGAACGAAAGTTGTACTTTGGAATTATGTTGAAAATGACATCAACGACATGAATACATGGGAAAGCTGGAGCGACATTCTTAAAAAATATTATGAGGATGATCAGTTTAGCCAACATCTCTACCGCGACAACGACAAAAAAGATCGTTTTGCAAAATCTTTCACAGAAGACATTTATAAGAAAAAAGAACCTGAACTTTTACAAGCTCTCGATGCTCCCCGATATATCGAAACACCAAAGGATAAAGTCCTTTTTAACCTCCGTCGCATTAGCACTCTTTATGATTTGAGATTTCACATCAAGCGTGTCATTGCTCATTTTAAAGAGAAAAAAAACTACCAAGATTCCAATACACCACCGCCTGATCTTTTTCGTCAGATCTTGCTAAAAGCAAAAGCGGAAGTGGAGAAGCAAGGTGCAGAATTCTATTTTGTCTATTTACCTGGGTGGCCAACTTATGCACTTCAGGCTCCTGCTAACTATCAAAACCGAGCAGAAATTCTCAAACTAGTGCAAAGCCTTCAAATACCGATTATTGATCTTCATAAAGAAGTCTTTGCACAGCATCCAGACCCACTGTCGCTCTTCCCACTAAGAATTAATAATCACTACAATGCTGAAGGCTACAGGCTCGCCGTGCAAGCTATGGATCGCTTCTTAAAAACCCATAGTAAAAAATATTCCCCTGCCGAGGCGAAATAACATGCGTATTCTTTGGGTGATTGCCGCTCGCTCAGGATCTAAATCTGTTCTTCATAAAAATATTAAATCTTTAGGCTCACTCCCGCTTCTTCTTTATCGTTACTACAGCACCCGACAACTTTTTCCTCAAGAGGATATTTGGCTTTCCACCGATAGCCTAGAATACAAAACCCTCGCCGAGAAACATGGCCTTCATGTACCATTTCTTCGCTCTGAGGCGCTGTCCAATGACACCGCTTCATCCACAGATGTGCTGTTACACGCGGCTCAACATGCAGTGGCGCAAAAAAAATCTTATGATGGTATTGGGCTCCTTGAACCTACATCGCCCTTTGTAAAGGCTGAAGATCTCGCACAAGCGGTCAAAAAATTGTTTGCCGATCCTGAAGCTTCGGCCACCGTTGCGGTCAAAGAAGCAAAACCTTCGACTTTTTACATTGAACCGATGAAAACGTATCTGACAGAAATTGCTAAGCGCATCCAAACGCAAGGCTTTAAGCGCCGCCAGGATGAAACCATCGAAGTCACACCAAGCGGTGGGTTTTATATCTCTAAGTGGAAGCCATTTTTAGAAAACAAAACCTACTACACTCCGAAAACAATCCCCTACTTATTAGAGGGACCCGCAACTTTAGAAATCGACACGCCTACCGATTGGCAATGGGCAGAATTTCTGGTGGAAAAGGGTTATGTCTCTTTAGATAAACTCTTAGGTCAAAAATTTTAGAATGGTTTTTTATAATGAGGGCTGAGTTCCATTGGCGAAAAGTAGCTAGTCGCCTTCGGATCAAACTTCCTCGTAAGAGCATCGCGCCCAATCAATCGAAAGAACAATGCGATCGGCGTAATAATAAAATAAAATCCGATAATTAGAAACAATCGCATATTGAATTGGCCAATCACCGCGCCCACTTTCATCCAGCCACGACTGATAGGCCCTAGAATCTGCGGAAAAGGCATCATGGCAATCAGGAAACTCCCGATCACACCCGTCACATAAGCACCGTTCGTTTTCCCTAAGAAAAATAATACTGCTGCAATCGCTAAAAAAACAAGACCGACAGATTTACCAAATTTTCTAGGATCAACAGGTTTAACTTTTGTCATATGAAGCTCCTAATCCAATTCAAATTCTTTTTGCCACGAGAGATCAATCGCCTGAGCTGGAAGCTTCGTACGATCAATGATATTACGGCCCAATATCAGGTAGTCCATCTCTGTTCGCGTGAAGCAGCGGTAAGCATCTTCCGGCGTACACACAATCGGCTCACCACGAACGTTAAAAGACGTATTGATTAAAACCGAACATCCCGTGAGTTCTTTGAAACTATTTAAAAGTTGGAAATAAAGAGAGTTATCTTCCTTCGTCACCGTTTGCAGGCGCGCAGAATAATCTACGTGCGTAATCGCAGGTAAAGTGGAGCGAGGGACATTTAATTTTTCAATTCCAAAAAGCTTTTGCTCTGCTTCGGACATTTGATAACGAATCTCTTCGTTTACGGGAGCCGTGATCAACATGTACGGACTGTCTTGTTCCACCGGAAATTGAAAGTTTTGAATCACGTCATCCCGGAGAATGCTCGGAGCAAACGGACGGAAAGATTCACGAAACTTAATCTTTAAATTGAGTTTCTTTTGCATATCCGAAGAGCGAGGATCACCAAGAATACTTCTGTTTCCTAGGGCACGAGGGCCAAATTCCATGCGCCCCTGAAACCAACCAATAACTTTTCCATCGGCCAAGAGTTTTGAAACCTGTTTGCAAAGTTCTTGATCATCAGAAGCGGAGTTATAGTTCACCGACTTGGAATCTAAGAAGCTACGTATCTCTTGATCCGAGTAAGTAGGACCAAGATAGCTACCCTTTAAAAAATCTTTCGGAGTGTCAGGAAGCTTTCGTTCTTTTTGAAAGTGGTGATAGTAAGCTGCGAGAGCTGCCCCTAAGGCGCCGCCCGCATCGCCACTCGCTGGTTGAATCCAAATGTTTTTAAAGATGCCTTCTTTTAAAATCGCGCCGTTGCCTACACAGTTCAGAGCTACACCACCAGCAAGACATAAATAATCGGAGCCGGTCATCGCTTGGATCGAACGACTTAAGAGAATCATGACTTCTTCTGTGACGACCTGAATGCTTTTCGCAAGATCCATTTCCCGCTGAGTGAGTTGTGATTCGGGCTCTCGTCGTGGACCATCAAACAGATCGGCAAACTTAGAGTTGGTCATCGTCAGGCCCGTACAAAAATCAAAGTACTCCATGTTCAAACGGAAAGATCCATCGGGCTTAATATCGATGAGATGATCTTTGATTTTTTGAACGTATTTAGGCTCTCCGTAAGGAGCGAGTCCCATGAGTTTGTACTCTCCACTATTCACTTTAAAACCAGTGAAGTAGGTGAAGGCCGAATATAAAAGACCTAGGGAGTGAGGGAATCTGAGTTCTTGGAGGAATTCGATTTTATTATCTTTTCCATAGGCAAGCGAAGTCGTTGCCCACTCACCGACTCCATCGAGAGTCAAAACGGCGGCTTCCTTAAAAGGCGAAGCAAAAAAAGCGCTGGCCGCATGAGATTCATGGTGGCTCGTGAAAAGAATTTCCTTTTTGAAACCCGTCTCGCGGCGAATGAGTTCATCGATCCAGAGTTTTCCGCCAAGCCACAATGGCATGGCCTTCATAAAAGATTTCAAACCTTTTGGTGCGTATGAAAAATACGTTTCCAGAAGACGCTCAAACTTTAAGTAGGGTTTGTCGTAAAAAACAATGTGATCCACGTCATCTAAAGTGAGTCCTGCTTCTTTTAAGCAGTAGTTCACCGCATTGATTGGAAACTCATGGTCATGCTTTTTTCTTGTGAACCGTTCTTCTTGAGCGGCTGCTAAAACTTCGCCATCAGAGATGAGAGCCGCTGCACTGTCGTGATAGAACGCGGAGATTCCAAGAATGTTTAATTGTCCTTTAAAGTTCATCATGACCTCTACCCTTAAAACTTTTCTGAAATCATATCGTCTGGTGAATAATCTTGGGAGGCTGGCTGACCAATGATTTGAGGCCATAACATGGGAGACAAACCATTCGCCGGGCGCTTTGCCGCCAAGTTATCTTCACTGAAAACTTCTCCGCGACGAATTGGTTTCTTGGCTACAAGAGATTTTCTAGCGGCGACCAGATTGATTTTTTCACTACGACTTAAATCTTTGTTTGGACTACCTAGAGCCTTTTCAATATGGCGAATTCCGCTGACGAGCGCTTTGAGTTCATCGACATCTAAGCTCGCACAGTGGTCAGGACCTTCCATCTCTTTATCAAGTGTAAAGTGCTTTTCGATAATCCTTGCTCCAAGAGCGACGGCTGCCAAACTCACTTCGATCCCTGGCGTATGATCCGAATAACCCACCTCTAATTGAAAACGTTCTTTGATGGTATTCATCGCTCGAAGATTCACATCTTCAAAAGGTGTCGGGTAAGCGGAGTTACAATGTAAAATAGAGATCTTAGATTTTGGTGTTCCCGACTCGATAAGGAGCTGAACTACCTGTTCAATATCTTCCAGAGTGCACATGCCCGTTGAAAGAATCACATCTCCAGCCAGTTGCCCTACTTTTCTTAAGTAGGGGTAATCGTTCAACTGGCCTGAAGGGATCTTCATCGTCTTCATGCCTAACTCAACTAAGTAATCGATGCTCGGAAGATCAAAAGGAGTCGACATAAACTCAATCCCTTTTTGATCACAGTATTCTTTGAGTTCCCGAAACCCTTCAAGAGAGAGTTCCAAACGTTTTAGCATATCGAACTGTGACTCTTGCTGACCTGTCGTGATCTTTTGGTATTCCGCTTTCGCGGCTCCTTGAACGATCAAGTTTTCTGCACGGAAAGTTTGAAACTTTACGGCATCTGCTTTTGCTTCAACGGCCGCATCCACAAGCTTCTTCGCCAAGCGAAGATCGCCGTTATGGTTTACTCCAGCTTCCGCAATGATATAGACAGATTGATTCGACACGGATCCCCTTAGAAAGAAAAAGTCATTTAGCGTTATGCCACTTTTTAAGTCAAAAAAATTCACTTAATGCAGATAGCTAAACCCCTAATTATACCTTCTAAAAACAGGTTTTACCGCAGGACCTAGAAGGTGTTTCTCGACCCCGTCTTCTAGAGCCTTCACGTACACTTTGAGGCTCTTCGAGACGGCTTCTTCCAATTTCGTTAAGTCGATGTCCTTATGGCGGTAGCACAAGGCCACCCAAGGAATAAGAACTTGGCTCTTCACCATCTCTTGTAGAAAAACGGTTCTTAAAGGCAATGACACTTGGCCATCGCGATCTTTCGTTACGAAATAAGGAGAGCAGTGATAACCCTCAATCTTGAAGAAATCTTTGAGCTTATTCGCTTCAATTTGACGGTTAAAAAGTGCAAAAAACTTTTCTCCAAAATTCCAAAGCTCTTCCACCACCTTATGCTCTTCCATAAACTTTATTGTCTCGAGAAAGGCACCAAAAGAGGCCATGTCAGATCCATGAGTGGACGAGAGAAGAAACAATCTTTCCTGCCCGGGAATTTCCGTACTTCCAAGCTGCATAATCTCACGTTTGCCAGCGACCGCTGCTAAAGGAAAACCGTTGGCGATTCCTTTTCCAAAGGTAGAGAGATCAGGCTTGATGCCAAAATATTTTTGAGCTCCACCAAGATGCCAGCGAAAACCCGTAATCATTTCATCAAAAATAAGGACGATGCCTTTTTGCGTACAGAACTCTCGCAGGCTTTCTAAAAAACCTTCTTTTGGTTTTTCGCTCGTTACGGGTTCTAAAATCACGCAAGCAATTTGGCCAGGGTGTTTTGCTTCCAATTCCTTGAGGGATGCTAAATCGTTGTAACCGAATTGTTGTGTGAGAGACTTAGCTTCATCAGGAATACCGTGAGCCATATCCGTCGAACCGATAAACCAGTCATCAAAAGAGAAAAAAGGTTGGCGACAGCGAGCGATGATTTTTCGACCCGTATACGCACGCGCGAGTTTCACCGCCGCAGTGGTGGCGCAAGAACCGTTTTTAGCAAATTTCACCATGTCGGCGGCTTCAATAAGATCTAAAAATTTTTCAGCAGCTTCTAGCTCCACCATTGTGGCACGAGTAAGGGTGTTCCCCTTTTCCATCTCACGAAAAGCCGCTTGATTGATTCGTTCTTCCGCGTAGCCAATCGTGACCGAACGTAGTCCCATTCCAAAATCGAGATAGGCTTGGTCTTTGTCGTCATAGACATAACAGCCTTTGCCACGAGAAAGAATTTGTGGAGCATTTTGTGGGAATTGATCGAACCCTCGCGAGTATGTGTGGGCTCCGCCGGGAATCGCTTTTAGTAAACGAGTTTGAAAATCCATAGAGTCACCTCAAGAGAGATTCAGAAGCTCCACATGCGTTGGTGCATGAGGAGACTTAAGAGCATTTTGAGCCAGAAGCTGTTCGATCATGTGAGCCACTTTTTCAACTTCCGCATCGCTTAAGCCAATAAAAGTGGGCAAATTAAATCCTGCCTGCGAAAGAAATTCGGAGTTAGGACACTCTGATCGCTGATATTTTTTGTAAATTTCCATCATGTGAAGAGGGAAAAAGAACGGACGAGTGTCGATCCCTTTAGCCTTCAACAAAAGAATGAGTTCATCACGAGTCAGGACATTGTTCGTCAGTAAGTAAGAAGCGAGCCAACACACTTTCTCCCGGCCTTCGAGAGTGACTTGCTTTTGTAAACCCGGAACGTTCGATAAAACTTCGTTGTATTTATTTTGAATTCTTTTTCTTTGCGCCTGGAAATCATCCACTCGTTCCATCTGAGCAAGTCCAATGGCCGCCTGCAAATTCGTCATGCGGTAATTAAAACCCACCATATCGTGATAGTAGAGGCGATGGTCACGGGACATTCCGTGATCTCTCATCTTTTGCATTTTTTGATGGAGATCTTCGCGAGAAGTTGTGCACATCCCGCCTTCACCGGTTGTCATGATCTTATTTCCGAAAAAGGAGAAACAACCGATGTCGCCCATCGTTCCAACGTATTTGTCTTTGTATTTGGCCCCTTGAGCTTCCGCACAATCTTCGACAACGAACAATTGATGTTTTTTAGCGATCGCAAGAATCGCATCCATATCACAGACCTGTCCGTAAAGATGGACTGGCATGATGGCTTTGGTCTTATCGGTAATATTTTTTTCGATTTCAGTAGGCGAAATACACCAAGAATCTCTCTCAACATCCACAAGTACCGGACTTGCACCCGCTTGAAGAACAGCATTGATACATGCTGCGAAAGTGAGAGAAGGAATAATCACTTCGTCCCCTTCTCCAATGCCGAGAGCTTCAAGAGCCAAATGAATCGCGGCCGTACCGTTCATCACCGTTGTAGAGTAAGCAGCTTCATATTTTTTTGAAAACTGTCGTTCGAGTTCACGCACAAATCGGCCTTGAGAAGAAATCCATCCCGTCGTGACACATTCGTAAACGTAGAGCATTTCGTTCCCATTCAAAGTGGGATTTGCAATCGGTGCGTAAAAAGTTTTTTCAAGTTCTACAATGCGAACAATTTTACCGTCTTTTAAAAGAGGGACCATGAGAACATAGGGCTTTCCGGCGGCTTTGAGAGATTGAATAATTTCGGACTCGGTCGTGCCTTCAGGAAACGAAACGGCCGAGCGATTGACGAGTTCACCAACACTTGTAGGAATATTATTGAATTGAATGATTCCGCGACGGATATCTCCATCGGTTAAAACACCGACGTACTGCTCATTTTTATCGACGATAAAAACAATGCCTTTACCTGACTGATTGATCAGCCTCATGGCATCAATCACGCTCGCATCGTCACGACAGATCAACATAGTCACCCACCCCAGCATTACCGTTTAGCATTTTCAGGTAGTGGGAGCAAAACCCATCGAAGAAGCTAATGCGAAGCAGTAAGCTCAAGCTTAGAAAGCCTGCAGCTGCTTTTGACAGAGTTCAACTTGGCGCATTAAAATCTCAGGATCCTTCGAGTACACTTCTAGCGAATAATACTGAAGCTTTCTGTTCATGTGCTTCCAAAACCAAGAATCCATAGTGAAAGCGTCATTACTGTCAGCAAGACCGTTGTTGTCGCTCAAATGATAACCTTGAATCAACTCTCCACATATTGGGAACAGAGATTCTGCAGAAAAACCAAGAGTTTGGGCAGAGACCTTTAAGTGAGCGACATCCAGTAAAAGGCCTACTCCAGGAAGCTGTTTCAGAACGTCTCTGCACTCTTCGGGCGTCACCATGAGTAAAATATTTTGTCCAAACTCTTTATAGTTGAAGGGCGAGAGCACGTTGTTTTCGATCAAAAGCTTTACCCCATAGATCTTTGCTTTTTCGGCCCACTGACCTGTGACATCCACAAACCGATGAATAGCCTCCTCACGATCAAAGAGAGGACGTGAGTTGAACTTTCGTCCGAGCTCTTGTGCGCTAGGATCTGTGAGAAATCCCGCATGAAAACCATAAAACTCAGACCCCAACTCCGCCGACCATTCGATGGCTTGCTGAAGCATACCCTGACTCAATTTTTGAACTTCGGGGTTCGGGGAAGCTAAATTAAAAACAAAGGGAACTGCAGGCGGCGGAAAATAATTATGAAGACGCAAAGATGCTTTTTGACTTAATTTCTTGAGTTCCCCTAGCAAGTCTTCTCGCCACACTCCACCACTTAATTCAAAATGGGTAAGACCGTGATCCAAAAGAGCTTCCACTACTGAAGAAGCAGGTTCACCAGAAAAGCCACCGGTAGAGAGATAAACGTCGCGTTTCATAGATCACCAACTTAGATGCAATAAGGCGCTAAGGTCAAGTCACGGACTTTCGGGAAAAACCGTAAAATCATTCGTCGTTCGCACGAGCCGTTCTTTGAGAAAATTCTGATCAGCTGAATACTTTTTGAGAATAGGAGTTGTCTCAAGCATTTTTAAAAACAGTCTGAGATAGGTTTTTTCGGATCCATGAAAACCATCGGTGACTTCACGATCGGAAGCACCAAGCTCTCGAAGGTCACTAAAGTCATGAACAGTGTAATGATACTTTTGAAAAAGAGGTTCGAGTGCAGGATAAATTTTCGCCATATAAGAATGATGTCCTGAATCCTTTAAAGCCTCATACACCGCATGAGCATACGGCGGGAGAAACGCGACCACTTCAATATTTCTGGAACGACATAAATTTAAAAACTCTTCCAGCACAGATAGAGCTTCAGGATTTACCTCGGTGCCCCCCTCAAAAAGATTTTTCTGATGTCGAATTCGATTCAATGTACTTTTAAATTCATAGTCCTCTAATTGAGATCGATCGGGATTTTGCACAATGTGTCCGTAATAATAGCTTCCATCGTTGATAAAACCTGATCCTTTTTCGTAGGCCGTCAGACCAATAGAGCGTGGGAGAACAGGACCAAAGATCGGTTGAAGACTTGGAAGCGTTCCATGAACAAAAACATCCTCGCGTAACCCCTTAAACCCTTCCTCTAAAAGATAGTCCCAAGTGTAGGATTTTTCGAGGTAATAAGGAACATTGTCGACATACATTCCATCACTGTTCTTATTAAAAAAAGTTTGATCCAAACCTACGATCAAAAGCTCAGGTTTTGCCTCCTTGGGTAACCGATTGAGGAAGGTCGAAAAGCCTCGCAGATTCCCAACAGCTCCGCCGACATTAAAAAAAGTGGAAGGTTTAAAAAAGTCTGCGCGAAACGCCATAACTCGAGAGGTTCCCAACGCGAGAACTTGAGGACGTCGCTGGACCACAGAAGCAAATTTGTACTGAACCACAGGATTTGTGTATTTGAGACCGATCAAACATCTTTCTTGGCTCGCTTGGCAGGCAACTAAATCTTCGACTACATAGAGCTCCCGGGAACTCTTTAACAGTTGGAAGCCCAATAGAAATACAACGACGCCCGGAAGTAGCAAAATAAGAATTTTAAAACTGAAAATAGATGAATTCATTTTTTGAAAACACTCCCAACAGCAAAATTCCATAAACTAGAAGATAGTAAATGCTCCACCTCACCCAAACAGGCTTGTCCTTCAGCATGTGTCGAATAGAACCATGTCTTTGAATAAGATGAATGAACATCAGAAAAGCGAGTAGCAACCAAGAGAGAATAAATTGAGATGTCGAAAAGCCCGTCTTAGTGAGTGAGCTTAAAAAGCTCGTGCTCCACCCCTGCCTTAATCCGCGAATCAAAGTGAATGCGGTTTCCATATCGCGAGCACGAAAGAAGATCCATGAAAAACAAATGAGACCAAAGGTTACTCCGATCTTCCAAGCTTTTCGAAGTAATGAGGGCCGATGTAGGCCTACCGCTTTCTCTATCGAAGAGCGAGCCTCTTTGGTCCAAAGTGCAAACACCAGATAAAATCCGTTAAGCCCACCCCAAACAATATAAGTCCAATTGGCTCCGTGCCAGAGACCGCTCACTAAAAAAGTAAAAAAGAGATTGAACCACCAGCGCGGCTTTGAGCAGCGATTGCCTCCAAGACTTAGATACAAATAGTCTCGAAACCAGGTGGAAAGAGAAATATGCCAGCGTTTCCAAAACTCCGCGATCGACTTTGAAAAGTACGGACGATTGAAGTTGTCCATGAGTTTAAAACCCATCACTTGGGAAGACCCTATAGCAATGTCCGAGTATCCAGAGAAATCGCAATAGATTTGAAATGCAAAAAAGACTGTCGCGATCGTCAAGATAGGACCGCTATGTAATGCAGGATTGTCATAGACAGGATTCACAAAAAGCGCGAGGCGATCCGCAATCACTATTTTTTTAAACAAACCCCAAATCATCAGCTTGAGACCATCAGCCACTCTCTCGGCATCGAAGTCATGTTTCTCATAAAATTGATGGAGCAAATTTTGTGGTCGCTCAATAGGTCCCGCTACAAGCTGTGGGTAAAACATGACGTAGAGGGAGTAAATGCCAAAATGCCTCTCGGCCTTCTGGTGCCCTCGGTACACTTCAATCACATAAGACAAACTCTGAAAGGTATGAAAAGAAAGTCCAATGGGGAGAATGATTTGCAGAGCTTCAACGTGATAGTTCCACCCTAAAGCATGTGCCAGCCTCTCAACACTGTAGTTGAAAAAATTAAAATACTTAAAAACAAAAAGAATGAGGCAGGTCGTAATGATACTAAAAATGAAATAGAACTTTTTCTTTTGAGTTGTCGAACTCTCTTCAATCCAAATCCCAGCCAAATAATCCACTATAATGGTCGCTGCTAAAATAAGAATGTATTCTGGGATAAACCACATATAAAAAACGCAGCTTGCAAATAACAGAAGAGCCCAACGTGCGCGATGTGGAAATAAAAAATAAAGGGTTGTTACGAGCGGAAAAAAAACAAAGAAACTGAATGAGTTAAATAACATTCACAGTTCTAGATTTCGGTGTGGGTTAAATGGTCGATCCAAGCTTGGCGCTTAGAATCTAAGTCAAAAATAGCGCTTTGATCTGTTTTTTGACGGATTTTTTTCGCCGCCACAAATCTCAAGCGACGATAGCGAGTTCTTGCTTCGTACATCATAGAGTCAGAAATCTTACTCGGCGCACGTGTTCCTAAGTGCTCGCGACAAAGTTTCACGATTTCATCAAGAGAACCTTGAGAGTAGGGATAATTGGTTTCTTTAAAGAGCAACTCTTCTACAGCAGGCTCGATCTTTTCGACAAAAACAGGCTCTTCCAGAAATCGAATCACTTCTTTGGAGGTTTCGGGTCTGTAGACATATTGTAAAATCGGATTCTCATCATCAGAACCCGCAATGCAGTGATGTTTGCGATGAGGATTCAAAAGCTCATAACAGATGGGTTTTTTCTTTAAAACAAAAGCATCGTAGAAGCTCGTAGATGGCGGAGATACGATATGTCCTACCGAATTCAACCAATGCATAAACGGTTGATCCCAAGGAGCTAACGTCCCTGCGCGAATGCTCTTTTGAAGTAGATTGTTCCACACGTTACGATTCTCACGAGGATGAACTCGTAACTGAAAATCAACCCCGTGATCTTTCATGGCCTGAGTAATTCCAAAACCGACTCGCGCATCCGAACACATTGTGTAAATGATATCTTCAATATCTCGGCCTTCGGTGAGCCAATATTCTTGGCCCGTCACTCTTCTTAAATGAAAGAGGTGATGAAGAACATTGCGGTCATCAAAAGTATTGAGAAGATCCACGCGAGTAAGAAAACCCACCGGCTTTGGACTTGTCGCTTCCTTACTAGGCGCGAGACAACGTTTATCATGGCGAGGATGCCCTACAACATGAAACTTAGACGTTAATTCTGGAGCAATTTGAGAAGCGATTCTTTTTTGTTCACTCCCCCAAAAACAAAAAGCTGTGACTTTACTCGCCCAATCTTTCTTCCCTGAGACGTATTGTAGCCCTAAAAAATGGACAGAAAATCTTTTCATATCATTCATGCCAATGCCTTCGGTTGGCAAAATCATGATCGGTACGTCAATGGATGAAGCTACTGGATAGGTCGTTTCTATGAGGTCTACGGAAGGAAAAATAAGCAGATCAAAAGGCTGAGAGAACTTCAGTGCTTCTGAAGTTAATCGATTTCCATACACTAACTGAATATCCTGACGAGCAAATAGCGCTTTTAAATTCGCCGCCACTACGGAGTCCCGAGCGACCTCGTCGATATGGAAATAGATTCTGTATTTCATGGTGAACAAAGTAGACCCATCAATTTCATCGGTCAATACTACGCATGATGTAAAAGCCATTGACTAGCAGTGTTATAGAGCATTTTTTCTTATCTGCCCGACCAACCCCGTACCGTTAGGGTCGTTCAACGAAAAGTAAGTAGTTTGTTTTGTATAAACTTCAAGTTTGTTCAAAGTATACACCACTAATCTAATTATGTTTATGTCGCACCACAAGCAACACGATGCAGTTCTACTAATGTCGAGTTTTAAATTTAATAAATTAATTTAATTTACATATGTTTTGTCGTCGCACAATCTTGGAAGTCCAAAAACAATATTCACTAAATCAATAAGGAGGATTTGTGAAAAAATTAATGTTATTTGTTTGTGCTTTACTGGTTGCTCTTCCAATCATTGGATATTCGACTGATAAAAATCTCTTGGAAAATCTTATGGAACTCATAGCCCCTTCTCACGCAGGGACTGGAGATTTAGGGTCATCGCCTATTGGCTCTATTATTTTTGATTCAGCGTCCGGCGCTTTTCGGGGACGTGCTGCAGATGGCTCATGGGTATATCTCTCGAGCACATTAAATGATGCCGCCTGGTTCATTGATGCTAATATTAATGACTCATCTCTCGGGAATATTTCTCTGGGTACAGCTGACGTGAGTTCCTATACAGGAATGAGCAATAGCACGCTCGAAATGACTCTAAATGGTGATAGTGCGACAGCACTCATTCCTTGCTCTAGCACCAACGATTCCACGGGACTTACCTGTGCAGCGGGTGACGAATCTGTCGGCGTAGCCTTCGAGATCCCTTTTCCAGGAACTTACCGAGCATGTGTAAGCTTCACTCATAATATTGATACCGGCGCAGGCGGTAGCGCAGGCACAGTGTTTCAAATTGTTGAAACACCAAATGCCTCTCAATCTATTTCTGCCACAGGCAATACACGTATTGACGATACCTATGCGGTTGCCAACTCTACTCACCAAACGCCTTTCCAAGTTTGCGGAGCTTTTCGTTTCACCACTACTGGCAAGAAAACTCTTCGTCTTTTTTACGTTCAAGACACAAATGGAACAGTGACCAACTCCTCACTTTTAACCGATGAAGGACTTGGTAATCGCGACATTCACTGGGAAGTCTATAAAATTAATTAAGGCTCCCTTGACAGCACTCTCAAAATGGATTTTCTTGGGTCATGGCCCAAGAAAATCTCTCAATCGAACTCTCATGCGTGGTCTGCGGACACGCACCAAAAACCCAACATGTGCCTTGGGTGTCGAAGTGTCCTCAGTGCGAAGTTTTTCGCTCCACACTTTGGAATGAGGCTGTTTGGGAAGAAAAGAGCAGCGATCTCGATGAGGCTCAGCGTTTTCAGGCCATCGGCGAACTTCGTAAAACCTACGCGCGAAATATTCTTAACATTGTAAATGAAATCACTCCGCTTAAAGGGAAGTCTTTGCTGGATGTGGGCTGTGGTTACGGTTGGTTTTTAGAAGCCTCAAAAGGTTATTCTCTTTTACCAACAGGGATTGAACCGGAAGCTCCGATTGCCGAGAAAGCCCGCTCTAAAGGTCTTCAAGTCATCAACGGTCTTTTTCCTGATTGTCTTAATGCTGACTCAACTTTTGATGTTCTCACTTTTAATGATGTGCTCGAGCATATTCCCGCGGTGAAAGAAGCGGTGGAAGCCACTCGAAAACATCTTTCGACCGGTGGGCATCTCGTGTTGGTTCTGCCCTCAAGCCGTGGCTTTTTTTATCGGCTCGCGACTGTGCTTTCACGCTTTGGACTTCATGGGCCTTACGAACGCCTTTGGCAAAAACAGTTTCATAGTCCTCATGTCACTTATTTCCATGACAAAAATCTCGAGCAGCTTCTGGTTCAATCCGGGTTTCGACTTGTGAAGAAGACCACTCTCCCCGCCTTTGAGGTGAAGGGTTTATGGAATCGGCTTGCGATGACAAAAAAACAATCACCAGTGGTGTTAGCCGCCCAATGGCTCGTACTCGCGCTTCTTGCGCCCGTGATGCGTCTTTTACCTCAAGACATCATCATGCATGTGTATCGTTTAGAAAAATAATTATTTAAAACGGATGAAATATCCGCCGTCTTTGTCTTGTAGACCCGCTCCACCGACGGAGTCTTTGTATTCGAACATCACTTCGATGTCTGTTCGATCTTTCACGCGGTCAAAGATCGCTCGCGGGATCACTGCATGGGTGACGCCTATTTTTTGAAACTCTCCCTCGGGTACGGTCGTGTATTTGGCAGAGTACAAATATTTATGAAGCTCTAAAAGTCTTTGGAACTTGGGATCCAATTTGATGGCCTTATTAAACTCATCAACACCGTTCCAGAATCTGACAAAAGCAAAAGTGCGATCTTCAAAAGCTTCTCTCTCAGTCATCGGCGAGAGCCAAGCCCAACCGTACATGCGAGGCTGTCCTTCAACAGAAGAAGCCATGTAAAATGGCGTAATGATAAAGGTGCTTTCGGGATCGGTGTTTTCGCGCACAAACTGAACGAGATCCATAGGTACTTCAAAAACTTGCGCACCGGCATAGCTCACAAAGGGTTGAACCCAAAATCTTTGTGGTACCACACTCGCGAATAAAATAGCGCAAACAAAAGGCAAAGCGACTCCCCATTTCCCGATGAGGCGTGTGCCTAAACGAATCACGAAATAGGCGATGCTTGCGGCCGCAAGAGCCATAAATGCATCTACCGAAATCCAAGAGAAATAAAAAGGCTCATGATTTCGAAAAATATAAGGGACCTGCACCCAAGCCGAAGCTTCTTTGAGAGTGACGTGATAACCCGGAAGCCATAACCACTTCGCAATCCAATCGGCTTGCAAATGGACAAAAATAAAAAAGAGTGAGCCTGCCGCCACAAGACTCGTGTAAGTGCCAAACGCAATGAGAGTGAGCAAGCCCACTCCTGCAATCACGACATCCATACTGAGCCGCCAACCTCTTGCCTGCAAACGTTCCACAAGCAGGGCTGGCCCATGAAGAGGGCTCGTGTTTTCAATGGTCGTTTCGTAGCCTGTTGTTGTTTCACCGTAAGGATTCGCAAACCCAATCACCCAAGGAACGATCGTAGCGATCGATACCACACCAACAAGAAAGCCCGCCTTCACTTGGTAAAGAAAACGGCTTTTAAATGAAAGTTTGGGAACGCGTAGAAATGGCAAAAAAAGCGTCGAAGCAACCAGACCAAAACCAAAGTAGAAAAAGTAAATAGAATTGGAGAGCATGGCTAGTCCCAAAGAAAGGCCTAGCGCTAACAGCTTTCCACAATCTTCTTTCCAATTCAGCTGCAAGGTTGAAACAAAAAAGAGTCCGATCGAAATGGAATAAAGCCCCATGGCATCGGTCGACCCACCACCCCACATATGAGTGCAAAACCCAGAGGAGATCACAAAGTAAGATCCGGCGACTGTGATCCAATGATTTTTAAAAACTCTATCGAGAGTGAGAAGGCTTGCAACCGCAATCAAAAATAAAGTGTATTGCACCATCAGGATTGTGGCTTCCACCGCACCCATTTTGGTGATCCCAAGAATTCCCGCCACCGTTCCAAAAAATGCGGGCGGATAAATGAACCCCACGGCTGTCGAATAGCGCTTCAAGGCGAGCTGATTATAACTTTGAAACTTATCCATGAGGTAAGCAAAAACCGTATAGGCCTGCGAATCCACATCTGCGTGGTGATGAGGTAAAGCGTTGTACCACTTGCTGATCAAAAACCAAAAAACAGCAAGGAGAAGTCCCACCATATAAATACGACTCCAATCAGAGCTCGTAATCGATGTGACTTTCAGAGGACGCTTTTGATCATAGATAAACACAAGAAAAGTGAGCAAAATCCAAACTCCCAAAAGAACGGAAGCATAGAAATGATCCCCCAGTGGAGCGTAAACACTCACGAGGATTGAAAAACCGACTAACCCAAAAGCGGGTGCCGCAAAGGCTCGGTAAGACCAATCCACATCCGGCAAAATACGTCTTAAAAAAAGAGAGCCCGGTATACCAAAAAGAACCCATGCCCCTAAATAAAAAACGACGAGCCTCCAAGACCACACATAGGAGGAAGCAAAAATTTGGCCCAAGAGGGGAAGTAAAATAATAAAGACCCACCCGAGGGAGGATCTCTTTTGAAAAGATACTGGTATCACGAGGGGTTTTTATCCCTTAGCTCCCTACCTCTGTCACCTTTGATCAGGGCGCACAACGCGGAGTCCAATTTGTTGCCAAGGCGTACCAAAAAGTTGTTCCGTCTAAGCTTATGTCAGAGCGTTTTGCCATCATCATTCCCTGTTACAACGAAGCCAGCGGATTGGAATCGCTCATTCAAAATATTCAAAGCCTCAAACTCCCCGCTGATGTCGTGATCGTGGACGATGGTTCAACAGATGCCACGGCTCGAATCGCTCAAAATTTACCCGTTCATCTTTTGCGACTTCCCGAAAATTTAGGAATTGGTGGAGCCGTACAGACCGGGATCAAATGGGCTTTTCGCGAGAACTATGATTTTGCGATTCAACTCGATGGCGATGGTCAGCACCCGCCCGAAATGATCGCGAAACTCGTTTCGCATTACAAACAAACGCACGCGAATGTGGTAGTAGGTAGTCGTTTTCTTGAAAGTAAAGGCTATCAGTCCACATGGGCACGCCGAATTGGAATTTCCTGTATTCGGTTTTTCATTCAAAAACTCACGGGCCTTCAGGTGTCAGACCCTACCAGCGGCTTTCGCCTTATGGATAAAAAAGCGCTTCAAACTTTTTCTCGTTTTTACCCTCATGATTTTCCAGAGCCGGTGTCTTACGCGATCATCAATCGTTTTGGTCTCAAAGTTTCAGAGACGCCTACGGCAATGCGAGACCGCACTCATGGTGTGAGTTCCATTGCCGGAATTAAAACCGCTCTTTACATGTTACGCGTGATCGGCCACTTGTTTCTCATCTCAACCATTCGAGAGGAATCAAAGATCGCATGAGACATTTTGCAACACCCGAAATCAAGCTCGTTCTCATCGCCTTCTTTGCGCTGTATTTTATTTTCCTCATTCGCCGCGCCCAAAAAGATCGTTTAGACCTCTACGATCTGGTGATGCTCGGAAGTGTGGCCACCTTTCCTTTGATTTTTGTTCTCTTCCCGGCGGTCTCTTTAAAAATCACCGAGATCATCGGCGTGCAGCTTCCCTTTCTTTGGCTGTTCGGGACTCTTCATTTGATTTCTTTCGTGTACCTCTTCTCTGTCGCTTCACGTATTAAAAAGTCAGAAAATCGCCTCATCACTTTGACTCAAGAGATGGCCATGGCCGAAACACGTTTAGAAAAACTTCTTCGCCAAGCGGCCGCGAAAGAAATTTCTCTCACACGAGAGATTCGCGCCGGTCTGTCTGAGGAGCGAGTCGTCCCGAATTTCTCCTCCCAACACCCACCTTCTGCCAATCCTTAGTGTGTTCAAACTTCTGAAGTACGTCATTCCTACTCTTTTCCTCGTTTTTGTCGTCGTTTATGCGAATCACCGCACTTTAAAGTTTGATTCGCTCGTAGAGAGTTCAGCCCCCTCGTTTGAAATCACGACTCACCTTCCTTCACCTAAAATTTTTCTCGAGTTCCGCACATCTCCGGCCTTTCTCGTCTTAGTTCTTTTTCGAGAAGGTGCGCCCGTTTTAAAAACTTCTGTGGACCCAACAGTTACAGATTTTAATTCCAAGAATTTTTTAATGGGTCGCCTCGAAGAGCTGCCTCCAGGCCGTTACCAAATCCTGACGGAGACCTCCTCGTCACTTCCCGATTTAAAAGAAGTTCGTGTGGAGTATCGACAGACCAGTGTGGATTTTCTCACGAAGGCCATTAGACATGGCGATCAACGTTTCCTCTTTGTGGGTCTTGGACTTCTTGTCATGGCACTTTGTTTGTTTGGTTTTTTAAAATTCGCTCATTCTGCGCTTCTTTATTTGGGATTTACTGTGGCTCTGGCTCAAGTCTGGCTCTTGAGCCCTCCGATGTCGGGCTTTGATGACATCACTCACTTTCCGGGAATGCTCTACCGAGTTTCAGGCACAGATCTCCCAACCACCTTCGTCGAATCCACACGTTTGATTAAAGACAGTCACTACATGGAGCTCAATGGGCTCTCCACAGAACAGATCCAACATTACCGCTCTCAAAAAAGTTTCTGTCCCCAAGAACTTGCCGACCCAAGTCTGAGTCTTGAACAATGCCCTTACAGTGTTTCACCCGTACACGATGTCCTTGTATGGTGGCACCGAAGACTCATCAACAACGCGGATCCTTTTAAAACCGAAGCCCTCGGAAAAGCCTTTAACCAGATCAATATTTTCTTTTTTATTTTTGTGATGGCTCTTTATGCCTCTTGGTATTACACACTTTCATTTTGGAAAGTCTTTGGCGCAGCTCTTCTCTCTCTTCTCGTCCCATATTATTTCTTACCTCATACGATGGGAGTTGGCACAGACTTCTATCTGTTTTCGAGTACCGGACTTGTGATTGTGTTTTTACATTTTGCTTTGAGCCGCCGTCCGTGGCTCGCGTTTCTTTTGACTCTTGCCTCTCTCCCTTTAGCGAATCATCTTATCAGCAAGATCGACACTCCTGATTACAAAAGAATTCTGATTTTTTATCCTGTTCTATGTGCATTTTTGATTTTCGCGTTGCAGGGCCGTTCTAAAAAAACAAATTGGCTCTTTAAAACTGTGGCTCTCGTTTGTGGGTTTCTTATTTTGTACGTTTCAAACGATCAGTTGATGGAGTGGTTTCAAGGTCTCCCCCATCCAGTGAAGAATTTTTCAGACCTTTTCACGAATCTTGCACATACCGATTACGGAAAGCTTCTTTCGACAATGATCCGCACACTTTCAGGCACTCTGATCACCAATAAAGCGGCGCTGATTCCCCCTCTCATGTACATGCAATTCGTGCTTCTCTTTTTAGTGGGGGGGATGGCTCTACGCTTTATCTCACGCCACTACAAAGAAGCTTCGACGAGCTTTCTACTTCTTCTCGTAATATCCATTCCGGGAGGACTCTTTTTTGCCGGGGCGATCCTCAACGATATGCTTTGGGTTTTCCCCCGCTACACCTATCCGTTTTGGGGGGCTTTTTTCTTCGCAGTCAGCCTGTGGGGCTCTTCGGACACAAAACACCTTCGAACTCTCATGGTTGTGGCGATGACGGTTCAGATCGTGGCGATCATGACGATGCTCATTCCCAACTACTGGATGAAATTAGGCTTTTACCCCTAATTCGCAATGCGCCACGTCGTTCGTGACAATTTCATTTTCTCAAGGCCTCTCCTTGTGCTTTTAGTGATGGTATGAAACTTCGTCAGCAGATGCTGAAACTCTACCCATTTTTAAAGCTTTACCAGCGTGTACAGCAGAAAGCCTTTGCCGCTAAGCCTTTAAGAGTTTTACTTTTTCATGAAATCACAAATCTTACGCGTTTTGAGGAACTCATCACTTCGCTCATAAAAGATTACAGCTTCCTTACACCTGAAGAGTTTGAACAAGTGGTCGATGGGCAAAAAAAGTTAGAGCGTCCAAGTCTTCTGGTCACTTTCGATGATGGCTATAAATCAAGCTTCGAAGCCGCAATGAAAGTGCTCGAACCGAAAAATATCAAATCCGTATTTTTTATTAGCACCAACTTCATGGATCTTGATGCTAAAGAGTCTTTTCAATTTGTGAAAAACAACATTCAAGTGCCATTGAAAGCTTGGGATGAGCACTTTCTCGCAATGACTTGGGACGAAGTGCGTGAATTACATCGCCTCGGACATAAAATCGCAAGTCATACCGGAAACCACGCACGCATGAATACTCTCACCGACACAAAAGAGTTTCTTTTAGAGCTCCAAAGCTCTGCGGACAGCATTGAAACACAAATTGGTTCTAAGCCCGAATGGTTTGCCTACCCTTTTGGTGATATCGGAAGCATCAATGCCCGAGCACTCCAAGAAATAAAAAAGAGTTACAAAAAATGCTTCGCAGGAGTACGCGGATGGGTCTCACCGGGAGATTCTCCTTATGCCCTCACCAGAGAATCCATGTCTTTAAATGACGAACATTCCTTCAACGAAATGATCGTATTGGGTGCGCTGGATCCTTACTACAGTTTGGCTCGTAAAAAGCTTCATCAGATGGATGAGCAGAGTTCACAAAGCTTATGATTCAACTCTCTTTACTTGATCAAAAAACTTGGGATCTTTATTTTCGTCAGATTCCTGCAAGTAATCTTCTACAAAGTTGGGCTTACGGCGAAGCCAAGAAAAACGCCGAGTCTTGGAAGGCGGACCGTTATCTTCTTTCTTCAAAAGAGAGACATCTCGCTCTCGTACAAGTTCTCACGAAAAAGATTTTCCATAAGCTACAACTTGTGCGGATTAACCGAGGCCCCTTGTTTATCCCTCAAGACGTGACCGAAACCGAAATGAAAGCCTGCTACCAAGAGTTACTTAAAAAATTTGGCCCCCTACACGGACAACCCACTTTTTTTGCTCCCGAGCTCCAGGAAACTCCCAAGTCTCAAAACATTTTAGCGGATTCGAAAAAATGGTTATTGCGTCGGCAGGCGGGATTCACCTCTGCCCTTCTTGATCTTCGCGAAGACACCGAACTACTTCGAAAAAAATTAGCAGGCAAATGGCGCAACCAATTGAATGCAGCCGAGAAGACTCCCCTTTCTGTACAGATCAATTCCTCAGACGAGCAATTCGAATGGCTCGTGAAAGCCTACGAACAAAGTATGTTAGAGAAGAAGTTTTCGGGGATTTCGGCACCCACTCTGCGTGAACTCAAAAAACAGTTGGGCCCACACTTCACTCTGGTCACAGTCTCTTTACCAGAGGAACAAACACCTTTTGCCGGTGTCTTTTTAGCCGAACACGGCAGTACCGCTACCTATTTGGTGGGCGTTCACCAGAGTAAAACTTCTTCTAACAAGAAGCTCACCGGAATTACGAATCTTCTTCTTTGGAATGCAATTTTGCATCTCTCGAAAAAAGGGCTGCAGCATCTCGATCTTGGCGGTCTCGATGAGAAAAACAATCCGGGAATCACTCATTTTAAAAAAGGATTGAATGGCCAAGAGTACTCACTACTCGGTGATTATTTTATTTTGATGTAATGCCTTTTGAAAAAAAGGTTGCGACAACTGGGCTACGAGTAGAAAGAAAAAGAAGTTTTGTCCCCACTTCTCGATGGCAGGATAGTGAGAGAGTGAGAGGATCAGTACAACATAGGTCGCAAAAAAAGGTTTATCGGACTCTCCAATTTTCCATGGCCGCCAGTAGCGAAGCAGCGGCAAAAGTACTAACAAATAATAAGGTAGCAATGAAAAAGGGCCGTACACAAACATAGGAGAGAGAACTTTCACTTCTGGAACGGTACAATTCATCCCCTCATAAGCTAATCCCAACACCTGCATAGCATGACACTCCTCAAATCCGGGGGCCAATGTCTCGTAGTAATGGAGCCAATGCCTTTGATAGATATCGATGCGCGCCATAAATGGTGAAGTGAAGAAAAATCCTGCCAACGCGAGAAAAGCCGTCAAAACCATAGGCCAGCTTTTTTTGAACTTCTCAAAGTAAAGATAACTTCTGTATTTGTAAGCACCATACAAACATAAAATAATTAAGATAATAAAAGTGGCCGATTCAAAAATGGCCCAAAAAGCTAAAAACGTAGCCGCGAGACCCAGTATTTTATTTTTAAACCCTGATTCATTTAGATAAACCCAAGCGGACAAAATGGAAAAAGCGGATTCATGTGGTCCAAAACAAAAACCTAGTACCCGTTTATTGTCATAAGTGAGCCATTTTAAGGTCCAC
>JBFWOZ010000016.1:0-57201 GCA_050250255.1 Bdellovibrionales bacterium | reverse complement strand
GGACCGGTGAGAATGAATTGGCTATTACTCTGTTGAACCTTCGACATCGGCACTTTGAATTTGACCGTATAGGCCGAAAAGAATTTTGAGTGCTGAGGATACAATCTCTGGAGCTGCGCGAGAGCATCGAGAGATTTTTGTACTTTCCCCTCATAGCGAGTACCTTCGCTAACGAGATAGATTTTCCAAATGCTTTTTCCTGAATGCAAATTTTCATTTTCCACAACAGGTGAGAAGAAACTCAAAAAAACTTCCGATTCATTGGACATCTCTTGTGAGGCTTTCTCTCTTTCTTTAAAAAAGTGTTCGCGCGTCCACTTAAAATCTTGTGCCTGACGCATGAGTTGGGCTTCGATCACCGCAGAATTTTTAAGAGTTGCGTAGAGCTGGTAAACGGATCCAAAGCCTGCGTACTGTTCATCTTTTTTAGAAAATGTGTCGAGGATTTTATCGAACTTTTCATCGGTGATGTCGTGAGTGAAGGTGTAGTCACCAGAAGTGTCGAGCACCGGTGTTGACGAACACGCGGCAACGGAAAGTACCAAGCCAAGAATGAGGAAAGAAAATCTAAGATGCTTTTTCATCAGACAGAAGAAAGAATATCAGACTTTGTTGCGATTGTCACAAATCGGAGTCCAGCCGATTCAATCTTCTCTCGACCACCCTCTTCACGATCAATGCACGTCATGATTCCTTCCACCTTAAGACCGGCCAACTGAGCTTTTTCTACCGCCTTAAGGCTAGACCCGCCACTTGTCACAACATCTTCAAGAATAAAAACGCGCGAATCTTTTTCGAAGTTTTTTAAACCTTCAATCCACTGGGACGTGCCGTGAGCTTTTGGTTCTTTGCGAATGTAAAAACCCATGAGGGGCTTTTTCCATTGGAGAGATTGCATGGTGAGGGAGGTTACCAGTGGATCGGCACCCATCGTAGGGCCCCCGACTCCCTTGAGTTGTCCTTCAAGAGGGGCTAATTTTTCGAGCATCAAGCGGCTCACGAGATCGATTCCTTTTGGGTCGAGAAGAGTGTTTTTCATGTCGATATAAAAATCGCTGATGCGCCCTGAGGCCAAAACCACATTCCGCTTTTCATAGGATTTTTGAATGATCATTTGAATAAGTTCTTTTCGAAGGTCTTGAGCCATAGGGACTCCTAATCAAGAAAAGGTTCGAGCCACGTTGCTAGATCTCGAAGTGCCTCTTGTCTTCGAACTTCATTGTACACTTCGTGCATAAAGTCTTCATAAACTATCAGCTTTTTATTCGCAGAGCCTATTGTCTGGAAAAACTGCTCTGTGCCTATCCGACTCACAACACGATCCGCTCCCGCTTGCTGAATCAAAACAGGCAGCCAAATTTTAGAACCCTGATTTTTGGTTCGTTCCATCGCGGCGTTCATCTCTAGAAATAAGTTTGAACTGATACGATCATGGCGTAAAGAGTCGCGCTCGTATTCGGCAATAACGGCTTTATCCGAAGTGAGGTCGAAGTTAGAAATTTCGTTATACATGGTGAGGTCAGGCAAATACTTCTGTAAATATTGAGCAGCAATCTTTTTAATTTTCGGAACTTCGACCGCAATCCCTAGAAGCGGTGAACTTAAAACTACCGCCTTGAGACCCATGTCTTCATTTTCTATGAGTGTTCTTAAGGTTGTAAGACCACCTAAAGAATGGCCCAAAAGAACCATCGGAATTTTAGGACGAAGTTTTTGTACGTGAGAAATAAATTGACGAAGGTCTTTAGAGAAATCATCGAACTTTTTGATCGTCCCACGCTTACCTTCAGAGCGTCCGTGACCACGCATATCCCAAGCGAAAATTTCCCAGCCGACTTGAGCGAGAGCTTCCGCTAAACGAATGTAGCTTTCTGAATGTTCTCCGAGACCATGTGTTACGACTAAAGTCCCGCGAGTTTTATCAGGCGTCCATGCTTGGAAGAAGAGTTCAATTCCATCATGCCCTTTGAAATAGCCCTCACTACGTCGAATCATGGCTCATTCTGTAGAGAAAAAGAAAATGGGTCAAGAATGATTGTTCGAGGAAAGCGCCTGAGATACACTGTGTTCAGAGGAATCAACCGTGAATAGGACTCAGCAACTTCGTTTACTCGTCTTTTCTGCCTGCTTACTTGCATCGCGTCCACTTTTGGCCCAAGAGCCTCAAGCCGAGACCGTCGCAAGTGGTTCCGAAATCGGATTTCACGTAGGACCGCTGTTACCCAATCAAGTCGAAGGCATGACAGAAATTCAACCGATGTGGGGCCCTCGCTACAGCATGGCTTTCAGAAAAGGTTTTCTTGAGGCAAGCTTTGCCAACAGTCGGGCGAACGGCGTCATCTACTATAACGGATTCATGAGTTATCGTTACGACATCACGATCGAAGGCATGACGGCTCTTCTCTATGCCGGTCTTGATTTTCACCAATGGTCGAGTCCGCCAGAAGACACCACACGCATGGTTGGTGGTGGTCACGTCGGAGGCGGTATGCAATTTCCCGTGGGTGATAGCATGTGGTTTCGAAGTGAAATGAAATTCAATTTAAATCCTGGGACCGCTCTGTACATTGGCTTTGGGTTTATGATTCGTATGCCTGATGGCGGTGGGGGTGGTGGCGCTGAGTAGCCGCAGGCAGCCTAACTCTCTAGCATCCGATCTAAATCTTTCTTTACTTGGCTCAACTGAGGCGCTTCTTCTAGAAAAACCTTTTCCTCTGCTGGATAGATCACAGCCATCATCATTTTTTTATTCTGACTTTCTGGGAAGCATTGCTTGAGAGCGTAAGAATAAATCTTCAGTTGATCCATAGCTTTTGATAAATCGTCACTTGTTCCCGATTTGTAATCGATCACCCACAACGTATCCTTAAGTTCACCCCAAAGATCGATCTGTCCTTCAATGAGAAATCCCTTGTGCTTGAGAAGAAATCCCCATTCGACGGAACCGGAATGAATCAAATTTTCTACCGGCACCGCCTCCTGCTTCATCACAAAATTCATCATCTTTGCCATTGCAGGTGCCAATTCCTGCCCTGACTCTCCGAGAATGTTTTTAACGTGCTCTTCTATTTGGAAACTTGTGCCTTGCGTATACTTTAGAGTTTCTAAAAGTTTATGGAGTGTGATCCCCCGCTGTGCGGAGTTTAAGATTTTTTGCAAAATCCATTTTTGATCCGTATCAGCTTTAGCTCTGTTTTCTTTTCTGGAGCTTTGATTCAATACTTGTGTCACAGAAATACGTCGGTCGCTTGCACTCACCTGAGTTTTCACAAGACTACGAATCTGAGCCGAATTCGCTTCTGTACTAGCTGTAGAGGTTTCAGCAATTTGATCGATCACTTCGTAAGTGTAGCCTTCCCTTTCGTGCTTGCCTGGAGTTAAATCCCATTGAATCAACCTTGCGAGCGATGAAGCGGGGCCGTCTCCGACCCACGAAAGCATCACTGCATGAACAGCTCTCGTAAGAGCTACATATAAAACTCGTTCTTGCTCTTTCATATCTCGAGTTTTCATTTCTTGAAGAACGGGGGTCGCAACAAAAAGTGCTTGTCGCTTGCTATCTTCCCCTAACGGAAGTGAGAGGCTCCAACGGCCATCTTCTTCGTTAAAAACAAAACCTGGAGTGCTCATTGGCCTTGATTTTCTGTGAAGCTGCGGAACAATGACGTGAGAAAACTGCAAACCTTTAGAGTGATGAATGGTCATGAGGTTCACGCGTTGAGGCTCGAGGGCCGGAGTAGCATCCCCATCGTCTTCGTAGGCACCGGATTTTAGAATTTGAGTCACAAAGTGATAATAATTAAACCCAGGGTCCGCTTCAGCTGCACTTAATCTTTTGAGCAGTTTCCACAAATTCGATTCACGACGTCCCGTTGGATCATAGTCTTGAGAAAAATCTAAATATCCAAAACGCACCAAATTCTTTTCGAAGGCTCCACGAATCCCCAAACGATCAGACTCTTCGAGGGCAAGATTGAGATGAGAGACAATCTCACGCGTGTCAGTATCTTGAGCATCTTGCATATAAGCCCACAGAGAACTCGGCGATGTCAGATTTAAGTCCACCAAGGTTTGATCGGAGAGTCGACAAAAAGGTGATCGCAAGAGTCTGAGTAGGTTCAAATTATCATGAGGATTTACGAGAAACTGAAGAAGGCTGATCGCATCGATCACCTCTCGACGTTTAGAAAAGCCTTGGCTTGAATGAAGATGACAAGGAATCTGTTTTAAATAGAGTTCTTTGGCTATCTCGCGAAGAGTTCCATTGGTTTTAGCAAGCACACAGATCTGCTCTGCACGAACGCCTTCATTGAGCCACTGCCGAATTTGGTATGCGATGGACTCTTTTTCTTTCTCTGGTGTTGATGCCTGAAGAAACTTCACCTGGCCAAACTGATGTTCCTCGGAAAGGTCTTTAGGAACCATGGGAGAAAAATGTTTTCCAAATTTATCAAAAAACTCATTGAAGAATCGTACCAAGCGAGGATCGGAACGATAGTTTGTCGTGAGGTATTTAATCTCTTCCTTTTCTTTCTCAAAACTTTTTAGTTTTTCTTGAAAAAGCTCAGCACGAGCGCCCCGAAAAAGATAAATACTCTGCTGAGGATCGCCCACCACAAACGCAGGCTTCCCACCTTTTAAATGATGAATGATTTTTTCCTGAATGGGGCTCGTATCTTGATACTCGTCGATCAACCAATAATCCCATTCGGCCGCAAAAGCCTGAGCGATATCTGGGTGTTTATGAATGCTTTCAAGAGCGAGAAGTTCAAGGTCTTCGGTGGAGATGCCGCCAAGTTGTTTTTTATTCGCCTCAAACTGAGTGACGTATTTTTGCGCGAGTTCTTCGTAAAGCAGAGCGACCTCTTCATAGCTTTCCCAAAAAGTGGGATCATATTTTTCGCTTGTGAGTTCTTTCACTTCGTCCATAATTTCGGTCACACGATCAGAGAGCTCCTCAGTCACCGCAGGATTTTTTTTGCTATTAGAAGGTTTTCGTTTGGCCTCAAAAGAATCGCGAAACGAAGCGTAATCCCATTTTTTAAAATAGCTGGAAGAAATTTGCTCGAGCCACCGTGCATATTCCATCCAGGACTCATGAGAAGTTTCAGAAAGAATCTGGGATTGTAGCGCTTTGAGATCCTGAGCCAAAGATTGCAGTTTTTCTTGAAAGGCTCGTTCGATCTCTTTTTTCAAGTATGGTTTAAGATCGGGCCTCATTGCCTTTTCGCGCGCATAAATCGTCAAAGTTTCCAGAAGTTGGTTCAGCGTAAAAAAATCAAGGAGCGAAACATAGCGAGGTTCTGAGGCAAAAAGATGCTTGAGAGTTTTACGCCCTACTCGGTGAAGCTCAACCGCATCTAAAATTTGTAACGCAGGATCTAAGCCCAAACGAAATCCAAAACGATTCAAAAAGAGGTGGAGAACTCCGTGGATTGTGGAAATAAAAATCTGATGAGAGCTTGAGAAGTATTGAGTGAGTTCAAAATTTTCGGCTTCAATCGCTTTGGCCATCAGTCGTTCTTTGAGTTCTTGCGTGGCTTTTCTGGTAAACGTCGTGACCACAAGCTTTGGAAAACGCTCCTGATCTTTTTTAAACTCAAGGGCCGACTCCGTAATAAATTGCGTGAGCTGGGTGGTTTTCCCTGCTCCGGCCCCCGCTTTATAAAGAATATTTTTGTATTGGAAGGAACTCATAATAAATGAACTCCCCGACAAAGCGTGTTCCAACGACAGTTCTCGCAAAGATTAGGATCCTGAGGAGTCGCAGGAATTTTTCCACTCAAAATTCCTTGTAGAGATGCTGCCGCCGCCTGTTCCACATTAAGAAGTAAGTTCTTTTTATCGGATTCCAGAATTTTATTAAAACTGCTGGTCTCAAAAAGTTTGCCTTGTTCTTCTTCAACTAAAAAACCCACATGGCGCTTAAAATCTTTTAAGAAATAATAAACAGCTCCAGAAACAGAAAGAGGTTTTTCGTTTACGAGTCCCGCTTCCAAAGCAGCTGCATAGAGGCCGAGCTGTAGAGTACCTTTGACGGTCCACTTAGGATGGTGAACTAAGTTTTCATTTTTTGAAGGTTTGTAATCGATGAGAATGACGTTATTAGTTCCGTCCGTATCAAGACGATCGATAGACCCCATAAAAGGAAGCGACGTGGGTTCTTTGGTAAGACGGCCCGTTACCGGATCAATAAATCCTGAAAACTTCACTTCACAACCCAAATTCTTAGTGAGAGGGAATTGAATTTTCCAATCTTTTTCAAACTGGATAAATCTTCTGGAAAGATTAAGGTATTTGCGCTTAAGGCCCTTCCAGA
Source organism: Bdellovibrionales bacterium (assembly GCA_050250255.1). Taxonomy (GTDB): domain Bacteria; phylum Bdellovibrionota; class Bdellovibrionia; order Bdellovibrionales; family DASUEL01; genus JBFWOZ01. The sequence goes on along the minus strand of JBFWOZ010000016.1, from coordinate 50,882 downwards.
TTTTTGGATCCGCTAGTGTGATTTTACATTCGTTAAGGGAACCTTCGATAAGCAGATCAAGATCTTCATCACTCCAACTTTTATTCACACCTTGCTGGAGTAATTTTTCGAGAACTTTATGGGAAAGGCTGCCGGCATTCAGCGGATCTAGTTCGAGATCAAGAGATGGCCGATCTTCTAAACGGAAAAGTTTTTTCGAAGCAAAGATGAAAGGACATTTGATGTAACTTTCAATCGTAGAAGCGGAAACATGCTTCAGAGGGACATGGGTAAGGGTTTCGGGAGGCAAAAGTCCTAAATCTGTTTTGAGAGATTGTTGGAGCTTTTCTCCATGTTTTTTATTCCAGCCACGAAGCTCATGCCATTGATCTTTCGAGGCAGCGTGAATGGTGTCCCATCTGGTTTCACGTGGAGGAAGAACTTGATCTAATTTTACGCCCTGCTTGTGAGCTCCTTGAATCCAAAGAGTGGAAGCCGATTCAATGCGACCTTCAAAATCAGAGACCGAATTGAGGGCGAGGTAGTTTTTTTGATCTTCAAAAATCCAACGAAGTTCAAACTCGAGCTTACGATCTTCCGCATCTGGTAAATTGAAGCCTAAGGACTTTTCGATATCGTAAATGTCTCGAAAAACAATTCCGAGTTTAGAGGTTTTTTTAAGTGCGGATTCATTAAGGCCCAAAATCACCGCATGGGTGTAGTCGAGATGTTCTGCCGAGTGAAGCTCCGAACAGATAACACCTGAAAGGCTCGGCTCTTCGACTTCAACTTCGGATCTTTGAATGACTCTCTCTAAATATTTATGCCAAACAGAAAGCTTAAAAGAAAGGTCGACGGGAGCATCTTGCAAAAAACGTTGGAGAATTTTAGCGAGTCTCTCCGTTTGGTTCGACTTCCACCGGAAGAGAGTCCACTTTACAAAATCATCACGAGAAAAAATGGTATTGGAATCAGCCTTTTGCGATTCCATAAATTTCGCAACGACGTCCGAACGGCTGAGATCTTCGTTGTCGTAAATCATTTCGTAAAGATGCTGAAAGCGCTCAAAAGAAATCAGATCAGGAGAATTGGAACCAAAGAGACTTGCTTGTAAGTCCGCACTTCGCCAAGAGCCCATGTGCACTCTCATCAGCGCAAGCCAACTCATGACATCAATAAAAGAAGCGACACTCACGCGAGTATTTTGCGAAAAAGGAACGCCCTCTTCTTTGAGATACCAACTGAGTGGTTGCCAATAATTCCTGAGGTCGCTTGCAAGAATAGCGATTTTGTCTGGAGAGATTTTTTGGTCGATCCACTCTCTGACTTGCGCGACGGCTTCTTTGGTTTCGGCAAGTTGAGTGGTCATTTTTTTGTAAATCACTTGAGGCGGTTTTTTAGCGGCTGGGACATGAGGTTTGATTGTTGCGCCGTGAAGCTCCATAAACTGGTAGGCATGAAACATTTTATGGTATTCACTCGCCCAATCAGGATTAGGGCGAAGCAGGTGAATGGGGCTGATTTTCGAGAATCTCGCGAAAAGTTCGATTTCGGCAGGTTGTACGTGAACGCCGAGATCTACGAAAATGTCGCGCTCCGAATGCGCCAGCTCACGAGAGAAATGTTCCGTATCGATGAGTTGTAAAAGCATACCGCTCGACCAACCGGCCGAAATCATTTTTTCTTTTTGGAATCTTGACCAGAGATAATAAGCCTCAACGAACCAGTGGGACCAACGTTGCTCGGCTTCGGGGTTGGCCTTGAACCATTCAACAAGAGATTGTGGACCTTGTGAATAAGAGAAAACCGGAATGAGTTGATTCATGTAAAAAAGCGCAGTACGCGCCGCCGTGGGAGTGCGAACCCATTCGTCGCGCTCTTCGAACCAATGTGCAGCCATGGTCTCCGCAAGATCAGGACTGATGAAGCGAAATTCGGGATTGGATCTCGCGAAAAGCTTCCGCCAAAACTCACTCGCGCGTAAGACGCTCTCTTCAGGAAAGCAGGTGAACTTCTGCGACAAATATTTCTGCAGATACTGCTTAGCTTTCAGATCGGGAACGATCCAAGTCTGTGTGAGCGGATCAAATTTTTCAAGGAGAGCCCAGCGATCCGCCGGCTTCCCTAATTCCACCACTTCAATCATAAAAGGTGCGCCGCTCCTTTTGGTAGCAATAATGCGTCAATCCGGCTTTCGATTCTTTTGTATTCCTCATTAACTTTAATTTATATCAGTAAAGTTCCTCATTTGCACACAGCCAACGCATGCCAAGAACTCCACGAATTAACACTAATGCTTTCCCTTACCATGTGCGCGCTCGTTGCATTAATAAAGATTGGTTCCGATTACCAATTGAACAAGTCTGGGATATCTTCTCAAACCAGCTGTTTTTCTTGTACCGTGGATTTCAGATAGATATTCATGCGTTTGTACTGATGTCGAATCACTATCATATGATCGTCAGCACACCAAAAAGCAATCTAAGCGACGGAATGCTCTATTTTACCACCAACGTCAGTCGCCAAATTACTAATGATTCCTGTAGAATTAATCAAACCTTTGGTGGACCATATAAAGCAAGCCTTCTCACCAGCCCTCAATATTACATGCATGCATACAAATATGTTTATCGTAATCCAGTGGAGGCCGGCCTATCTGACAGTGTTCTCACCTATCCATATTCTTCTCTGAATAGACTTATGGGGCTAAATACACTGCCTTTTCCGATAAAACGAGATGACGTTTTATTTAGTAACGTTGAGGATACTCTGAAATGGCTTGATACGAAATATCGAGATCAAGACAAAGAGATAATACGCAAAGCACTGCGCAGAAAAGTATTTACACTTCCGATAGATAGAGAAAGTAGAAAACCTCACTATTTAGAAAATAAAAGAAGTTAACGCACTATTGCTACCAAAAGGAGCGGCGCACCTTTAGCGGCGTTGCTTGAGGCCGCGGGAAGAGCCGCTTGAGGAGCTGGCGCCGCTGAGTGCTTTGAGGAAACCGAAGCTAGGGTCGAAGCCAAGTTCGATAGTGAGCTCTACCACGTAACGACGATCTTCTTTTTGGCCGGGGTATTCTCCAAGCTCGACGCCGTAAGTGGCCGCGTCGGCTTTGAGGATTCCTAGGTTCACGCCGGCACCTGCCGTGTAATAACCCTGATGTAATCCACCCCGTACCGACACGAGAGGGAGCGCCACTTCTAGCCCCATGTGAATTTTCTTTTGGGCGACTTCGTTCGTATTGGTGATGTGCTTGTAATCAAACGAGGGCGTGATTGTAATGAGTGGAACTGAAATATCAAACGCCGCACCTATCACGACTTCAGGATCTAAAGGAGGTGGTGCGCGTGAACCTGAGTCTTTCGTGAATGTGGTCTGCCCAATATTTTTCCAGACAAGCGACAATCGTGGAAACGCCGGTGTAGGTAAACCGAGTAACAATCCTGCCGATGCTGAGTAACCCGATCCACTATTTGATATCTGGTCAAGGAGCGCTTGATTACTTAAAGTCCCAAGAGTGCTAATTCCGATTGGAAGCTTTGCTCCCGTACGTGTGATTCTCTGCCCCGTTATACCGAAATGTACAGTTGGTAAAATATCAAAAGCGATTCCCGTCGCGAGCCCAAAGTCATTGGTATAACGAAAGTTTAAATTTGGAAAAGCCGGGTTACTCAAATACGCCGCAACCTCTGCCGAATCATAGGCCGCAAACCCGAAACCAGGAACCGTCAAGGCTCCTTTGGCTCCCGCGCCAATCCAAAGATTTTTTCCATAGAATTGGCGAAGTGTGTCCGCATAGTTTTCGGTGTTCTGCCCGCTCTTATAAGTGTCATAAACATCTTTTCCGTCAGCGCCGATGCGCAAGTTGAAAAGAGTGAGATTAATGCCCCTTACGCGTGCCAATCCTGCTGGGTTATAAAAGAGAGACTCGTGACTATCCACCACCGCCGAGTACGCGTTCCCCATTCCGAGAGCGCGCACACTCACGTTTTGTTCAGGAAGCTCCTCTGCCTGAAGTTGCCAAGAACAAATAATGAGGAGAACGAAAAACAAAATTTTCATCTAGCTTCCGCAGCCCGCTCCTAAAAGATCCGCGCAAGTAATCGTATCATCGGGCGTGGTAGAACACGTACCCAAACCTATGCCGTCTTGTCCTTCATGAACGAGTCCGCGAATCAATTGTCTTTCCTGGGCCGTGTCCACTTCGCTTGTATCGGTAAGCTCACAGATTGCTACACCCTGATCAGCAGCAGCATCACAAACTTCTGTGAGATCCTCAACTTGCTCACCACCGATATCCGATCCCGCCACGCCGATACTAATCACCGCGTTTGCAAGACCAGTAACGATTTCCGCAGCTTCGGTATTACTCAGTGCCGTACACGGATTGTACCCAGCATCCACGTTGCCATCAGCATCCGTATCGGCACTGGCGGCTAAGATAGCTCCGACTTTTCCAAAACTTAAAAAAGTCATGAGTAGATTTTCGTCGGTGAGGCGCAAACCCGCATTGTCAGAAATCGCGTTGATCGTGTCTTCTGCGAGCCGACAATCCGCCACTTTTGAAGCCGTCGCTCCCACGAAAGCGCGCATCAAAATTTGCAAGAAAGAAGTTCCGCCTGTTTGGAGATTTTTAATAATGGTTAAAACATCAAGTCCGCATCGGCCTGCATAGGCAGACGCAAGAAGTGTTCGCACATGACGCTGTTGCTGGTAAGCGGTTGTCATGCCGGTGATTTGATTGATTGCCCCTGTCCAATCACCAGCATCGATTTTTTTGCGTGCTTCAAAAAGTCTTACGGGGTCCGTGTTTTTATCTGCAGACTCCGAAAAAATATTGGCGCAAGAAGCGGTCAGAATAAAAAACGCACTTAATGCTAATACTTTTTTAATACTCAATCGACGCTCCATGTCGTTCTCCCACTAGTCATCCCTGACCAGCTAAAACTTTAGAACAAAAAACTTATGGTGTGGCCGCAAGTAAATCGCGAATTCTTTGTCCCACAGCAGCTGGATCACCACTTGCAGCCGCATCGTTCACCTGAGTACAAAAAGCGGCATTACTTGTGGACGAAGTAGTTCCACAGTAAGAATCCGCCACCGCAAGGACAGACGTTCCTAAATCCGCATTGCTTCCGTTAAAAGTAGCAAGGTTCGCTTGTAACTCTGCGGGAGTAGGTGGGTTACTCGGGTCAATCGTCAAACCTGGCATTCCACATGCGAGCACTGTTGAAGCCTTCGCAAAGTTCGCAAACATTCTCATTCCAGGTAGCCCTGTTTCATCACAAGCTGCGACCGCCGCATTGACTCGCGCTAAACGATCTGTATTGTCCGTTCCATAGTTAAACACGAGGTAGGACATCATACCGAGAGTCGCGTTCTGGCCTGACGTTTGTTCCTTGAGAGTAATAAAAGCATTCGCAAATCGCGAAGCCGTAAAGTTTTGAGAAATAAATGCGGCGGAACAACGAATCACCGCGGCTCGCGCCCCTGTCACTCCCGCTACCATCGCTTCACAGACCGAAACGGTAGCGTTTGTCGCCGTGTCTAAGCACGCTTGAGCACTCGCAATTTTATCTTCGTTGGCCTCTTCACATCCAGCAAGAGCCATAAAACTAACAACAGCCAACATAGCAAAAAACTTATTCACAAGATCCTCCCCTTAAAATAAAAATCACACGTCTATCCAGACGAATTTCTTCTCTCTCAGTCTATCTAATCGCCCGTTGGCAAGAAAGCGTAAGCCTGTGAAACTTCACGATTACAGCCTTAAGCCCACGGACCATTTTCATAAAAACATTTGATTTTATAAGGTAGGAAATTTTGTCCTAGTCCCTTGGCCAAGATTTTGTCGAGTTTGCCGCCCAGTCTCGAGGGATAATCTATACTAAGAATAATGGGAAAAAGTGTGCGCGTAAGCTACATCCTCGGCTTCTTGTCAGTACTCCTGACAAGCTTTTCTATTTTCGCAACAGAACGCTACGAATTTTTTACGGGCGTAAGACAAAACGGAATGGGCGGAGCTGGTGTAGCGGCAGTTAACGATGAAACCGCACTTCTCACCAATCCCGCGCTTCTCGCAAAACTTCGTGGGTATATTTTTACCATCGCCGATCCCGAACTCTCTGCCGGCTCCGAAAATCTTTCCATCTACGGGAACAATACTCCATCATCCGTGATGGAACCGCAAGGCCTTCTCACCGCAGTCACTCAGCAACCCAATAAACACTGGCATGCAAAGGCACAACTTCTACCTTCGTTCGTTATTTCGAATTTTGGTTTCGGAGTTTTCTATAAGCAAGAGTGGAACGCAGAGCTTGTCAGCTCCACTCCAACTTCTGCAACCCCTCGCTACCTCCTCGACTACACTTACGACACAGGTTTTGTACTCGGCTACAGCTTACGTCTCTTCGATGGGCGCCTCAAAATTGGTATGGCCGGAAGATACATCAATCACGTCATCACTCGAAGTGATTTAGATCCAAGTGCCACCGGCCTCACACTTGGAGATCTCGTCAGCGAAGGCGGAGGCATTGCCGGCGACGGCGGAATTGTTCTCGCCGCTCCGTGGACTTTTTTGCCAACGATCGCGGCAAGCATTCATGACATCGGCCACACCCGATACGATTTGAATGGCGGCCTATTTTATAAAAACGGCCGACGTCCTCACGACACTCCACAAACAATCGATGTCGGTGTTGCACTATTTCCCATTCACTCGAACCACGTTCGCTCTGTCTTCACGGTGGATTACCGAGATGTTACTACAGCGGGTGAAGAGACCGACATCATGAGACGTCTTCACGGCGGTGTTGAAGTGAACTTAGGTGACATGATTTTTCTTCGAGGCGGTATGAACCAAAGATATTGGACCGCAGGCTTCGAATTCTCCATGAGACTCATCCAAATCCAAATGGCCACTTACGGCGAAGAAATCGGAACCGCTACAGCCTATCGCGAAGACCGCCGCTACACCAGCAAACTCTCCATTCGTTTCTAAATAAGAATTTTTCCTTTGAGCTTTCTGAAATGTATGTGAGCCCAAAAGAAATAATAAGAATGGGTCTCCGAGCGCCTCCGACCCATGGAAGGTTTGCCTGTCGGCGAGGCCATGGATGGCCGCGCGCTCGGAGACCCATTCTTATTATTTCTTTTGGGCCCGCCTCTGACTATCTCCAAGCTCAAAGGAAAAATTCTTATGATACGAAGGTGTCTGAAGGCGTTGACATCTTTGCACGGGTCTCATGAAATGGGTGGGACGAAAACGGTGTGTCTCTTGAGATATGCTTCTACTTAGACAAGGAAGGTTTTATGTTGAGAATGTTAGTTGTAGTTTTGCTTTTTGTTTCTGTGAGTGCTCAGGCGGATTTTACTGGGAATTGGATTGGTCCTGGTGTTTATACAAATCATGACGAAGAAAAAATTGAATTTGAATTAAAGGCCTACGTTACCGAAACAGCAACTTTGCTTAAGATCGAAGAAAATGCGTTCGGAAATACATACACTTTTGAGATCAATGACGGAAAACTTTATTTGAATGGTCAGGCCGTGGGCGAGATTTCTGCTACGATGCTCAAACTAAAGTACTTAGATGATGCGGATGCGGGATGCTACCAATCTTTTATGATCACGAAGTCAGATACGGGATTAAATTATGAAGATGATTACTCTTGTGATGGTGGTTACTTCGACAACGTAAAAGCAGAGCTGAAAAAGTAATTTTTTATTCTACTGTGACTGATTTGGCGAGGTTGCGGGGTTGGTCGACATCGTAACCCAAAGCCTCTGCCACGTGATAAGATAACAATTGAAGTGGGATCACACTCAACAGAGGATTTAGATTCCATTCACCCTCTGGCAAACTCAAATAATGTTGTGATAGAGATTCGAGCTTTTCGTTATTTCCCGTACTGATCGAAATAATCTGCGCCCCTCGTGCGCGTACCTCTTCTAAATTACTCACCGTTTTTTCGTAGACGTGATCTTTGGGTGCGACTACGACCGCAATCATGCGTGGATCAATGAGGGCGATTGGTCCGTGCTTCATTTCGCCTGCGGCGTAACCTTCGGCGTGCATATAAGCGAGTTCTTTTAATTTCAAAGCGCCTTCGAGAGCGATGGGGTAACTCACACCACGGCCCATGTACAAAAAGCCTTTAGCGTTCTTCAGAGTCTGAGCCGCGTTTTTAAAAAATTTGTCATAAGCCAAAACATGTTCCATGTGGCTTGGAGTATCGAGAAGAGAGCGTACCGCTTTCTTTTCGTTCTCCGAAGTAATTTTCTTTTTTAAACAACCTACATAAATCGCCAGAACATTTAAAAGCGAAAGCGTGCTCACAAAAGCTTTTGTGCTCGCCACTCCCACTTCCACACCTGAACGCATGTAAAGGCGGGCATCAGATTCACGATCGATACTTGAGTGAGGAACGTTACAAATACAGAAAGTTAAAGCACCTTGTTTTTTTGCCAGCCGAAGAGCGGCTAATGTGTCGGCCGTTTCCCCACTTTGAGAAATCACCATCACGAGAGAATTCGGAGGCAATACCGGTTCGCGATAGCGAAACTCGCTCGCGATATCGACTTCCACGGAAATTCCTGCCATGGATTCTAAAAGATACTCACCGACCATTCCGGCGTAATAACTGGTGCCACAGGCAACGATAAAAATACGCTCGACGTTTTGAAAAACTTCGGCTGCAGATTTTTTACTCGCACCAAACTCAACACCCGCAAGATCAATGTGGAGATCTTGCAAACGAATGTGCGGCTCAATTGCGGCCGCTACGGCGCGAGGTTGTTCAAAAATTTCTTTAAGCATAAAGTGCGGATAACCCGCCTTCTCTGCTTTTTCCTGATTCCACTCGACAGTGACTAATTCTTTTTTAAGGACTTCGCCACTTAAAGAGAAAAATTGGCAATTGATTCCATCGACAAAAGCGATTTCTTCGTCTTCCAAATAAGCAATACGATTGGTGTGCGCGATGATCGCTTGAACATCGCTCGCTACAACGACTTCGTTTTTTCCAACCCCAACAACGAGAGGAGGACCATTTTTAAAAGCCACCATTTGCGTTGGATTTTGTTCGCTCACCGCCAAAATCGAAAAAGCGCCCGTAAGACCCGGAATCACTTCCTTCGCAGCCTTTAAAAGATCGCCGCCATTTTTCTTTACGGCGCGCGAGAGAAGATGCGCGACCAACTCAGTATCGGTTTCAGAAACAATCTTCGCCCCTTGAGTGCGGAGCTCCGCTTTGATTTCTTGATAGTTTTCGATGATACCGTTGTGAACAATGCTGACGCCATCTACGGTGTGAGGATGAGCGTTGCTTTCGGTGGGCCCACCGTGAGTGGCCCAACGAGTGTGACCAATTCCTAAAGCTCCGTCGAAAGTTTCATGTTCTAACTTTTTTTCTAAGTTGATGAGTTTGCCAGGCGCACGAACACGCTTGAAATGCCCGTGATCCAAAATCGCAACGCCCGCACTATCGTATCCGCGATACTCTAACTGCTTCAAACCGTCGATGATGACATCTTTTGGAGATTTAAGACCGTAATATCCAACTATTCCGCACATAAAAAGCTTCTCCAGCTAAACCGGCCCTCAACATAGAAGTCGAGAGAGGTCGAATCAACTCTTTTTTTCGGTCGAAGTCGAAGGCGCCTTGGGTGAATAGTTCTCTTTCACCACTTGTTTTCCTCGAGCAACCGCTAAGGCTTTGGCGGGAACGTTCTTAGTGATCGTGGAGCCCGAACCAATAATGGCGTGATCACCGATCGTCACCGGCGCCACAAATTGTGTGTCACTTCCGACAAAGACCTGATCGCCAATGGTGGTTCTATATTTCTTTTTGTCTGCCGCGTAATTACAAGTAATTGTTCCACAACCGATATTCGTGTCTTTGCCGACATCCGCATCACCTAGGTAAGTGAGGTGACCCGCCTTTGAGCGATCACCAAAATTCACTTTCTTCATTTCTACAAAGTTCCCTACATGAGCTTCGACGCCGATCTGGGTGTCAGGACGAAGACGCGCAAAAGGGCCCACCGTCGCCTTAGTTTTCACCAAACTTTTTTCAATATAACAATGAGCCCTCACCTGCACGGAATCTTCTAGCTGAGCGTCTGACAAAATCGAATTGTTTTCTAATACGCAGAATTGCCCGACTTTGGTTTTTCCACGAAGACTCACTCCAGGGTAAATCACGGTTGAAGCTCCGACCGTGACGGACTCTTCGATATAGGTGTTATCAGGATCTACGATCACGACACCCTTATCCATCAAATCGTAGGCACTCTTCAAGAAAACCTGCTTTGTTGCGGCCGCAAGTTCCCTTTGGTTATTCACGCCCATCGCGAGCTCTTGAGCTCCCTCCACCACTTTCACTTTCAACCCTGCTTCGAGGCAGAGACTAACCATGTCGGTGAAGTAAAATTCTTGTTTGGAGTTTTGATTTTTAATTTTCGGTAAAAACTTTTTAAGAACATCCGCTTTCATAAAATAAATAGCAGTGTTGATTTCATCGATCGCCAAAGTATCCGCCGAAGCATCACGCGCTTCGACGATCGCTTTGAGTTCGCCCTTATGACGTACGATTCGACCGAGCTCCCCCGGTTCTTTCACCTTCGCGGAAACCACAACAAAATCACATTGCAGATCCAGATACTCTTCATAAATCGCCAAAATGTGTTCGGGACGAATCAACGGGTGATCACCATTCAGAATGAGGACATGACCTTCAAGAGTTTCCGGATCAGCAGAGCGAACTGCATCGGCCGTGCCCAATTGATTGTCTTGACGATAACAGACAGCTCCCATTGGCTCAGTCACTTGGCGCACCAAGTTTTCACCGTAACCTACGACGACTCGAAGATCCGTAGCCCCCGCTCCCCGCACCGCTTTTATTACTCGATGTATCATGGGTAGGCCCGCCACCGGGTGAAGGACCTTTGGAAGCGCCGAATACATACGGGTTCCCTTGCCAGCCGCTAAAAGAATGGAGGTAAATTCGCGAGTTTTTTCTGTCTTTGATTTATCGTGAGCCATCTGTTGGTTCTACCGTTGATTTTATCAGGTCGCAAGCTCTAGGATAAAGGGATGCAGATAAGGTTTGAAACCAACCCCACATGGTCTAAGTCCGCAGGTGAAACACCCATTGCCCTTCACTGGTCGCCGAGGTTTCATGAAGAACTCAAGCGTGGCAAAAAACCGATTCTTTTTATGGGTGGCACTCACGGGGATGAGCCCGAAGGAGTTTGGCTTGCCGAAGACACACTTCATTGGCTGAACCAAAAGTTACAGAACCAAGAACTACCTCAACATCCTTGGGCGCTCATCACTTGTCTTAATCCCGATGGTCATAAGATCAATGAGCGGGTGAATGCTCATGGCGTAGATCTTAATCGCAATTTCCCAGACAACCATTGGACGGGTTATCACACGGCGCCTCGCTACTATCCGGGACCAAAACCTGCAAGTGAACCGGAAGTTGCGGCTCTCGTGAAATTGATCCAAGAGATTCAACCTCAACTCATCGTTCACTGCCACTCTTGGAAACCTTGCATCGTTCTCACCGGCGAACGCGGACAAAATTGTGCTGAATATTTAGCAAAAAGTAGCGGCTACGAATTTATGCATGACATCGGCTATCCCACGCCAGGAAGTCTTGGCGAGTATGGTTGGAAGAACTGTAACGTTCCGGTGATTTGCATTGAGGTCGAAGAAAAAATTGAGAGATCCAAAATTCCCTCTCTCTTTCAAAAAGGTATTGAGGAGCTTTTTGAGAACGGCGTATTATGACCGGCGCTATGATGAACATCTCCCCTCAGCCCATCAGCATCGCAAAATACAAAGTGATCATTTTTGATTTGGACGACACTCTCTTTGATACTTGGGGAAAGTGCACGCAACAAGCTTCACGCGAAGCCTGTGCCGCAATGATGGAAGCCGGTCTTCAATGCACGCTTGAGGAGTGCGTGAGTGAGCGCGAAGCCTCTTATCTCCTCAACCCGCGCAAAGATCCTTATGCTCATTTAGTACAAAAATTTGGTGTACGCCCTAACGGGAAATCTGGCGAAGAAGTCATGGAAATTGGTCGACACGCTTTTCAATCCCGCAAAGTGGAGTCAGACATTGCTCCTTTCTCTGGAGTCCAGCAAACTCTCGCCGAACTAAAATTCAACCACCTGTTGTTTCTCGTCACCGCCGGTACGCCTGAGACTCAGCAACAAAAAGTCACACTTTTAAAAATCAAAGATTTTTTTAACCACATCTTCTACGTCGACACGTTTAAGAAACAAAGGAAGACCTCAGCTTTTTTAAAAATCGCACAGCAGACCAACGTCCTGCCTCATGAGGTCCTCTGTGTGGGTGACCGTATTGATCGAGAAATCTCTGAGGGAAAAATCTTGGGTTTTGCCACCGCTTTGCTAGAGCGCGAACACAACCGACATTTTCATCCCAGGAATCCTGCGGAAAACCCGGATTATCACCTACAAAAAATTAGCGATCTGACACAAACACTTAAACTTTAGAGCATTACGTGAAGTCGAGCGTTCTTATCATTGGTCACCCACAATCTGAAACGGTTTCGTTTGGAGCCGACTTCTGCGCCACCGATCTTGAAGCACTGGAGAAACTCGCATTGCCCGGGGCCTATTTAACGATCGTGATTCACGTCACTCCTCCTGTCGTTCAGAATCCCGAAGAACTTTTGATCCGTCTCAAAAACACCTGCGCCTTAAGCCAAATTATTTTTATTCACGATGGCCGTTCTCCGCAACTCTTTACGCAACTTTTAGAAGTACCTGTTTATAAAATTCTCGAAGATCATGCTGAACCTCAACTGAGCTATGCCGTTCAGCTTGCTCTCGAAGAGGCCCAATTGCTTCACCAAAACCAGCAACTCATGAAGATGATTTGGCAGCAAAATGAAAGCCTCAATGCACTTCGGTTAATCCTAGAGGATCGCGTACAAACCCGTGAAAACCAATTGCGTAAGGCTCACCGCAATTTAGTAGAAACGAATAAAAAAACTGAATCTCTGCATCGAGCGCTGGTCGCCATTCACCGATCCACGAGTATTGGCGAAATGGAAAGACTGGTGACTGATGCGTTGGCTCCTTCCCTTCATTTAAAATGGGTACGCATCAACCCCACAGGGCAAAACGCTTTCGATGCTTTGACAGAGAGAAGTAAGCAAAATTTTTCTATCTACTCGATCAAACTGCAGAGAGATTCCATACCTCTTGGGCATATTATTTTTGGCCGTGGTCCTCAGCAAAAATATTTAAAAAGTGAACGTCAATTCTTAGAACAGGTGGCGGAGTCGGTTTCACTTTCTATTGATCGTTTGGTAACCTTAAGGCAGATCGAAGAGATCGAACAGCAGTGGGAAGCCACTTTCAATGCGATCACTGTCCCCGTCTCGCTCGTGGATCAGGAGTACAATCTTCACCGTGTGAACCAGTCTTATACCAACCAAGCTCAAGGCACTTATTCTCGTGGAGAAAAGTGTTACAAAGTTCTTTTTAATCGTAACGTGCCTTGCGAAAATTGCGTGTTAGGTCAAAGTTTTCAACTTCGTGGCGAAAGTTCTTCACATTCTTCTCCTCCCATTGTTCAAGTGCAAAGCACGCCGCTCACGGAAAACAAAGAAGAAAAAATATACGTGAATTTCTACCGCGACATCTCAAGTCAGCTTCACCTTGAGCATAAACTTATGGAAACCGCCAAAATGGCCGAGCTCGGCACCATTGGCGGAAGCATCGCCCACGAGATCAATAATCCCCTCGCTGGGATTTTGACTTTCCTCCAACTGATCAAGTCGGACCTACATGGAAACGAATCCTATGCTCAAGATATTTTAGAAATGGAAAGAGCGGCATTGAAGTGCAAAACCATTATCGAAAATCTTTTAAGTTTCTCCAGACAATCCCATGACTCCAGACAGGAGAAGTCTGATTTTATTGCGGTCATTAAACAGGCGTTGCAAATTGTGGAACTTCAGTGGAAATCTTCAGCCATAAAAATTTCTGCAAAAATACCTAACGAAAAATTTTATGTTCCGGGCGCCTTTGGTTTACTCGCACAATCTATCATGACGCTTTTACAAATGACTTTCGAAACTCTCTCGCAACAACTTGAAAAAGATCCCTCTAAAAATCCTGAGATACAAATTCGAGCAGAAAAAACGGAAAAAATGATCGTGCTCAAACTCACGTCCGACGGCGATCCCGAGGCTCGTGGCCTCACCCAAATTTTTCGCCAGACCATTGCCGAGCAAATTCTTACCGACCTAGGTGGTAGGGTGGATTTTATTACCGATCTAAAGAGCCAGAACACGGTGAAGATTTCTTTGCCACGAATAGGTCCTGCTTCGACTTAGTCTAGCGACTGCGCAAGCAAATTAAGCCACCCCCATCATTGTTCATTAATTTTGTTGAGCCCATAACTTCGGAGCTGCCACTTACAGTGACTGATTTTTAGTCACAACAAAAAGTTTGCAGGTCCTGCATTTCAGGTCCTAAGCCAAATCTTTGGCAGTCTAAATTGACAGTGTCAAAGGCCCTTCATAAAATAGAATTATCGCAACCAAGAAGGAAGCGTGAATGCCCCCAGGGAAGGGAGTCAGATGTCTCAGAAAGTTCTTATCGTCGATGACGAATCCACTCTTCGCACCGCCCTCTTCAGAGTCTTTGAAAGAAAAGGTTTTCAGGTAGTCACCGCCGCTACTTGTGCTGAGGCTGTGAAACTCACGGCCATGGATCAACCGGTGGATCTCGCACTCATCGATTTAAAACTCCCCGATGGTGATGGCATTGAACTCATGACTGCTCTGAAGAAGCAATTTCCCGAAATGGTGGCGATTGTATTTTCGGGGTTCGCCACGATTGAATCCGCAGTGCAGGCGACGCAAAAAGGAGCCTTCCATTTTATTACAAAGCCCTTCAATATGGATGAGCTTTTAGGTCTTGCGGATCGCGCTCTCTCACACAAAACGCTTCAGCAAGAAAATAGTTTTCTTAAAACTCAGCTTCACCAAAAATACCGATTTGAAAATATCATTGGGAAAAGCCCTGAGATCACGCAAGTTCTCGAACTTATCGAAAAAGTGTCTTCGACCGACTCGACCGTGTTGATTACGGGCGAAAGCGGCACAGGGAAAGAGCTTGTAGCCCGCGCGATTCATTACAATTCTTCGCGAGCCGAAAAAATGATGGTGCCCGTAAATTGCGGTGCTATCCCTGGGGAGCTTCTTGAAAGCGAAATTTTTGGTCACGTCAAAGGGGCATTCACTGGAGCGATCGCGAACCGACTCGGACGATTTGAAGCCGCTCATAACGGAACTATTTTTCTCGACGAAATTGGCGAATTGAGTCCGACACTTCAAGTGAAGCTCCTTCGCGTGATTCAAGAACGTCGTTTTGAAGCGGTAGGAAGTGCAAAAACCATCGAAGTTGATGTACGCATTATCGCCGCCACGAATGTGGATTTAGAAAGAGCCGCGGCGGATGGCCGATTCCGCGAAGATCTTTATTATCGTCTGAATGTGATTCCTATTCACATTCCCGCCCTTCGTGAGCGCAAAAGTGATATTCCTTACTTGATTCACCACTTCATGAATCATTTCAATCAATCAAAAGGTCGTAACCTCGCAGGTTTTAGCCCCGAGGCGATGGATCTTCTCATGAATTACTCATGGCCCGGCAACGTAAGAGAACTTGAAAATCTTCTCGAGCGTCTTTCTATTTTAAAAGCGACAGGGATTGTGGAAGCGCGAGATTTACCAGAGCGCTACCGTCAGAGCAACTCTCAGAACATGAATGATGTAGCCGCGAAAGCGCTTCCTAATGATGGAATCGATTTCAACACGGCCGTCGATAATTACGAAAACGCACTCATTCTTCAAGCGCTTGAGAAAACCGGCTGGAATCGTAACCGCGCCGCCCAACTCTTACGCTTGAACCGCACCACTCTCGTAGAAAAAATTAAGAAAAAAGGCCTCGCTCCCGCCGGCATGGGCGAATAGTACCCATTTCACGTGCCCCGCGCTGATCGCCGGGGTCTTCTCGTTGGCTCTGTTGTTATCACCGTCAATAACAAGCCCCTATTAATTCCTTTTGACCGAAACGTTCCTGTTAAAGACCCTCAAGGTAAAACAGTGACCTGCTCTTTAAGTAGTCCGTAGTAATCGAACTGATCTGAGCTCGTCCCGCTTTCATTTAGGTGCTGGACGCCAGGTTACTTCGATAATCACTCGGCAAAACTCCCGCCTGCTTCTTAAAAGTATCTATAAATTTGGAAAGTGAATTGTAACCAACTTCCATTGAAATGTCGGTGATCGTCATTTTCGTCTCTCGTAAAAGAGATTTGGCTTTTTCCACCCGTCTTAAAATCAGATAATCTTTTGGACTTAAATTACATTCCTTTAAAAAAAGACGATTCAAATTTCTAAGACTGAGGCCACTTCGCCTCGCTACCTCAGTTAATGAGGCACCCAATTCCATCTCCATAAACTCAAGAGCTTTTTGAATCCTTTCATCGTTCACTCGTCCGGCAATGTGAGCAGAAAGTATGTCCTTTTGTTCCAACTGGGTCGCGAGCAAAGATTCACGCAAGGATTCCACAAGCGCGGAAATAAAATAAGGCGTGCCCTTTTCTTTTTTATGAATCAGCAAATAAAAAATAAGTTCCTTCGCTAAGGAGTTTATCGTCATGGAGCAGGGAAGAAATTTTTTATTGATATGTTTTTTCCAGGTTTTTTGATCAAGAAGCCAAATCACCCGCTCTCCCGAGCCTTGCGCGGAAGAGGAGAAACTGTGATCTAATCCTGGGGGTACATAGAGCATACGACCAGGACCCGCTTTAACGGTTATATCCCCATAGCTGATAGTGATCTCGCCTTGCAGAGGGAGAAAGAATTCGTGCTCATTGTGCTGATGGCGTCCCACTTCTTGGCCGGGGATCTTCTGATGAATGATCACCATTCCTGGGAACTCCGCAACCGTATCGTATGTCTGTGCCATATCGTTTTATACATCCAAGTATGCAGAAAAGGGAAGCAACTTTGGCCAAGAAGGGTTAGCGAGGTTTTCACATTTTAGTTACAACCGTCTCACAAGATCTACTTAACAAGGAGTTAAAAATGAAAAATTTATTTAATACAAGTTTAGCAATGATGGCGATTTCTCTTTCTGGCTGCACCACTTTACCTTCGAAGGCGCAGGCACAAGGCCGCGTAATCGAATTTAAATCTGGAGCTGAGGGTTTTGATACCCGCACTTTCTTTTATGAAGCAGAACATGAAGTAGTGGCTTTTGATGCCCAATTTACCCCCCAACTGGCAAAACAAAGTATTGAGCACTTAAGGAAGTACACAAAGAAGCCCATTACCTGGCTCGTGATCACTCATCCAAACGCAGACAAATTTAATGGAGCTTCGGTGTTTAAATCAGAAGGCGCACGTATTTTAGCTTCCAACGCCACCGCAAGAGCCATCCCAGGCGTTCATGCGTACAAAGAATATTTTTTTGTAGAAATGGCAAAGATGTTTAAGAAAGGCGAGTATCCACAACCTACTTCTATCGACCAAACTTTTGATCAAGAGATGGATTTAGTTCTACGTGGTGGCGAAAGAATCAAACTTTATGAGCTTTCGAAACCAGGAATAAGTAGCACCCAAACAGTTGCGCACATCGAGTCGATTCAATCGCTCATGGTGGGCGATTTGATTCACCACAAAGCACACGCCTGGCTTGAAGGCGGCATCATGAACGGCAAAGCCACCCCTACCATCGCGGAATGGATCGCAGATATCAGAGAACTCGAACGAATGTTTTCTGTAAGTACGATTGTTTACGGCGGTCGCGGACAGACAACAGACCTTGCAACGGCCAGTGAAGAACAAATCCATTATCTCCAAAAGGCGCAAGCACTTGTAAAAACACAGCTTAAGTCGATGGGTTTAAATGCGAAAGAGTTTGCTGGTCCAAATGCGGGCGTACTTTACAAAGACTTAGCGAAAAAGTTCCAGACAACTTTTCCTGATTATAAACTTGCTTACATGATCGAGTACGGAGCTTATGGCCTTGTTCAACAAGAACTCTCGGCTCAATAATTAGAATCTTTAACAAAGAATTCGTCTCTCGGGACGAGTTCTTTTCTGTTTGTACCTCAAGGAATTAAGGACGTATCGCGGTGGCGATGTTTGAAACGTTGAGTTTTTTGCCGTTTTTGACATAGTTACTGAGGCCTGCGCCCGTTGTTCCGTTTGATAAAATCAAAGTTTCGATCTGTGAAGGTGTTGGAGCAGAACCATTTACTCTTAAATAAAGTCCGCGAGTGAGGGCGGCAGCACCTGCCACAATGGGTGATGCCATCGAAGTTCCCATAATCGGAGAACCCGCATTGGATTTTGCAAAAGTGGTATCTGCCGTATGCCAGGTCGAATAAATTCCGCCCGATGAAAGGTTCGAGTTGTAGGCACCAGGAGCAGCGATTTCGACGTAGGTGCTGCTGCAATTTGAAAAGCTACTGAGACTTCCCGTCGCAGCATCAAAAGATCCTACCGAAATCATTCCATCTAGTTCCTGTGCGAAAGAAGCCGGTGTAACAAAATAACTTGAAGTTAAAAGAACACCCGCACCGGTACTGTCGCCGTTTCCTGCGGCCGCAACAACAGTAACACCTGCGGTGATGGCCGCGGCGATTGCGGTTTTGGTACTTTCCGTACGACCCTCGCCGCCCAAACTTAAATTGATAATGTGAGCTCCGCTGTTGGCCGCATAAGTGATGGCATTATCAATAGTACTTGTGGATGCCGAAGGAGTATTTCCAAATACGTTAAGTGACATGATTTTACCGTTCGTGCCAATCACGCCGAGTCCACCGAGAGCATTGTTTTGTTCCGCCGCTACGAGACCGGCCACATGAGTTCCATGCCCTTCGGCACCACCATAACCGACCCACGTCTGCGGAGTGGGATCACCGGTTGCGGCTTTGAAGTTGTAACCGTTGACGTCGTCGATTTTTCCGTTGGCATCATTATCGATACCATCTCCCGGAGTTTCTCCGGCGTTTACCCAAAGACTTCCATCAAGGTCGTCGTGAGTGATACGGACACCACTATCAATAACGGCAATCACCACATCGGCATTAATTCCGCCAGCATCAAAATATTTGTCGTAGTTTGTTTCGTATGCGATGGCATCGAAGTGACGCATTTTTTGATTTTCTAAAGCCGCGTAATTGGGATCAAGCGGAACCGCAAATGGTTTCATTTCTACTTCGGTTCCTACCATTACAAGGCAAGGATCGGCTTCGCCGAGAGCCTCTAAATCTTCAACGTTTGTGTCTTCATCAAAGGAGATGGAATGAGAAAGTGTTTTGATGCCCTCTCGTAAACCTTGTACGGCAGCGACCGAAGGATCCATCACGTGCTCAGAAATGGTCTGACTATATTGATTGGGGTTCAGCGCTAAACGATGACGTCTGGTGCATTCGTGATCCACCACCGCAACAAGACGACTTCCACCTGGAACAGAATATTCTGAATAATTGCTAAAGGCCTTCGCCATACGCTGAGGCATAATTTGACCGAGGCCCTGAATTTTTGGAAGTCGTAAGGTGGAGGTATCGAGTTTTACGCGTGACCCTTGCGAGAGGCCTGTGATCTTTGGACTCCCAAAAGAAAAAGCGCTCATCTGTGTAGGCGACGAACTTGGAGCCGCCGAAGATGCCACGCTACTACAGTAAGTGCTTCCTACAGAGGGCGACGTCGCAACAACAATCGTTTGTTTTGCACACGCCATAAAGAACGTACTGAGTATTAGCGTACTTACCAGCCTTAAGCCCATGATGATTCATCGGTATCTCTCGACGTGGGTCTTAGGTCTTTTGTCAGGAAATTTTTCTTGGGGCGTGGTCTAAAATCATTTAATAAAATTTCTTATTCTCAAAATGAGACGGTCTCACATTGAAGCGGTGAGAATTTGTCGTCCCTTTTGACAGGTGTTGTGGAACCACAGGCGGGGAAGATTTGGCGAGATCAGCTCAAACAAGGTGCCTGGCCCAACACTTGCTCTAGTTACTAGTATGAATCGCATACTTACACACCAATTCTCTAAGCTCGCATGGACAGTGACTTTCTCACTCACAAGTCTTTACTCGCATGCAGCGATTCCTCCACAGCAAACTTCTCTTAATTTAGAGGCGGTCACTCCCGTGGCTCCTCAGACAACGATCACAAGCCATGATATTTCTGGAGTGATTCCTTTAAATCTACAACCCGGTCAAAAAGAACAAGATGTAGGAATCAAAGTTGTAGACCATACTTTAAATACTTTTACTCAAGGTGATTTCTTTAAAAACTCAGAACTTGGTAAGGCTGCATCTGGTGTAGAACAAGCCATGAAGACCGAAGTTCACTTTGGTAATCCACAAGAAAACGAAATTCAGCACTCTTTAAATATGCAAGTTCAGGCCTTTGAACAAAAAGCATTCTTGAAATATTCAGGTCTTGCGAACGTTCAGGTGACTTACCTTATGAGCGGGAGCGACCTCAATCTTGAGTTCAACGAAAACTTAGGTGGAAGCACCCAACTCGTTGTCTCTCACGAAGTCCAAGATCAACTCAGTAAAGCCCAACTCCGCTGGAACTGGTAATTCCATTTAGGTGCCAGGTTCCTTTTCCGGGTCACGCCGCTTCAAACGCGCTGTAGCCAGAAAAAAGGGTCAGAGACCTTTTACTTTTTGACCGATGTCTTTACGGTACTGCAAACCCTTCCAGGAAATTTGCTGAACTTGCGCGTAAGCATTTTTAAGTGCTTGTTCGAGCGTGTTGCCGATGCCGATGGCATTGAGAACGCGACCGCCGTTCGTGACCCACTCGTCATTTTGTTTCTTTGTTCCCGCATGGAGAATGTAGGAATTTTTGAGAGACTTGAACGAGCCCTGTACGGAAACACCCTTTTGGGCATTGTCAGGATATCCAGGAGCCGCCAGCACGACACAAGCTGCGGCTTTGTTTTTCCAGTGAAGTTTTGGCACTTTTCCTTGAACGATTTGCACAAATATTTCAGTCCAATCTCCCTCAAGAAGTGGCAGAAATATTTGTGCTTCTGGGTCACCAAAACGCGCATTGAATTCCAGGAGCGAAGGGCCTTCAGACGTGATCATGAGTCCCAAATAGAGAACGCCCCGATAATCCATCTGAATCTTCTGCATGTGTTTCATAAGCGGTTCGAGAACGCGTGTTTGAATTTGCTCCATGAGCTCTGGTGAAATCTGTACCGGAGCCACCGCCCCCATGCCTCCGGTATTAGGGCCTTCATCGTGATCTTTCAAGCGTTTGTGATCTTGGGCACCTGGAAAAAGCTCGAAGGTTTTTCCGTTCGTCAGAATATGAAGACTTAACTCCCAGCCTGGAGAAAATTGTTCGAGCAGCGCACTCTCTCCTGCGGGGCCAAGAGTTTTTTGTTCAAAGATGGCCTTCGCCGATTCCAAAAGTTCTTCTTTGGTTTTGCAGATAAAAACGCCTTTTCCAAGGGCAAGGCCATCGGCTTTTAGTACGTAAGGAGGAGTGAAGTTCAGTAACGCACTCTCAACTTCTTTCACAGATTTCACGATTTGATATTTTGCCGTAGGTAGGCCGGCTTGAGTCATAAATTCTTTTGAGAAAATTTTTGACCACTCTAAGCGCGCTGAACTTTTGCGTGGACCAAATGTAGGGATGCTATGCTCTTCTAAAAAATCGACGACTCCATCCGCGAGAGCTTGGTCGGGACCAACAACGACGAGATCGATTTTTTTCTCTTTAACGTATTGAAGAATTCCTTGATGATCTACGAGCGCGCCGCCGGTGCAAGTCGCTTCGAGAGCTATGCCGTCATTTCCGGGCCAGGCGTGGACTTCTGCCGTAGCTGCGAGCGCTTTGACAAGAGCGTGTTCGCGGCCACCTTGTCCTAGAACCATGACTTTCAGCTTCATGGCGCCATCATTCCCACTATTCTCCGCACTGTCAATTGACCGGAGGATTTTCTATCCCTACGCTGTGACATTAAGGGAGAACCCATGGACACATCGATTCGCTTAAATGACCGCACAGCCCTCGTGACTGGCGCAACGACAAGTTACGGAAGAGCGATTGCGCTAAGACTTTCAGAATATGGCGCGAATGTGGCCTTAGCCGACACCAACGCAAAAACTGGAGAACGTCTTGCCGAAGAAATCATGAACCAGCGTGAGGTCCACGAAAAGCGAGGGCGCGCGGTGTTTTTGGGCCTTCCCAATTTAGAGAATAAAAATATCGAAGATTTAGCAGGGCGCGCCGCCGAAGCTTTTGGAGGCGTCGACATCTACATCGACACCTGGTCGTTTGCGGCATCGACAAAACTCGGGACCGAATTTGATATTGCAAAAATGGATGAGTTGATTCAGGCGAACCTACGAGCTCCGGCTATTTTATCCCAGAAGGTTGTGCCGTTTTTTAAAGCGAGAAAACGTGGGCGCATTATCTTCTTAATTCCTGAGCTCGCCCGCATGGGGTTTGCTGACGACGCTTTGCTCGCACTTTCCCGCACCGGAATCGAAGGCTTCTCCCGCACTCTCGCGAAAAACTTTGTTCAAGATCCCATCACGATCAACTGCTTGGGTGTAGCTCCCTCAGAAGACTACCTCCTTCAAAAATTTCCTTCCGCAAAAAGTGTTCAAGCCGCCCAAGAGGAACTCCTCAAAAACTACGGCGGTTTCAAAACTGTCGAAGTGACCGACGTGGCAAACGTGGCCTGTTTTCTCGCAAGCCCACTCGCCTCCTCCATCACCGGCCAAACCATCTCCGCCAGCGGCGGCCTCTACCTCTAAAAGGTGTAAAAGGTGCGCCGCTCCTTTTGGTAGCGATACTGCGTCATTCCGCTCTCCACTTTAGCTAATCCTTATTAAGGGATAGGATGCTTTGCCTCGAAAACCAATATCTTGATGCACCCTCGCTACCAAAAGGAGCGGCGCACCTTTTTGCGGGACATTTGGGGAGAGGTTTTGTAATTTGCGGACCTACAAACGACCACAGGAGAAACTATGAAGCCCTACAGTGCCCCTGACTTCATGAACATCGATGCCCATCTTTCTGATGACGAAAAAATGATCCGCGATACGATTCGCCAGTTCGTTTCTCGCGAAGTCATCCCGGTCATCGGTGAGCATTTTGAAAAAGGCACTTTCCCGAAAGAACTCATTCCGCAACTTGCGGATCTCGGAGTTTTCGGTGCGACCATTCAGGGCTACGGCTGCGCCGGACTTAATTACACAAGCTACGGACTCGCGATGCAGGAACTCGAACGCGGAGACAGCGGTCTTCGCAGCTTTGTGAGCGTGCAGGGTGCTCTCTGTATGTTTCCGATCTCGGCTTTTGGAACTGAAGATCACAAGAAAAAATATCTTCCCGAAATGGCCAAAGGAAAAATGATCGGTTGTTTCGGACTTACCGAGCCTGATTTCGGTTCTAATCCTGGCGGCATGATCACTCGCGCAAAAAAAGATGGTTCTGATTACATCATCAACGGTTCAAAACTTTGGATCACAAACGGCGGTATCTCTCACCTCGCTATCGTTTGGGCAAAAAATGATGAAGGAAAAATCAAAGGCTTCATCGTTGATCGCGACACGAAAGGTTTCACCACTCGCGATATCCATAATAAATTCAGTCTTCGCGCCTCGGTCACATCTGAACTTATTTTTGAAGACTGCCGTGTTCCCGCTTCACAAATGCTGGAAGTCGAAGGTCTTAGAGGTCCATTTGCATGTCTTAACAATGCACGCTTTGGAATTTCCTGGGGAGCTCTTGGCGCGGCAATGGCTTGTTACGACGAAGCTCTTAATTATTCGAAGACACGCATTCAGTTTGATAAGCCGATCGCAAGCTTTCAGCTCGTGCAAGCGAAACTCGCCTACATGTTTACCGAAATCACGAAAGGCCAACTTCTCGCACTTCACCTCGGTCGCTTAAAAGACAAAGGCGAAGCAAAACCTCAGCATGTCTCTATGGCAAAAATGAATAACGTTTCGGAAGCCCTAAAAATTGCGCGCATGACTCGTGATATTCTCGGCGCTTCGGGAATCACGTACGAATACCAGTGCGGTCGTCACATGATGAACCTTGAGAGTGTGAATACGTACGAAGGCACCGAAGATATTCACCGTCTCGTCATTGGCGAACACGTTACGGGTATTCCGGCCTATCGCTAAATCAGTCGTCAAGATGCCAACGAGTACATCGATCGAATTTAAAAATATTAGTAAATACTTTCCAGGCTCAGGAAAGATCATCGAAGACCTTTCTTTTTCCATTCCCGATGGACAATTCGTTACGTTGCTAGGCCCATCAGGCTCCGGCAAAACCACACTCCTTCGTTTTATCGCTGAACTTGATCAACCTACGTCGGGAACCGTGACCCATTCACGTTTCGCGAAACATGAGCGCGGCTACGTGTTTCAAGAAGCTCACCTCATGCCATGGAAACGAGTACACGAAAATGTCGCTCTTCCTCTTGAAATCTTAAAGCAGTCTTCCGCGCAGATTCAAAAGCAGGTTGAAAAAACTCTCGAGCTTGTTGGTCTTTCAAACGCACGCGATCTTTTCCCACACGAGCTCTCCGGTGGAATGAAAATGCGCGTGTCGCTCGCGCGGGCACTCGTCTCTCAACCAAAGCTTCTCCTTCTCGACGAACCTTTTTCTTCTCTTGATGAATTCACTCGCTACCACCTCGCCGAAGAACTTAGGCGCATTTGGTTACAAACAAAAATGACCGTGATCTTTGTCACACATTCAATTTCGGAAGCAACGTTCATCTCCGATCGTGCCCTCGTCTTTGCGGCACGTCCTCTTCGCCTCGTCGGTGATGTCGCCATTACACTTGGAAACGAACGTCCGAGCGCCCTTCGCGTTCAACCAGAATTCGGAGCGGCACTTAAAAATGTTTATGAAGCTTTCCAAAAGACCAATCCCAAAGAGCAGGTCACCGTTTCATGAGACAAACACAAAAACTTCTCATTCCTGTTTTACTCTTCATCGCCTTTGTTGCGATTGCCGAAATTCTTATTCAAAAACAAATCATTCCAGCCTTTGTTCTCCCCGCTCCCTCGGAAGTTTGGCAGACGCTCAATGAACATTTTGCCGAATATTTTCGCGCCACTCTTATCACCCTCACCGAAGCTTTAGTCGGATTGCTACTGTCCTTTGTTGTTGGGGTAAGTACCGCACTCCTTATGACAAGTTCCAAAAATATTGAAGCCGCGCTTCACCCTTACGCCCTCTTTTTCCAAACCGTACCGCTGATTTCTATCGCCCCACTTCTGGTGATTTGGTTTGGTTACGGAATGGGCACCGTGGTGATTTCTTCTTTTATCATTTCGGTTTTTCCTATGATTACAAACACTCTCGCTGGTCTTAAATCCACCGAGTTTGCTCTTCTTGATCTCTTCAGACTTTATGGCGCCACTCGTTTACAAACGCTTCTCAAACTCCGTCTTCCCTCCGCGGTTCCTCATATCGTCACGGGCTTAAGAATTTCTACCGGTCTTGCCATGATCGGAGCCATTGTAGGCGAATTTATTGCGGGCGGAGGTCTAGGTGGACTCATTGACTCGTCACGTTCGCAGCAGCGTATCGACAAAGTTTTTGCGGCAGTCCTCATATGTTCATTGACCGGCATTTTCTTAGTAGGAATGATTAACTTTTTAGTGCGCGCATTCCTCTCTCGCTGGAGAGAGCTTCAAACCTAGGAGCTAGCCCCATGACAAAATTTTCTTTAATCCTTATTTGTTTTTTCATTTCTTTCCCCGCTCTCGCTCTTGAAAAAGTTAAATTGGGTCTCAACTGGAAAGCTGAGCCGGAGTTTGCAGGCTTTTACGCAGCCCAAATCAATAAACATTACGAAAAAGCGGGTCTTGATGTGGAACTCATCGAAGGTGCCGCCAACGCTCCGATCGTACAGATGGTCGCAACGGGACAACTTGATTTTGGAATCGCGACGGGCGATCAAGTCATCGTCGCTCGTGAACGTGGGGCTGATATCGTAGCGCTCTTTTCGGTTTATCAAAAATCTCCCGCATGTCTTATGGTGCGCGAAGATTCAGGAATTAAGAGCATCAAAGATTTAATGGCTTCGGATTTCACGATCGCGGTGGGCGGTAGTCATCCTTACGCCTCTTACCTTCAGAAAAAATATCCCGGTAGCAAGGCGAAGATCGTTCCGTACATGGGCGGGATCACGAATTTCCTCAACGATAAAAAGTTTGCTCAGCAATGTTTCGTAGGTTCCGAGCCAGAACTCGCGATCGCAAAAGGTGTAAAAACACGCACGCTCCCTCTCGCCGATGAAGGTCTTGATAACTACGCCGCTCTTGTTGTGACCAACGGTAAGTTTCTCAAAGAAAAATCCGAACTCGCGAAAAAATTGGTCGCCGCTTCTCACCAAGGGTGGCTCGACTATTACAAAAATCCTAAACCCGCTCACGATGTGATTGGAAAACTCAACTCCGCCATGGATCCTAAAACTATGGACGCCATCATGAGAGAACAAAAGCCTTATGTTACAGGTAAAGACGGCAACCTTAAAAACATCGGCAAAATTGAAAAAGCCCGCTGGGATCGCCTGCAAAAGCAACTCAAAGATCTTGATATGGTAAAGAAGACCACACCCGCTGATTCTTTCTTTAAGATTCTTTAGTTGCTGACTTCATTTGTATCTCTGTCAAAGAGCCCTTCTACGACATCCTAGGGATGTATTGGGGCTCCTTTTTCTCCTCAAGTCTTATATACATCATCCTACATTGGAATACTTTTAGCAAAAGACCGCACGTACGGCACATATTTTTTGTTTAGAAACCCTTCTGAACAATTTTGCCATTTATTTTTTATAAGTGAGGTTCACATGAAACTGCTTTATGTCTTATGTTTATTGGCCTTTTCGTTTCAGGCTCAAGCTCGAGATATCAGATTTCCAAATGGATTGATGATTGCGGTCATCCCCGATGAAAAAACCCAGCTGAATGATATTATGGTTTGTCATAATGGTACTCGTACTGATTGCGACGAAAGGCTCGGGACAAGACAGTATTCCAACCAAGAAATCACTCAGTTAATTAATAAGATTAATAGTTCGGGAGATATACAAAACCAAAGAGCAGAAGATTCTCTCAAATATGCCTGCGGAATAGTTGGTGTTGTAACTGCAGCGACTGGTGGCGCTCTTGTTCTTGGAGGCATAGTAGGTTGTGTTATGGGCGGTGCTGCATCCTGGTTCCTCTTAGATAATCTGACCAAAACAGATGATGATACCACGGTAAAAGAAGGCCTGCGCCCATCTTCAGGTCAGCACAGCCAGAAGTCTAACGATATATTTGGTGTTCCGTTTACCAGTCTTCGCACTGCAATCCTCACTCATTTACCCCAATAATCTATAGTTAAATGGCTCTTCTATCTCGAAGAAGAGCCGTAAAACATTCTCTCTCTGCACTATTTTCATTTCATGAAAATGAGGTGGTTTCAACAATCTCTCTCACTTAAACCTTATCCAAACAATGAATGAAAACCTGTTGGAAAGGATTTTTATGAAAGTCATTTTATCCGTACTCTTGATAATGGCCTCCTTCTCCGCCCAAGCCGCAGAGATCTCCTCTAGCCAAATCACTATCTCTCCCGCCTCGGTCGACAAAACGATTCGACTGATTGATCAACAGTCTCCTGGTTCTTCTCATAAGAAGATCTCTATCATCGTTAGGGATAGCGGAATGAGCACAGACGTATCTCCTCGTTATACCGTTTACTTAGGTTTCGCGAGCATGGCCGAAATGGGAAATGTGACGGCGAACTTTCAAGTGACAGATAAAGCTTTTCACTTCCTCTCAGCAACAACACGATCGACCAGCATCTTTACGGTAAAGACTGTCGAATACCGAGATGATGGCATGTACGAAATCACCCAAACCATTGATGCGACAAAAATGCTCGCTGACGAACAAACTCTAAGAACCAACTGTGGTGAAGACTTCTGTGACAAGGAACTCAGCACAGCAATTTCGGTGACAGAAACCGCGAAGAAGATCCCAACGAGATAAAGCCTCTTTTTCACAGTAAACAGTGACAAAACTTGTCACTGTTTACCGCTATAAACACAAATGTTTACCAGCCTATTGTGTATTAACGCAAGGCGTAATATTATGTCTTTATGGTTTTGGAGCATAAAGATTATCGAACATTTTTAAAGAGCGAACTCGCGAGTCGGATCACCAAGAATCCCTCTTATTCCCTCAGAGCTTTCGCAAGTCACCTTGGCATCTCTCCTGCCATGTTATCCCTCGTTCTCTCCGGCAAAAAGAATCTGACATCTGATACCGCTCTCCGCATCTCCACCAAACTTAATTTTTCAAGCCAAGAAGCTGAATATCTCAACCTTCTTGTACAAATTGGTTCGATAAAGAACATGGATCTCAAAGAAAAGTTGATTACGCGAGCGAACGAACTGAACCCGCGGAATAAACGAACAGATCTTTCTATGGAATACTTTCGCGTAATTGCGGATTGGTATCACTTCCCAATTATAGCGCTAACAGAGCTCAAAGGTTTTAATTTTAAACCTATCAACATTGCAAAACGTTTGGGGATCAGCAAATTTGAAGCAGAAGCGGCTCTTGAGCGACTCATCAAATTAGAGTTTCTCGAGATCGATCCCGAAAATCCCAAGAGGTATCGACAGGTCAAAGCCAATCTCCTCTTTCAATCTGAGCAACCTAACGAGGCTCTGCAAAGATACAATCGCCAAATTTTAGAAAAAGCGATGGAGAGTATTGGCGAAGATCCTAAAGAACGCCTGATCGGCTCAGAGATCGTGGCAATTTCAAAAAGTCATTTAAAAGAAGCTAATAAAGTAATGGAAGAATTTTTCTCGAAAATTTTGATGCTAGCCCAAAAAGGAGAGAAAAAGTCGGACGTGTATTGTGCCACCGTACAATTTTTTAATTTAACGAAAAACCAGGAGTAAAAAATGAAAACCCTATTGCAATTACTGTTAGTTATTGGATTTGCGAGCGTCGCCAATGCGAACGACTATCCCAACATGAACGCAAATCAAAACGGCTTAAAAGGCGGAACCCGCGGTCAGTGTCATGGAAATTGTCCTGCATCACCAGCGACTGCCTTCCTAGATACGCAAAGCGCTCAAACGTCAATTATAGAAATCCTCTATAGAATCATTAAGGATAAAAGAATCACTTGTGCGTCGAACCTGATGGAACACATTCCAGAAAGTTTTAGAACCAATTATAAGCTCATTCCTGTTTTTAATCAGAGAACGCAGCAAATGGATTATCAAAACCCTGATATCCTTATGCGCGTTGCGAACTCAACCATCGAAGTCACACGCTTCATGAAAACAATGAGACCTGATCAGCATAATAACAGAGTCATCATCAATGAATTTACAGAAGAAGTGAGTAATCGGCCTGATTGGCAGCAATTGGCTTGGCCTGACGAAAACTATTTCCCTCCCGCGCAAAACCCAAAAGCTGAAGTTCGTCGCATGAAGTTTCGGCAGATGGTGATCGACTTCGCAAACAATGGAGATGATTGCAACGGATCCGAACCTAAAATCCAAACAACCTCTCTGTAGTTCCATACGTTTTTCTTAGAAATTCTTACCTTATGAAAGTGACTTAAAGTGGCTCCGAAAGGGGCCATTTCTCATTTAAGCCACTTAGACGTTAGGCCCCGTATTTGCTCATATGCTGACTCGGTCACCCCGGTACGTTTGCTCAGTGACCGTTTTTTCTAACAACTACGGAGGTACGTATGGCGGAAAAGTTGTTTAGTTTGGTTTCTCTCTGTTTCTTAACGGTGGGCTTTATCGTTGGTATTGCCGGCGCAGATAAGGACGGAGCGAAAGATCTCGCACATGCGACCGATCAACTCATTCAACACGTCACTTATGCAGACGAGGCGAATAAGATCAATCAACCCACAACCGTGGTGTCTATCACTCCAGCGAATGTGGATGAAATTCGCAAACAAAACGAAGCGCAAGACTTAGCTCTCAAGTTTCCTGAGAAAAAAACGCGCTAATTTTTTGGAATCGCCCTTTCTCCTACGTCGGGGCGATATTTCCACCTTGCCTCTCCACGATCGAAGTTTTAACCTGCAAGTCAATGCAGCTAAACTCACCCACCTCTCTTAAAAGATTAACGAAGAACAGCCTGTGGAATCTTACGGGTCAACTCGCCCCGATGCTTGTGGCTTTTGCGACTTTGCCTTTTTTAATACGACAACTAGGAACAGAACGTTTTGGGGTTTTAACCCTTGTGTGGGTTGTGGTTGGTTATTTTGGTCTCTTCGATTTTGGTTTGGGGCGCGCGATCGTACAAATTCTCGCGAAGCATCGTGCTCATGAGCAGTCCCAAATTTCTCCGAACATCGCGAATCAAATTTTTTCTTCACTCTGGCTTCTCATGGGGATTGGTCTCGCAGCCGCCCTCTTCAATGCATTCTTCGCGCCCGTGCTTGTACATAAGGTTCTCAATATTCCGGCGAGCCTCGTTCCGGAAGTGCTTACCTCTTTTCTTCTCATGTCGATCGCCCTTCCCATCGTGCTCGCTACCTCGGGCCTCGTAGGAATTCTCGAAGGCTTTCACCGTTTTGATCTTTCCAACCGCATTCGTATCCCTATCAGTATGTGCTCGTATCTTTTCCCGACGATCTGCAGTTTTTTTCATCAAGGTCTCGAGTGGGTAGTCGCCTCGGTGATTCTCGCGCGCGGCCTAGGATTTCTTTTTTATGTCAGGCAAACCTACAAAATTCATCCCGAACTTTTCAAAGGAAAACTTCTACCTTGGCAAGAGTTAAAGCCCGTATGGTCGCTTGGTGGATGGATGACAGTCAGTAACATTATTAGTCCTGTCATGGTGAACATGGATCGCTTTTTTATTGGAAGCATTCTTACGCTGACAATGGTCAGCTATTACACCACACCTTTCGAGATGGTCTCAAAAGTCCTCGTGATTCCTGGTGCTATCGGTGGAGTGCTGTTTGCGGCCTTGAGTGAGGCGATTCATCAAGATCGGCAGCAAGCTCAAAAGCTTTTTTTCCACGGCCAAAAGACGATTTTCTTTATTATTTTACCCATCACACTTTTCCTCATGATCTTCGCGAACCTCATTTTGAAACTTTGGGTGGGGCAGGAGTTTGCGGACCATAGCACTCAGGTCTTTCAAGTCCTCGCCTTCTGCATTTTCCTCAATTGCCTCGGGCAACTTCCCGTCGCCTACCTACAGGGGCTCGGGCGTCCCGATCAGGTGGCAAAGCTACATGCTCTCGAACTACCGATCTACGTTCTGTGCCTCTATTTTGGGGTGCAATATTTCGGAATTCTCGGAGCCGCGGCCGCGTGGTTCTTGCGTGTCTTTATCGACACGACCATACTTAACGCCGTCGTGCTTACTCATTTGAAAAAAACCGTCAAAAAGAAGTAAAAACAGACGTTTAACCGCCTCAGGTTAATCTTGTCTCTGGTCTTAATTTAGGCTAGAGTTTTTAACAACTTATGTCGTCTTCAGAACAAAATCAAAAACCCCTTTCTGACCGTTACACACCAAATGAAGTTGAAGGGGAAATGTATCAATTTTGGGAAAAGGGTGGATACTTCAAAGCAGAGGATCGCTCCACAAAGCCTCCTTACGCGATTATCCTTCCACCACCCAACGTCACAGGCTCTCTCCATTTAGGTCACGCTCTTGATCACACGATTCAAGACGTATTGATTCGCTGGAAACGTATGAGTGGTTTCAATGCTCTTTGGATGCCTGGTACGGATCACGCTGGTATCGCCACTCAAAACGTTGTTGAAAAAGAACTTAAGAAAGAAAAGAAAACTCGTAAAGATCTCGGACGCGAAAAATTTGTTGAACGCGTTTGGGAGTGGAAAAAGGTTTACGGAGATCGCATCGTTCACCAAATGAAAAAACTTGGTGACTCCTGTGATTGGGATCGCCTTAAGTTCACGTTGGACGATGATGTTTCCAAAGCCGTTCGCAAAGTGTTTGTCACTCTCTACAAAGACAAATTGATTTATAAAGGTCGACGCCTCGTGAACTGGTGTCCACGCTGCGAAACAGCCGTGTCAGATCTTGAAGTGGAACATAAAGAAATCAAAGGCAAACTCTGGCATATCAAATATCCTGTGAAAGGAAGCGATCAATTCGTTGTTGTCGCTACCACTCGCCCCGAAACGATGCTTGGGGATACGGCTGTGAGTGTTCACCCACAAGACGAACGTTATCAATCCCTCATTGGAAAAAAAGTCGAGCTTCCGCTCACCAACCGCCAAATTCCGATCTTAGGGGACGATTTCGTAGAAAAAGAATTCGGCTCCGGCGTGGTGAAAATCACTCCCGCACATGATTTTAACGATTACGAAGTTTCAAAACGCCACCCTATTGAGATTTTAAATATTCTTACGACTTCAGGTCACCTCAATGAGAATACGGGCGCCTACCAAGGCCTTTCTACTGTCGAAGCCCGCAAGAAGGTTTTAGAAGATCTCAAAGCGGCCGAAGTTCTTGTCAAAGAAGAAGATCACAATCACTCCATAGGACATTGCCAACGCTGCTCGACAGTGATTGAGCCTTATCTTTCGGATCAGTGGTACGTTTCCATTAAATCTCTCGCCACTCCCGCAAGACGAGTCGTAGAAAGTGGAACCATCACTTTCGAACCAGAGAACTGGACAAAAACTTATTTGCACTGGATGGAGAACATTCAAGACTGGTGTATCTCCAGACAACTTTGGTGGGGACATCGTATTCCGGTTTGGCATTGCGCTGACTGCGAACATTCGACCGTCGCCGAAGTGGATCCTACAGCCTGCGAAAAATGCCAAAGCACTCAAATTAAACAAGACGAAGATGTTCTAGATACTTGGTTCAGTTCCGGTCTCTGGCCTTTCAGCACGATGGGCTGGCCTAGCGAGTCAGAAGCAGCCACGGAAACACAAAAAACATTTTATCCTACAAATGTTCTCGTCACCGGCCACGAAATTATTTTCTTCTGGGTCGCACGCATGATCATGATGGGACTTTACTTCAAAAAAGATGTTCCGTTTCGCACGATTTACATTCACGGAATCGTTCGAGATTCTCAGGGCCGAAAGATGTCAAAATCTTTAGGTAACACTGTGGATCCTCTCGAGCTGATGGAAAAAAGCGGAACTGACGCTTTGAGATTCACTCTGCTCACTCAAGTGGCCAACAGTCGCGACATGAAGTTTTCTGATCAACGTTTAGAAGGCTACCGTAATTTCATGAATAAAATCTGGAACGCCACTCGCTTTTCTTTAGGCGCGCTCCAAGACTTCCAAGTTCCTGCGGAAGGCACAAATGCACTTCCTAAAAAGAATGATCTTTCTCTCCCAGATAAATGGATTATTCACAAGCTAGGTCTGGCTGAAGACGGCGTGAACGAAGCTCTCGAAGAAATGCGTTTTGCCGATGCGGCCAACATCGTTTACAGCTTTGTATGGAACGATTTCTGTGATTGGTATTTAGAGTTCATTAAACCTATCGTTTATGCCACTTCAAATCCTAATCGTGAAGCCACTCAGCTTGTTCTTGCCCAAACTTTGAATCGTATTATGCGTCTCATTCACCCAATGGCCCCATTTATCTCCGAAGCGCTTTACCAAAAACTTCCTATTCGTAGCGAAGCGTTGATTGTGAGTGAATATCCTACAACACACTTGGATCGCCAATGGCTCGCTTTGAGCAGCGAAGAGTCCGCGACTGAACTTGAAATCGTCAAAGAAGTGATTGCGGCTATCCGAAACATTCGCGGCGAGAACAGCATCAAGCCAGGCCAAGAAATCAAAGTTCTCTTAGAGCCGCACGACGGGACGGTTCAAAAAATTCTTGGCAACAACAAAGCATCTATCGTTCGCATGTCAAAACTGAGCGAGTGCGAAATTGGTGAAGTAAAACAACTTTCAAAATGCGCGGTGATGCCCGTACAAGTGAACAACGCAAAAGTTCAAGTAGTGGTCCCTCTTGAAGGACTCATCGATATCGACGAAGAAATCAAACGTCTCGATAAGCTTGTCGAAAAAATGCAGAAAGACGTGAACCTCCTTACACAAAAACTTTCCAATGAAAATTTTGTGAAGAACGCACCCGCAGAAGTGGTCACCCAAGACCGTGCTCTACTTGCAGAGACAAAATCAAAAATTGAAAACTTGAAAGCGAGTCAGGAAAGACTCAAATAGTCAGTAACATTAACGACAACTTAGATTTACACTGCAAGGATTGCACAAAGTTTTATGAGAAGAAAAAATAAGCAAAAGCCCTCCCACCTCGTTCAAGGAACCATCAAACGCCATTCCGACGGCTTTGGATTCCTTCTCGCCGATGACAGAACACACCCCGATGTTTATATTCCTCGCCACTCAATGGATGGAGTGATGACTCGAGATAAGGTGCTTGTCTCCGTACAACCAGGAGGAGATCGCACGAGACTCAGTGGGGAAATCGTTGAAATTATCGAACACAACACAAAAACCGTTGTTGGGCGCTACCACGGAACTTCGGCCACCCAAGGCATGATCGTGGATGAAGAGAGCATTTGGGGAGAGGATCTTCAGGTTTTCAACCCTCTTAAGCTGCCGGTTAAAAATAGTGAGCTCGTTGCTATTCAAGTGAATCATTTCCCGGGAAGCGAAGAAGGCTTTCAAGGGAATATCGTAGAAATTCTCGGAAGTCATGGCGATCCCCTCACCGATACAAAACGCGTGATTTACGGGCATCGTATTCCCATGGAGTTTTCTGCAGAAGCCCAAAAAGAAGCTAGTCGCCTACCCAAGGAAGTGACGGAAACTGATTTTAAAGACCGCGTAGACTTAAGAAACAAAGCTTTCATCACTATTGATGGAGCCACGGCAAAAGATTTCGATGATGCTGTTTACGTTGAAAAAACAAATAAAGGATTCATTTTGTGGGTGGCGATTGCCGATGTCAGTCACTATGTCAAAGCAGGTTCCCCTCTGGATAAAGACGCTTACGAACGAGGAAACAGCACTTATTTTCCTCACTTTGTCGTGCCCATGCTTCCAGAAGCACTCAGTAACGAACTCTGCTCCCTCAAACCACGTGTGCCGCGCCTTTCAGTAGTTGCAGAAATGCAAATAGGTTTTGATGGCTCACCACAATCGACAAAATTTTATGAAGCCGTCATTCAAAGTAAACATCGGGTGACTTATGGGCAAGCTCAAGAAGTCATCGACGGCGCAGCTCCTGGTGAATTAAACGATGTCGCAGCGATGATCAAAGAACTTGCGGGATTTGCAAAAATACTGATGAGCCGCCGATTCAAAAGAGGATCTCTTGATCTCAACATCGCAGATTCTCAAGTCCAAATTGATGATGCCGGCAATCCTGTAGATATCGTAAAAACCGAGCGATTATTTGCTCACCGTCTTATTGAAGAATGTATGCTCGCTGCCAACGTGGCTATCGCTACTTTTTTTATTGAGCGAGATCTTCCTGCTATTTACCGTGTACACGCAGAGCCCGCAGGTGAGAACTTGAAGTCGCTTGAAAGCTTCATTCATGCCTTTGGCGGCAAAGGAAAACTTAAAGGTGGAGAGCTTCAAAAGAAAATCACTCAAGCTCTTGAGGATTTTAAAGATCATCCTCAAGGCCAAATTTTGAATATTTTGGCTTTGAGAAGTTTAAAACAAGCAGAATACAGCGCCGACAACATAGGCCACTTTGGTTTAGGTTTTGAAAACTACACTCACTTCACTTCACCGATTCGACGTTATGCCGATCTCATCGTTCATCGCGTGCTCAAATCGGCCATTATCAAAAACAAAAAGTATCCAAAAGTGAAGCAAGAAGACTTAGATACCGCAGGTACGCATATTTCTGCCTGTGAACAAAGATCTGTAAAGGCCGAGCGGCAATTTGTTTCGATCAAAAAAGCCCGTTTCTTAAGTAAATTTATTGGCAAGGAATTCGACGGCATCATTAGCTCCGTTACTAAGTTTGGTGTCTTCGTTCTGCTTAGAGAATATGATGTTGACGGCCTTATCAAAGTGGACGAGTTAGGTATGGACAAATGGGAGTTTATCCCTGAGCGCCTCATGCTAGTCGGTAAGAAATCTAAGCGCATGTATAAAATTGGTGATCCTATCCGGATTGTCGTTAACCAGGCAGATCCCGATCTTGGTCAAGTCGATTTTCTTCTCGCAGGGAAGAGAAGCGAGAAGGCAGCCCCAACTAAGGGTACAGAACATAAAGCCTCGTCTGTAGAAAACCGATATGGAGAGCGTGTAGAAATTAAGACATTTGATCCTTCACGTTTTGATCGGCCCTCGGGCGGACCAAAGTTTGGAACAAGAATTGGTTTTGGCAAAAATCCTACTCATGAACGAAGAAGTGGCACAGATCGAAGAAAGCCTCGTGAAGAAGACCTCGAAACTCAAGGCGCTGAAAATGAGACGCCAGAACGAAAGAGTTTTAAAAAATTTGATAAAGACAGAAAAAGTTTTCGTAACGAAGAGAGCTACAAAAAGGGCCGAGGAAAAAAATCACGACGGTAAGTTTCTCTCTATAGAGGTTTGATCCATGCTTGAGGCTTTCAAAAGAGTTTTTGGCTGTGATCTTCGCTCGCTGGCGCTCCTACGCGTGGGTGTCGCACTCATTCTCATTTTTGATCTTATTAATCGTTGTACTAACTTCTATGCATTTCACACCGATGCGGGTGTTCTCCCCCTCATAGAGCTACTTCAACTCTGGGGCAGCCCTTGGTTTTGGTCTCTCTACTATTTAAGTACTGGCTACTGGTGGCCCACCATTTTGTTCATTTTAAATTTTTTGGCTGCGCTTTCTCTTCTGGTAGGTTGGAAAACACGCTACGCCACTCTTGTCTGCTGGATCTTACTCATCTCACTACAAGCCCGCATGCCACTCATTTTACAATCAGGAGATGTTCTCTTGAGACTTCTTCTTTTTTGGGGGTTCTTTTTACCTTGGGGTACTTATTATTCTGTCGATTCCGCCCTTGGAAAAAAACTCAAATCACCTCCTACTGTACTGTTTAACTGGGCAACGATTGCTTACACTCTACAAGTCATCTACGTGTACTTCTTTACTGTTCTTCTTAAAACAGGAAAACAGTGGACGACAGATGGAAGTGCCGTTTATCTCGCTCTTCATATAGATCAATTTGCCACTCCCTTCGGTATCTGGCTACGCCAGCTCCCACTGGAGTTTTTAAAATTTCTTAGTTTCTCGGTGTATTATACAGAGTGGGTTTTACCTCTAGCGCTTCTCATTCCGTGGAAAAATGGGTGGATTCGTTTCTTTCTGCTTTTTGGACTTTGGATGCTGCATCTTGGGTTTGGTGCAGGGCTCGAAATCGGAAACTTTGTGTGGATTAGCATTGTCTCTACTGTCGGGTTGATACCTAACAGATTTTGGAACCGCTATTCAACGCCTGCCGTTTCTTTTCAAGGGACAGCTTATTACGATCAAGATTGCAACTTTTGCCTCCGCATGGTCGAACTTTGCAAAACATTTTTCTTTTTACCATCGGAAATTTTTCAGCCGGCCCAATCAAATCCAGAGGTTTACGCTCTCCTTCAAAAAGAGGATTCCTGGGTTTTCAAAAATGAAAATGGCGAAACCTTTGTAAGAGCTTATGCCTTAAGAGAGATCCTAAAAGAATCGAAAGTCTTTCGGCACTTTACCTTTTTATTTTCGATTCCACTCGTGTTACCTATTGGAAATCAAATATATAAATGGATCGCCAAAAGCCGAAATCAAATTTGCGATACGAAGACCAAACCCTTTCAAGCAGACTCACCTTACTTCTCTTTGTCCCTTGATCAAGCTGTGTTTTGTTTTTTCACATTGTTTTATATCACGATGTGGAACGTGGGTACTCTCCCTCGCTCACGAATTCATATTGCACAAAAACACTCCTCTTTTGCTTACTTACTTAGAGTGGACCAAAAGTGGGAGATGTTTGCTCCCTACCCTCTGACGGATGACGGTTGGTATATGCTCAAAGCAAAACTTCGCAACGGCGTTGAGATTGACCCTCTTACGAATGAACCTCCGACAGAGTCCAAGCCTCGTGATGTCAGAAACACTTACGAAGATTTTCGTTGGCGTAAATACATGATGAATTTATGGACGGCAGGTTACAGCAGCTTTCGTCAACCTTATGGTCGTTATCTCTGTCGTAAATGGAATTCCTCCCATGACTTTGATGAACAGATTGTGACCTTCGATATTTATTTTATTCGTGAAGACACATCTCCTCCCGGAGAGCTCTCAAAAGAACCCGCTCCCGTCAAAATGTCCTCCCATCACTGCGTCGGAGCCGGGCCTTAGGTCGAGCGTTATTATTTTCCCAAAATGAGCCGATATTAAAAATGAGGCTACAGCTATGGCGTTATTCACAACAGGGCTACAACTAGGAAGAACTTTGAAAGGAGCCGGGCGACTGCGCACCATTGCGGGCGTTTTTGCAAAACACGGCTTTCAAAATGTTCTCGAGAAAGCGCGCCTTGGTCGCTACGTCATGAAGAAACTGACGGAAACAGACCCTGAGCAATTCACTCCCGCCGAACGTATGCGAATGGCTTTTGAAGAACTGGGCCCTACCTTTGTGAAGTTCGGGCAACTTCTCGCCACCCGTGCCGACATTGTTCCTGAAGATTTCATCGTCGAATTTAAAAAACTTCACGATAGCGTAGAGCCGGAATCCTATAGCGCCATCAAAAACATCTTGCAGGAACATTTTAAAACCGATCTCAATAAAATTTTTATTCGTTTTGATGAAAATCCGATTGGCTCTGCCAGTATCGCTCAAGTTCATCGGGCCACTTTGATAGATGGCTCTGAAGTTGTCGTTAAAGTTCAAAGGCCTCATATTGAAAGAATCATTCGAGACGACCTCACCGTTCTATTCACAATGTCGGGCCTTTTAGAAAAATACGTTCCTGAGTCGCGTCCTTTGAATCCCGTCGCCATGGTAGAAGAGTTTTTTAAAGCTCTGGAACTGGAAACTGATTTTCGCGTTGAAGCGAATAACATGCGGCGATTTCAGAAGAACTTCTTGACGAATCCCGCAATTAAAATTCCTGACGTATACCTAAACCTTTCAGGACAAAAAGTTTTGGTCATGGAGTTTCTTGATGGTCTTCCTTTAAGCCACCCCCAAGCGCTTCAGCAAGAAGGTACCAACACTGAAAAACTTGTGAGAGAAGGCCTCATTGCTTTCTTTCGATCGGTCTTTCAACATGGGTTTTTTCATGGTGATCTGCACGCTGGAAACCTGATTATTCTTCCCAACAACCAATTAGGACTTATTGATTTTGGAGTGGTGGGACGCCTCAGTCGAAAAACTCAAGACAGTGTTGCGGGAATGTTCATGGCTCTTGCCAGCGAAGATTACGAGCAACTTGCTTTTGAATATGTTGAGATGGCTCCTTACAGCGATCTGGTCGATCTCAATGAATTCGCCCAAAATCTTCGAGAAATTATTTCTCCTCACTTTGGACTTACGTTTCGAGATGTCAATGTCGGTAAACTCATGATGTCTTCGGCCCATGTCGCCGCGAAACATAAACTTCGTTTGCCCTCAGAGCTCATGATTCTCTTTAAATCCCTCGTCACGATTGAGGGGATGGGGCGTTTGATCGTTGAAGATTTTGATGTGCTCACCTACTCTCTTGAGTTTGCGGGTGAACTGATCAAAACAAAATACGACCCTTCCAAGGTGGCTAAAGATCTCGCCCGTTTAACAAAAGAATCTTCTTCGCTCATCTATACTTTACCGCGCCAACTCAAACTTCTTCTTCGTCGTATGACGAGCCCCGATTACGCTTGGAAGTTAGAAGTCGAACAGTTAGAAGAATTAAAAAGGTCAATAGAAACTTCATCGAATATCGTCTTTTTGGGACTCCTCATCGGAAGCCTTATCTTAGGTTCTTCCTTAAGTTTATTTCTCAAAGATACTCACATGATCGCTGAAGTGCCCACCTTTAGCGCCATCGGGTTTTCCCTCGCATTCATCTTAAGCCTCGTCGCCTTCTACAACTACATCCGCAAATAGGTGCCAGTGTCTTTTTTCTGGCTACGTTGCGTCCATTACATGAAGCAATGTAGCCAGAAAAAAGACACTGGCACCTATTTGTGGGTTGAATGGCTCTCACCCCTTCTTTAGAGTGTTTTGATGTGGCTTCAAAACCTCAATCCCGAACAACAACAGGCCGTTCAACATCATGAAGGGCCGATGCTTATCCTTGCCGGCGCGGGCTCTGGTAAAACGACCGTTCTTGTTTCGCGTACGGGGTATTTGATTGATCACTATGGGGTGAATCCAAAAAGGATGCTCGCTCTCACCTTCACCAACAAAGCCGCGCGCGAACTCAAAGAACGTGTCGCTCATAAGCTCGGAGATCGCGCCGAGTATTTACGTGCTGGTACCTTTCACTCCTTTGGAGTTTATCTTCTTCGACTTTTTCACAAGCAAGCAGGACTCTCTAAATATTTTGGGATCATTGACCAAAACGACGCGCAGTCGATGGTCAAAGAACTTCTCAAAGATTTAAAATTTCCGGGCAAAGATAATTTTGATACTGAAGCTCTTCTAAATCAAATCAGTCAGTGGCGAGAAGTCGGACAAACCAAAGCAAAAACTCATCAAGAGTATGACATCGTGACCGAGTGGCTCCTCCCCCGCTACATTCAAAAATTAGAGAACTTAGGTGTTGTCGATTTTGATAGTTTGATTTTAAAACCGGTCGAGCTGATACAAAAAGATCCTGAAATTAAAACCAAAGTCGCTCATCTCTTCGATCAAGTCATGATCGATGAGTTCCAAGATACGAACATTGGTCAAATGAGACTCGTCAAAGAAATGGTGACCGCCCACCGTAACATCACCGTTGTGGGGGATGATGATCAATCGATTTACGGTTGGCGCGGAGCCTGCATCCAAAACATTTTGGATTTTCCAAAGACTTTTCATCCCTGCAAAGTCGTGAAGCTTGAACAAAACTACAGGTCCTCACAAAAAATTCTTCACCTCGCGAACACGGTGATTCAAAAAAATCCGATGAGGCACAACAAGGTGCTTAAACCTGGCCTTATACAAAAGGCAACGGAT
The DNA here is from genome assembly GCA_050250255.1 of Bdellovibrionales bacterium. Classification (GTDB taxonomy): domain Bacteria; phylum Bdellovibrionota; class Bdellovibrionia; order Bdellovibrionales; family DASUEL01; genus JBFWOZ01. The sequence goes on along the minus strand of JBFWOZ010000016.1, from coordinate 9,690 downwards.
ATTCCCGAGCTTTTCGTTTTTGAATCTGATGAACAAGAAATCGAAGGAATTTTTCGCGAATTAAATTCTTTCCTGAAAAACGGAGTCGAACCTCGCCAAATTGCTATCCTCTACCGCTCCAACAGCCAAGGGGCTCTGTTTGAAGTAGAATGTCGAAAACAAAAAATACCTTACGAAATTTCTGGTGGCACAGGTTTCTTTGATCGTAAAGAAATCAAAGATGTTCTGGCTTACATTCGCTGCTCTCAGCACCCCAACGAAGTTTCTTTTAGGCGCATTCTTAATACTCCCAATCGTGGAATCGGAGATCAAAGTGTTGAGCTATTAAGCAATTACGCCAAGACACACAATCTTCCTTTTCATAAAGCCGCTATTCAGTGGCAAGAAGCACAAGTGAATGAGAAAGCCGGGCAAAGTATTGAATCCCTCTTCACCCTCCTTCGTGATTTAAAACCAAATCTCTTAGGTGGACCCGAAACTCCTGGCGAACGTTTAAAAATGTTTTTGCTGGGAATGGGTTATGACAAGTATCTCGCATCCGTAAGCAAAGACGCTCTAGCCGCTCAAAAACGTTGGAACTTAGTTCAGATTTTTTGCCAAGTCATGGATCGCATTCTGTCCAAAATGGATCGCAACGATCCCAAAGTTCTTATGGAGTTTGCAAACTTTATGGAGCTTCGAGATTCCGATAGCGATGAAGAAAAAAATCAAATCCAACTCATGACTCTTCATGCAGCAAAAGGTTTGGAATTTGATGTCGTAATTCTTGCCGGCCTTGATGAGGACATCCTCCCCCATAAGAGTTTAGGTGAAGATCCTACCGAGGAGAGACGACTCTTTTACGTCGGCATCACGCGTGCACGAAAACGACTCATTATCACTCGTGCAAAAAATCGTGTGCGTTATGGAAAAAGCTATCCCGCAACTCCTTCGAGATTCATTACGGATATTCCCGCAGAGCTGCTAACGACTTACGCCCTAGGCTGGAGACCAGTCACCGAAGATCAGAGAAAAAATCTGCTTCAGGATCTCTATAAAAAGCTAGAGGCTCCTGCTACTACCACAGAAAAATAGTGTCACCTTGGCCTGAGACGTTTGTCTCGAAAATGGGGCGCCGGCTACTCAATATCCCCCGTATCCTCCAAACTATTCTAAGTGAAGCTTGCCATTCTCCTCCTCCTTTTTTCTTTTCATTTCTCCTTTGCGCAAACACGCCTAGAGCAAGATCAACAAGCGAAACAAAAATTTCTCAATCTTCATTTCTCGGCTAACGGTAAAGGCATGATGCTCGTGCCAGATCTCATCGAGATGTATGAGAAAATGGAAAAAATTCCGCCATTGAAAAAAGTCATGCTCGAGCGTGCACGTAGTGAGTGGGGATTTAACGTCGTAAACGATGAGATCGTTGGTATCTTCAATGTTCCTTACAAAAACATGAAACTCGGCGTGCTTGGTTGCATCGGATGTCACAGTGGAAAAGCCGCGGGCGTTTTTATCCCAGGGCTTGGAAATAAAAATATCGACATTCTCCGCATTGGCCAAGACGTGAAGTGGATCGAAAGTCTCTATACAAAATTTAAATTTAAAAACCGAAATGACCCAGACTACAAAGAAGCGAAAAATTCGGCTGTGGAATTTGCGAAACTTCTCGCGAATGAACCGCTAGCGAACCAATCTCAAGGGCTCGTGCCCGTTTCGTTCGTAAGAACTTGGTTTTATAAACAGGCCGGCGAAACGTGGCCTGAGAACATGTCAAAAGGTTCGGTAAAAGTTCCCGTACTTTGGGGTTACGAAGAGAAACGAAAGCTCGGACAATTTTGTGATGGCTTTGGCAATGGTGTACTTCCCGGGTGGGCAATTGCGGTTGAGCTTACGGCAGGACAGACGGTCGATACGGTCCGTGAATATCTTCCAAAAGTGGAAGAAGCGGAACATCTGTTCTCTTACTTCCTCCCAGTGAAATATCCTTTTGAAATTGATCTCGCAAAAGTTCAAAAAGGGAAAGGTCACTTTAATCAACAATGTGCAGGATGCCACGGCCAGTATCGTGTCGATGCGCAAGGGCTTCCACTTTTTGAAGAACCAAAATGGATTCCTATTTCTGTCGTCGGTACGGACTCGGATCGCCTCAGAGCCAACACTCCACAATTTCGAGATCTCGTGGCCCGCAATCCTCTCAACGATATCTTACAAGCCACCAACTTAGGGGACGGTTACTTCGCACCTAGGCTCGTAGGGATTTGGTCACGCTTTCCTTACTTACATAATGGGTCGGTACCGACAATTCGTGATCTTTTAAAGGAACCCGCGCAAAGACCACAAACCTTCTCTTTAAAAGAGGCTGGAGAGCTCCACCGTTTTGATAAATTGAATTTAGGATTAACAAGCGTCTCTTCATCAAAAGATCGCTCTCAATATTCTACAAACGACATCGGCCACTCGAGCATCGGTCACCGCTACGGCCTCAGCTTAAGTGAAGACGCGAAATCTGAACTCATTGAATATTTAAAGACGCTTTAGGTTCATCGTGAAGTCGTTATAGTGGTCCGTAAATAACACGTTGCCATTCGTTTTCAAAGACCATTCATATTTTCTGTAGGTGTCACCTCTTGAAGAACGAAACTCTTGTTCAAGAATAAATGACTTCTCCGTTAAAGAAGCGCGATAGAGCATTCCATCGTCGCTTCTCCACGTTCCATCGGTGACGTAAATTTTGGTCCAACGCTGACCGTTTTCATAAACCACTCTTGTCTTCAAAGAAGCACACTCGTTTTGCTCGATTTTTGTTTGGAAAACTCCCCCATCAAAGGACACGCCTTGGTAAACCCCAGCGAGATCCACACAAGCGGCAAAGCTTGAAGTGGAAAGTCCTAACATAAGCATACAAATAGCCATTAATTTCATAGTTCCTCCAGGGCTCCTAGAAACTATAAAGCAAGTTGTTAGGCAATAGAATTAAGAGAGCAGCGCATCTACAGCGCCGAAAAAGCAGACAAAGAAGAGGGGAATAAAAGACACCAGGAAAAGGCTGACCCCTTTTACATGTAGACGTCTTTTTGCGAAGAAGGAAAATACGGCAGTTGCGACGAGAAAACTCAGGCCAGTGTCCCAAGTATTAGGAATCGGGGTTTTTATCGCAATGGTAAAAAACATGGCTAAAAACCATCCCAGACCCGAAAAAAAGAGACCCCATAAAAACAATATGGAGACTGTCTTTGCGCTTCGCTTTTCTTGTTTCATCAATATATATGTGGCGATCCAAGGACATAAGACGATGATTAAGACTAAAACCTGCTGCAAAACATGCATAGTTTAGAGAGTAGTGCCTCCCCCTGACGAGATCAAGACTTTAGACAGGTTTTTATCAACTAAACGTCTAGGTTTTCTTAAAATGAGAAAAAGGCCTAAAGACTCAGATTGAGACACCGATGAGTTAGTTGAGTAAAGAACCCCAGTCGGCAAGGACGCTGACGGCACCTCGAAAGAGGAACTCTAATCTTCAAGGAGGAGGATTGTATGGGTATGAGAATTAATACAAACGTGGCTTCGTTAAACGCACAAAGAAATTTGTGGGGAACAAAAGTAGCGTTAGATAAAAGTTTAGAGCGATTGTCTTCTGGTTTCAGAATTAATCGCGCCGGTGATGATGCTGCCGGTCTCGCAATCAGTGAGAACTTAAGAGCACAAGTAAGAGGTTTAAAACAAGCCTCAAGAAACGCACAAGATGGTGTCTCACTTGTGCAAGTCGCAGAGGGCGGACTCAACGAAGTCTCCTCTATCTTGATCCGATTACGTGAATTGGGTGTACAAGCAGCCAGTGATACAATCGGTCCAGTTGAAAGACAGTTTCTAAACGTGGAATATGATCAATTGATCTCAGAAGTTGATCGTATCGCAGACGCCACAGAATTTAACGGAACAACTCTGTTAAATGGTACGGGAGTCCTTCTCGACTTCCAAGTAGGTACACGAAATGACCCGAACGTTGACCGCCTCACTTTCGATGCTTCGAAAGCAGATGCGAACACAGCGGCTCTCGGAATCAATCTCACAAGCGTTTCTGATAAAGCTTCAGCTCAAAACAGCTTAAGCGCTATCGACTCTGCCATCGTGAGCGTGTCTGCTATGCGCGCCGACTTCGGTGCCATCCAAAATCGATTGATGTCGACGATTAATAACATCGCGATCTCAGTAGAAAACCTCGCCGCAGCTAACAGCCGCGTAAGAGATGTGGATGTAGCAGAAGAAACTGCTGAATTAACAAGAAATAACGTTTTAATGCAAGCTGGCACTTCGGTCTTAGCCCAAGCGAACCAAACGTCCGCAGCTGCCATTTCACTCCTGAAACAAACCTTCGCTTAATGAGTGAACTCCCGCAAGGGAGCTTACACTAGAGCAATGTATGTTTCGTGAACCTTTGACAACCCCTGATCAACGAAAATGATCAACGGATGTAAAGGCTATGCAATGAGAGCTCAAAAAGCCTCATGCTACTGTTTCCTGCTTTTTGGGAGGACATTAGTCCTCCCAATTTACAAAAGTACTCTCCCCCATTTTTCTCAAAATAATAAAAACTAGACTCTTGCAAAATGAGACATGTCCCGATCTGGTATTTGAGTCAATCATCTGCACATGATGTGCGGTTAATGCCAAATGGACGGCGCCAAATCAGGAGGATTTGTTATGCAAGGAGGATAGTTTTATGGGTATGCGTGTATCTACGAACGTGGCGTCTTTAAACGCCCAACGAAATCTCAAAGGCAACAGTGATGCAATGAACAAGTCACTTGCCCGCCTCAGCTCAGGATTCCGGATTAATCAATCCGCCGACGATGCTGCAGGTCTCGCGATCAGTGAAAACTTAAGAGCACAATTAAGAGGAATGAAGCAAGCATGGAGAAACGCCAACGATGGTATTTCACTCGTGCAAGTGGCAGAAGGTGGACTCAATGAGATCTCCTCTATCATGGCTCGATTCCGTGAATTAGGAATCCAAGCCGCCTCCGACACCATCGGTGATACGGAAAGAAAATTCATCGATGTCGAATATCAACAATTAAAATCTGAAGTTCAGCGTATTGCAGAAAGCACGGCCTTTAACGGTCGCGATCTTCTCAATGGCACAGGCGGAATTATGGATATCCAAATTGGTATCTATAATGACGATTTTAAAGATCGCTTAAGCTTTAACACGGCAGCGGCAAACTCCACACTCGCCGCTCTTGGCCTTATGGCCGAAAGTGTTGCCACAAAAGAAGCCGCTCAATTGAGCTTATCTGCTGTGGACCAAGCGATTGTCTCGGTAAATGCGATGCGCGCTAACTTTGGTGCGGTTCAAAATAGATTACAATCTACCATTCAAAACTTATCGATTTCTGAAGAAAACTTGTCAGCCGCTAACTCACGCATTCGCGACACGGATGTAGCTGCGGAGTCGAGCGAACTTGCAAGAAACACCATTCTTCAGCAAGCTGCTGTTTCTATGATTCAGCAAGCGAACCAAATGCCACAATTAGCATTGAAATTATTAGGATAATTTTTAAGCTGCCTCGTGCGAGGCAGCTATTTTACAGTTAAATAACACGGAGGTTATATGTTTCAGCAAGCTGCAGAATGGACCCAAACACTTCTCTACACGAGTAGCCTTGGGAGCATCATTTACTTAGCGTTACAGATTTACTACTGAGTCACAGTTTTTTGTGGCTCTTCAAATCCCAAGCCCAATTGTAGGTCCTTGGGATTCAGTTGAATATTGAGATTCGCCCTTTTTTTAGGATCAAAATTCAACTCTTGCGGAGTGAGCCCCAGACTTTCGATCAGCTGAACAAGATCTTCTCTCTCCCCTTCAATATCCTGAAGGTCATCACGACTTAATTTTTCTTCAATAGAATCGCAAAATTGCATTACCTGGTCTTCACGAGCTATCTCTGAATTTTTATGCGCAAGTTGGGAAAGCACGTAGAGGTGCATCGAACGATCGGCCATCAGTTCAATTTTTTTCTGATTGTTTTGAACATCTCTTACTGCTTGTACTGCTTTATAATAAAACAAGCTTTTCTGAGCAAGGCTCTCTTCCCCGTTCTCTTTCTTTTCCAACTCTTCCATCATCTCTTTCATTTTTGTTTTCTGCAGTAGATACCTCGCCGCCGGTCTCATAGAGCGCAGATAAGGATTCTCGGATTCGGCACTTTTTAAAAAATCATTCACCGCAGTTTCAGAAGCGGCCAGAGGCTCAAAATCTTTCGCACGAAAAAGATTACGACAAACTTGAATGTCTCGAGGATCTTCTTTGGTTAATCGAAAGAAGAAGGCCTCTGCTTCTTTTTTATCAGCCTCTGGAAGAGCCGTTTTCTCCCCTGACTTCCCCGTCACGTAAGTATCTGCCTGAGCAGAAACCTCTGATTGAGAGGTGGCCGTTGCTTTCGCCACCTTCGGTGATGGGTCAGGTTGGCTGGCGGCCTGAACTGTCTGTTGAATCTGTGTTTTGGACGGTAATTGAGTCAGAAGGTATATAAGCGAGATGACACTCAATGTGACCACACCAAATACGACCCCTAAGCCTATTTTGAATAATTTTTTCCAATTCATGGAGCTCGAAATACTTTAAATTCTTTCGAAGATCAACCCATGAGATAAGCCCACCCATCCGGGGGGATCTATGTTCAAGCTGTTTCAACTCTTACTCGTTCTCTTCTTCGCCACTACAACCTTAACGACACTTTACGCTTCCACCAATGACTTATGTCAAAACGTGCTAGGTGGAGAAAAAGCTCTCGCTCCGATCACGATTTTAAAATCTTCCACACCGCAAATTTCTGTATCGAACGTTAACGAACTCACCATCCTTACCTACAACTTCATGAGCCTCATCACAAATGCAGGAAAGTGGGAACCTACTGCACCCAATAAAAAAACATTAAGACCCAACACGGATGGGCTTCCAAAAGATCCGGCGATGCCAGAATGGCAAGGTCGAATCATTCGAACAATCAATCCCGCTTTTATTTTTGGTCAAGAGATCGAAAGCACTCAGGGCATGCTCGAATTCGATAAACAATATTTAGGTGAAAAATATGAATCCCTCACCGAAAAGTCACTAGATGGACGTATTCAATCAGGACTTTACGCCGACAAAAGCTATCCTTTTCAAATCGAAACCAGAAGTCACAAAGACACTTTATGGCAAGACCCTGCAGAAAAAGGTCAAGCCGTTCCGCTTTTACCTCGTGATCTCCCCGTCTATCTTTTTAGAACGCAAGCGAATGCAAAACCCTTTTTGATTCTCGTGGGCATGCACATGAAATCAAAGCGCGGTCGCCCAGGAGATCGCGACTCCGAACTCCTTCGTCGCACCCAGTTTTTAAAAATTGGTGAAGTCGCACAAAAACTTCTTACCGAGTTTGGCAAAGAGGCGCCGATTATTATTTTAGGAGATGCCAACGGACACTCGCCCTTGAGTCCAGAGCTTCTTCCCTTAAGACAACTCGGCTTTGTTGACACTCTGGAAGTAAGAAATGTACCCATCTTAAAACGCGGTACACATACCTATCATAGAGCGAAAATTACCAGAACGCCGGAAGGTGAAGTGAAGGTAGAGCATCCCGCGCAAGTCACCCAACCCGACATGGCTCTCGTCGCCCCTGGAATCCAAAAATATATTACGGATGCGGATGTGATTCGTTACGTAGATGATCAGGGAAAAGAATGGCCGCTCGCTACCAGCTACGATGAGCGTGCAAAACAACCGTCTGATCACCTTGCTTACAAGTTCACGTTACGAGTAAGAGAACTCATTGACGCTTCTTTAAAGCCTTAGTTTATTTTCTTAAGATAGGCGCTTGATAACCTGTCAGCGCCTCTTGGCTCATGTTCGCCAAATTTTCGCAAGAAACATCAAACACTAATGGCAATTGATACTTTTCATAAACGATTTTGATAATCGATTCGATGGAGTCACTACTGAATCGATTGTTAGTGGTAAACTCATAGGTACCAAATAAAAAGCCCATAGAAATTTTAAAAAATGGAATACCCATTTTTTCTAAAGTGTAACGGAAAGAACCTAAAAGGTTTGAATGTCTTGCCGAGAAATTTATAGGAGCTCTCGTTGGGTCATAAGGGTCTTTGCGGTTGAAAGTGAGGAAAGCTTTTTTTCGCTCTTCGAAGTCTAATTCTATTTGAAGAACCGCGTTGGCCAAAACTTCTTCGAAAGCTTTCCCTTGTTTTAAAACAGATTCTGGAAAAAAAAGCTTCATGTCGCATCCTTGCTTTAACCCCTCAAGAGCTGGATGAAACTTCTGGAGCTGTGTGTTGGTTCCAATAATACGTGCGATTCGTAGGAAGTTAAGTGGAGTTAACAAATCAAGCATCTGAGCATTTGGTTCTGTACTCACAGCATTTTGAAAAGCAATAAGCGGCGAAGGTATGTCTGATTCAACATACATCTGTCCGTCGTCAGCAGGCTCAAGTTGGGGCGTGAACGAACAACTGTCTAAAGGCCGCGGAGGAAAAAAACTATAACCGTTAAACTTAGGAGGAGTTACTTTTTGTGGTAAATACTGATAGCGACCAGCATTCCGATGTTTTTCGCTAAATTCTTTAAAGTAGGCATACTCCAAAGTCTCTTTATGTATCGATGAACAGCCGTTGCGCGACAAACTTCCAAAAGCGCCCGTCCAAGTATTGTAAGCATCAAAGTTAGGCCGTGGATCAACACCATGGCAACGCTGACAGCTAATGGGATTCTTGCCGTGGTTAGGATTGATTTTATTGGTAACTTTAAAATCCATCTCATAAAATTCAAAAGCCGAAAGAGCTTCGCGCCAGCAAGAAAATTCGAGCGCGTCCTTGCCTCTGGTGTCTATGTGATTCAAAAAAGTCATAATGGACTTTCCATCACGACCGTAAACGATCACCCGAGGCTCCGCTGGTGTTCGCGGTTTTTGGAGGCTTAAACTTTTATACATGAGTGTGTAGTAGCCCAAATAATCTCCAAAGACAGGATCTTTGGACATTTTCAATAAAAGCTCATCGATCGTTCGACTTTTTGACTGATTAATAAATTGAAAAAGCTGGTCACATTCGAAGGCAACAGCCGAGAAGGTTATAAGTTGAGTTGTCAAAAAAACTGACAACCATGAAAAGATTTTGAGCGCTCGTGAGTAAAAAACTCCCTTACATAGCATCCACTACGACATTGCAATGTGTGGCCCAAAGCGTGAGATGATATAGAAAATTTATTTTTTACAGTTTCACGTAAGGTAGATTATCGCCCATTTCGTCCGGGCCATCACCACGACTAGAGCTCATATCCGACTCTCCAAGTCCCAAGCGACCATCGTCATTCAACCCCCAACATTTGACCAAATTTTGCTGAGGAGAACCTAAAAGAGCGCAAACAAATTGATCACCCATGGTTATTGAAAGTACAGATTGTTTTTTTCCCAAGTAGATAACTGGTAATGACTCGCCCATTTCTCCTGGCTGATCTCCCCTATGATTTTTATCACCAAGGCCTAATTCACCACGCTCATTTTTACCCCAGCATTTTATTGTGTTGTTAACCACTGCTGTCCGGTTTAATTAGATATTCATAACCATCTGTAATTCGCGCGGGTGGCGGGTTACACGGGGCAGACGGCCTAGAAGGCGCGACAGTGGCTCACGAAGAAGCAAAAGCACCCCAATAAC
>JBFWOZ010000015.1:0-60236 GCA_050250255.1 Bdellovibrionales bacterium | reverse complement strand
TTCGTCGTAGTTGTATTGATTATTTCACACCTTGCCTCACCGAAAGTGAAGCAGCCTATGCATTTGTGTTAGCGCTGAAGCGTTCTCGTCGAGGAGAGCTGCATGTTAGTCCATTAAAAAAAAATAAATTGAGTCTCGATTTGGGTGCAGGATCGTCTGCTCGGGAGCTGGCCGGACCTTGACGGTTATTTAGAAATCATGATCGAATGAAAGTGGATCCCCAAGGGGGGAATATCATGCAACATTCGTTAAAGATTTCTTTTCTAAAAACTACTTTCATTCTCCTTAGTGTGTTCTTTTTCGGCCTAGACCAAGGCCGCGCTGAAACACAGCCTAAAAAAATCCGGATAGGATTTATACCTGGAGAAAATCCTGACAAACAACGAGAATCGGCTTTACAGCTCGCTAAACTCATTGAGTCTCGGGTTGGTGTGCCGGTGGAAGTACGAGTGCCACCGAAATATCCTGATCTCATTGAAGACATGAAGAAAAAGGAAATTGATTTTGCTTTCTATACAGCAATGACATTTGTCTTTGCGGAAAAACAAGCACAAGCAAAAGTTCTTTTAAAAAAGGTTTGGAAAGAGCCATTTTATTACTCCGTTCTCATTGTAGATCCAAAATCTAAAATTAAGTCGATTAAGGATTTAAAAGGAAAACGCATCGCCTTTGTTGATGAGAAATCTACAAGTGGCTATCTCTATCCGCAGGTCATGTTTAAAAAATCGAAAATTGACCCCAAGTCCTACTTTAAATCCATCATTTACGCCGGGAATCATCAAGCGGCGATCAAGGCTCTTGTAAAAGGTGAAGTAGATGCGGCCACGGTTTTTTCAGATGATCGAAAAGGTTTGAGTAGTGCGTGGACGCAGTATTCTGGAAAGCCTGGAACTGCCCGCATCTTATGGGTAAGTGAACCCATTCCTAATGATCCGTTTTGCGTGAGACAAGATTTTTACGATAAATATCCTCGTCTGACTCACGATGTGATGTTCGCTCTCATTGACCTTGGTATGTCTGGCGAAAATAAACTTCTACAACTTCTTGGTGTTCAAGAAGTGAAGCTTGCAACAACAAAACAATATGAGCCTGTGAGGGAAATGGTCCGCGAGATGGACTTAAAGTTGGAGCCATGAAGGTCATCCAAGTTGAGGACTTAAAGAAATCTTATCGCAAAGGTTTTTTTAAAAGACGTCACCCTGTTTTGAAGGGCTTAAGCTTTCAAGTTGAAGCGGGAAAAATCACTGGCTTTCTTGGTAGCAACGGCGCTGGTAAAACCACAACCCTAAAGTGTCTTTTAAATCTCTCCATCCCTGATTCCGGGAAAATTCATTTTTTCGAACAAGGACCACTGACTCCTAGTCTCTGCGAGAAAATCGGTTTTTTACCTGAACGTCCGTATTTTTACGAATATTTAACAGGCTACGAGTTCTTAAGATTTTACGGAGAACTTTCCACAAGATTAAAGCGAGCAGACCTGGATCAGCAGATTCGCATGCTTTTAAAGCGTGTGCGTCTTGAGCATGCCAGTGATCGCGCACTTCGTACGTACTCAAAAGGAATGTTACAGCGAGTAGGTCTAGCTCAGGCTTTGATTCACGAGCCACAACTCGTAATTCTCGATGAGCCAGTTGCGGGAATGGATCCCGATGGTCGCATGGAAATGGCGCAAATCATTCGCGAGACCGCACAAAAGGGCTCGGCGGTTTTTTTTAGCAGTCATCTTTTGCACGATGCGGAAACTCTTTGTGATGATCTGGTCATCATTCGTCAGGGTGAGCTTGCTTATAACGGTTCAACACAAAAATTGTTGCATAGCCTGCAGTCAGGTTTTCGGCTGACGTATGTAGAGAAAGATCATCCCGTCACTCAGGTGTTTCATTCTGATCGAGAGCTTCAAGAGGCGATCGATCGTGTAAGAAGTCAAAAAGGTCTCATTCAAGAAGTGAAAGCCGAAAGACCGTCCTTAGAGTCCGCATTTGCGAAGATCATTTCTCAGGATGGTTCTTTATGAAAGCCATCGTGCTCATTGCCAAAAACACTTATCGCGAAATTATTCGAGATCGTATTTTGTACGGCCTCGTTGTGTTTGCGGTGATTTTAATTGGGCTCAGCATGGCCTTAGGACAATTGAGTTATGCAGAGCAAACGAGAATATCTATTGATTACGGTTTGATGGGAATTCATATGAGTGCAGTTTTGCTTTCCATTTTTGTGGGCAGCACTCTAGTAGCACGCGAATTAGATAAAAGAACAATCATGACGCTGCTTGCGCACGCCGTGACCAGAAAAGAGTTTATTCTTGGTAAGTTTCTGGGAATGATCTTTGTTCTTCTTACGGTGCTTACGGCCTTATTTTTCATTTTATATCTTATTCTTAGCCAGATGGAATTTACGCTGTCTTGGAATTTGCCGGCGGTACTTTGGGGCACAATTTTAGAGAGCATGATTCTTCTCTCGATCACTTTGTTTTTTGGTATTTTCACCAGTTCTGTTATGGCGGTCACCTTCACACTGGGACTTTTTTTGATTGGTCATTGGGTAGGGGATCTCAATTTTTTTGCGCAAAAAAGTGGCTCCGAAAGTTTTAAATTATTTAGTCAATTGGCACAATATCTCGTACCGAATCTCGAAAGATTTAATTGGCGTGCTTACGTCACTTATTCCGAGAACATCTCCGCTTCAGTGTTGGTGGAGGCGAGTGTATATGGCTTAAGCTGGTCTGCTTTTTTTCTCATCGTTGGTATTATTGTATTCCGGAGAAGAGATTTTGTCTGACATGCCATTAGACTTTATAGCCATCGGGCTTTTTATTTTTGGAAGCCTGCTGGGAAGTTTCGCGAACGTCATTATCTACCGCCTACCGCAAGAACTCAGCGTGGTGACGCCACGAAGTCACTGTTACTCATGTAAAAAAATGATTGCGATGTACGACAATATCCCTATTTTCTCTTGGCTTTTTCTCAGAGGAAAGTGCCGCCAGTGCCGGGCACCTTTTTCTATACGTTACCCGTTCGTTGAATTCCTTATGGGTTTTTTATTTCTTTTGCTTTATTGGCATGTAGGTTGGTCATGGCTATTGCTTGAATACTGCATTTTGACATTTGGTCTTGTGACGATTTCATTCATTGATTTAGATCACCGAATTATTCCTGATGTTTTTAGTTTGTCGGGAATTGTCTTGGGGCTTTTAGGTGCCGCTTTAAATCCTGAACGGGAATTCATGGACGCTTTTCTTGGCTTCCTAATGGGCGGAGGTTTTCTCTGGCTCATCGCCTATATTTATTTTGTGATTCGTAAAGAGGATGGCATGGGTGGTGGAGATATCAAGCTGCTAGCATGGCTTGGTGCTTACTTGGGGTGGAAAGCTATTCCATTTATTATTTTGTCTTCAAGTCTAGTAGGTACTGTGGCCGGTTTGATCTTGATTGCTCGTGGTGGAAATATGAAAAGCTCACTTCCTTTTGGGCCTTTCATTGTTTTGGGTGCCTACATTTACATCTTTGGTGGCGACCAGCTGGCCAACTGGTACATCTCGCTCTTCTTACCATCCCTGTAAGTTAATGTGCGCGCGGAGTGAAGCGTAGACTTTGAACGAGGCCGAATCCGTCCTCTACAATTGTGACTTGAACCTGTCCTTCATCAGCAAAGGCTTGGGCTGCCGCTTTTAAGAAATCGGAATTGGCACGTCCGTGCTCGCCTATCAGAGTGACTTCAGCGTGAGGATTTCCTTTGTTGAGGACTCGCGCCGCTTCTCTAAAAAAAGATTGGATACACTCGGGTGTTTTGCCAATACCTCCACACGAAGCGGACCCGGCTCCGCACCAGCAAGTTCCCGAATGCATAATCACTTTATCAAAATGATTACTTGGAAAAGGAAATGGCTTAGAATTGTCCATTTTCATTTTCACAAAATTCTTTGCTTCAGGAAAAACTTCATCGGAATATTTAATATCCGTTGCGGTTATTTTGATGTTGGGCATTTCTTTTGCGAGTCGATATCCACCGACGTCTGTACCTGCATCTTCTGCAAGTAAGAGAACTTCCTTTACATCACGATAAAATTCTTTTGCGCGAATACGATTTAATTCTTCAAGGTTATTTCCTACAAGTTGAATTACAGGATTTTTTTGCGAAGAGGCCGTGCGGTAAGCGGTACTGAATAATGTTTTCTCCCATTGATTTCGAGCGGAATCCATCAGGTGCCTGACTTCGGTGATTTTTAATATTTTAGATTGCGTCTTCTCGGCTTCATTTACTGTTTTGGCTACCTCTCGAACGGTGTGACCCAATTGAGTCGCTCCTTTTACACTGCCAAGCTTGAGAGGTGGAAGGGCGGCAGCGACTTCAAGAGTGGCTTCTAGGCAGCTCGAATGGCCATCCAAAGTTTTACTCACCACTTGAGCAAAGTTTTGTGAGTCGAACTTACTTTTTAACTGCTCGCAGATGGGTTGAGTTAGGCCAGAGGATACGTATATACGTTCACCACATGATTCTGTTATCTGCGATCCTAGGTAGGCAGATCCCAAAGTGAGCGCGACGCCTACCACCGGTAGGCCCGTTGAAAAGGCAATCATCGAACCCATTCCGGCAGCTCCTGCAGCGGCTCCGTAAACAACCTTCACTAAGTCGCGACCGGATCCATAGCGTCCCTCAAGGTAGCAGGCTATTTCGCTACTTTGAGCTTTATTCTTATTAGAATTGGAGTTGAGATACATTATTGATGCGCCCGATTGCACAAAATCTTTCTTTAAAGTTTCTGGTATTTTCCCTCTAACTTTGCTGAGCTCTTCTAGCCTTTGACGATTTTTATCACGCATTGGAGCAACTACGAGCGCTTGAAAAGAAAAACGATTGCGAGGATCTGTGGTTTGAGACAGAAAATCTTTGAACGGAAGATTCTTCGACAAATATTTTTCGGCAAATTCTTTCATCAATGGGTCGTTGCCGCTCCAGATGTTTTTTTGAAACTCGAGAATCTCGGCACTTTTAAGCGTTGCGAGGTAGGATTCGGCTTGATCTGGTTCTTTTATAAAACTACGAGCGGCCATAAACTTTGTCGTTTTCAACTGTGCTTCTACTTTTTCTTGCTCCGTTCGGAGTGCTCTAATAACTGCTAGACTTTTATGAACTTTAGTAAGTATTTGCTCCTGCGCTTGAAACGCTTGAGATTTTGAATTGGGTTTTACGGGATTTTGAATATGATAAAGAGCTTTTTCAAAAGCATTTTTGTAAGGTACGTGCAAGCTTTGGTCTAATTGTTCCAGGAACAATTCAGCACATTTTGATTCATCCACTTGCTGCTTATGAATCTCTAAAAATATTCCCTGTTCGTAGTTTTCTAGGGCTTGCTCGCTCACTTTGCTTATTTTTTGAGCATGATCAGAAAGTTTTTGAGTAGAACATGTGACAGCTGAAGGAGGCTCCCAAGACGTATTGAATTGCCCTGTACACTCTTGGCCACTCAGCCACTCAGAAACTCGAAATCCGGCATCTTTCTGATAAGTTAATGTATCAGCATGACTGTTGAGATAAAAAAATAGGCTCATCGTAGCTAAGAGTTTCATGCTCTTCTCATCGGTGCCGCGAGAGGTATGATCAATTCGCCACATCTAAACCTCTCCAAAGGTCCAGTCTGGACAAAGTGAATAGAGTGGACATTTTTGCCTAGCGGCGATTTAATTTAATATAATTCGCTAGTTACGTGTTGATGTGCAAAGAAGCACTGAGGGTAACAATTTATGTTCTCGTTTTTTTCGGCAAAAAAAATATTGGGCCTCGATATCGGCACCAGTACGATCAAAGTGGCCGAGCTCAATGTAGCTCGTAGCGGAACCACTTTGACCGCATTTAGTATTGTGCCCACTCCGCCTAACGCCATTGCGGGTGGCGAGATTCTAGATACGGTTTCTCTCACACAATCGGTGCGTGCCGTGCTTGATGAAATTCAATCCAAAAGAAAAAATGTTGTGACAGGTATTTGGGGTACTGCCGTTATTATTAAAAAAATCTCTTTGCCAAAAATGGAAGCGAAACTCATTGAAGAACAAATTCGCTGGGAAGCCGAGCAGTACATTCCTTTTGATATCAATGAAATCAATCTGGATTACCATATTTTCAATCGCCCTAATCCAAATCCAGAAATCATGGATATTCTGCTCGTGGCAGCAAAAAAAGATTTCATTTTCAAATTTGCAGAAGTTGTGGAGAGTGCAGAGAGACACTGCACAATTTTGGACGTCAGCGCCTTTGCTTTGGCCAATACTTTTTTCCACAACTACGGCAAGAACATCGATTACACCGCTTGCATCTTGAATATCGGCGCGGGTTTTACGAACTTTGTCGTCGTTGAAAGTGGAGAGGTTCTGTTCTGCCGAGATGTGCCTGTGGGCGGGATGAACTACACACTTGAAATCAGCCGCTACATGAGTATCACTTTCGAAGAAGCCGAAAATTTAAAACTTTCAGCAGCAAGTGGTCAGGAAACCCCTCAAGAGGTGCAGAACGTTCTGCAGGCCACGCACGAATCTGTGTGTGAAGAAATCCGTCGAACTTTAGATTTTTATTCTGCGACTGGTACCGACACACCAATAAAAAAAATCTTCCTTTGTGGTGGTGCGGGCGCAACGCCAGGACTCATGGAAGCGCTCTCTCAATCCTTGCAGTTGCCTGTGGAATTTATGAATCCATTTGTAAACATGAAGTATGACACGAAAAAGTTCTCCCCTGAGTTTATATCTCAGATTGCCGCGATCATACCAACGAGCATGGGGCTCGCCATGAGAAAGCCGGGGGATAAATGATTCGTATTAATCTCCTCGGCGGTGGTGGAACAAGTGTTGGCGCTGCGGAAAGTGCAAAGTCGGCGATTAGTAATTTAGGTACTACGCTCATCAGTCCCACCGACACGGAAGGTGGAATGGGGGATGTGCTTTTAAAGTTTATGTTCCTCTTTTTGCCAGTGATGTTTCTTTACGGATATCAAGAAACCGAAGTTGGGAAAAAACAAAACCAAGTCGAAGATGTTCGAAGGAATTTGGAGCGTGTGTCCGCAGAGCTTAAATCCAAAAAAGTGGAAGTAGACAAGGTTGAGAGATTTAAAGCGGACAAGACTCAGCTTGAACAACGTGTGTCTACAATTAAGGAACTTTCTAAGGCTCGGTTAAGAAATGTAAAAGCATTGGATGCCATTCAAAATATTATGCCGACGAAAGCGTGGCTTACGCGGTTAGTTCTCAACGATAAGAAAATTGATCTTCAGGGAAAAGCCATTGAAGACACAGATATTTCGGCACTTATGCAAGGGTTGGAAGAAAATATTTATTTTATGCAGGTGGTACTCATATCATCAGAGCAATCACGCAGTGCTGATGGAGTAGTAAAATCTTTTAATGTCTCAGCTTCGATGGAGAACTTATAATGTCGTTTCTTACACGCATTAAAATGGCAAATCGAAGTTTGTTCATAATGAGTGGCATAGTGTTAGCCAGCGCCTTTTATTATTTTATGTTTGATAACGGTGGCAATCTTGAAGTGACTTACAACAACATGATCGCGGAGCTTAAAAAATCTCAGGAGTCTTTAGACGGAACAAACGCTGTTTTACAAGATTACGGAAGGTTTCAAGCAGAATTCCAGATGGTTTCAGACCAATTCCAAGCGGCTTTAGAGTATTTGCCCGAGTCTTTTAATACTCAAGATTTACTCAAACAAATTTCTGATGAATCCCGTGCCGCGGGTGTCACTCTCGTAGCGGTTAAGCCAAAACCTTCCGAGACGAGAGAGTTCTATGAAGAATTAGCCATGGATGTGGAGCTCGAGGGCCCCTTTTCTCTCCTGACAACGTTCTTGGCTTACATGTCGAAACAAAATCGTATCGTGAACATTAAAAATATTGAGATCGAATTTAAACAGATAGTGGATAGTGTACCTCGCCTTACTATGAAAGGCACACTTGTCTCTTATCGCTATAAAAAGGTCGCTAATGCAACGCCACCGCCCATTCCATCACCAGTTAAAAAGTGATGTGAAGACATTTGCTTTGTATTTTTTCTTTGGCTTAACAAGCTTGGGCGCTGCTTTGTTTGTTACTATGGTTTTTCTTTCTCCTTCAAAGGCACAGCAGCAGCCAACAACCTTACCTGCGGCACCGACGGCTCCTCCTTCTTTACCGAATGCACCAACAGTCGCACCGTCGCCTGTGAATGAGGCCGAACTTCTTCCGACTCCGAGCGATCCGGCTCTGGCGATGCCTTCAGCTCAACCATCGGCGAGTCCAGTTCTTCCAACAGGTAAAGCGATGTTGGATTCCATTATCGAAGATTTTAATTACGAAGTTTCTGGACGAAGAGATCCCTTTTTGCCCTACACAGCGCCTCGTCCTATCAGTGTAGAAGAGGAGGAGGAGCAAGTGTCTCCTCTTCAAAGATTTGACCTAGACCAATTGACGTTGGTGGGAATCATCTGGGACGTAAAAAAACCAAAAGCGATGTTTCTCGATCCGCAAGGAAAAGGTTATATTATTAGTAAGCTTGATAAGATTGGCCGTCAGCGTGGTTATATTGCGGAAATTCGTGAAGGAGAAGTTGTTGTTCTCGAACGTTATGTGGGTGAGGGCCGATCAAGTTTTCAAACAAGGACCTTTCGATTACAGAAAGAGTAGTTTGAAAACGAGCACGACGTGAGTGTTAGCGGCGTAAGTATTTGCATCGTGAAGAATATGGAGGTTCTGGGTGCGCTTGTTGTGGATTGTTTTACTTGCGATTTCTGTTTCGATTCATACAAGCTGTCAAACAGCTCCTGCACGTAATAGCAATGTTGCGGATGTTGACGATGAGTTTGATATTGATTTGAACGAGAATGGTTCTGCGAACTCCTCGAACGGTTCTTCTGAAGATTTAGATTTAGGTGATGATTCTGGAAATCAATCAATGGCTCAAATGCCTCCTGACGAAGAGCTCGGCGCAATCGAAGATACTCCAGCGCCTCAAGAAGACGCCCCTGTTCCTGAAATGACGCCCGCCCCATCGATTGCCGAAGAAGTACCTGTGCCTACGACGTCAGAACAAGAAGTGGAAGTCACAGCTTTAGATTTCAAATCTCGTGAAGGTGGGGGAACGATCGTTATTCAGACGACAGAGCCGACAACTTATACGACACGTATCAATCCCGAGAATCAACAATTCATCGTTGAAGTGAACAATGCCAAATTACCGGCAAAATTTAAAAGACCTTATAATACAAAAGAATTTTCAGGCCCCATCGCCGGGATTCAAGCTTATCAAAATGCAGGAAGCAAAACGGCTCGGTTTGTCATTCAATTGAAAGAATCCATTGAGCCTGTCGTGAGACAGGTTGGAAACAGTATCTCCATTGCTCCATCAGAGGAAAGTCTTTCTCTCGCTGAAGTTGATGGTGCGGTGATAGAGCAAGGTGAAAAAACTCCGGATTCTCCGCTGAGTGCGCTGTCGAGCCGTAACATTGATGAGTTTTTGTTGAACCAATCGAAATTTTACGGTCGTAAAATCTCTATTCAATTTAAAGATGCAGACATTCGAGATGTTTTTAATTTTATCTCTGAAGAGAGTGGTTTGAACATCATCGTTGGTGAAGAGGTTATTGGTAAAATCACTTTAAAGCTACGGCAGATTCCTTGGGATCAGGCGCTGATCGTAATTTTGAAAGCGAAAAAATTGGGTTATGTGCGCCAAGGAAACATTTTGAGAATCGCTTCTCTTAAAACGATTCAAGATGAGGCCGATGCTGCGAAGGGCGTCATGGATGCTCAGGCGAAACTCCGTCCACTTCGCGTGAAAGTGTTTCCTGTATCGTATGCGAAGGTCATAGAGCTCGAAGCACAATCAAAAGAATTCTTAAGTGAGCGTGGAAAAGCGAAAGCAGATACTCGCACCAACTCGCTGATCGTCAACGACCTTGAGGAAAATATTGAACGTATTGGACGCCTCATTGATATTCTCGACACTCAAACGCCGCAGGTTTTGATCGAAGCTCGCGTGGTTGAAGCCCGACAAACTTTCCAACGTATTCTTGGTATCAATTGGTCTATGAAAAATGGAAGTTTACCTGTTGGCCAAATGAACGGTACACCCATTTCATTACGACCAGAGCTCAACATGCAATCAGGATCGGCTCAAACCATCAATGCTCGCCTTGGACTCGGAAGTTTTGATCTTCTCGGAGATATCGAAGCCACTTTAAGTTTGTTTGAAACGGAAGGTTTGGTGCGCGTGATTTCTTCTCCTCGTATCGTGACTCTCAACGGAGTGAAAGCGAATATCGAGCAAACTTCCGAAGTTCCATTTAAGAAAACCGATTCCTTGCCTGGTGGTGCACAAACTACGACCACTCTTTTCAAGCCCATTCAGTTAAAGCTTGAAGTCACTCCGCAGATCACTGCGGAAGGCGGAGTAGTGATGACAGTGAAAGTGATTCGTGAATTCCCAGGACAAGATGTTTCGGGTCAGGGTGACGTACCAATCAATCGTCGTATCGCGGATACAACGGTACTTGTTCAAAACGGTCAGACGACGGTGATGGGTGGTATTTTCCAGAGTGACGTCACCGAAGGGGAGACGGGTGTGCCGTTCTTAAGAAAAGTTCCAATTCTCGGAGGGCTTTTTCGCTCACGCACTTACAACAAGGATAAGAATGAACTTCTTATTTTCCTGACTCCAAGGATTCTCAACAAAGATAAGGCTTTCAGACAAGCAAAGGGTGAATAATGAAAAGCAGGATGCTTCGTATTTCCTTTCTCATTGGTTTGGCGTTGGTAACCGCTCAATGTAGTGTAGAGCCACCGCTTCAACTTTTTATTCCAAAGTCGACCACTTCTGTTTTTTACGGAACATCGACGGAGGTTTGTGGCGCGACCCTTCCAGATGAAGAAGAAATCACGGGTCCCGGAATGAAAGTTTGCAATCCTTGCATCATTTGGAAACAAAGTGAAATTCTTCAACTCACAAACATTAAAGTAGAGTTTCCAAAGTCTGACAACTTTCCAAACGGTGCTTTTTGTACGATTGATTCCGATGCTCTAGAAGAGCTTTTTCCTGACGAGACCAGGTTAGTTGATGGGGTTGCCACAAAAGATGGAAAACTCTATGGAAAAAGTGGTCCCAATGGATACGAGCATCAGTCATGTGCGACAGGCTTTGCTTGTACTGGCCTCACGGCGGCCAATAATAAAGCGAATTTTTTGGCAACAGGCACCGCAACCATTAACGGAGTGGGCCAAGAAACTGGCCGCGCTTTTCATGGCACATCAAAGATCACACTTTATTATTACCCAGAGTAACTGAAAAGGTGGTAAATCCATGGAGGCATGGATTTATTTTCTTTTGGAAAACCAGAACACACTCCAGAACCTTCGGCGTCTACAGGGGCTCAGCCACTGGCGGAACTCTTACGCCCTCAAAGTTTTGAAGAGTTCCTCGGTTTAGATCCTATTTTTTTAAGAAACAAACCTCTCTTTGAACAGATCAAGCGGGGAGAATACCCGAGCCTTATTTTATGGGGTCCTCCTGGTTCAGGAAAGACCACTCTCGCTCACATCCTCATTCGTCAGCACAAATCACACGTTCATCGATTAAACGCCGTTGAAACCGGTGCGAAAGTCATTCGTGAATTGGGAGAGGTCGCAAGACAACGGCGAATTGCTTGGGGAGAGAAAACTCTCGTTTTTATCGATGAAATCCATCGATTGAATCGCGCACAGCAGGATGTCCTTTTACCGTTTGTAGAGGCTGGAGATTTCACGCTGATCGGCGCGACCACGGAAAATCCTAGTCACGCTCTGGTTTCGGCTCTCTTAAGTCGCACGCAGTTGATTGTTTTTAAACCTCACGGAGAAAAATCTTTAAAGGCCTTGATTACGAGGGCCCTTCAGCATGCCAATTTAAAACAGGAAGAAGCTCTTTCGTCAGAAGCGTTCGATCTGTTAATCCTCATTTCTTCAGGGGACGCTCGTCGTCTGTTAAATTTAATGGAATCTTTGATTTTTCATCTAAAAAGCGAAGACCTCAGACATCCTCTCACAGATCAAGAATTAAAAACTCTTTTTGAAAGTGCACCACTTTATTACGATAAAAAAGGCTCAGCTCATTACGACACAATTTCTGCTTTTATTAAAAGCATTCGCGGTTCTTCACCCGATGCGGGCGTATATTATCTTGCGCGCATGTTAGAGGGTGGAGAAGATCCGCTTTTTATTGCTCGTCGATTAATTATTTTAGCTTCCGAGGATATTGGAAACGCAGATCCGAAAGCGTTAGAAGTTGCGGTTGCCGCAGCTCAAGCGGTACAAATGATCGGTCTTCCAGAAGGGGCCATTAGCTTGGCTCAGGCTGTCACTTATTTAGCTTCAGCCCCCAAATCGAACCGTTCTTACATGGCGCTTCGTGCCGCTCAAGAAAGAGTGAAGACCACGCAACACCTTCCGGTTCCTCATCACTTGCGGTCTTCCGATCCCGTTAAGGCCGACGAAGAGTACAAATATTCTCATGATTATTCTCGAGGATATGTGACTCAAGACTATCTCCCTAAAGAAATTAAAGACGAAGTATTTTATGAACCCACCGAAATAGGCTTTGAAAAAAAAATCAGACAGTACTTACAATGGTTGAGAACTGGTAAATCGGATTAAGGAGTCTATGAATACGGTTAAAATCAGCGCTCAACATCTTTCTTCGCGTTTGAGACTTAAGAATATCGCAAGTGGTATGAATGAGACGGCTCTTAGCGAGAGTGCGATTGAGCTTGTTTATAAGTTGGGTGCAGACTCCTACGTTTTTATTTTTCACTTTGGAAGTCTCGTTTTCATTAATGTGAATGAAGAGCTGATGCAAAGTTATATAAACCGCATTCAAGTGATTTGCGGGGAGTACAATACCACCACCATCGAAGATTTCATTATTGAAGAAGATCCCAACATAGCTGCGGGAGCTTTCCACGATACGGGTTTTAATAAGGTGAAGATACGTAAACTCACGTACCCTATTTTACGTCTTGTGACTTTAGTCATCGCCGAAAGTGCCGCTCTCGATTATTTCGAAAGCATTACGGAAATTTTACTTTCCAAATCCCGCCGGATTTCAGCCAATCTCAAGCAGACGGGTCGTACGGCCATGAATATGAAGAGCATGGTCATGTTCGTTGGTGAGTGCCTAACGACAAAGCAAGATATTATTACCGACCTTTACGTCGTAGATGCGCCGGATGAAACTTGGGATAACCAAGAGTATGATCGCCTCTATGCGGATATCAAAAAGATGTTCGAAATCGAAACGCGCTATCGAGTTTTAGAGTTCAAACTCAAGCTCGTTCAAGAAACAGTGGAAGTGATTGTGGATTTCTTGAGATTCCGCCGCCAAACAGTCATGGAAATGATTATCATCGGATTGATTGCTGTCGAAGTGGCCTGGTTGATTTTCCAGCTTCTCACTCAAGGTCCATTACATTAAAAAGTGCGGGACGCTACTATCGTAATACAAGGAGACTGGCCTTCAACGTGCATGGAGTGCTTTGTATTTGAAGGAATTGTAATACGATCACCTTCTCTTAAGAGAAGACGATTTCCTGCGACATTGTAGAAAATTTGACCTTGAACGACCATACGAACCTCATCAAAAGGATGGCGATGTTCTTGAACCTTTGTTTTGGGTTCATATATTTCTTCAACGGGCTCTAAGCCTTCTGCATGAAATATCATTTTGATTTGATCTTTCGTCGGAAACGCAGGTGCTTGCCATCTCATTACGAGCATAAAAAAAACCTCTTATAGACTTTTATAATACTCTCAGAAGTCGAGTGCAAGGGCTCATGCAGAAAACATTTGGACTGGAGATCCCGCATATTTGAGTGCCACTCCGAGACAATGTGAGACATGTTTTCTACATGAAAAAAAATATATTCGTATTTGGAAAATGAAAGCGTGCTGAAATGAGAAAAATTCTTTTTTGTTGCGTGAACTGTCAAGCGGAGTAACAGACCAGATTCACAGTCGAAGCCTTAAGTGCCTCCATGCTCGCGACGATAGAGTGTGTGTCAGACATCCTGTGGGGGAAAGATTGGGCAAGTTGAAAACAGAGAATGTTCAAAACCTAGTAGAAAAAATCAGCCACTTTGTCTCTCATTCTAGCGGACTCCGATTAGAAGTCGCAGACGATGGCAGCGTTGATATTCACCAAAAAACAGATCAGAGAATGATTAAGTTTAAGAGTGAAGAGCTCAGCGATGTTCTTTCAAGAGAGGACAAAGAGGGCAAGTCCTTCATCCAGGTCAACTTTGTTTCGGGTCGTAAGATTCTTCTTACAGACACATTAGTAGGTTTTAAGCCTGAGCCAAGAGCTTCATTAGATTTGAGCCGTCTTCCACGTGTGGTAACGACTCCTGACCTTTTAAGCGTATTTGAGGCCATCGAAGAGGTTATGAACTCTGATGCAAACAACAACGAAGAAATCAGCGTACTCAAAGAAGTCTATCACTCCATTCTTTCTGGAGGTGAGGCTGTTGGGTTTGATTTAAAGTCCGAGCGGATTTGGCTTTCACGCATTCTTGTTTCTAACCGAGCCACTGCTTAATTTCCCGTCATCCTGAGCGAAGCGAAGGACATCAACTCGCTGTCTTCGCATTTCTTTTTTCACTATTACGCACAGCATAAATCAAAACCATTCTACAGGACTTCCGTCGAAGTCATTGACCGAGAGTTTATTTTAGGTCATTTTCGCTCTTCAACTCTTTCCATTGTGGGGGCATAGCTCAGCTGGGAGAGCGCCAGCTTTGCAAGCTGGATGTCGCAGGTTCGATCCCTGTTGCCTCCACCATTTTTCCCTAAACTAATACCGGGATCCAAGAATTCCCGTTAACTAGAATACCCGGATCCCAGTACAGAATACCGACACCGTAAAAAGGTAGTGATCCATGTTTGAACTTCGAAAATCTTTTACCTTTGAAGCGGCTCACGAGCTTCCCAAAATGCCAGTGGGTCACAAGTGCGCACGTCTTCATGGGCATAGCTTTAGAGTGACGGTGATTGTACGAGGTGAGTTGAATGCTCAAGGGTTAGTCATCGACTATGGTGATATCAAAGACATCACTAAACCTATTGTAGACGAACTGGATCACACTTATCTTAACGAGATTCAGGGTCTTGATAATCCAAGCTCTGAGGTTCTCGCTCGCTGGTTTTACGATCGTCTTAAGCCCAAACTTTCCTCGCTTCACCAAATTCAGATTTCAGAAACTTGCACGAGTGAATGCACTTACCCTATTTAATCCATCTTGAGACGTTCATGAAGTTTGCGAGTATTATCATTGCGCGTTACCCGAATGAGTTCCCGCTTTTGTCTTATAAGTGAGCGAGTTCGAGACGTTTTAGTAAAACTAGACTTTGGTGCCGTTGAATTTCCTAGACCAACATCCGTTCTTTTTGTAAGCCCAGACGTCTGTCGGGGAAAAATTAGGGGGATTTTGTGAAATTCATTACTCGCAAGAGTTTTGTTTCTGCGATCTGGTTTGTTGTACTGCAACTTACAGTTTCGTTCGCATTCGCTGATCAAAAGAGAGATTTTCAAGAAACATTAAGTCATTACGTGCCTAATTTCCGATTATTTAGCGTGCTTCGAAGCGCACCGTCCATGTCTTTGGTGCGAGGAACAGATGGCCAAGATTCCTACGAAGCTCAAATTTACAATCCCACTCTTCGTGTGTACGAAATCAAAAAAAATGGTCAGCCTTTTTATCATTGGGATGGTATTAAGGTGATTGGTCATCGCTCCAACGTGTTTTATGCGCCAGAAAATACACTGCCGGCCATGCAAAAAGCGATTGAGTTAGGCGCTGATATTTTAGAACTAGATATTCGAGAAACAAAAGATGGTGAGCTTGTAGTCATTCACGATGACAAAGTAGATAGAACAACTAATGGTAAAGGCAAAGTAAAAGATCTCACTTTAGCACAGATCCAAGCTCTCGATGCGGGTTCTTGGTTTTCACCACAATTCGCTGGAGAAAAGGTTCCCACTCTTCAAGAGGCGCTCACTTTTATTAATGGACGTGCACTACCTGATATTGATTTCAAAGAAGGCTCCGTCTATAGGTTGGCGGATATTTTGCGAGAAGCCAATTTGTTAGGCAAAGCGAACATCACCTTTAGTGACAGCAAAAATAGATTCTATGTGGATATTAAAAAAATAGATCCTAACTTTATGATTCGACCTTCAGGAAACTTCGGGCTCTTTACTCTCCGCTCGGTGGTTAACAAGTACCGACCCGATATCATTGCGGCCAGTGAACTAGAAATTAGTAAAACCTTTGCCCGAAATGTTCACAAGCGTGGCTTAAAATTATTTGTGAGTGTAGTCCTTTTCCGATGGAAAGAGCATTGGCGATTAAATCGTGCGATTAATATCACTCCTGATTACATACAGGGTGATGATCTTGCCTATTTAGTTCCGAAGCTTCGCTCAATGGGCCTTCATCGCTAATCTCGGAAGGGCTCACATACATGAGCCTTGTAAGTTAATACAAATTTAGTGCGCTTTCGCGTAATCAAGAATTTTAATAAAAACGTAAGAAAACCAGTTGTTATTCAATTGTTGTTGGATGGGCGTCGCTCGCGTCAAATACTCTTCATCGAAGATTTTTTGAAACTCAAGAGCTGTGGGCCCTGTGATCAAAACGCCATTTTCAATATCTTGTCGCATAGATTTAAAATTCATATTGGCGCTACCTACATAAAGGACTTCATCATCAATCAAAATGACTTTTGCGTGGAGAATAGAGGGAGTTTTGTCTGTCCACGTGTGCATTTGAATTTTTCCCATCAGATGTGCGAGCTCAGAATTTCTTTTGATGTCTTCCGCATGATTTCGAATGAGGTAATTCGCTGAACGTCGATTTGCAAAACGTGTAAAGAAAGGGACATTGTCTCCCAATAAATCTTTATCAAAGATGAAGTCGACTCGAACACCACGTGCCGCGGCTTTTCGAATAGCTTCCGCGACGATTTTTACTGGGCGTACATAAGGGCTCGTCATACGAATATGTTTTTGCGCAGAATTGATCAACTGGACATAAATATTTTCAACCGTACGACCATCGGTAAACGGAGTTGAATAAAAATAGCGAACGTAAGTCTGATTTTTTAAATTTTCCGCAACTTGCGTTCTCTGAACAGAATTAAGGACGGAACCCGCATAAACATGTTGAGACATACGGCGAACTTTGAGCCCTGTCATGTCACGATACCAAAAAGACATGAATGGAGCGGCAATTTGCTCTGTGATCTCACGGCCCTCTACGAGGACATCTAAATCACGATAAAAAGTGAACCCTTCTGCGCGGGTTCCATATTGGATCATCTCGGGATTTTTTGAGTAATCGGGTTTTTGAGTCATGAGGAAGACGTCTTTTAAATTACGACCACCGATCACGGCGGCGCTTCTTTCGGGGTGATCTGCAGAAAGTCCTAAGAGAATTTTTGCGTGGTAGGTTTTGTGAACCATATCAAGTGGTGTGATGATATCGGGCTGTGAATCTTTGAACATGTACTTTTGTAGTTGAATATTAGAGCTATACTGAAGAAGTTCATCGAGTAAATGTTGGTCGGGAATGTGAACCAAATTTTTAAATGGTAGACCTGGAACAATAATTCTCACTTGAGCGCCACGGCTTGCGTGCCACTTCAATGCTTGAGATACAAGTTTCCCAGAGAAATCATTTTTGTACTCTAAGTAACTGACAAGAACGACTTCGTAATTGGGAGCTTTCGAAAAATCCAATTGATAATTGGGATCTGCTTGTTCAATAACAGAAAGCGGAATCGTTGAGCCCGTGAGAAGCTTCATCTTCGCCTGAAATCCTTCAACATGGTCTGGTAATAACTGTAGGTTGCTCGCTCGTACCATGCAGGAAAGATCGTTCATGTGCATGTTAAAGAACACATCTCGTGCCGTACCCGTTGGCACTTGTTGTTCGTAAAGACAAACTTCTCGCGTACCAATGCCTAAATCTAAAACTCTATCCTCAAGATCAATAGGTTTTGCTCGAGAGATGCTTGTTCCGTTGAAAAGCGGATTTCTCGGAGGGACTTTGATTCCTAAAAGCCTTTGATCGCCTTGCACTTCTGTGAGTAGTGAAGAATTGCTCTGGAAATATTCACGAAGTTGACTCATAGATTCCCTTTGGGAATTACGGAGAATATCTACTTCTTTGAGAGCAAAGAGATAAGTTTGTTTTTCTTCTTTAGCAGATGGACTTCGAGTTCCTAAAAGATTTTGCGCACGTAATTTTACATCTTCTGTGGTGAGAAAAGTTTTAGAATATTTTTGATTGAGAGCTTCGACGATATTTTGAATCTTTAGTTCTTGATTGAGGAGCTTAAGAGTTTGCTCTTGTGCTATATTTTCTCCTGTTTGCGCGTTTGCAACAGTGTTTGCGGCAAGGAGTAAGCTGACCCCAATATAAGAAAAGATTTTTTTCACAGATATCCCTTTTGAAAAATGATTTAAACCGCCATCCGTGAAGGTTTGTTGTACTTTGTACTCAAACTAGAAATTTGAAGGCGATGTGTCAATTGACTCCTGCCGAATGAAAAAAAGAGCGACTAATTAGTATATTAAAATCAAAAAATTATTTTTTAAAATTAGTATTTTATAAGTAAAAACAAATGCTTATATGTTTTTATCTGCGGTTATTTGAAAAACAAAATTGAACTTAGGATCAATTTTTTTAAGTAGACCAGCATTTACATTATATATAGATGTCGCATTGAGGAAACGCGCTGCTAATGCCCTCATTTTCTCAAGTTTTCAGGCGGCCTTTTGGGCCTAAAAAAAATCTTAAAAAAAAGATAATTTGTCCCTTGACCTGCTCCGGGAGTTCCCTTACAACTGCGGAACTCACGTTCATCTATTTTTTGCTCTTTGAAAACTAAATAGCTAGAAGAAATTGATTTTTGGGTCTCTGAGATCAGTTAAGAGTTTAGGTACTCGCTGAAAAAAGTCTCTCGTAAGAGAAGTTTTTGTAGGTCGCTGATTTCGAGTCAAAAGTTTTTGAGTTCGATAACTAAACAACCAAAATGAGAATAGAATGACTTCGGTCATTCGACGGTAGTTTGTTGAATAGCTACGAAGCAAATTTTTATTTAAACTTTAGAGTTCAAAAGATTTTAAGTTTAATTGGAGAGTTTGATTCTGGCTCAGAACAAACGCTGGCGGCGTGCCTAATACATGCAAGTCGGACGCAGTAGCAATACTGAGTGGCGCACGGGTGAGGAACACGTGGATAATCTACCTTTGAGTGGGGAACAACCTTTCGAAAGAAGGGCTAATACCGCATAAGACCACAGTTACTTCGGTAACAGGGGTCAAAGGGGGCGCAAGCTCTCGCTTGAAGATGAGTCCGCGCTCGATTAGCTAGTTGGTAGGGTAATGGCCTACCAAGGCGACGATCGATAGCTGGTCTGAGAGGACGACCAGCCACACTGGAACTGAGACACGGTCCAGACTCCTACGGGAGGCAGCAGTAGGGAATATTGCACAATGGAGGAAACTCTGATGCAGCGACGCCGCGTGAGTGATGAAGGCCTTCGGGTCGTAAAGCTCTGTTGTACGGGAAGAAGGTCTTTTACCTAATACGTAAGAGGCTTGACGGTACCGTATAAGAAAGGACCGGCTAACTTCGTGCCAGCAGCCGCGGTAAGACGAGGGGTCCTAGCGTTGTTCGGAATCATTGGGCGTAAAGCGTATGTAGGCGGCTTTTCAAGTCAGATGTGAAAGCCCACGGCTCAACCGTGGAAATGCATTTGATACTGCTAAGCTTGAGTGCGAAAGAGGATGGTAGAATTCCAGGTGTAGTGGTGAAATACGTAGATATCTGGAGGAATACCGGAGGCGAAGGCGGCCATCTGGTTCGCTACTGACGCTGAGATACGAAAGCGTGGGGATCAAACAGGATTAGATACCCTGGTAGTCCACGCCGTAAACGATGGATACTTGGTGTTGGAGGTATTGACCCCTTCAGTGCCGAAGCTAACGCGTTAAGTATCCCGCCTGGGAAGTACGGTCGCAAGATTAAAACTCAAAGAAATTGACGGGGGCCCGCACAAGCGGTGGAGCATGTGGTTCAATTCGATGCAACGCGAAAAACCTTACCTGGGTTTGAAGTGCTAGTGAATACGGTAGAGATATCGTAGGCCTTCGGGACACTAGTATCAGGTGCTGCATGGCTGTCGTCAGCTCGTGTCGTGAGATGTCGGGTTAAGTCCCATAACGAGCGCAACCCCTGTCTTTAGTTGCCAGCATTAAGTTGGGCACTCTAAAGAGACTGCCGACGTTAAGTCGGAGGAAGGTGGGGATGACGTCAAGTCCTCATGGCCTTTATGTCCAGGGCTACACACGTGCTACAATGGTCGGTACAAAGGGCTGCAAAACTGCGAAGTTGAGCTAATCCCAAAAAACCGATCTAAGTTCGGATTGGAGTCTGCAACTCGACTCCATGAAGCTGGAATCGCTAGTAATCGCGGATCAGCATGCCGCGGTGAATACGTTCCCGGGCCTTGTACACACCGCCCGTCACACCATGAAAGCTGTTTGTACCAGAAGTCGATGTGCTAACCGCAAGGAGGCAGTCGCCCAAGGTATGAAGAGTGATTGGGGTGAAGTCGTAACAAGGTAGCCGTAGGGGAACCTGCGGCTGGATCACCTCCTTTCTAAGGAGAATTCTGAAGAGTATTTATACTTTTCTAAGTTTTAACTTAGTTTAAGGTCATACCCAAAAATCAATATCTAGCTGTTTAGTTTTGAGAGAGCGAATCTCAGATGACTGTTTGGGCCTGTAGCTCAGCTGGTTAGAGCACACGCTTGATAAGCGTGGGGTCGGAAGTTCAAGTCTTCCTAGGCCCACCAACTTTTTGAGCTCCTGGTTTAAAGAGTGGATCTGAGTAACGTGAAAATGTTTTTTGTTCTTTGAAAATTGAATAGTTTTGTTTTGGTGATTTTTAGTGAGGAAACACACTCACTGTGTAGAATCGGTTTGTAAGTAAATTGACTAATGTAAGTTTTTGAGTGTTTGTCGAAAGACAATCACAAGTAGGTTTTAAGCTACTAAGAGCTTACGGTGGATGCCTTGGCACCATAATGCGATGAAGGACGTGGTAAGCTGCGATAAGCCTCGGGGAGAAGCACACATTCTGTGATCCGGGGATTTCCGAATGAGGAAACTCACCAGTTAGCTGGTATCTTATGGCGAATTCATAACCATATGAAGCGAACGAGGGGAAGTGAAACATCTCAGTACCCTCAGGAAAAGAAATCAACCGAGATTCCCCTAGTAGTGGCGAGCGAACGGGGAACAGCCTAAACCTCATACATGTTAAAGCTTCTAGGCGTTGTGTAGGAGGTGTTGCGGGACCTTTCGGAGTATCTAGAAATGCTCCATAGAGTTAAAAATTAAGTTTTAGTCTAACGATCTGGAAAGTTCGGTCATAGAAGGTGATAACCCTGTGGACGAAAAAACTTAATCTCTAGAAGGTATCCCAAGTATCAGAGGACACGAGAAATCTTTTGAGAATCCGGGGAGACCACTCTCCAAGGCTAAATAATCGATGGTGACCGATAGTGAACTAGTACCGTGAGGGAAAGGTAAAAAGAACCCCGAGAGGGGAGTGAAATAGAACCTGAAACCGTAAGCTTACAAGCAGTAGGGGCACTATGTGCATAGCACACGTGTGACTACGTACCTTTTGCATAATGAGTCAGCGAGTTTTTTTCATAGGCAAGGTTAAGCCGTAGCAGGTGTAGCCGTAGCGAAAGCGAGTCTGAATAGGGCGTTTAGTCTGTGAAGAAAGACCCGAAACCCGGTGATCTACTCATGGCCAGGGTGAAGCGCGGGTAAAACTGCGTGGAGGCCCGAACAAGTGGATGTTGAAAAATCCTTTGATGAGCTGTGAGTAGGGGTGAAAGGCCAATCAAACTGGGTGATAGCTGGTTCTCTCCGAAATATATCTAGGTATAGCTTTGGATAAATTCTTTGATGGAGGTAGAGCACTGAATGGGCTAGGGGTCTTACCAGATTACCAAACCCAATCAAACTCCGAATGCCATACAAAGTTACTCCAGAAGGCAGTCGTGGGGTGATAAGGTCCCATGACGAGAGGGAAAGAGCCCAGATCGTCGGCTAAGGTCCCTAAATACATGCTAAGTGGAAAACGTTGTGGTCTTGCTTTGACAACTAGGAGGTTGGCTTAGAAGCAGCAATCCTTTAAAGAAAGCGTAATAGCTCACTAGTCTAGCGAGACTGCGCGGAAGATACAACGGGGCTCAAGCATGTTACCGAAGCCACGGGTTTATAGTAAGAACTATAAGCGGTAGGAGAGCATTCGAGTCTAGGACGAAGGTTGATCGTAAGGACAGCTGGACGAACTCGAAGAGATCATGCTGACATAAGTAGCGAAAATGCGGGGGAAGAGCCCGCACATCGAAAACTCAAGGGTTCCTGGGCAAGGGTCATCCTCCCAGGGTTAGTCGAGACCTAAGCTGAGGCCAATAGGCGTAAGTGATGGATGAACGGTTAATATTCCGTTACCAATATTAGGTTATAGCATAGGAGGGACGGAGTAGGATATGTGGGGCCACTTATGGATTGTGGTTCAAGTGTGTAGGGTGAAGAGTTGGCAAATCCGCTCTTCGTTAGCCTGAGACATGAATACGAAGGAGCTTCGGCTCTGAAGTCCGCAAAAGCCATGCTTCCAAGAAAAGCTTCGATGCGTTTTTAATATTGCTCGTACCGTAAACCGACACAGGTGAGTGGGGTGAATATCCTCAGATGATTGGGTTAAATCTGGTTAAGGAACTCGGCAACTTGATACCGTAACTTAGGGATAAGGTATGCCATCTGACGTGTAACGACTTGCTCGTGAAGCGTTGGGTGGTCGCAGAGGAGTGGGAGTAGCGACTGTTTAACAAAAACACAGGGCTGTGCGAAGTCTCAAGACGATGTATACAGCCTGACGCCTGCCCGGTGCTGGAAGGTTAAGAGGATTTGTCAGCGTAAGCGAAGCAGAGAATCGAAGCCCCAGTAAACGGCGGCCGTAACTATAACGGTCCTAAGGTAGCGAAATTCCTTGTCGGGTAAGTTCCGACCTGCACGAAAGGCGTAACGACTTCTCCGGTGTCTCAACCAGATGCCCAGCGAATTTGAAATCTCGGTGAAAATGCCGAGTAACCGCAGAAAGACGGAAAGACCCCGTGAACCTTTACTGTAACTTGGCTGTGATTTTAGGTGCGATATGTGTAGGATAGGTGGGAGCCTTTGAAGCTGGGACGCTAGTCTCGGTGGAGGCAACCTTGAAATACCACCCTTAGCGCTCTTGAGATCTAACCTGCTCCCATAAACTGGGAGAGGGACACAGTCTGGTGGGCAGTTTGACTGGGGCGGTCGCCTCCCAAAAAGTAACGGAGGCGTACGAAGGTTCCCTCAGCGCGATCGGAAACCGCGCGTCGAGTGCATTGGCATAAGGGAGCTTAACTGCGAGACCTACAAGTCGAGCAGGTGCGAAAGCAGGTCAAAGTGATCCGGTGGTCCCGTGTGGAAGGGCCATCGCTCAACGGATAAAAGGTACTCCGGGGATAACAGGCTTATCTCCCCCAAGAGTTCACATCGACGGGGAGGTTTGGCACCTCGATGTCGGCTCATCACATCCTGGGGCTGGAGCAGGTCCCAAGGGTTTGGCTGTTCGCCAATTAAAGTGGTACGCGAGCTGGGTTCAGAACGTCGTGAGACAGTTTGGTCCTTATCTTCTGTGGTCGTAGGAAATTTGAGAGGACTTGTCCTTAGTACGAGAGGACCGGGATGAACGAACCTCTGGTGTTCCTGTTGTCGCGCCAGCGGCAGCGCAGGGTAGCTATGTTCGGATGTGATAACCGCTGAAAGCATCTAAGCGGGAAGCACGCCTCAAGATAAGATTTCCCTGGGGCCTTCGGGCCCCCTAAAGACTCCTCGGAGACTACGAGGTTGATAGGCGGAAGGTGTAAGTATAGCAATATATTCAGCTGATCCGTACTAATAGGTCGTGAGGCTTATTTAACCTACTCAAGAAAACTTCTTAGTCGATTGAAAACATCGACTTCTATTCTTAAGTGAGTGTTGTTCCAAAACTAAAGATCACCAATTCAAAACTGTTCATTTTTAATGAACGAATTTATAAATTCCAAATAGGAGTTTGTAAGTACAAGCAAGACTTTGTAAAAAGCTAGCAAGTACAAGAGCACCTGGCCCTTTCGAACCAAAAGTTTGAAACAGGCCTATTGCTTTAAAGGTTTCATATACGAGGCACGACTGAGCGATGAGTGAGACGTACTTCCTGTACGTTGAACGAATAAGCGAAGGTAGTAACGAAGTAGATGAAAGTTTTAAAGTAATAGGTTTGCTGGTGTTGATAGCGGCGGAGATACACCTGATCCCATTCCGACCTCAGAAGTTAAGCCCGCCTGCGGCGATGGTACTGCAGGGTTTCCCTGTGGAAGAGTAGCGCGATGCCAGCTCTTTTTTTAAAAACCCAAGTAGAAATACTTGGGTTTTTTTTTGCTCAGCGGGTATGACAATAGAATCTAATTGAAGGGGAGATCTCGTGAAAATATTTGTAGTTCTCATGTTGAGTCTATTTATTTTGAGTTGCAGTGCCCCTAGTGACAAGTCAAAGGACGATTCTGGAAATTATGTAGCTTATTTTTCAGAAAACTATTTTGGGACCTACAAGGATGTGACTACTCAAGAATCCTTTCGTGTCGAGAAGGATGCATCCTACTCTCATCTTTGGAAAAGGAATGTGTCGCTGGAAATGCCGGAACTTCCAGATCCAACAATATGTAGCTACCGTACCAACGGGACTTTGTATGATGTTAGAGTGCGTTCGGATTATTCCCGCACTCAATCACGCGGATATGCCACGCATATTTTTAGAGGAACCGTAAAGTCATTTGATTTGAATGATGAACTTCAAGTGGGCAGTACGACAAATCCTCACTGCATTCAATTTTCGACAAAGAAAAAAAGTCAGCTTCCAGTCGACACGGAATATTACAGTGAAGTTTTAACGACTGATTCTTTTCGGTTACACACAGAGGGTGGATCTGGTTATAAGCCGAACCAAACGCGTCCTGCCGACACGCTCAATGAAGTCTATACAAAGCTATAGAAACAACGCCATGAAGTTCAGTTGGATCTAAGCCAACCAACCGCTATGGATTCATTTAGCGGAAATTTTTTAGAATTTTATCCATGACGTCTTGGCCAGGTCTCAACTCTTTTTCTGTGAGTTGGGCTAATGGAGTCGCAGGAAGATCTATGTTGTCTACAAGGCTTGAAGACTTGGCATTCACGTAAAATAATCCTGTCAGCGTTTTGCCCTTACCTTGGTATTCGTTAAGAAGTTTTAAACTGGCCATTCGATCATGAATATCGTGTTCGTGCTGGGCGAGTTTTTTAAGAGTTAAGATAGATCCATCGGGAAGGTTGACCTCTTGAGTTTCGCCTTCTTTGTAATCCACTTTAATGTCTTCAGCGCCGTGGATGAACCCGAGCTCTTGAAGTTTAATATTGTGATCGCGAATCACATCGTAGCTTTTTGTAGAGCCCTCATGATTGTTGAAAGTCACGCAAGGAGAGACCACGTCAATGATGGCCGTTCCGTTGTGCTGAAAAGCAGCTTCAATAAGCGGCACAAGTTGTTTGGCATCTCCAGAGAAAGAACGAGCGACAAAGTCACAGCCTAATTGAATGGCGAGGGCGCAAAGATCAACATGCTCAAAAGAATTGGCGGTACCAGATTTTAGTTTCGCTCCCTTTTCGGAGGTTGCAGAAAACTGGCCCTTAGTAAGTCCGTACACTCCATTGTTTTCAATGACGTAAACGAGAGGAAGATTGCGTCTTACTAAGTGCATGAAGGGACCGATACCAATACTTCCGGTATCTCCGTCACCAGATACACCAATCAGTTTTAATTTTCGATTTCCTAATTTCACACCCGTGGAGACGGCAGGCATGCGACCGTGGACAGAGTTAAAAGCAAACGATCTGCTTGAAAAATAAGCCGGAGTTTTTGAGGAACAACCAATTCCCGACATTTTTCCAAGATCATAAGGATTGATACCTGATTGAAAAAGAGCTGACGTAATGTGGTTGGTGATCGAATCATGGCCACAACCTGTGCAAAGTGTAGAAGGAGCGCCGGCATAATCCGTTCGCGCTAGTCCAACTCGATTTTTTGCAACAACCGGAGCTGTGGGAGTTGGGTTTTCAGTATTAGACATGGGCACCCTCCTGAGAACGAGTTGGGGAGATGATTATTTTTTCGAGCTCCATGATCGGTTCGGTCACAGCTTCTGAAAATACGGGCAAACCATCGTAATGACGGATGGAATAGATCTGTTGGTTAAGATGACCAAATTCATTAAAAAGAAGCGATTTCATTTGGCCGTCACGGTTTTGCTCCACAACATAGATACGTTTATGACTCTTAATAAACTTTTCTACATCTACATTAAATGGGAACGCGCGAATTCTTAAATAAGAAGTTTTTAGACCCTTTTGTAAAAGCTGAGCACGTGCTTCTGCCATAACGATATCCGTGGAGCCAAAGGCGATGATACCTATGTCAGCGCCGCTTGCCTGGTCGATCATTGGATTTGGAACAACAGATTTCGCTGTTTCCCATTTTCTGGAGAGACGATCGAGAACACGTTTGTAAACGACGTTGCTCTCTGTGTATCGCGCCTTTTCATCATGCCCTGATCCACGTGTAAAGTACGCAGCCCCTGCTTGATGTATTCCCGGAAGGGTCCGGTATGGAATGCCATCTTGATCGACATCGGCGTAACGTTCGAAAGTCTTTCCGGCGGCAAAGTCTTTTTCGGCCATGATTTTTCCGCGATCGTAAGGCTTTGCTGATGGAACGAAAGGATCATCGATCCAAAGATTCATACCAAGATCTAAATCGCTCATAACAAAGACGAGAGTCTGCAATCTCTCCGCTACATCAAAAGCCGTCTGACCAAATTCGTAACATTCGCGTGGAGACGCTGGGAAAAGCATAATGTGTTTTGTGTCCCCATGTGAAAGTGTTGCGGTGAAAGCGATGTCTCCTTGAGACGTGCGAGTAGGAAGACCTGTTGAAGGGCCCGCCCTTTGAACGTTCCATACGACTGCAGGAATTTCGGTGTAATAGGAGTACCCAGCAAATTCTGCCATCAAACTAATCCCTGGGCCGGAAGTGGTCGTCATCGCACGTGCGCCCGTCCAGGCGGCGCCGAGGACCATTCCCATTGCGGAAAGCTCGTCTTCAGCTTGAACGATCGCAAAATTATTTTTTCCGTCTTTGTCTTTCCGGTATTTAGAGACATAGTTCGCAAAAGATTCAGCGAGCGAACTAGATGGAGTGATGGGATACCAGGAAAGAAATGTGCATCCGCCGTACATCAAACCAATAGCGGCGGCGGAGTTTCCGTCGATTAAAATTTTCCCGATTGTTTTGTTTAAAGCCTTAACGGTGTAGGGAAATGCTCCGCTGATATTATTTCGCGCATATTCTGCGCCTCCATCGATCGCCTTTAGGTTTTCAGTGACGATCTCAGTATTTTTAGAACCAAACTGATCAAGCGCTGATTGTTTTAAAATCTCTTTATCAATTTTTAAAAGCTCAGCGATCACCCCAACGTAGATCATATTGACTAAGAACTTTTTCATTTTGACGGATTTTGTAATTCCATCCACAAGCTGGCGGAAAGGAATGCCATAATTCGTGACGTCTTTTCTTAAAAGGACACGATCGAATTTTAAATCTTCATTGTAGAGAAATATTCCACCGGCTTTGAGATCTTTTATGTCGTCGGCAATTGTGGTGCCATTCATCGCAATCGTTATGTCGATATCTTTTTTACGTGCGATGTAACCGTCTTTATTCACACGAATGCTAAACCATGTAGGGAGGCCTGCGATATTGGATGGGAATAAATTTTTTCCTCCCGTCGGAATGCCCATTCTAAAAAGAGCTTTTAGAATGATCATGTTGGAGGACTGACTTCCGCTCCCGTTAACGGTAGCTACATTCAATACGAAGTCGTTTTCAATGACTTGATGAGATGACATATTTTACCTCTGGTGAAGTAGGATTATGTCAGGAGTTGAGCCTTCTGTCGAATGACAGCAAGTTTGCTGCGTTGTGCCAGCTAGGCAGTGTAACCTCCTCGATAGAGCTAAGGCGAAATTAAGTGGCAGGGTTTTCGGAGGTTTCCTGTGCAACGAATTTATGGGGATGAATCGTAGAGCCCCATTGGCGAAAAGCTCTATTGATTTCGTCAATACCCGCGGGAGGGTGAACGGGGCCAACATGAACGGTGATTGTGCCTGGGATAGCAAAGGGGCGACCTTTCGGCCAAAGTTCATAGGCATTTTCCACATATAGGAAAAGAATGGGCACATTCGAACGTAAGGAAAAGAGGCTCACCCCACGTTTGAAATCTCTGACAAGGCCTGTATGGCTTCGCGTCCCTTCGGGAAACATCACCATCCAAATTTTTGAAAGATTGGTAAGAAGGCTGACGCAGAGTTTGATCGCATCGCTTTTTTTCTCCTGACGATCGAGTGGGATCGCACCAATGCAATGTTTTGAGAAAAACGTCATCCAGAAATTTGAGAAAAAATAATCTTTGGCGGCCGCAAAGTAGAGATGAATCCAGTAACGAAAAGGGACGGCCACACTGATGCTGATCGCATCGAGGTGACTGGCATGGTTGGAGATAATAATCAGTTTTGGATGTTTTTTATAAACTTCCTTGAAGTTTCCTTTTACTTTGATGCGTAAGTAAAATTTAAAAAAAACATATTTTAAAAAAACAAACCAGAGAAAACGAATGCAGTAGCTGGCCATATCAAAATGGCGTGTGAAAAGTGGGAGATGTCGTAGGTGGGCCGGAAGTTTAGACCACTGTTCGTTCTCGTAGTTCCACTCTTTCACTGGAGCCACCGACTGACGTAAATGATGGTGTAAAAATAAAGTGGAGCCACAACAATCCATCGATCCATAACATCAAGAATTCCACCGCGCCCCCAAATAAAGGCGCCCATGTCTTTTACGCCTAAATCTTTGCGAATCACGGTGATAGCAAGATCAGCAATGCTGCTACCGAAGAAGGCTACAAATCCTGCCACCATCCAGTAGTAATCGTA
The DNA here is from genome assembly GCA_050250255.1 of Bdellovibrionales bacterium. Classification (GTDB taxonomy): domain Bacteria; phylum Bdellovibrionota; class Bdellovibrionia; order Bdellovibrionales; family DASUEL01; genus JBFWOZ01. Next base: position 30,995 of record JBFWOZ010000015.1, on the reverse strand, counting down.
CTGGTGAGTCACCATGGTTCTTAATCCATAGGCTAATGCCATCGTCAGCACAAAGGCTATTCCTAAGCCTTCAACGGTACGACGATGCGTAATTTGCGATACTAACCGGTGTTTATTAAAAATACGGCTGGAAGCCAACGTGACGTTATCGCAAACTTCCGTGAGCAAAATCATATAAATTAAATGAAAAGGGCCTTCAGGAAATTGATAGATTTTGGCGATATGCAAAAGTCCCCAACCCATAAACATAAAGTTAATGAGGCTAAGGGCCATATACTGAATCATGTTTTTATAAGTATTAAAAATAATAGGTATTAAAAGAATGAACGCCATAACGATCATAGGCATTTGATCGTAAAGACCTTCTAATGAGTAGTACGTACTAAGAGTATTAGCCCAAATACCTATATACACAATCCAGACAAAAACAGTTTTGTGGTACATGCCTGTGAGTTGAAAAAATTCTTTTGCACAAAAGGTTGTTGCGATGGTGACTCCCACGAGCGGCCAAGGGGCTGGCAACCCGAAAACAAAAAACAAAAGGGGGGCCGCAAAAAACCAACTTTTGAGACTGGCCCAGGCGGCGATAAATCCAGGATGTCGACTTTTAAAAGGAGCAAGAATGGCAGCAAGTGTAATGATGCCACCAAGGACATACATAACGGTTTGAGAATAAGTTTCGTTCGACCAGATCTCTCCAAACATAGGTCATTCTCCTGAATGAGGTATATTCTCTAGCGAAATGCCGTAATCCTTAATTTTTTTATAAAGGCTTGAGCGAGAGATATCAAGGACTCGACAAGTTTTATCAATATCACCATAGGTGTTAAAAGCTTCTTGCACAATACGTTTTTCGTATTGTGCCATGAGTTGGTTAAGCCCAACAGTAAGATCAACTTTTTCTAGTGGCCCCAAGTTTCGTTGTGTCGGCGGTTGTATGACATTCATCACATCAGTTGCTCGGATGACAGGAAGTGGTGAAATCAGCGCAATCTGTTCAAGAACGCGTTTTAATTCTCTTACATTTCCCGGCCAAGGATATTGCTTGAGGGATTCCGTCGCTTCAGGAGAGAGAGTTTTATTTCTGCGAGGTTTTTCTAAAGAAAGAAAATATTCTGCAATGGCTGGAATATCAGTAATTTTTGTACGAAGCGGTGGGAGAACAATTTTCTTTCCACTCAAACGCCACATGAGATCTTCCCGAAACTTTTCTTGTTTTACGAGGTCTTCTAGTTTTTGGTTGGTCGCTGCAATCACCCGAGTTTTGACATGGATGCTTTCTTTGCTGCCAACTCGTCGAATTTCTCCGTTCTCTAAAAAGCGCAGAAGCTTTGCTTGCAAGTTGAGAGGGAGAGCTTCAATCTCATCTAAAAACAGATCTCCACCGTGAGCGGCCTCTGCAACACCCATTTTATTTTGATCCGCACCTGTGAAAGCGCCCTTCACGTGACCAAAAATTTCGGATTCAAAAAGATTTTCAGGAATTGCTGCAACATTCACTTTGATAACAGGGCCGCGAGCTTCTTGATTATGGAGTAAATGCGCTACGACTTCTTTTCCTGTGCCTGACTCACCTTCGATTAAGATAGGGCCGGCTTCGCCCTTAAGCTGAGCAATTTGTCGTCGAAGATCGTTTGCAGAAGAGCTATCACCAACCCATTTTAGTTCAGCTCCTGATCTTGTCGTGGCCTTTTGTAAAAGGTGGTAGGCCTCAATTTTATCCAGTACAAATTTTAATTCTTCTGGAGACATAGGTTTAGCAAGGAAGCGACTGGCACCACGCTTTAAGCATTCTTCCATGAGCTCATGATTGAGATTTCCAGACATCGCAATAATTTCTAAATGTGGATCTTGTTGGGAGAGGTGAGAAATGATCTCAAGCCCCTCTGTGCGTTGAATTTTTCCACTGAGGTGAATGTCGACGAGGGCCGCATGAAAAATCTGTTGGGGAATTTCGGATTGGGAATTGACTCCCGCCATGCTCCATTGGGAGGGGAGGGCAATGCGCATTGTTTGTAGAATCAAATCGTCATCGTCTACCACGAGTAAACGCATTGTTTTTTCTGCCATAACCTTCCTTTGGTAATAGCTTGAGATAGACTCCCAGCATTGATATAAAAAAAGCTAGCATAGGGTTCGTGGGGAGTCTATGTTATAGGCCATGCCAAACCTTTCAAAAAACGTACGTGCAAAAGTTTTACTTCTTGAAAATATTCATCCTGTGGCGCTGCAGGCCTTTGATAAAGAACTTTACGATATAGAAGTTGTTGCCGGCTCATTGTCGGCTTCAGATCTTAAGGCGCGCTTGAAAGGGATTAATGTTTTAGGGATTCGCTCTAAAACGCATTTGACGTCTGACATTCTTTCGAGTGCTGATAGTCTTTGGTCTGTAGGGGCGTTCTGCATTGGTACAAACCAAATTCATTTAGATTATGCCAACCAAGTAGGGATTCCGGTTTTCAATGCCCCCTATAGCAATACGCGAAGCGTGGCTGAACTTATTATTGGGGAGCTAGTGGCTCTTTCCCGACAACTAGGAGACCGCAACTCGGCGGCTCACAAACAAATTTGGGATAAGTCCGTTAAAGGTTCACGCGAAGTGCGTGGAAAAACTTTGGGAATTGTTGGTTACGGTCATATTGGAAGCCAGGTGAGCGTTCTTGCTGAAGCCTTAGGTTTGAAAGTTATTTTTTACGATATCGTACGCAAACTGCCTCTTGGAAATTCCAAACAAATGGAAAGTATGGATGAGTTGTTGAGGTCTTCTGACTTTGTCACAATTCATGTGCCTGAAACTCCGCAGACTATGGGGCTGTTCTCAGAAAAAGAATTTAAAAAGATGAAAAAAGGAAGTCACTTCCTAAATGCCAGTCGCGGAATGGTCGTCAACATCCCTCATTTGGCGGTCGCTTTAAAATCGGGCCACATTGCAGGCGCTGCATTAGATGTATTTCCAGAGGAGCCACTGACAAATGAGGATATTTTTAAATCGGAACTTCAAGGATTACCGAACGTGATTTTGACTCCACATATTGGAGGTAGCACGGAAGAAGCGCAGGAAGCAATTGGTCGGGAAGTTTCTGATGCCCTTGCCACTTACTTAAAACGTGGCAGCACTGTAGGTTCAGTGAATTTTCCAAAAGTGGATATGCCAGCGACAGAGGGGTGTCATCGTATTTTGAATGTGCATCAAAACACTCCTGGGGTTTTAAGAGACATCAATAAAATCGTTTCAGATTTGGGCGCGAACATTCGGGCTCAATCTCTCTCTACGGATTCCAAGATTGGTTACCTTCTTATGGACATGGAAAAGTCCGATGCTGAAGCTGCGGCAGAGGCAATCGGTCGTTTAAAGACAAGTATTAAAACACGCACTTTATTCTAAGAGGATTTGCTTCCGGATATTTCGACTGTCTCTCAATGAGACACAAGAAAACGATGAGAGCGCCAATTCATGTCAGTCGCTTTCTCAGTCAGTGCACATCTCTTCTATATTTCATTTCTTGTGGCATAACCTTTGCTGATTCATCAGTAGACAACCCACCAGGAGAATGAAAATGAAATCACTTTTGTTATTAGCCTTAGTGTCAGTTTTCTCAGGATCCACTTTTGCAGCCACGCTCACCTTCGATGTTTTTGAGGTGGAAAATATTTCGGGTGCAAAACAGCAACTCATTATGAAAGAAAAAAGATCAGTCCTAGAGAAAGTGAATCACGCTCAAGCCACACAGCAAGAAGTGAGGGGTACTTTAGATTGTGGGACGAATCCTGGTACTCTCACAGTAGAATTATCGACAGATACAAAAATCTACAAGATCAATACAGAAAATAAGGACTCTGTTTACAGTTTGAGTCCTTGTGAGTTTCTTTACCGACAAAATGAGCTTATTGGCACTCTTGAAAGAGACCGTAACGGCCGCACCGGCACCTGGCTGAACTTTATTACCGTAGATGAAGAAGCTACGCCTCAGGTACGTTATGAGGCCACACTCGCTTTTATCAGATAATAGGGGCAGCGTTTATCTTTGAGGAAATATGCGCTTGTACTTGAGTAAATTCATTCTATTAGGGTTTGCATGGATCTTGATGGCACAAAATGCTGCAGGTCAAAGCTCTATGGATGTATCCTTGCCAACATTATTTCCAGAGGCGTTTGAAAACACATCGAAAGATCTGGATGTATTATTTGCGCCTTGGAAAAATCAGATTCTCTTGGGACGAGAAATTGAACTTTCTGAAGTCCCTCTTTCCAATGTGATGGAATACTTTGATTTCCGCCATATCAATTTTGCCAAGATTGTACAGCAGTACGGCGACCCCCAAAGAATGCTTGAGTTTATTACCGAAAAATATCTCGATCATTATATTCAAAACCCTGAAGCCTTTGAAGCTTTACCGCAAGAAATCAAGCTGCAGTTAACGGCAGGATTAAATCTTGAGAATGTCTTAGAATCTTCTCAGTCTGGGGCAAAAACAAAAATTATTACACGCCAGACTGTGAATTCGATACCGACTGGGCTATTAGATCCCCAAGGTCAACCCATTCAAAAAGAAGTGATTCGACTTGATAGCTTGCCATTAACATCAGCGAATCAAAAGTTGCCTGAATCTTTACTTGCGGTCGAAAAATCACAACAGTGGCAAATCCTGTATCGACGATGGCAAAATCTTGACATTGCTACTCGGCTTCGAGTCGCTGAGCCTCAGTACCTTACACCTCGTAAGAAAGCACAGCTTTATATCGAACTTTTACATAGACAAACGATTCCCTTGCGTGCGGACATCCCCATCCCACTAGATTTTCTAAAAAATCTAATTTGGAGAGTAGAGAGTAGCATTTTGGAGTTTAAAGATTCAGAACAATCACGCACCAAAGATGCAGCTGAGTTTGTTCGAAACGTTCAAACCTTTTCAAAATTGACAGGGGTTTATAATGCAATTTGGAATCCTCTCAATCAAACGCGCTTTCACTCTTCATTTCATTATCACCTAAGTTTTCCAACCCCCTCTCAAGATCTTGAAAAACAAGTGATGAAGCTTAACCAATTGTTGGTTTTGAGATCACTGCATCTAGGATTTCCATCTGTACTTAGAGAGTACGCACCTCAAGAAAATTGGGGTTATGGCAGCTTTAAGCCAGATACAAGCGTGAAGGGCTTGTTGCGTCTCGTTGACGCCCACCGTGTTGAAATACGACATCATTTAGAGGATCCAGTAACAGAACTGAGGTTTATTCTTTATTATCTTACATTGCCAAAAAAAGAAGCACTAAAAAAAATGGATATATTATTGGTGCAATTAGCAACTCCTACAATCCTAGAGATTTTAGAGAGCGCTCCATCGGCTCATTCCTTTCTGTTAGATATCCTTTATTTGCAAAATATTTCATCGCTCACGGAACAGCAAATAAAAATACTTTTTCGGACTGCTCCAATTAGTCAAATTGAAAATTTCTTTGATAAAAATCCTGAGTCATTTTTAGAAAGTGATTTATCGCAACCTGAGTTTACAAGGTTGTTGTCAGTACGTCAAAAACACCCGCTTGTTCTGAAGAATCTGGCTCGGCATCCTGAGTTTGAACTTCTAATGGGGCAGCTTGCTCAAGTGAATTTTGATTATATAGTGAAAAATCATTTCAATGAACTCGCGAGGCAATTTGGAAGTTCAAAGTTTGTGAACGAGGAGCAAGCCTCGAAAAATTATCTCGAACTTTGGAAATTCGTTATTGCTCGTTCTCACGTTGTAGGTTTGCATGAGGCACTTTTTAAATCTGTATCCCATCTACCATTAGATAAGCAGATACGAGCTTTTGTCGTCCTCATAGGTGCTGAGGGGATGCATGCGGTGAATTCTCCTGTTGTACTAAAATTCAGAGCAGCTTTGCTAAATGAGCCGAAGTACATGCAGCTTTTTAATAATTACACCAGAAGTATAAACACTCGAGATTTTTATACGAGCTTACTCAATGAAGCATTGCAAAAGCCACATTTGAAAGAATGGGCGAGCCAACAAAAGGCAGCTTTAGAGGCGAAGTTTGGGCCGAGTTCAACGACACGATTAAGCTGTTCACGGTACTTGGGTGGGTTTTAATTTTTTATTGGCACACGTGGGTTTCTAAAACACGAGCTCCGTAAAAGGTTCCTGACTTTTCAAGATTCCAGGGCGGATAGGGAAAAAACTTGGCGGTCACGCATACGCCTGGAGAAACCGCGGCCCATTGACGGTCTTCTGTCGAGGCTGTGTGGATTGTTCCATCAGAAGATTGAATCGCGACCGCGAAAGAGAAAAGCTGGGAATTCATTCTATCTTGAGCGTTGTTTTGCATGAGCGCGACATTAAGATCGATCCGTTCGATTTTCTCTACTTTCCCAACAACGGTTTTGGCAAAAATGTAGGGATAAAAAGCAACAAAGCCGTATCCAAGAGCTAAAATAACCAAAACGCCTATGAGAACTTTTATGTATTGGCCTGCGATTTTCATTCGTTCATCCTTTATTTAGGTGTTTCGTCAAAGATTTTTCCTGGATTTAAAATATAATCCGGGTCGAAAACTCTTTTAATCTGCCTCATGAGCTGAATTTCTTCTGGACTTCGAGTGAACTGAAGAAAAGGTTTCTTCGTGAGGCCTACGCCGTGCTCGGCGGAAATGCTTCCACCAAATTTCTGTATTGAAGAATAAAGATGTTGATCCACCTTTTGGCAGCGTTTTACGAACTCGGGCATTGGCATATCTGTAGGTTTTAAAATACTGATGTGCAAATTTCCATCACCAATATGGCCAAACCAGATGACTTCTAAATCAGGATATTCTTTTGAGAAAATCGTATCAATGTCTCTCATAAACTGCGGAACGTTTGAAACCTTCACGGAAATATCATTTTTGTAAGGCGTGTAGCGTGAAAGAGCTTCGGAAATGTCTTCACGGAGGCGCCAAAAGTCTTTCGACTGGTTTTCGTTTTGGCTTAAAACACCATCTACCACTAGACCTTGCTCGGTCAAAGATTCAAAAACTCCCAGAGCTTGCTCCTGCGACTGTTCGCTTGGAGTTTCCACTTCAACGAGGAGATAAATAGGGGCAGCTGTTTCAAAAGGTTTTTTTAGAGAGGGCGCGTGGTTGAGAACATGTTTTAAGGCTTTGTCGGTAAAGAGCTCAAAGGCAATAAGATCAGTGCGGTTTCGATACTCTTCAAATATCTTCATGACCGCATCGAGGTTAGGAACACCCATTAAAAATAAATTGAGTGGTCCCGTCGGTGGGCAAAGGCGAACGGTGACTTCTGTGACGATTCCGAGTGTGCCTTCGCTACCAATCATCAAGTGACGTAAATCATAGCCGCTAGCGTTTTTGACAAGAGATTTATTGAGTTCTAAAACTTCCCCAGCGCCGGTAACGACTTTGAGTGCGGCGATCCAGTTACGAATCAACCCGTACTTCAAAACTTTAATCCCGCCCGCATTGGTAGACACATTTCCGCCAATTTGACTGGAGCCACGTGAGGCAAAATCTACCGGAAAATAAAGTTCTTTTTCTTTGGCCAGATTTTGTAAATCTTCGGTGACCATACCTGCTTCGACTCTAAGAGTAGAATCAAGTTCGTTAAACTCTAATTCCTTATTCATTTTTTCGAGAGATAAAACGAGTTCTTTCTTTGCGGCGACGGCGGCACCGCTTAAGCCGGTTCGACCACCAGAAGGAACAATAGACGTTTTTGTTTTACGGGCCCAGCGAACAATTTGGGCGACTTCCTCTGTAGTTTTAGGAAACACGATAGCGAGAGGCTGGGGTTCTACGTAACGAGTCCAATCGCGACCATAGGTCTTTAAAGAATCTGCGTCCGTGAAAATTTGGTCTTCTCTTAAAAAAGACTTCAGCGTTTCCAAAGAGGTTTGCATGTCTTAAGACTTCAGAGCTTGTTCGAGCTCTCCGTTTTCGTACATTTCCATCATGATGTCGCTTCCACCAATCAATTCTTTATTCACATAAAGTTGGGGAATTGTAGGCCAATTTCCATACTCTTTAATTCCTTGGCGGATTTCGGGATCAGCAATGACATCCACAGAAGTAAAAGGAACCTGAAGATCTTGAAGGATCGCCGTTGCGCGTGCTGAAAAGCCGCATTGAGGTTGTTCGGGAGATCCTTTCATAAAAAGGACAACACGGTTCTGATTGAGTAATTGTTCGATTCTTTCTTTTACGTTCATGATCAACCTCACTTTTTAGGAATTAATGTTCGAATTGTTAAGGCATGGACTTCACCGGTTTTAAGCTCAGGATCGAAAACATCCATTACGGCCCGGTGTTGCTGCATGCGAGAGAGACCTTCAAAAGCGCTACTTTCAATCACCACTTCATAATGGTCGTGGGTTCCGGTTAAGTCGTTCACCGTAATTTGAGCATTGGCGTAAGTTTTTTGAAGGCGATCTTTCATTTGTTCTGGAGTCATGAAAGCGTTGTACCAAATCCAAAAAAAAATAGCAAAATGTGGTATAAGGAGGCGTGAGCAAACCCTACATTCCTTTTCAGTCAGACCCTAAGCATATTGCCAAAGAGCGCAACAAAGCGAAGGAACTGCGCCAATCTCAATGGTGGAAGCAGAAGTTGGCGGCGGGCCTGTGCTATTACTGTGGAGGCACCTTTTCCAAGGAAGAGCTCACAATGGATCATATTACACCGGTAGCAAGGGGTGGGACGTCCTCAAAAGGGAACGTTGTGACTTCCTGCAAACCTTGTAATTCTAAGAAGAAAGCACTGACTCCGGCTGAAATGATTCTCGAGGAGCTTAAGAAATAAATTGACCGCAACGGCTCAACTCCTTTTTACTGAAAAAACATCACAACTGGTTCCGAGAATGGATGACGCATATGGCTAATACAATTACATCAAGTAGTACCGCGGAGTACTTTGCAAAAAATCTGCAGCAGGTGGGTTTTTCTTCTGCCACCAAAGCAGTGTTAACTACATTAAAAGAAGCCGTCGATAACTCTTTAGATGCTTGCGAGACATCAGGCATTCTTCCTGAGCTCACAATCGAAATTTCAAAAGTAGGCGCTGGTTCACAAAATAACACTGATCAAATCCAAATTACGGTGGAAGACAACGGTCCCGGCATTGAACCAGAGGATCTTTCCAAAGTGTTTGGTGAATATTTAGCATCTTCAAAGTTTGGGCGTGGACAATGTTCTCGTGGCCAACAGGGGATTGGGATTTCGGCAGCGACCACTTGGGCCCAGCTCACTTCGGCTCAAGGCGTGACCGTTATTAGTAAAACAAAAAAAATGAAGAAGGCCGTGAAAGCTCTTGTAGAAGTCGATATCAAAGGCAACAAGGGCGCCGTAAAAAAGAAAGACACGATCGACTGGGGCAAAAAAAGCAACGGTGTGAAGGTGGACTTTAAAATGGATGGCCGTATGCAATTTAACGGCGACGGTGGGCTCATGACCTATCTCGAGGGAACAACTCTCGTGAATCCACATCTTACTCTCCATTATAAATTGGCGGATCAAGATTGGGTACACGTTGAGCGCGTGAGCGAGATCGTGCCTGAAATTCCAGCGGCGACTCCTCCGCATCCTCATACAATGAAGTTAGGAGAGTTCATCACTTACGGAACTCTTTTTGGGAAGTCCACATTTTCGACTTGGTTGAAGACGGGATTTTCTCGTGTGTCGGATGCGACTCTTCAAGATTTTGTGAAAAACGGTTTAGATAAGAAGATCTTAAACTTACCAACCAATAAAATTTCTGAGAGTCAGTTTAAAGAAGCTTTCAAGGCCATTTCTAAATCAGAACTCATTGCTCCCAGTACAAAATCTGTACTCGTTGTGGGCGAAGACGCCTTAGCAAAAAGTATCGCTCGGCTTGGAGAAGTGGACTTTTTAAGTGTGGTCGCGAGAAAACCTCGCATCTGTGACTTTAAACCTGTGGTAGCAGAGATTGCTCTTGCGCGTTTTAAAAATCGTGGGGAAGAAGATCAGCCCGTTCAGGTCTTGAGGTTTGCGAACCGCGTACCATTACAGTTTGATAAATCGGCTTGTGCGATCACTCAAGCGATTGAGTCTGTTAACTGGAAAGCCTACGGACTCAATCAACCAAAAGAAAGTGTGCCTCTCGGCCCTTACGTTTTTGCGGTGAGTGTGACTTCTCCTTTCATCAAATTTAAAAATGCCTCAAAAGAAACAATTGATGCTAGTGATGAGCTTGTGGAAGAGATTCGTCGTGCGCTTATGCAGGCTGGTCAGAAGCTCTCGCGCCATATTCGTAAAGAGGATCGTGAAGCGGACCTTGAAAGAAAGTTGCAGCACATTGAGCAATTTGGACCAGTATTAGTTGAGGGGCTTGTTCGCATTACAAAGTCCAGTGAAGCAAGAAAGAAAAAAGCTGAAGATGGCTTGAGAAAACTTTTAGGTCGAGATGCAGCAGCTGCCGAAGATAAGCTGGAAGAAGCTCATGAGAATTTGAAAAAGTTGAAGAAAAAAGAGGCGTATCTCAAGGATGAAGATGATTCCGATGCCGAAGCCTAAACGGGAGAAATTATGAAAATTCGAGTCAATAGTAGTAAAGAAGTAAAAGATATTCCAAAACTCTCCAAAGAGCTCTGCGAACAAATGCTCAGGGATTTGGAAACTGCAAAACGCCCCATTCTTGAAGCGACAAAGTGTAGCTTGGATAACTCTATTTATAATTCCAAAGTGGGCTTTCTCACTCCTGGAGATAAAACAGTTAAAACGGAGCTGAACGTTTCTTCGGTCCAAAAAATGTCACGTGCCGTTTTTATGCTCGAGATTCTCTTGAGAAATTTAGAAGTTGGCGCCATCAATACGAAGAGAGAGCTTTATTACATCTCAAAAGGGGAAGTGAAGCATAACCCCAAACTTCGCGCGTTGGATTTTCAAGAACAGGACGAGAGTGATTCAACGATCGACTTCATCGGTGAAATGCTCGAAGTTTACCGCGAAGAACTCAATTGTTTTGCCAACGATCGTGGGGGCCAAACTTATTCTCAGCAGCTGGTGGTGACTGAAACATTGGTAGACGGAACAAAAGCCGTTGTTGATCTGAGTACTCTCGGTACAAGTCCTTTTCAGCCCAAAAACCGCCCTCAGGCTCTGAAGTTAAAAGCGAAGAAGAAAATTGATTTCTGTTTGATCGTAGAATCAGAAGGTACAGCAAATACCTTGGTGTCGAATGGATTCACGAAGCGACATAACTGTATTTTACTAGGTGCCCAAGGGGTTCCTAGTAACGGTGTGCGCGGCTGGTGTAAATTAATCCAGGACCAATTGGCGGTTCCTATGTATTTTTTCGGAGATCTGGATGCGTACACCATGCAGAACATCTTTCGTACATTGAAAGCAGGGTCTGCGGCGAGTCTCATTCGTAATAAAGATTTCTCTGCACCTGACGTAAAGTTTTTAGGTGTGTTACCAGAAGATATTAAAAAGTATGATCTGCATGACTACGCCGTAAAAGAAAATGATCCTGGAGAAGTTCGGGCGTTGAAAAAAGCGAAAGATGCGCTTGAGAACGATCCGTTCTTTAAAGATAAGAAAAATAAAAAACTAGCGGATATTCTTCACTGGTTAATCAAAAACAAAAGACGTTGCGAACAGCAGTCGTTTTTCATGGTGAATCCAAAAGATCCAATCATGCCAGAGAAGATCATCGTCGAAAAAATTAAGTCTGGTTCTTATTTTTAAGTGTCATAAGGTGCCAGGTTCTTTTCCCGGGTCACACCGCGGCACTTTGTGAAGCAGTGTGACCCGGGAAAAGAACCTGGCACCTTATGAGAGACAACTTTTTTAATTTAACTCCCGATATCGTGCTCAATGCCGTAGAGGCTGAGGGTTTTCAGCCGAACGGATATCTCACGCAACTCAACTCCTATGAAAATCGCGTTTTTTCCGTCGAGCTTGAAGATAACAAAAAAGTTATTGCCAAGTTTTACCGACCTGGACGATGGCTACGAGAAGCTATTTTAGATGAGCACAAGTTTATTGTGGATTTGAAAATGGAAGGAATTCCAGCGGCTGCCGCTTTGAGTCTCTCCAACGGAACTTCTGTCAGTAAGCACTCAGGAATGCTGATGAGCCTCTTCGAAAGAATTCAAGGACGATCGCCTGATGAGTTTTTGCCGGGAGATCTTGAGAAAATTGGTCGTCGATTAGCTCAGCTCCATAACGTAGGAGCTAGGGTCAAGGCCAAGCATCGATGGAATTTACATCCACGCTTTTTAGGTTGGCCATCGTTACAAATTTTAGAATCTTTTATCGTTCCAGAATTGATCAACCGGTACATGACGGCGGCCGAAGATATTTTGGAGTTTCTTGAAGATGAACTTTATGAAGAGGATTTTATCCGTATTCATGGAGATTGCCATAAAGGAAATCTCATTAACGATAGCAAAGAATTTTTCTTTGTAGATTTTGATGATTTGATGAACGGTCTTCCAGTTCAGGATATCTGGATGCTTACTCAGGGTGATGAAGAAGAAACAAAAATCAATGTGGATGAACTTCTGAAGGGTTATTGTGAGCTCCGGGACTTTGATGATTCAACCCTTGCTCTCATAGAGCCCCTTAGAGCTCTACGAATGATTTACTATTCTGCGTGGATTGCCAAACGTTGGACCGATCCCTCTTTTCCGAAGCTATTTCCTAACTTCAGCAGTCATAATTATTGGCTCGAGGAAGTCGATAATTTAGAAAAAGTAGCTCGCAAACTTTAGACAATTTGGGCTTTCTCTAATCTTAAAAGAGTTGATTTGAGTTTCACTCCGTCAGCAGCCGTAAAACCTGTAAGACTTCCTTGGGATCCCATAACTCGATGGCACGGAATCACAAGAGGCACTGGGTTGCGTGCCATCGCTTGCCCTACCGCCCGTGAAGCAAGTGGGGAACCGGCTTGAGTGGCGAGTTCTTTGTACGTTAACACCTGCCCTGGTTTCACTTTTTTAAGCACCTCATAAACCTTTTTGTGGAAAGGCGATGAATAGATGTCGAGGGGAATGGAGCTAAAGCTCTCTGGCTTCCCTGCGAGGAGGTTCTGCACTTTCTTTCGGAGATCTTTTGCTAAAGGATCATTCGACTTTTGAGTGAGGGTGGCTTCAGGAAAGCGGTTGAGAAGTTTTTGAATTGTCGCACGAGATGTTTTTTCAGGGAGCTGAACGGCTTTTAAGCCTTTACTGGACCATGCAAACGCAACGACTCCGATGGAAGAATCGATGAAGTCATAAAATAGGTTTTGTTTGTCGATTTGTTTCTTTTTCTGACTTTTCATTAAATACCTCACAAGTTGAAAAGGGTATAGCACGGGATTTTTTTGAAATCTTCGTCTTTTATGCTGCGACGTAGCGATGAGGGTGACCATGTCCGCATTGTGACCATTAAAAAGTCCCTGTATGCTTTAAACCATGGCACCAAAGCGTAGCGCTCAAAAAAAGTCCCGTCGAATCATCATCAAAATTGGGACACGCGTTCTCACGCAAACCAACGGTAGCCTCGCAAAAAAACGTCTTCAGCTCATCGTTCAGTCACTCATTCCCTTTTATAAAAAGGGAGATGAGTTTTTGATTGTCACAAGTGGGGCGGTAGGGCTTGGAAGAAAAACTTTAAAGCTAAAGCCACCACTTGATATTCAACAAAAACAAGTTTGTGCATCTGTGGGACAAGTTGAGCTTATGAATGTCTATAAAGAACTCTTTAAAAAATATCGAATCACGCCCGCACAAATCTTAGTGACGGCGGGAGACTTTGCGGACCGGGCAAAATATCTGAATCTGCGTGATACCATCGAATCCCTTTTGGAAATGGGTGTTGTGCCGGTGATCAATGAGAACGATCCCATTTCTACTGAGGAATTGAGCGAAGAAAAGGGACGAAGTTTTGGTGATAACGATAAACTCTCGGCAATCGTGGCAACAAAGATCAACGCACAAATGCTTGTGATTTTAACGGATGTGGATGGCATTTATTCAGAGAATCCCAAGCTCAATCCCAAGGCCCAAGTTTTAAAAAATATCACACATCTCTCCGAGTTGATTATCAAGATGGAGGGGAAGTCGGCCGTTGGCCGCGGTGGTATGCAAACCAAAATCGAAGCCGTGCGTATTGCGAGTGAGGGTGGGGTGATGAGTATCATCGCTTCGGGCCTGAAGCCGCAGAACCTCAAGAAAATCTGGCAAGACCCCCGTTCGGAAGATCGGCCGGGAACGCTCATTGAATTTTCACAGAACTTACAGGGACGCAAGAAGTGGATTGGTCTCTCCTCAGGATATGAAGGGGTTGTAGTTGTGAATGATGGGGCGAAGCAGGCCATTACGGAAAAACAGGCCAGCCTCTTGCCTGCGGGTGTGGTGGACGTTCGGGGACAATTTCAAAGAGGCCAGATTGTGAGCATTCGCGATCAAGGTGGAAATGAAATTGGACGTGGAATCGCGAACTACTCATCGGCCGACACACGAAAGATTATTGGCCTTAAAACCAATCAAGTTCGAGACATATTGGGTGCAGATTCGCCGGATGTTTTAATCCAACGAGATAATTTGGTGCTTCTCAATCGTGGAGCTAAAATTTTTAACGAGGCGGAATAATGGATATTTCGAAATTGCTCAAAGAAGTAAAATTGTGCTCCTACGCTTTGGCGAATCTCTCTACTACTGAAAAAAACAAAGCACTCGAAGCCTTTGCGCAAGAAATTTCTCTTAATAAGTCGTGGTTGTTTCAAGAAAATCAGAAAGACTTATCCGAGAACAAAGGAAAGCTCAGCCCCCAGCTCTACTCACGCTTGGAACTCACAGAATTAAAATTGGATCAATTAGTGGAAGGGCTCCGCGATGTGATTCGTTTGGAAGACCCAACTAAAAAAGTTCTTCTAGAGCGTCAGCTTGATGATGGTTTAATTTTACAAAAAATCTCCGTTCCTATCGGAGTGCTTGCGATTATTTTTGAATCCAGACCCGATGTGATTCCGCAGATTCTTTCTCTGGCTCTCAAGAGCGGAAATGCTGTTGTGCTCAAGGGCGGTTCGGAAGCGAAACATTCGAATGAAGCTTTTATGAAGCTTGTTCAACGAGTGACGGAAGGACTTCCTTTTCTGCCTCAACAATGGGCTCAACTGGTAGACGGACGCGAAGCGGTTCATGAAGTTTTAAAATATCCTCAGTATGTAGACTTGGTGATTCCTCGAGGCTCTAACGAGTTAGTTCAGAAAATCCAACAGTCGACAAAAATTCCTGTGTTGGGCCATGCGGATGGCATTTGTCATCTCTATGTTCACGAAACTGCGGATCTTGCCTTAGCTACAAAAGTAACGTTGGATTCAAAGACGCAAAGTCCTACCACCTGTAATGCGGTGGAGACTTTACTTGTGGATCGTACGATCGCGAGCACTTTCTTGCCCGACTTTTGGAAGCAAGTAAAAGCAAAGGGTGTTGTACTAAAAGGTTGTGCTGCAACTAAAGGCATTTTACCCGATATAGAAGCGGCGACCGAGCAAGATTGGAAAACGGAGTATGGTGATTTAAGACTTTCTGTAAAAGTCGTCGGGAATCTTTCTGAGGCCATTCAACACATCAACGGTTATGGCTCTCACCATACCGACGGAATTTTTGCTTCTCTCAAATCTGTGCAGGAGCATTTTTTAGAGCAAGTGGACTCTGCCTGTGTGTTTGTAAATGCCTCTTTACGATTTACCGATGGCTTTCGTTTTGGTTTTGGCGCGGAAGTGGGAATTAGCACGAATAAAACTCATGCTCGCGGACCTGTCGGCTTAGAGGGCCTTGTCATTTATAAATACAAAGTACGTGGAAGTGGGCAAGTGGTTGCCGATTACGTTGGGCCCAAGGCGAAACCTTTCCAGCACAAAGACTTGTAGGAGCTTATGGATATTTTTGTACCGGATAAAAAATCCTTTGATCAGGCAATGGCGAGAACCACTCATATGGTCATCGCGGCTCACCAAGATGATATTGAGATCATGGCCTATCATGGAATTTTAGAGTGTTATGGATCAAAAAAGAACTGGCTTACGGGTGTCACCCTCACCAGTGGTGGCGGCAGCCCCCGCACCGGGAAGTATAAAAATTATTCTGCCGAGCAGATGAAGAAAGTCCGAAGGGACGAACAAAATAAAGCCGCAAAACTTGGTAAATACGGCCTTATGATCCAGATGGGTTATGAAAGTAAAACGGTGAAATCTCCAAGAGCCAGAAGACCGCTGGTCGAAGAACTTGCGACCCTTTTTGCCGAATGCCAACCAGAGTATGTCTACACTCATAATTTAGCAGATAAACACGACACACATGTGGCGGTGGCTCTTGCAACCATTGAAGCGTTGAAGAGGCTGCCGAAATCTCTGCGTCCTAAAAAAGTTTATGGCTGCGAAGTGTGGCGAGATCTCGATTGGTTAAACGATGAACAAAAAGTGGTGTTGCCGGTTTCTAAAAATTCCAAACTCGCTTTAAAACTCTGTCAGATTTTTGATTCTCAAGTGAGTGGTGGAAAAAGATACGATCTCGCCACAATGGGACGCCGTCTTGCGAATGCCACCTTCTTTGAAGCCACCAGTGTGGATCAAGAGAGTCACGTAACCTTCGCGATGGATTTAACGAAGCTCGTACATTCAAATAAAAAACCCGAAGACTTTCTTAAAAAGTATTTCCTAGCTTTTCAAAAAGACGTTCTTTTACGACTTCGTCGAAATTAAGTAGGGATTTTTTTATAGCGGATGCGGTGAGGTTGAGCGGCCTCATCGCCGAGACGTTTTTTGCGATCTTCTTCGTACTCAGTGTAGTTGCCGACAAAGAAGTTCACTTGACTATCGCCTTCAAACGCCATGATGTGCGTACAGATGCGATCTAAAAACCAGCGGTCATGCGAGATCACAACGGCACAGCCGCCGTATTCTAACAAAGCTTCTTCGAGTGCACGCATGGTGTTTACGTCGAGATCGTTTGTTGGTTCATCCAGTAACAATAAGTTGGATCCTGTTTGGAGAATTTTTGCGAGTTGAACGCGGTTTCTTTCTCCGCCCGAAAGAGCTCCCACTTTTTTCTGTTGATCGGCACCGTTGAAGTTGAAGCGGGCGACGTAAGCACGAGAAGCCATTTCACGATTTCCAACGGTCATCGTTTTTAGACCGCCAGAGATTTCTTCCCAAACTGATTTCTCGCCATTTAAAACATCACGGCTCTGATCGACATAAGCCATTTTTACGGTTTCACCGACTTTGAACGAACCACTATCTGGTTTGTCTTGTCCTGTGATCATGCGAAACAGAGTTGTTTTACCAGCACCGTTTGGTCCGATGACTCCGACGATAGCACCTTTAGGAAGACTGAAATTTAAGTTTTCAAATAGGAGTTTGTCGCCGTAGGCTTTCTTGACGTCTTTGGCCTCCACCACAAGATCTCCAAGTCGAGGGCCTGGTGGAATGTAAATTTCAAGTTCCGCGAGTTTCTCTTTTGATGGTTCTTTTAAGAGATTTTCATAAGCCGAGAGTCGTGCTTTAGATTTTGCCTGGCGAGCACGAGGAGATTGGCGAACCCATTCTAATTCTCTCTCGAGAGATTTATTACGTTTGGCTTCGGCCTGCTGTTCGTGAGCTTGTCTACGATCTTTTTGTTCGAGCCAAGAGGTGTAGTTACCTTCCCATGGAATGCCTTCTCCGCGGTCGAGCTCCAAAATCCAACCAGCAACATTATCCAAAAAGTAACGATCGTGCGTGATCGCGATGACGGTGCCAGGGAATTCTTTAAGAAATCTTTCGAGCCACGCGACGCTTTCTGCATCCAAGTGGTTTGTCGGTTCATCGAGTAAGAGAATATCGGGATTTGAGAGAAGAAGGCGGCAGAGAGCCACGCGACGCTTTTCTCCCCCGGAGATCTTTGTCACATCGGCGTCACCTGGAGGACATCGGAGAGCATCCATTGCGAGTTCGAGTTTGCGATCGAGCTCCCAACCATCTAAAGCTTCAATTTTTTCTTGTACGACACCTTGGCGTTCGATGAGTTTTTCCATGTCTTCGGGAGACATTTCTTCGGCAAACTTGGCGTTAATCTGATTATATTCTTCGAGTAACCCTTTGAGTTCGGGGAAGGCGTCTTCGATGTTTTCTTTGACGTTTTTCTTGGGATCCAGCTGCGGTTCTTGCGGCAGATAGCCCACGCGCATTTCTTTTGCGGGAAAAGCTTCGCCTAAAAAATCCTTATCCACACCGGCCATGATGCGAAGAAGAGTCGACTTTCCGGATCCGTTGAGACCTAGAACACCAATCTTTGCGCCGTAAAAATAGGAGAGATAGATGTTTTTTAGAACATAGCGAGTGGGAGGATAAACCTTCCCCACGCCCTTCATGGTATAGATGATATCGCGAGACACTTGCTATTTCCTTTAGTTTCCGCGGTTGTGAACGAGAGAGCGTTGGCCGTCTTCGAAAACCACATCGATACGTTGTGGTGTCGCAAGAACGACAAACCCAAGACCAAACTTAGGGTGTTCGATGGGGGTATTCAATTTATAGAGATCGCCCATTTTGTAAGTTTGAGCTGCCGTGCTGGCTTGTTGCTCTTTCAGTACCGCCCAAGTAGGCGTTGCCATTTGACCAGCTTTTCCATCTTTACGTTTAGAAGACTTCCTTGGTTTGGTCGCTTTTTTGGGCTTTGCAAGTTTGAAGGTCTTTTTACTGCCGCAAACTTCACATTGAACTTTCGCACTCGTTTCTGTCGTATGAGCCAAAACCTTGTGATAGCGCTCGGCGGCACACTTTTTACAAGAAATGAAGACGTTTTGAGCCACGGCGGGCAGTTCGGTGATTGGCTTATTGGATTCTTCCATTAGACCCTCGTTTTGCGTTGAGAATAAAACATTGGAACAGATGAAATTATCTGGGGGAGGGTGTCAGTGTCAACCTCTGAGGCTTATTACGTCTCGGAATGAAACGGTAAGCCCCATGACTTTTCTATTAAATCGCTTAGGTTTGCTAAAAAAACTCATATCTCAATCAAGGACCTAGGTCCGATTCCGATAAGTAATGAGAGGACTCTATGTCAGCTGCTCGCAAATTGGGCGATCGCGCCCCTCGATACATCTTGAATCCCCATGAACTGAAAATGGTTCGTGTGGCCTCCCGTAATCGCAGGCGCTCACAGGTCTATGAGTTAGAGATCATCGACATGTCGGAATCGGGCATGTCTTTTATTGTAAATTGGAACTTTCTTCCTCAAATTGGCGAAATATTAAAAGTCGAATTTCCCATCCCCGGCGAACAAGGTGGAAAGGTAGCTTGGTTTGCCGAAGTGATGCGTCTAGAAGGGTCCGACGAGCGTCCTAAGCAGATGATGCATTTCTCGGGAATCAAAGTGGGTGTTCGTTTTATTGATCTTCCGAAGGGCCACCTCAAGATTTTACAAGCGGGATTAGGTCGTCGTTTTCATGACCTCCAAATTGCTGTGCGCTGGGATGATATCCAAAAGTTTATGAATGCCGCTGGTTTTTATCTTTGGGAAGCTAGCAAGGTGGCTCTTATTGTTGGTGGAGCGACTTTGTTTTTCTACATGGTTACGAAAAAAATGGGTGGGAATTACGATCCCAACCGACCCGTCAACTGGGGTGAACGTTTTTTTGAGCGAGTGATTAAGAAATAAAAATCCATCCCGTAAGTGCGGATCCTAAAATCAAGAGAGGATCAGGAACCTTTTTCCCTTTCCATAAAATAAGTGCGCAGATGATGAAGACAGCCACGGTAACAGGGTGTTGAAATGTCTTTTGCGCGACCATCCAGACTGCCCCGAGAATGGCTCCGGTTGCGGCTACCGACATCCCTTCGAGAGCTGCCGAAAGATCATTATGCTCTGACATCTTTTCAAAAAAAGGTGCGGGAAAGACGACGAATAGAAAGCAGGGCAAGAAAATTCCAAGACAGCTGAGAAAGGCACCTGAGAAACCTTCTACAAGATATCCAACAAAAGCAACCGTAATAACCATAGGGCCCGGTGTAAGCATGCCCACCATCATGGCGTCGAGAAATTGCATTTCAGAAAGCCAATGAAATTCATGAACAACACCGGTGTAGAGAAAAGGAATAATCACCGAACCGCTGCCAAAAACCAAAGCGCCTACTTCAAAAAAATATTGGAAGAGTTTCCAGTCCATCGATTCCCTGATAGCGTCCCAAAAATTTTGGGCTTCACTCGTCGTAGAATGAAGAAAACTTATAGAAAAGAAAAATAATATTAGGCTTTTTAGGCCCTTTTGTTTTTTGTAATGTTGATGTGCCCATGCAATCACGCCCGAAATAATGAAAATCCAACCAAGTTCGCTTTTAAAAATGACGGTGGCAAGAGCGCTCGCACAGAGAATAAACAAATAAATCGGATCTTTAAGCGGGACGCCTTTTGCAAGCTGAATGGCGCTTTTCATCATGAGTGCCATCACGCAGCCAGAAGCTCCAATGGTCACCGCTTTCAGCCACGAAAAATCTTGATAAAGAGAATAGAAATGGGCGAGTAAGCATACGAGGAGGAAGGCGGGCAAAGCAAAAGCGATCAAAACAAAAAAACCACCCCAAAATCCACTTTTTTTCCAACCAAAATAAATCGCGAGCTGGCTTGCAAGAGGGCCGGGGGCCATTTGTGCGAGCGCTAAACCCACCTGGTAGTCTCGTTCAGAAAACCACTTTTTTTCAAAAATCAGATCTTGTCTCATGGTTTGTACAAGAGCCGCTGGGCCTCCAAAGCGCACAGCTCCGAGCTTTAAAAAATAAAGGAGGAGGTCTTTTAGTTGAAATATAGGATTCATGGATTATTCATTGCATTATTCTTGGGGAATGTAAAATCCTAGGATGACCAAGCGACGGTTCACAAGGTATTTTCGTGACTTTTGAGCCAAGGAGAATCTTGTGATGGAAGCGAGCCGCGTGCAATTTCAGTCAAGCCACTCAACAAAAATTAAAACCTGTAATGCTCTGCCACCTCTTGAAAAGATTGAAAATCCAAAGTTTGGAACTGTATTTGCTCCGCATATGCTCCACATGGAAATTTTGAACGGAGATTACACAAACGCTCAAGTGGATATCCGTCCTTACGGACCTGAGCCCATGGAGCCAAGCTCTGTCGTTCTTCATTACGGCCAAAGTATTTTTGAGGGGATGAAGGCTTTTTATCAAGCTGATGGGAGTGTGGGAGTTTTTCGCGTCGATTCACATGCAAAACGTTTTGCCCAATCTTGCCGTCTGATGTCGATGCCCCCTATGCCGGAAGAGCTCTTCACAAAATGTGTTATGGAATATGTCAAATTTGAGCGTGCTTCTGTTCCAGAGTTCGCGGACCATGCACTTTATCTTCGCCCGATGATGTATGGTTCAGATTCTAAAATTAAAATGGGTCGGTCTGATAAATACAGTTTTCGTATCATCGCGTCTGTTGCAGGTAACTACTTTCATGGACGAGGTATTACGGGAGCGAAAGTTCTGGTGAATCGAGAGTTCATCCGGGCTTATCCCGGTGGACTTGGTGAGGCGAAAACTGCAGCAAATTATGCTTCAAGCCTTGGGCCTTTGGATTACGCGGCGAAACTTGGCTGTGATCAGCTTCTCTATTTGAATGCCGTTGGGCATGACTTTGTCGACGAATTGGGTGGAATGAATTTCTTTATGGTTCGTGACGGAGCTCTCGTCACGCCACCTTTGACGGGTACGATTCTTAACGGAGTGACTCGTAAATCCATTTTAGAAATGGCACCGAGTATCGGTTTAAAAGCATCTGAAGAGCCCATTTCTTTTACTAAATTGAGAGAAGACATTCTTTCTGGACGAGTTACCGAATGTTTCGCCTGTGGTACTGCTGCGGTTGTGCAACCACTTCGTGAGCTCCTTTATCAGGAAAAAACAAACGCACCGACCGAGTCTTTAAAGCTTTCGCCAGACTTCACGGTGGCCACAAAAATCCTCGAAAAACTTAAGAAGATTCAGCGCGGGGAATCCGAAGCTCCAGGACGCTGGATCTGGACTGTTTGAATTTTTTCTAAGACTGTTTAATTCGTATCCGTTCGCCGGAGTTTATTTCGGCTTCAGAAGAAAACAATAGGCAATAGGCTTTGGCATTATCATTGCTCATGGGCAGGATACCCCCTGTGGCGGCTTGGTAATTCCCCCCCCCCCTCCAAGTCGCCATTTTTTTTACCTTCAGCCAGTGTTCGTTTTTAATCTTCAAATCCCGGCGTTGCTCCTCCTCGAATTGGTTGAACCAGTCCTTCGTCGTCGCGCCTTGGTCTTTGAAGATTAAAAACGAACGAAGTTGCTCCTCGGAGTTAGCGGCAGACTTCAAAGCCATCTATG
Organism: Bdellovibrionales bacterium; assembly: GCA_050250255.1. GTDB lineage: Bacteria > Bdellovibrionota > Bdellovibrionia > Bdellovibrionales > DASUEL01 > JBFWOZ01. Next base: position 8,665 of record JBFWOZ010000015.1, on the reverse strand, counting down.
TGTTGGCAGGTGATTTTTTTCTTAGAGCTTTTGTTGAACTTCGCTGCGGTTTGCAAAAAGCTATCAATGAAAGCTCGATGAACCACAAAAAATTGGTTTGAAGATGCAAAACGTTGAGGGAGACTTTCCCAAGTTTCTTCACAGATTTGAAACACGCGTGCATCTCCACGTGAGCTGTAGCCGCTGTTGACCGACCAACCCATCTCTCCCGCTAAAATGCCTAAGTGTCGGACTTCATCGGGAGTAAAGCCTCCACGGCCACAATCAAAGGCTCCTTTAATGAGTGCTGGTGGAAGAATAATCATGGCCGTCGCCCCACTGGCTTTTGTTTGCCAAGCAGCAGGGCGAAAAGCAGGGGCCGGAGCCGCTTCACCGGCAGAAGAGGTTCCGTAATAGCGAGCTATGTCGATGACTTGTAAAAGGGCTACTGCAAACAAAATGGCCGTTGCTTTTTGAGTTGACCATCGACGGAGAACCGACCATATCAAAACAAAATAGATAAAATAAAAGAGCGGCCAAGAGAACCTTCCTGAGGATCGAAAAGTTCCCGGAATAGAACCGAGATGAGAATAAATAAAATCTAAGTTGAGAATAGGATTGCCGCCAAAAGTAATAATATTGGAAAGAGAAAAAATCCAAATTAAAAGTTGAATGATCACAAAGGGCCAAGCTCTCTTGAAAATTTTCTTCAAATGTTCTTTTCTAGAAAGAAGCCATCCGATCTGAATAAAAAATAAGACAATCATTCCGAGCCCGAGATAAGCATAACCTTCATATTGCCCCCAGCCTGTGCGAAGACGCGGTAGAATGCTTGAGGTGTACAGAGAGTTAAAATAAGTGAGGAGATCTGACGAGAGTGACCCAAAACCTAGGTCTCCCGGATCCTTCACTCCAAATATGCCGATTTGCCAAAAGCAAAATCCCACAATGGTAAGGAACCCAGTGAACTCAAAAATGTATTTCCATTTTTTTTGCGGATGGTCCAAGAACGCTCGGAGGTAGGTGGCGAAGTAAAGTGGGAGTGTCATTGCTACTAAATACGGATGCGCTAAAGAAATAAATGCGAGAGTGAGCAACATAGAGCCGAAAAGAGGACCTCGCCCTTTTTGAGTTTCCATGTAATAGTAAATAGAGATCACAAGACAAAATTGCGCTGTGAGAGAGTGGTGATCTGTCCTGAAGAAAATGATCGAAGACCACATGAAAAGAAAAATGATCAAAAACTTTTGAACTGTAGTGGCTTGCAAATGCTCTGCGATTTTTAATCCGGCATAGCCTTGAAGAGCCCAGATGAGAAAATGCCAAAGTCCAAAATATTGAAATCGCACAGGGAGCCAGGGGTGAAAGGTTTTAAAGAAAAACGCCATCACCGGAATAGAATCCATTTGGATAACCGTGGTTCCGATTGGATGGATAAAGTTGTGAATTTGCCCTAAAGGAAAACCCCATGGTTCTTGTCGAAAGAACAGCCAACCAAGATAGTGATTCATTCCATCATGTTTGTAGAGCCATTCAACGTATTGCGGATTCAAAACCGCGGCTCCATATGTGAAAGCACATAAAATAAAACTGACGAGAAGAATGAAGGCGTAGAAAGGAAGTTTGGAGAAAATTTTCATCTACAAGTTTCGTTTTTTAAGTTCCATGATTTGTAAAAACATGCGGCTACCATCTTTTAGAGGGCGAACGGTGGAAGGGCGGATGGCTTCGGCAATCACCACGGGGAGTTCTTCTACGACTTCCCCTTTTTGCTCGGCATAGTAGACAAGTTCTGTGGAGTAAAAAAAGTTTCTAGAAGCAATTTTTGGTAAAAGCTCTTTGGCGAGAGTGGCGTGAAGGAAGACCGAACCTTGAGAGTCTTTGGTTTTCATGCCTAACATCGTTTTACGGGCGAGCCGGTAGGTTCCTGTCATCAAGCGTCTAGAAAAAGAATTATTTAAGACACTTCGTGGGTGGGCCTTTGAGCCCATTGCCATACGCGTAGGGAGCGGAGAGTGAGATTTGTACCACGTTAAAAATTGGCGGAGATCGCTAAAGGTAAAAGGAAGATCGGAGGCGGTTAAAATCATCCAGAGGTCCGAAGTTTGATCCCAAATCTTGAGAGCTTCTTCCATTCCTCGATGATAGGCATAACCTATGCCTGCGTTTTTTTCTGAAAAGACGTGAATGGGCATAGAGCTTTCGTTAGCTAATTTGTGTGCAACTTGGAAAGAAGAATCTTGGCTTCCATTTTCTACGAGCACCGTAAATGTATTCGGTAATGTTTTTGTCTGTTCTTGAAGCTGCTCAATACACAAATGGAGAGATTCAGCATCATTGTGAACAGGTACAATATAAGCAATCTGTAATGGCTTTCGGGAATTTGAATTCATTGAAATCAAAGAGTACTCAATGTCCTAAGGGAGAAGCAACTAAAAGTGTTGACCCTTACGGTTCCCAAGAGCGATAACTCGAGCATGAAGCCAGAATCCAATATTCCTATGGGACCCGGTTCTTACGTTCATCCAACAGCCGTGGTTGAGCCTGGCGTAACTCTTAAAAAAGACGTGAAAATTTGGCACTTTTGTCATGTGCGCAAAGGTGCTGTTCTCAACGATAATGTTTCTCTGGCGAGAGATGTTTATGTCGATGAAAACGTGCATCTTGGTGAAGGTACGCGCATTCAAAATGGCGTCAGTGTTTTTCGTGGTGTTCAGGTTAGTTCTTGGGTTTTTATTGGTCCTCACGTGATTTTTACGAACGATATGTTTCCTCGTGCGGGCAATAAAAATTGGCAGATTGTGGAAACTCATCTCGAGATGGGAAGTGCCATTGGTGCCGGTGCCATTATTCGTTGCGGCATCTCTCTGGGAGCTTTTTCAATGATTGCCGCGGGAGCAATGGTGACTCGCTCTGTACCGGAATTTCACTTAGTCCTTGGAATGCCGGCTCGCCCAGTCAAAATGGTGTGTGCCTGTGGACAAACTCAGTTACCTTTAGAGTCTCCACGTACGGAGCTTCTACGCACGTGCTGCAAAAATAATTTGCAATCAGAACTTTATGAACGAGCTAAAGATCATCTTTCGCGTCCTGCAAAAGCATTACCCGAACTCTTTAATAAAGAAACCAATTCCGAAACTTAAGTTTTCTTCTTGAGTGATAATGTCAGCGTAAAAGTCGCAACGGGCTCTTGTCCAAACTTTGAGGGAACAAGCGCTAAAATATCTAAAGTCGCATTGTGACGTTCGCTCGATTTGATAACAGTGTTCACGAGATCTTTAATTTTTTTTCCATCACGGCAAATAAATTCTACATCGCCTTCGGGTCGTTTCAAAAAATGAGCCGTAAAATCTTTGAAAATAAACGAAACGTTCACGCCGCTCTCTCGAATGAGTTTCATGGCGAGAGCGCCGCCTGCAAGATCAGCACCGATAGCAAGTGCCCCAAAATACATGGAGCCGTGATGATTTTTTGCGCGTCGAGTGAGACGTATACGTACACGAACAAGATGCTCATCAAGTTCTAAGATTCGCGGGCTGAGATAATAAATCAGAGGGATTTTAAAAATTGAGAAAGCAGTAAGAAAAAAATTTTCCTTCATTTGCTTAAAAGCAGAGTGTTGGGTGGCAGTTTCAACGGCTTGTTTTAAAGTTTTGCTAATATCCATAAGATAAATAAAGTCAGAACTGAGTCTTTCGTCAAGGATTGTTTATGAGGCTTGGAGCCGGCAAAAGGTCGAGAACTTAAGTCTGTCTCATTTTAATCCGAATAATACGTATGATCCAAGGAGGGACCATGCCGAAATACTTATTTTTTCTCATTTGTTTTTTTATCGTTAGCTCTTCAAAAGCGGGAGAGATCCTCGTAAAATTTGATTTGCAAAATTCTTTTCAAGCACAAATGTTAACGGAACAGTTTTTAAGCGCACGTGGTGGAAAAGTCATTCACCAATATCAAATTGTTCCGGGGCTTGTACGAGTGGCTGTGGAAGATATTCAGTATGAGAGTCTTCTGAATGGTCTTCAATTGTTCACGACTTTGGAATACGCGATTCCTAATAGTAAGAGGCGGCCGGCGATTTATGAATTTGGAGCACAGAATGCTCTTTTTTCTCCGCAAGATCCCCCCATTCCGCCACGACCTGGTCCTCTCAGCGGATGGGTGAAAGACCCTAAGGAATCACAGAACTATGGGATTGCGGACTATCATAATGGCTCACGCACGGTTTGGAATAAGTATGGCGCCATTGGAAATGCGCAAACCATCATTGCTGTTTTAGATACCGGTGTGGATTATACTCACCCAGATTTGCTTCACAATATGTGGAGAAATACCGGTGAATCGGGGATGGATTCAAATGGTCAATCGAAAGAAACGAATGGCGTAGATGACGATGAAAATGGTTATGTTGACGATGTCGTGGGATATGACTTCGTCAATCGCGACAGTCTTCCCTACGATGATCAGTCTCATGGAACCCATGTCGCGGGCACGGCCGCGGCGGTTGGTGGAAATGGGCTCGGCATTGCCGGCCATTGTCCACGATGTTCGATAATGGCTCTGAAGTTTATTTCGGCGGAAGGTTGGGGAACTGACGCGGATGCGATTTTGGCTTTAGAGTACGCCATGAATATGGGTGCAACAGTGATCAATAGTTCTTGGGGTGGCGAAGAGTATAACCAGGCACTTCTGGATGCTTTTGTGACGACTTCCAATGCAGGAATTGTGAATATCGTAGCAGCTGGTAACGAAGGAAAAAATTTAGATCGAGATCCAGTGAATCAATATCCGGCGGAATTCGACATCCCAGGTCTGTACACGGTGTCCGCGCTCTATGCGACAAACATTACAGTCACTTGGTGGTCTAATTACGGCCGATATTCTTCTCATCTCTCAGCGGCAGGCGACACCGTTGTTAGTACTTTGCCCGGAGGGAAATATGGACCTATGAGCGGAACATCCATGGCTACGCCAGGGGTCGCCGGTTGTGTGGGGCTTATGCTCAGTTATCGTCCTGAACTTTCTTTCGCTGATTTGAATGAGATTTTTGATAAAAATGTGACGGGAGATCCCCGTAGCATGAGCATGGTCTATTACGGTGGACGTCTTGATATGCCTCGCATTTTTAAAGGCTTTCAGACTCCGTAATCAAGGCCTTAAGGAAAAATTTTCTTCTTTATCTAAACTCTAGACGGTGAAATATAGGGGAGCGAGATGGGCTCCTCTTAGTTTTGAGGCGGATCACTTCTCGATGGCGTTGATGTTGCAAATCGATCCTTCCTATGAAAACAGAAGTCGTTTCTTCTCTCCCAGCTGCTCTCTGTTCTAACTCTACAGCTCAAAATGCTCTTACCACACTTGAGTGGTACAATAAATCCTTTGGTTATCAATCGCTCGCGAGATCAACCGCGCTCGAGGAGATGTTAACAATTCGTATGTGGTCTAAATGGATTGCCTATGGATCTACATTTCTTTTTGCACTTTGCGTGGCCTTTTTGATGGGCTATCTCGTTTGGCGGCTTTTAAAAAATGATGATGAGGCCCTGCTTCCTTCTAACGATCTTTCCCTTGTGCAATTAAAAAAGTGGATGGAATGGAAGGCGCTATCTACAAAACATATGATTACGAGCATAATGGTAGGGCAAATTTATTTTTTCGCGATCATTTTTCTTATCTCCCTATCCTCACGTTCTATCCAGAGCGTTGTTGAGGAATTTCGTGCGGAGTATGCGGAACCAGTTGTTTCTGTCGCATCCCTTTCCGAAAAACCCAAAACACCTTCTGAAGTCTATGATTTTTTATCAGAAGTTTCGGAAGATATTCGTTCAGTTCCTGAAGCTTTCACGGTGAAATCTGCCTTCATTCCGTCTGAAGCCCGCTGGTGGACTCTCGGGTGGGACGAGCTCGCGCTTGTGGACTTCCAAGTGGAAGTGGTAAAAGCAATGCTTCGTCGAAGTCAAGTCGGTGAGGCGGGAGTAAAACATTTGATCCCTGCCGTGACCACTTACTGTAAAAAGGGACATGTAGAAATTTAGCTCCCTTCTGATGCAACGCATTTGTAATTGATCACATTCTCACAACTCCAACAAAATGACCTTTCAATTGATTCGGGAGGTCCACATGACTTTATTGCTCAAGCAAATTTTTGCTTTTTTCAAACTTCTCAATTCGGATACGGGTACAAACCAATTAGCGGCAGGTATTACGTGTGGTGTGATTCTTGGATTCACTCCCGCTTTTTCTCTGCAGACCATTTTGGTTTTTTTCTGTCTCTTCTTTTTTCGTATTCAAATTGGAGCCGCATTTGTTACGGCTTTCTTTTTTAAGTTCTTAGCGTTTTTATTTGATCCCGCTTTCCACGCCATTGGGGTGCAGGTGCTGGCCATAGATTCATTAAAGCCGATGTTCACCACGCTCTATAACATGCCCATTATTCCCTATACCCGATTCAACAATACGATCGTCATGGGTTCAGCCGTTGTCACAATCATTCTTTCTCCTATTGTGTTTATTGCCTCAAAAATTTTGATTCGACAATATCGAGCGCAAGTTGTGGCTCGACTCCAGGAGACAAAAATTTGGAAGTTTGTAAAAGCGACCTACTTCTACAAATGGTATGCAAAATACGATGAACTTTTTGGGAATTAGGAGCTAGTTATTATGAATACACAAAACTCTACCAATGTAGCCGTAAAAGAGAAAAAACCAAAAGGTCCAATTCGTTTTGAGGCCATCATTCCCTTCGGCATTATCGTTGGCTTAATCGTGACGTATTTTGTTTTGTTTTTTGATACGCATTTACGTTTAGGAATTCAATATGTTGTGACAAAGGCAAACGGAGCCGAAGCGAATGTGGCAGATGTCACGACTCGTTTTCTTGGTGGCTCATTTGCTTTATCTGGCCTGCAAGTAACGAATTCTGAAAAACCAGAGCTCAATGTTTTAGAAATCGGGCGAATGAACTTCCAGTTTTCTTGGGATGCTTTATTAAGAGCGAAACTTTTAGTCCAAGATGCCTCTATTGAAAACTTTCAAGTAGGCACAAAACGATCAAAACCCGGTTTTGTTGTTCCCAAGGAGAATGATCCACAACTTGAGTCTGCAGAACAAGACGCTCAAGGCTCTGCCCTTGCTGATGCGACTCAGCTTTTAAAAGGGGCAGTACCTCTTGATAATCTACAGAATATTGGCGAACTCAAAAGTAGCAAAAAAATTGAAGAGCTTAAAAATCAATTAGCGACCAAGCAAAAACAATGGGATGAGATGTTCAAAACGATGCCTACGGCTGCAGACTTTGCAGCCCTGCAGACGCGGGTGAGCCAGGTCCGCATCGGTGGAACGAATGACCTTGTGCAGATTCAAAAACAAGTCAGCGATGTCACCTCTCTCGTTAACGAGACGAATGAAAAAATCACTTCGGTAAAAGCCAAAGGCGATGCCATTCAATCAGATATTCAGCAGTTCAATCAGTCTATGAAGTCTATGGAAGATGTTGTAAAGGAAGATCTCAAGGATCTCGAGTCACGGATTCAATTGCCAAAGTTAGATGTTGAAAGCTTATCGAAACAATTTTTTGGTGAAGAATTTGTCTCTAAGATTAGAAAAGCGAAGCGTTACATCGCATTGGCCCAAGAGTATATGCCTCCACGAAGAACAGAAAAACAGGAGGTCTTGGTCGCCCATGAAAGAGCGAAAGGACGTAATTTTGAATTCCCGACCACAACTTCTTATCCTCTTTTTTGGTTAAGACGTGCGGCTCTGAGTTCCAAGGCAGAAGGCTCTCCTTTTGGTGGGGACGTATCTGGAGAATTAAAGGACGTTACTTCCAATCCCTCATTGATCGGGAAACCTGCTGTTCTTGATCTCAAAGGAGATTTTCCTAAAACCGAAATTCGTGGTGTAACCATGAAAGCGGTGTTTGATCATACGACCGATATACCAATGCAAAGTTTAACGGCACGGGTAACAAGCTTTCCAGTAGCTGGCAAAACTCTTTCAGAAAGTAATGAGTTGAAGTTAGGTTTTGAAAAGGCTCGTGGGCAGACAGAATTTGAAGGTGTTGTAAGAGCCGGGGAAGTGAGTGTGAAATCTAATACCACTTTTGGAGATATTTCTTATATCACACAGTCTAACAATGAGCAGGTTCAACAAATTCTGCAAGGAGCTGTAGCAGAAGCCAGCCGAGTGACGGTACTGGCGACCGCCAAAGGTGCTTGGGATGATTTGCACATGTCTTTAGAATCAAATCTGGCCTCCGCTTTACAAAAGGGTTTTGAAAAACAATTGAAGGCGAAGATTGATGAAGCGAAAAAGAAAATTCAGGATCTGATTGATTCTAAAATTGGTAAACAAAAAGAAGAGCTCACTCAACAATCGAGTGCTGTTCAAAATCAGTTTAAGTCGCAGATCGATCAAAAGACAAAAGAAGCTGATAATATAAAGAAGCAAGCGGAAAATAAACTAGCAGAAGCAAAAAATCAGGCAGCCGGTCAGGGCCAAAAAGCCATGGACAAAGCTGTTGATGATGTGAAAAAGAAATTCGGCTTTTAAAAGGTGCCAGTGTCTTTTTTCTGGCTACACTGCTTCACGGAGTGGCCGCAGTGTAGCCAGAAAAAAGACACTGGCACCTTTTACTTAGTGAAGCGTTCGGTGGTTTCGTCTAGGAACAGACTGTAGGCCTCAGTAG
>JBFWOZ010000014.1:0-69339 GCA_050250255.1 Bdellovibrionales bacterium | reverse complement strand
ATTGGATCGAGTGTTGGTACAACAGCGAGAGACGTCACTCCGCTCTTGAGTACATGGCCCCGAACGAGTACGAGAAACTAGCAAAAGCAGCATGAATCTCGTGTCCATTTTTTCGGGGGAAGATCAATTCGAAAGCACACGGAAAATTCATTTGAAAAACCTGTGTTAGGCTCCTTCTGACAAAAGGAGTGTGTGCATGAATCTTCGTATTAAAACTAATGAAATTCTCGTTCAGGATTTGAAACAGTTTGTTTTAGAGGAGAGAAGGATTTTGAATCTCGTGCTTCATCATTTGCGGGAAGTGGAAAATCGTAAACTTCATTTGAAGTTGGGTTATCCTAATCTCTATGCCTTTTGTACCAAGGAGCTTGGATATTCAGAGGCGAGTAGTCATCGTCGTATTTCTGCCATGCGACTTATTAAAGAAATTCCCGAAGTTGAAGAAAAAATTCAATCTGGGGTTTTGAACCTTTCAGTGATTAGTAAAGCGCAGACTCATTTTCGTCAGCAGAAGTCGAGTGCAGAGACTAAAAAGCGAGTTCTTCAAGAATTAGAAGGTAAGAGTATTCAGGCGTCGGAGAGATTTTTGATGTCACTGGCACCTCAAGTTGTTCCACCAGAACATCAAAAGGTTTTGGATGAAGAACATACGGGTGTGTTTTTACCACTGGATCGAGAAACAATGGAAAAGTTAAATCGCTTGAAAGCGAAGCTCTCTCATCAGAATTTGACCACGACACAAATCTTTAAAATGGGGCTGGATCTTTTGTTGAAAAAGTATGACGCCCCACTGCCTCCGCAGCGGAGTGAGAGGCTTCAAAAAGTTTCAACGGCTCGTTATATTCCAAAAGCTATCAAAACAGCGATTTCTCATCGAGATCAAACTTGTCAGTATAAAAATCCCCAGACCGGTCGTATTTGTGGAAGTAAATATTATCTTCAACATGATCATATTCAGCCATTAGCCTTGGTTGGGAAGACTGAACTAAAGAACCTCAGAATTCTTTGTTCGAACCATAATAAGTTGATGTGGGACATAAAGAACCGAGCCTCTCTTATGTAGTTTTAAGCGGGAACTTAATGAAGCAACTTGGATAAAATGAATTGGTGATTTACCTAAGTGTCGAGCTCGCTAAAGAAACTTTTGAAAGCTCGCCCGAAGGGATTGGCACTGCCGAGGGTCCCCTCACGTAGGGGATGCGGCAGCATGCGCCAACTTTCAAAAGTCACAGGCATGGAGGGCTGACTCAGAGATTGCAGAAACAAGTAGCCTATAATTCAATGACGGGTTTTGGGATCTTCCGACTCGTCGAGTGCATCTTCGAGCTCTTCTTCACTTTCGTGCACCTTTACGAGGGCATCGTTGGTTTCGATTCCGAGGAGACGATTGGCTTCGTTTTCAAGGTCGGTGTTGCGGGCTGAAACTTGTAAGAAAACTTTATTTTTTCCAACGGGATATTCCTGCCAAAGCTTTGGAAGGTCTTCCTTTTCGCCCGTTTTAAAGTAGTGTTCCATCATTGCGGATATGGCATCCACGCATACGCCCACTTGGGGAAATACGTCGGCCCCGCTATGGTCAATCGAGGCTTCAAAGTTGATTTGGACGAGGCCCTTGGGATCGGGTTTAAAGCCAACACTGAGTAAAATTTCATCTGACAAGATGCGTCCTTCTAGGTAAAGGGCTTTGCCGGTGAGGTGCTTTTTAAAGGCATCCGTGAAAAGTTTCTGAATGGATTTGAGGTAGTCTGGTGGGAAATTGGTAGAGGTGCGTTTTTTCTGAGACTTTTTACGGGGTTCCATGCTTTTTCCCTTTCGCCATAGCCAACAGCCTAAAGCGATGACTCATTGACTTTCTTTAAGGCCCGCGACTATAAACTCATAAACGGTGCAGCACAATCACTTTTTAATTAAGAATAACGTAGAGAAAATAACGATTTGAGCGATTTCACTGAAGCTTCTCGTGAAGCCAAAATTTCATCATCAAAGGCCACTTTGGGGCAAGGCGTATACATCTCCACTTATGGGTGTCAGATGAACGTGAACGACTCCGAACGTATGTACACGCTTCTAGAAATGGCGGACTTTACTCCGGTCTCAACCCCAGAGCAGGCTTCACTGATCATCATCAATTCCTGCGCGATTCGCGAAATGCCAGTTCATAAAGTGCATTCTGAAGTGGGTCGCTACCGAAAGCTCAAAGACCGTAATCCCGCTCTTCGTATTGGTGTGGGTGGCTGTGTGGGCCAGCAGGAAAAAGACAAGCTTCTTAAAGATATTCCTATTTTGGATTTCGTTTTTGGAACAGACAGCATCGATTCGCTTCCAAATCTTGTTCAGCAAGTAAAAGCCACGGATGAGCGCCTGGTTTCAGCGCGTTTTGAGCATCAAAAGCCTTATGAAGTACAAACGCTCGTGAGAAACCCTGGAATCTCAACGTTCGTGAATATCACAAAGGGTTGCGACAACTTCTGCACATTTTGTATCGTCCCGTACACGCGAGGTCGCGAACGATCACGACCGGTGGCCGAGATTTTGGAAGACCTCCATAAGCTCACTCAAAGAGGGGTTAAAGAAGTCACTCTGTTAGGACAGAACGTAAATTCTTACGAATCGAGTGACGGCACGGATTTCAAAGATCTACTCAAACGTGTGGCGACCGAAACGGACATGCAGCGCATTCGCTTTACGACGAGCCATCCAAAGGATTTTGGAACAGACCTCATTGAAGTCCTCGCTGGGCACCGAAATAAAATTTGTGATTACATTCATCTGCCATTTCAATCTGGAAATTCTCAAGTGCTTGAGCGAATGAATCGCGGATACACGCGAGAACATTACCTCGAGAAGATGCGTCTCATTCAGGAAGCCATTCCAGGAGTTTCGCTTTCAACGGACATCATCGTGGGCTTTCCTGGAGAGACTCATGAGCAATTTGAAGACACCATGACTATGCTCGACGAAGTTCCTTACGAATCTCTCTACGCTTTTAAGTATAGTCCGCGGCCATTTACCAAAGCGGCTCGTTATACCGACCAGGTAGAAGAAGAGGTAAAGTCCGAACGCTTGACGAGACTTCTCGCAAAACATCGCGATATCGCTTTTGAATTAGCTGCAAGGTATGAAGGCCGCACGATGGACGTGCTGGTAGAAAAAGTGAGCGACAAAGATCCGAAAGTGATCACGGGACGATCGACTCAGAACAAACTTGTGCATTTTTTAGGGCCTGCGTCTCTTATTGGCCAGACGGTTCCGGTGAAAATCAATAAGGCTTTCCCTATTAACTTTCGTGGTGTGATGGTTGGGGGGATCGCGTGAAAAAGAAAATCACAAAAAAATTGGTTTCTCCAAAAGGGTTATCGAAGCCCGTCATTAAAAAAACAGCTTCCGCTCGCTCGCAGGAGCTCATTGAGCTCTTCGTGAAAGGAGTCGTAGTGGGGCCGGGTCATTTGCGCCCAGTGCTTCTGTTAAAAGATAAAGCCGAACAAGAAACTTTTCCGGTATGGCTTAACCCGCTGGAATTTGAATCTTTAGATGTGCAAAACTCACCAGCGCTGAAGAGTTCTTATTTTCACATTATCACTCGTAAAATCATGAAAGAAATTGGTTATAGGTTGGATCGTTGCTGTTTTACTGACATCGTAGGGCATCGCCAATACGTTAACCTGTTCATGGTCAAAGAAGAGCCTGTAGAGTCAAAAAAAATCATCACTTCTCTCACGGAAAATCTTTCTGTCGAGGGGCGTTGGATTCAGGCCAGCGCTGAAGAAGCCATGTCGCTCTGCTTAGCGATGGGCACTCGTTATTTTGCAACTCCTGATGTCATTGAAAAGAGCCGCTATATTAATTCTGAGCTCGTCGCGGCGTTCGTGGAACTTCCCCAGCACCCCTACATCATGTAAGAGAAAACAATCGAACCTTGCCAATTTCTGAGATGGGTTCTAAAGTGTTTTCATGAATTCTCCCCTCATAATGACACTCAATGGGAATACTCCTGAAATCGGAAAAGACTCGTTTGTGGCACCCAATGCAACCATCATCGGAGACGTCGTCATCGGCGAAAAATGTTCGATTTGGTACAACGCAGTTATTCGCGGAGATGTGCACTCGATTCGCATCGGTAACGAAACTAATATTCAAGACGGTACGATCGTTCACGCCACTTACAAAAAATGCGGAACCACTTTGGGGAATCGCGTGAGTATTGGTCATGCGGTGATTCTTCATGGCTGTACGATCGACGATGGAACTCTTATCGGTATGGGCGCCATCATTATGGATCAAGCGCATATTCCAAAACATTGTTTGGTGGGTGCAGGATCTCTCGTAACAGAGAATTCAAAATTTGAAGAGGGCTCTTTGATTATTGGAAGACCTGCGAAGGCCGTGAGAAAACTCACGCCAAAAGAAATCGGGCTTTTGGAAAAATCAGCCGACAACTATTTGTTTTATCAAACTTGGTATAAGGAGGGGATTTAAGTGGATGTAGCGTTAACTTTTGATGACGTACTTCTTGTTCCGCAATTTTCAGAAATTGTCCCCACAAGTGTCGCGACAAGTTCTCGTTTTGCGCGTGATAAATATCTGAACACACCCATTCTCTCTTCGCCTATGGATACGGTCACCGAAAACAAAGTGGCTCGGGTGATGGCACAAAATGGTGGGCTTGGAATCATTCATAAAAATCTGACGATCGAAGCTCAAGTTTTTGAAGTGGAGCGAGTAAAAAAATACGAAAGCGGGATGATCACAGATCCCATCACGCTTCCTCCGGAAGCTTCGGTTCAAGAGGCGATGGCTCTTATGGCGAAATACTCAATCAGTGGAGTGCCAATCACCGTCGACGGGAAACTTGTAGGTATTTTGACGAACCGAGATTTGAGATTCGAAACGAAACTCAATCAGCCGGTCAGTAATATCATGACGAAAGAAGACCTTGTGACTGCGCGGGTGGGAACTACTCTCGGCGAAGCGAAAAAAACTCTTCAACAGCATCGTATTGAAAAACTTCCGGTTGTTGATGAGAAAAATAATTTAAAAGGTCTCATCACCATTAAAGATATCGAAAAAGCTCAGGCCTTCCCTCTTGCAACGAAAGATGCGCAAGGGCGTCTCTTTGTAGGAGCGGCTATTGGAATTGGACCAGAGGCTTTAGAGCGAGCCCGTGCGCTGATTGAAATCGGGGCCGACGTGGTTGTTGTAGATACAGCTCACGGCCATTCTAAAAATGTGATTGAAGCAGTGAAGTACCTTTCTACAAACTTTAAAGACACCATCATTGTTGCTGGGAATGTGGCAACCGCCGAAGGCACCGAAGCACTTATTCGTGCTGGCGCGGATGTGGTAAAAGTGGGAGTGGGTCCGGGTAGTATCTGTACGACACGTGTCGTGGCCGGTGTGGGCGTCCCTCAAATTTCGGCAGTGATGGACTGTTCGAAGATGGCAAAAAAATTAGGAAAGACCATCATCTCCGATGGCGGTATTAAATATTCTGGCGATATCACCAAGGCTCTCGCACTAGGTGCGAACTCCGTGATGATCGGAAATTTACTTGCTGGAACAGATGAAGCTCCAGGAGAAACAATTTTATATCAAGGTCGAAGTTACAAAGTGTATCGCGGAATGGGAAGTCTTGGAGCCATGGCAAAAGGTTCGAAAGATCGTTATGGGCAGTCGTCCGTATTTGATATGGATAAACTTGTTCCTGAAGGAATTGAGGGACGTGTTCCTTACAAAGGTTCAGCAAGTGGTGTGATTCATCAATTGGTCGGTGGTTTGAGATCCGGGATGGGTTACATGGGGGCCCAGGATATTGATAAGCTTCAGGCCGTAGCACGTTTTGTTCGTGTGAGTCCTCAAGGACTTCGCGAAAGTCATGTGCACGACGTGGAGATTATGAAAGAAGCCCCTAACTACAGTTTGGATTAAGGGCATGCGCGAACAAATCGCCATTTTAGATTTTGGTTCACAATATACGCAGTTGATTGCGCGTCGCTATCGCGAGATGGGCGTGTATTGCGAAATTCATCCTTTTGATATTTTGAATGAAAAATTAAAGAAGATGAACCCTTCGGGCATCATCCTCAGTGGTGGACCTAATTCTGTTTACGACAAAGAAGCTCCCTTAAGATCGGTTAAAGAACTTCTCACCATAGCACCGGTCATGGGCATTTGTTATGGAATGCAGATGATCGCACGTGAATTTGGCGGGAAGGTCAGCCCAGCCGGTGTGCGCGAATATGGTCTCAATCAAGTGGTTTGGAAAAAGTCGCTCTTAAAACAAAAATCTGTTTCATCAAAGACATCAAAAAAGAAAAGCTCTTCCAAACAAACGGTATGGATGAGTCACGGTGACGTGGTAGAAAAAGAACCAAAAGGTTTTGAAAGACTCGCTCAATCTTCAACCGGACATTTGGCGGCAATGAAAAATGATCAAGTCCTCGCTTTTCAATTTCATCCTGAGGTGGCTCACACAGAATCAGGTGCGGAGCTTTTAAAGTATTTTGCGAAAACAATGTGCCGCGCCTCCTTCTCCTGGTCTGCGGGTTCCATCTGCGAAGAGCTTCTTCAGAAAATCAAACAGCAAGTGGGACCTAAAGAAAAAGTTATGTGCGCTTTAAGTGGCGGAGTAGACTCCACAGTCGTTGGAGTTCTTCTCACCAAAGCTTTGGGAGCTAAGCGCGTCTCATGCGTATTTGTGGACACAGGCTTACTTCGTAAAAATGAATTTAACGATGTGAAAGCGATTTACAAAAAATTAGGTCTGAATTTACAGACGGTGGACGCATCTCAAGAGTTTTTAGGAAAACTAAAAGGCATTACAGACCCAGAACAAAAAAGAAAAATCATTGGCCACGCATTTATTGAAGTATTTGATCGTAAAGTCAAAGAGTTGAAAGAAGATGTGGCGTGGCTTGCTCAGGGCACACTCTATCCCGACGTGATTGAAAGTGTTTCGCCTCGAGGAACTTCGGTGACGATTAAGACCCATCACAATGTGGGTGGACTGCCAAAAGACATGAAACTCAAGTTGATCGAGCCCCTTCGCGAACTTTTCAAAGATGAAGTCAGACAAATCGGTCGTTACTTAAAAATTGATTCGGATATTTTAGGTCGGCACCCTTTTCCAGGTCCGGGCCTTGCGGTTCGTATTTTAGGGGAAGTGACGCCGGAGAGAGTGGCGGTTCTTCAGGAGTGCGACGCCATTTTTATTCGCGAACTGAAACGAGAAAAACTTTATGATAAAATTTGGCAAGCTTTCTGTGCACTGTTACCCGTGAGAACGGTGGGGGTGCAGGGAGATTCGCGTTCCTACGGGCAAGTGATCGCCTTAAGGGCGGTGACTTCGTCGGATGGAATGACGGCCGATTGGTTTCCGTTTGATGGGAAATTTTTAAAACATGTTTCTAATTGCATCACCAACGAAGTCAAAGCGGTGAATCGGGTGGTGTATGATATTACGAGTAAGCCTCCGGGCACGATTGAGTGGGAGTAAAGATGAGTAAACCTTTTGTTCATCTTCATGTTCACTCCGAATATTCTCTTCTTGAAGCGAGTACGCGTATTGCTGGTATTGTGGAAAAAGCAAAAGAATACGATCAGCCGGCAGTGGCACTTACGGACAATGGAAACATGTTCGGGGCGATTGATTTTTATAATGAATGTAAAAAAGCGGATATTAATCCAATCATTGGTCTTGATGCTTACATTGCTCCAAAATCTCGACTCATCAAAGGTGAAGATCGAGAGGGGTTTAACACGAAGCTGGTTCTGCTCGCACAGAGTTTAAAGGGCTACCAGACGCTGTGTAAATTGAGCTCGATCGGATTCCAAGAAGGTTTTTACTACAAACCACGCATCGATTACGATGTTTTAACTCAATATAACGAAGACTTGATAGCACTCACCGGTGGTCTTGAAGGTGAGGTCCCGAAAACATTTTTACGTTACGGTCCAGAAAAAGCTCTAGAAAAAGTGCGTAAGCTTCAAGGGATCTTTGGTGATCGGCTTTATCTAGAACTCAACCGTACAGGTCGCCCAGAGTGGGAAAAAATCAATCAATTCTTAGCGGAAGCTTCGACGATTACGGGTGTTCCTTTAGTTTGCAGTAATGATGTTCACTTTTTAAAAAATGACGAAGCGATGGCGCAAGAAGTACTGATCTGTATTGGATCGAACCGTACACTTCAGGATGAAAATCGCTATAAACTTGGGAGTGATCAGTTTTATTTTAAAGACTCCGAGCAGATGCACCGCCTTTTCCAAGACTTTCCAGGAGCGGCCGATCGCACCGTTGAGGTTGCGGAACGTTGTAAATTAAAATTCAAATTTAAAGATGAAGCTGGCAAACCCATTTACCACTTACCTTCGTATCCGGTGGAAAAGGGTGTCACACTTCTACAAGAAATCACTCGGCTTTCCGAAGTAGGGTTACAGAAGAGAATAGACGAAGCGAAAGAACGTAATGAACCTATTCGTGAAGAAGATTTGCCCAAATATCATGACCGTTTGAAGTTTGAAATTTCTGTCATCGATCGTATGGGATTTAGTGGGTATTTCTTAATCGTGCAAGACTTTATTGGATGGGCGAAGGTTCACGGAATTCCCGTGGGTCCTGGTCGTGGTTCGGGTGCAGGCTCTCTCGTAGCTTATTCGCTCGCGATTACGGATTTAGATCCGATGAGATATAACCTGATCTTTGAACGTTTCCTCAATCCAGAACGTATCTCCATGCCAGACTTTGACGTGGATTTCTGCCAGGATCGTCGTCCCGAAGTGATCGACTATGTGACAAAAAAATATGGCTCCGCAAACGTGTCGCAAATCATCACGTTCGGAAAACTAAAAGCGAAAGCCGCAATTCGTGACGTGGGTCGCGTACTCGGCATGACTTTCGCCGAAGTGGATGTGATTGCGAAATTGATTCCAGAAAAACTTGGGATCACGCTCGATGGTGCTTTGAAAGAAGAACCAAAACTCCAAGAGATCATGGATATGGATCCTAAGATCGCAACTCTTATGGAGCTGGCGCTTAAAATCGAAAATCTTAATCGTCATGCAAGTATTCACGCCGCCGGCGTGGTGATTTCGGATAAACCTCTCGTGGAATTAGCCCCACTTTACAAAGGTGAAGGCGAAGAAAACATCATTCAGTACGATATGAAGGTCGCCGAAAAAATCGGTCTTATTAAATTCGACTTTCTTGGGCTTAAAACTCTGACCTTGATTGAACATGCCTTTAAGCTCATTAAGAAAAATAAAGGGTTAGATCTCAGCACAAAAAATATCGCAATGAGTGATCCGAAAATTTACGAGATCATGAGCGAGGGAGATACGGCGGGGATTTTCCAGTTTGAAGGTGATGGAATCAGTGATTTGATTCAGCGGGTGAAGCCGACTTGCTTTGAAGACATTACGGCCATTAACGCCCTCTATCGTCCGGGTCCGATGCAGATGCTTGATGAATACATCGATCGTAAACACGGAAAAACAAAAATCACTTACGTCTTTCAAGAGCTTGAAGAGATTCTCAAAGAGACTTACGGGATTATCGTTTATCAAGAACAGGTGCAGTTGATTGCAGCCCGAATCGCCAACTACTCGCTGGGTGAAGCGGATATGCTTCGTCGAGCGATGGGGAAAAAGATTGCCTCCGAAATGGCCCAGCAGCGTGGTCGTTTCTTAGATGGAGCCGCAAAGAACGGTTTTGATAAAAAGAAATCCGAAGAGCTTTTTGATTTGATGGCGAAGTTTGCCGAGTACGGATTTAACAAATCCCACGCGGCGGCTTATTGCGTGGTCGCGGCTCAAACGGCGTGGCTCAAATCTTACTATCCGGTGGAGTTTTATGCCGCCACACTCTCGACGGAGATGGCCGATACCGACAAAGTGGTGGAGTACATCAAAGATGCTCAAGCTCACGGGATCATCGTGAAATCTCCAGATGTGAATTTCTCCGAAAGAATGTTTGCGGCCGGCGATAACACGATCTTTTTTGGTTTGGCGGCTGTAAAGGGAGTTGGAGGATCGGCGGTAGAAGCCATTCTCGAAGCCCGCGAGCAAAAGCCTGATAAAAAATTTAAAGATCTCGAAGATTTTTTTACGAGCGTTGATCTTCGACGAGTGAACAAAAAGGTGATCGAAAGTTTGATCAAGGCTGGAGCTTTTGAATGTTTTGGTTATTCACGTGCGCGAGTGCTTGCTGGTTATCCAAGAATGATCGAAGGGGCAGAAAGTCAAAGAGCCGACGCCGAAGTAGGACAAGTCAGTCTATTTTCTCTTAGCGAAGATGTTGCGGAAGTGAAAGCGGAGCTACCCGAAGTCCCTGAGTGGCCGAAAGCTCAGCGTTTAGCGCATGAAAAAGAAGTTTTAGGATTTTATTTGAGCGAACATCCGTTAACGGGCCTTGATTCTCTTTTAAAACCGCTGATTACCTGCAAGATGAAAGAGCTAAAGGGTTTAACCCACAAATCAAGAGTTCGCTTAGGTGGGCTTGTGGCGACCTTCCGTGAAGTCATCACTCGTAAAGGAACCCGCATGGGTTTTGGACAGCTCGAGGACCTTACAGGAAGTGTGGAGATGGTCGTTTTCCCTGATGCGTACGCGAAATTTCAGTTGTTGTTAAAAGAGGAACGACCGATCGTAATCGAAGGCACAATGGAGAAAGAAAACGAAACTCCTAAAATCATTGTTGATGCGATTTATACCTTAGAGCAAATGACGAAGAAGGCTCGAAAAGTGATTTTTCGGATGGCTGATAAGGACTATAGCGAAGAGGAAGTGGTGCAGAGACTCACTCAGCTTCGTGATATTTGCGTGAAACACCCAGGACAAGTTCCGGTCGGACTTGAGGTCCAGCTCCACGCTCTTAAAAAGAAAATTGCCCTTGATATTAAAGAACCAGCAGGGGTCACACCGTCCCATGAGTTTTTTGAGAACTTAGAACCCTTGCTTGAAGGCCTAGAATCTGTAGAATTACGGATGTAGGGAAAAAGCAAAATGAAATCATTTCTTCTCATTTTTAGTTTCTTGTGCGGATTATTATGTAGCGTTTCGGCTGATGCTCAAAACGTCATCGATGTGAATGAAACGGTGACTGTGAATCAACAGAGCGAGATTCCTTCTCGTGAAGAGCTTCATAAAAGCACGGCTATGAAAGTTTCTGAGCAATATGTAAAAGAAATGCTCGGGGATATTAAGTATGAACGCAATCGTCGCGCGATTTATAATCGAATTTTAGCTCAGTATGCGCGTTTTATTCCTTTGATGAGAAATACACCCTTTGAAAACGTGAACGGAAAACTTCAAAGTGTAGTCAGCATGAAACTTTCCTTGAAAGATTTGCGGCAAGTGCTTTTGAAAGAAAATCTTCTTTCTTCAACAGAGGGAATACCTTCTTTAGCGCCTTTTATTCTTTTGTTAGACCGTGTGAATGCCAGATCTTATCGTTGGTGGGTGAACGATGCGAATAGTTCAAGTCTACTTCAAGAATATCATCAGCGTCTTGTCAGCGAATTGAAGGTCGAATTTGGTAAACGGGGTTTTTACGTTGTAGATCCCGCGGCCCGAAATTTAAAAGATCTCATTCCGCCGGCCTATTTGAGTGATAGTTACCGCACGGCAGATTTGGTGTTCTTAGGAGATTTGCTCAAGTATCAGATTTTACTTTCGGGCCGTTTGATTTTTTCGCAGCTTCCAAATCAGACCAACACATTTCGTGTGATGGCCGATATCCAGGCGGTGCAAGCCACAAACGGTCAGGTGATCGCGGAGATCAATCGTCCTTTTGATATTAAAGGCACGAAGCTCGAGTGGGCTTTGCAGAGCCATTTTACCATCGTCTTAAATGAGATTACGAAAGAGCTCACGGGACAGTTGCAAGAGGTTTGGCAAAAAGGGACGCTTGGATCTGATTACTTAAAGCTCGTTTTAAAAGGTGATTTGGATTATCAAGAGCTTGAAACTGTGAAAACCGAGATCAGTAAAATTCCTGAGGTGAAGCTCTTAAGAGAACGTTATTTCTCTCGCGGAGAAGTGACGTTTGATCTGAATGCAACGACAACGACGGCCCAATTGAGCGAGAAAATTCGAGCGCTAAAAGGTTTGCACCAATATCAAGTTTCCGCCTCTAGCACGGAACTTCAAATGCGTAAAAAATGAGTTCTTGATTAAAGGTACGGACACACTTTTGGGACTAGGTGCGTCCCAAAAGTGTGTCCGTACCTTTTAATGTTCGTTATCCGCATCCTGCATCTTCTTTAGAACAATCGAAATCGTTTCGGAGTCGATACTGGCGCGTTCATAAGAGACTTTGCTTTTTCAAAGTCGTCAGAGTCAATCGCTTCAAAAAAGTCTTCGACTTTACCGATTTCCGCGAGCTTTTCTAAAACGAGAGTTCCTTCAAAATCATTTTCTTCCACTATTCTCATCCTTTAACGCGGCATCGCTACCAAAAGGAGCGGCGCACCTTTTAGATTTCTAGTTGGAGGCCGATCTCGACCACTTGGTCGGGAGGAATACGGAAAGAGGCGATGGCGTTTTGGGCGTTGCGTGACAAAAATGCGAAGAGTTCTTTGCGCCAGACGGCCATGTTTGCGGGTCCCGTTGAGAGTAAAGTTTCGCGACCCAGATAGAAGCTTGTTTGCTTTTTGTCGATTTCCACACCTTGTTTTTTACAGAGACGAATGATTTCGGAAACGTTCGGCCTTTGAATATATCCATATTGTGCGATCACACGCACAAGCCCTTGGTTCAAATGACTGATCTCTAATCGTTCATCGGCAGGCACAAATGGTTTATGAGTCACGTGCACAGTTAACAAAATCACTTGCTGGTGCATCACCTGGTTGTGTTTTAAATGGTGGAGCAGAACGGGCGGCGCGATGTCTCGATTCGCCGTTAAGACCATGGCAGTTCCGGGAACCCTGTGAGGTTTTTGAGTTTCCAACAAATTAATTAAATGCTCAAGTGGTACAGACTTCGAAAGCATAGCTTGAGATAAAAGATTTCGGCCTTGTCTCCACGTCAGCATCACCGTCAAAATTGCCGCTGCGGTGAGGATCGGAAACCACCCACCTTCATAAAACTTTGCAAAGTTGGATGTGAAAAAACTCAAGTCGATAAAAAGAATGGGAATTGTAATGGTCAGGGCCTTGAGCCTTGACCATTGCCAAAGTTTTCTGGAGACAAGATAAAATAAAATAGTTGATGCGGTCATCGTTCCGGTCACCGCAATTCCGTAAGCGGCGGTCAATCCAGAAGAGTTTTGGAAAAACACCACAAGCGCAACACAGCAGATCATCAAAATGCGATTCACTTCAGGAATATAAATTTGTCCCTCGGTTTTTTCAGACGTGTGCACGACGTGAAACCGTGGAAGGTAACCGAGCTGTGTTGTTTGATGCGTGAGTGAATAAAGCCCCGTGATCAAAGCTTGAGACGCAATGACGGCGGCCATCGTGGCAATAGCAATCATAGGATAAAGAAAAAAATCAGGGACTAATTCATAAAAAGGATTGTGGAGTACCGATTCTCCCTTTTCAAGAATGAGGGCACCTTGTCCAAAATAATTAAGAACCAAAGCCGGGAAAACCACCCAGTACCAAGTAAACTTAATGGGTCTTCGTCCAAAGTGGCCCATGTCGGCATACATCGCTTCACCGCCGGTGACGCATAATACAATGGCTCCGAGAGAGAAGAACGCAGCCCATTGATAATGCATAAAGAAATCCCACGCGTAATAAGGATTGATTGCAAAAAGAACTTGAGGTTTTGCGATGATCCAGGGGATTCCAAGAGCGGCGATGCATATAAACCAAATCAAAATGATTGGACCAAAAAGTGCGCCGATAAAGGCAGTTCCTCGTTTTTGACTCCAGAAAAGTGCCATCAAAATACCGATGCTCAGAGGAACCACGAATGGTTTGAGGGCCGGAGTCGCGAGCTGCAATCCTTCCACGGCACTCAAAACGGAAATGGCCGGAGTGATCATTCCGTCTCCGTAGAGAAGACAACAGCCAAAAAGTCCAATTAAGATCACCCAGCGGTTTTTTGGTCTCAATCCTCCGGGTTGTTTTGGCATCACAAGCGAGAGGAGGGCCACGATCCCACCTTCGCCGTTATTGTGCGCTTTCATGAAAAACACAATGTACTTTACGATGACAACAAGAACGAGGGACCAAAAGAAAAGGGAGAGAAGTCCCAAGAGACTATGTTCATTCAGCGCGATTCCGTAATGAGGACTAAAACATTCTTTTAAGGCATAAAGAGGAGAAGTGCCGATATCACCGTAAACAACTCCAAGGGCGGCGAGAGCTATTTTCCATCCACCAGTCGTAGGAGGATGCTGCGATGAAGTTTTACCAGATGAGCGCTGCATAAAAGAGAGTGTCCTGCGGCCCTAGTAGGAAGTCAAAAAAAAAGGCCGACCAGATTGGTCAGCCTTTTAATGTACCAGAGTCAATTCGTCGACCCGGCCATTTCTTTAGTTCTTTAGGTATCTTTTGCAAGCCACTTCAAGTTGAGTCACGCGGCCGTTGCGCTTCAAGATTGTGAGGTCACCAGCGACGATCGTTCCAGCAGCAACTGGACGGCTGTAGCTGAAAGCCACATCAAGAGTGATGCTGTCGATGAAGCCAAGCTTTGTTCCAGCGATCAATTCGCCTTTTGCGCTGCTATCAGTACGTCTCAAATCAACATCGGCTACGTAAGAAGCACCTTGATTTGAAAGAGTGTTGCCAGCAGTGAAGCGAGCAATTGTTTTGCGACCTTCAGAAACGCGTGGATCGCTAAGAACCATGACTGCTGCTGTACGTGTGCCGAGCTCAGGTTGTACTTGATTGTAAACTTGAACTTTTAAGTCTTCAGACTCCGTTGCGCAAACCCAACCATCTGCTTGAGCTTGAGAAGCAGTTGCCAAAAGAGCTAGTGTAGTGATTAAGAATTTCATGAGAACCCCCTATAATTTGGACCGATCATTCGGTCATTTTGTTTTTTATTTCGCGGTTTCTTGAGAACTTATTTCTCAGATGCCGTCGTATGAGGTGGTTCTAGGCCCCAATTAAAAATAAGTAAAATACATAGTAGACAACTTATTATTCATTTTATACATAATGAAAAAGAGACGATTTAGGAGATCTTTATGGTTGTGGAAAATTTGTATTGGGAACTTTCGGTTCTGACTCGCGCCACCGCATTTTCAAATCTCTCTATAGCTTCACGTCATGTAGGCTTAAGCCAACCGCAACTTTCTCGTATTGTGAAACGCATTGAAGAAGAGCTTGAAGTGAATCTCTTAAATCGAGAAGCGAAGCGTAAATCCAGTTGGACTCCCGCGGCTCTTAGACTCACCGAAACTTTTTCGAGATCAGCACGCCTCCTCAATAATGAAATCGAGAGTACGGTGTCTAACTCTCAGGTTACCGAAATCAAAATTGCGACTTTAGAGGGTTTAGGAAATATCGCGCAGAATTTAGGCCACGAATTACTGGAGGAAGAAGGCTTTGAACTGGTGGAGCTTGATGTTCATGACTTAAGCGACCTAGAAGAGCTCTTTTTAAGAGGGAATTACGATATGATCTTCACTTTTCGTGAACCCACCAATCGTAAATTCCGCTATGAAACTCGTCTTGGTTACCAAACGATGAAACATATGAATCCCTCACAAAAACTTAAGGTCATGAGTCAGTATGAGTTTCGTACAGCTCGCCACAAAAAGAAAAAAGGCGAAAAACATTTTGTGAGCAATTCACTTCTCATGCGTAAGGAGTGGCTGGATCATTTTGGCGGGAGTGGCCTTGTGCCTTCGAGCATTCATGAAGAACCTATTAAGGAAATGCGGGATCAGGAGGTCCTTGTCATAGGTTCTGACCTGCTGAATCAAAAAGTATGGAATAGGGCGCTGCGCGTTTTTCAGCGCTTCATCAAATCTTAATAAATACTTTTTTTACCTCATATCAGTACCTTAATATATAGCGTCACAATTCATGAGTTTTCCGTAGTAGACATATCCAGCCGAAGGTCGATATCAATTTAAAGAAGCAATTGGTTCTACATTTTGAGGGGGAATTTATGAGTAATTATACTTGTAAAATGATGGGTGCAATTTGTACCTTGCTACTAGGGGTTTTCTGCTTTCCTGCATATTCTGGTCTTATTGATACAGATCCAAGGTATCAAAAACGTGCAGCACGTCCATTGATGAATTGGAACATGCCTGTTGCTGCTAACGAAATCAAAATTATGACCTATAACGTAGAGAATCTCTTTGATGCCACTCACGATGTTGGCAAGCAGGACTACGAGTATCTCCCCATTACGAGCGCTTTGAAGCGTGAATGTGCGAGCCAGGGTCCTTACCGCAAAAAATGTGAAGAGACCGATTGGACCGTAGAAAAAATGAACATGAAGCTTGGGCAAATTCAAAAAGCTTTACAGGCTCAAGGGCCATATCCTGACATCTTGGCATTGCAAGAAGTAGAAAATGAGAAAGTGATTGAACTTCTCGTGCAAAAATTGGGCTACACAGATTTCGTCATGACAAAGAGCCCTGACGCGCGCGGAATTGATGTGGCGCTTTTATATAACGAAAGCAAATTAAAGCTCGTCAGTTTTCGTGAAAAAAATCTTGGAGTTCCGGGATTACTCACGAGAAACCTTTTGGTAGCAAACTTTACGGTCGTAGTCCGTCCTGCGGTAGGTACTCTTGGAGTGTTTGTGAATCATTGGCCTTCTCAAGGGAAGTCAAGTGAAGCGCGCGTACAAGCCGCTCAAGCATTAAGAACCTTTGTGAATGAAGAAGCCGGTCGTAAAACGAACTATCATGCGGTCCTTCTTGGTGACTTCAATACGATTGATGGAGATCGTCCTCATCCTTTCCGTGAAGTGATTCTCAATCCTACTTGGTCTGAGAAGTTTGAAGATGCACAAACACTTTTTGAATCTTTAAAGGCTTTGCAAGGGATTCACATGCCGCCAGCGAGTTACTTCTATGCGAAGGACGGAGTGTGGAATCGCCTTGACCATATTTTTGTAAATAAAAATCTTGTCGACGGAGCGGGGATGGAAATCATGCCAGAAACGTTTCGAATCGTAGCTCCTGAGTTTATGACTCGTGCTTTTGAATATTATTACAATCAGCATCACCTTTACAGCTCGGTGATCTTTGGAGTTCCACGACGCTATAATCACGATACGAAGAACCCTGCGGTTGCTGGGTATTCAGATCATTTTCCGGTGAGTGTGAAATTGAAGATGAATTAAAACTTCATCATGACGCCGGTCTTGATACCGATGATGCTAGTTTTCACATCAGAGGCTGGTAAAAACATGGCGTAATCAACTTGGAAGGGGATATAGAAGTCCCCTGAAAGTTTAAGGTCTGCGCCTCCCGCAAGAAAGAGCAGGGAAGAGGTCGCAATCGACTCTTCTGCAAGAATCGTTGTGGTTTTCGACATAGGAATTCCTACGCCGACTCCGGCTCCCACCCAAAGAGCAAAATCCGATTGAGTAATAAAATAACGTCCAATCCCATCGAGCACGAGGTAGGTGATTTCTGTCGTGTAATCCACTATCGAACCCGAAGCGTTGCTTGAGCCTTTGACAGAAAATCGTTCCATCCCTGCGCCTAAACGTAAACCAAGACTGCTCGTGAGGTTGTAATCCCCAACCCCTTTGACGGAAAAACCTGAGCCCGTCATTGCAACCGTTGCGCGACCACTCGCCAGAGGCACAGACATGGAATCCATCGAGTACCCAGCAATAGCGCCGATTCCAAGTTTGCCCAAACCTTTTGCGGAGAAGCGAGAACTTTTAGAGCTTCCGCCACCACCAGTACGGGTGATGAGAGTAAACCCAGGACTCGCCCGACCTTTTTGAATCGTCCCGATAGCACGACCATTCTTCACGCGATCAATTTTGATAATCCCGCGGCGTTTACCATCGGCATCAAGTGCGAAGAAGGTGTCGCCCGAATTTCCTGAAAAATTTTGGATAAGTACTTGAGAGCCCCGAACTTTTGTAATTTCTTGAGTCCATGCTTCGCGGGGCAGGCTGAGCCAGACAATAAGAACTACTATGACAAAAAAGAAGTGTCTGACGCGAATGGCAGTCGTTGGCTTAGGTGTTTTTCTCATGCGGTGTCCCTATTCGTAGTGTCCTGCACTTTAGGTCGAGAGGGCAAGTTAAGGATCAGGATCTGGGCAATGGTCGTGTTGAGACAATGTTCAGACTCGCCATTAGTGAAGACTCTCTCATCCCCTCTATGGAAGACGAAAAAACCTCATGTACAATAAACGTATGAAATCAATTTTTCTTAGCTTCTCACTTGTCGTCGTAGGTTTGTCGTTTACAGCGTGTTCTCTTTTTCAAGAAGCAAAAACGCCTGAGCGAAAAGAAAAGGATGTTCCCTTCTCTGCGAGAAATTCTTCGGAGCCACGAAAAAGAATTCTCGTTTTGCCTTTTCTGGAAACAGAAAAATTAAATTCACCTAAAGTTTTAGAAAATACTCGCACAAGTTTTATTCGAGCCATGGCAAAGTCAGATCGCCTCGTATTTGTACATCCGTCTGATCTTTCGAAAGATCCTAGTCAGCTTATGGTGAATGGTGAGTACGACATGGAAGAAGTAGGTCGTTTAGCGGAAGCTCTCGGAGTCTCTGCTCTTATCGAAGGAAAAATCATCGATGTGAAAGCAAAGAAGACGGGCGATGACGTCGGGCTTTTTCGTCGCGTGTCTGCAACCATGAATGTGTCAGCGCGGGTTCGCATGTTTTCTATCAAAAGCAATCGAGAGATTTATAATCAAGTGAAGACTTCTACGGTTGAAGGAAGTGTGACACGTTTTGCGGATCGCGCACCTTCGGGCGCTTTGTTGATTCAAGATCAGTCGCTCCTTGCAGAAGCTTTAACGAAAGCTTTTTACGGAAGCATCGGTCAGATTTTAGAATCGATCGAAAAACTTTCTTGGACAGGACGCGTGGCCGTTATTGAAGGTAATCGTATTTTCCTTAATGCCGGTCGCCTCTCGGGCTTACAGGTGGGTGATTTGTTACGAGTCACGGCTCAAGGAGAACAGATCCATGATCCAGAGTCAGGAGACTTTATTGGAATCGCTCCAGGACGCATGAAGGGCACTCTCGAAGTGGTGAGCTACTTTGGAACAGACGGTTCGATTGCGGTCGTTCATTCGGGCTCAGGCTTTCGCGAAAACGATATGGTTGAGCTGTATTAATTCATAGAAATAAAGAAACGGCCCTCTTTACGGTCTGATTTACAGTCATAAAAAGAATTCATGGCGTTTACCAAAAGTAAATGATTTGTTTACTAAGTGCTTTATATTAACAGCTCGTTAAGGTAATCCTTCTCGTCATGAACAACATGACCAAAGAAATTTTAGAAAAGGTTTATCTTGAGCGCCGAGAAAAAAAGCCCAGTTATTCCCTACGCGCGTTTGCCAGAGACTTAGCCATATCTGCTGGTGGCTTACATCATGTTCTCAGCGGAACAAAAAAGTTGTCATTTAAAAGAGCTGTCGACATCGCTCGACGTTTAAAGCTGAACAAAAAACAAACGGAACAATTGATGCTTTCCGTTCAGCTTGGAAAAATCGATGACCCTGAATACAAAGAGATTCTTTTAAAGGCGCATGGACATACTGACGTGATTCAGCGCGACCTTTCGATTGATCTCTTCCGCATTCTCACTGACTGGTACTATCTTCCCATCTACGAGGCTTGCGAGCTGGAAGGGTTCCAATGGAACTCACGCCATATCGCTCATCGTTTTAAAATCTCTAGCGTGGAAGCGAGCCAAGCTATGGAGCGTTTAGAGCGCTTAGAGCTCGTGAAAGTAAGCAAAAACGGTCGGGCCGAAAAACAAGCTAATCACTTGCTAGTAGAATCTCAAATCCCTAATGAAACCATAAGAAAACACTATCGATCTTTGCTCCAGAAGGCGAGTGAAGCAATTGATAATCAAACTCCAGATGAAAAAATCGTCGGTACAGAAGTCATGAGTTTTGATACCGACGACCTACAAAAAGTAAAAACTTTAACAGAAGAATATTTTACGGAACTCTTAAAAATTTCAGCAAAGGGAAAAAGTAAAACCGAAGTTTACGTTTCCTTTGTCGAGTTTTTTCGCGTGAGCCAACTACAAAATAAATCTTGAAAGGATCAATATGAAAACAATCAAAAACCTATTCACAATTGCACTGCTTGCAGGTTGCTCTATCTCATGGGCCTCCGGAGTCCGCGGAGGTGGCGAAACCATCAATATTAGTGGCTATCCAGAGCTCTTAGAGCTCGTAAGAACAAAAAAATTCACATGTGAGTGGACCAATGGGAAGGACTTTTCGCAAAGAGAAAATATCAAGACGGCTTACGATGGAGTTTTTACGAAACTCGTAAGCATAGATCCCGTTTTCGCAGAAGATTTAAAAGGTGAAATCAACTACCTACAGTTCTGTTTAACCGGTGCTCTCAAATCTTATCCAAGCTACGGTGAAATGTTATCACCTATCTATAAAAATGCGGATCAGGTGGCTATTCGGCTGAATCAAGAAGTCTATGCGAATAATGAAATATTAAAGGAAATGTCCTCGAGATCACAGGTGTATCTTCTCATTCATGAAGCCATGCATTCCTATCTCTCGTATCACACTACGGCACGCCAGCTGAAGCTCAGAACCGCGGTTAGTATCATCGAAGCTGTTGAATTGGGACAAATCAAAGACAAGCTCGATCTCCATACGCAGCTAGAGAAAAATGGTGTGCAATTTCCTTTTTCAAGCTTTCTAGAAGATGAAGAAAGTGAGTTTGTTCGGTTTTTGTCACTTCAAGGCATGGATAAGTTCAAACTGCTTTTGAAGCGAACAAACCTCACAAAATTTTTCATGATCACGCCTGAAACTCTTAAAAAATTGGGTCCCTATGCGAAATCCGCAGAACCGTGGGTTTCAGCTCCGTACGAGACGCTTGTTAGCTCCATTTGTGCTGTTCCAGGGTTAGATGCAAAATATCTAAACCATGTTATAGAGGATGCCAAAATATATCCCTATTCCGCTTCACAACTGCCGCTTGTTTGTCTTTCGGCTGCGGGAACCTCATCGTCTATGTTCTGGCGGGCATTTGCTTGGCTCGAAAGCACAGGTGGTGTTACTCACCATCTCAACGCATTCTATAATCGTGTGATGACTCGAGGTTTTGAAATACGTAGCAACAGGCTGACGGCAAACAAAGAATTCAATCGATTTTTAGGCAGCTATTTGATCACTCAAAAGCCAATTCCTTATCTGAGCCTCGATCAACCGGATAGGTCTCTTGAGTTTTCCTCTTTGGCCGTGTTGTACGCTCACTATGCAAAGAAAAAAGATACTGCAGAAATCAATAAGTTGTTTTGGAATAATTCGCTTTTTCAGCAAGTGGTGAGCATCCAGGACCTAAAAGATAAAGCCACCTCTTCGAACCCTTACATCGTAAGAGAAGCGGGGCATAGCTTGCTTCAAAACCCTTTGCTTTTTACGCAAATCATGACGGATTTCGCAATTCAGCTTGAGAAACTTTCAGATCAGAAAGTCGCCCAGGACTTTGTTGAAAAATTGATGAGCCTTCGTCCTGGATACTATGTGAACAAAAACTTCATTCCATCTACCAAAGAAACAGGAGCATTTTAATGAAAAACCTACTTATAACTATCGCTTTAGCCTTAATATGCAGTTTTGCGAACAGTGCCAAGGCCCAAAATTTAGATTTAAAGGACTTGAACCAAGAGATTCAAATCCAAATTCAAGTGGCTCGAGATTTATCTTTACTGGTTCAGAAAACTCTCGAGCAAAACCAGAGCGAAGGAGCACTCAATCATTACGATTATTGGCTAAAAAAGAAAAATCTCGCCACTCAATTGACTCAGGGGCTTGTTGAATATGAAGCTTATTTGCAGACCCATTTAGATCCGATCAAGCCGCTCTTTACGCGCTTCAACTTTGTATTAGTCTCCGACCAATATTCTGCAGAACAGAAAATAATTCTCATAAAGGACATTGTGGAAGAGGCGCGCATGTTGATAGAAACGCAACTTCAGCCCAAGAAACATAAAGCCTATTTGAAACTTTTAAGTCACATCTCACCTCTACTCCCCATGAGAGTAAAAGACTGGACCCTTACAAAATATGTGTTAGCGGGTGAGCCGGAATCCATTAAAACAGGAACGCTGAATCATCATAATCCTAATGATGTTAACAAATTTCGTATAAAAGAAGCGCACGAGTTGTTTCTGTTAGATTTATTCAAGGATTGTTATTCACAAACTTGTTTTAAACTCTACCAATCCGACATCATCAATCTCATTTCTCAGTTGCAAGAAACACTTCCATCTTGGATCGAGATCGATTTTGCACAACTTGCGCAAAATCCTAAAGCAATAAGAGCCATGTTAAAGGAAGAAAGTAAGGTCAGTTCTTATCCAGGTACTTCGTTGTCAACGAATCTCCAAATCTTTTTTAAAGAAGCAAAAACGAGTGAATTCTATTACAGAGATTTACCTTATGCACTGAGTGAGCAAGAATATCTCTCCAATAGAGAGAAACTCATTCGACAGAATCTCGTGAATCGTGCCAGTGTAGAAAAAAGCGTGAATCTCTACTCCAATATTTCTGCGATGAGAGAGTTCTTTCGTTGTGATGATAAGATTAAATTAAATCAAAAATTGATTGAACAAATAGTAAAAGCAAATTGTTCTCAACATTTGCCAGAAGGGCAATATTGTTTGAATACAGCCAGTAATATCCAAGTTTTCACTGAAACCTTTGTCTTCCCATTTGAATATAAAACTTATGCATGCTCAAACAATTTTTACGAGTTTCGCAAGAGAGTGGTTCAAATGATTCAAAAGATAAAGTGGTGAGCTAAAATAGGTCATTCAAAAAAAAATGGTGGTCGCTACTGGACTCGAACCAGTGGCCTCTTCCATGTCAAGGAAACGCGCTACCAACTGCGCCAAGCGACCTTACAATAACCTAGAATGAGTTTTAGACCTGGCGTGAAGCTTCCGTCAAGAGCGACGCTTCTGAGACGAAGAATTCTTTAAAATGAAATTGAAAATGCTCTTTAAAAATCTCAAAAAGCTGCATCTGCGATGCGTTAACCCCATATTGACTGAGCTGATCAAAGTTTTCTTTTTCTTTTCCACAACTTCGAATCATTTGAAAAAGTGAAAGATCGTTACATATATTTAAAGAAATTCCGTGGTAGCTCACGCCATTTTTTACACGGATTCCGATAAACCCCATTTTGCCTTTCATAGAATATATTCCTGGCGCGCCGACTCCTTTGGTAGTCGTAACTCCAAAAGATCCAAAAAAGGAAATAGCAGTCATCTCCAGCTTTTCTACAAACTCGCGTACATTTAATCCTAACCGTTGAAGCGGCAGAATGGGATAAATCACAAGTTGTCCTGGGCTATGAAGAGTCGCTTCACCACCACGGTCAATGCGGGCGAGGGCGACTTCCTTTGATTGTAGTTCTTCTTCAGAGATTTTTAAGTCATTTGTTGTCGCTCTTATTCCAAGGGTCACTACAGAAGGGTGCTCAAACCCGATCAAAAAGGCCTGTGGGCCTTCGCGTGCGATCTCCACATATTGCTGTTGAAGATCTAAAGCTTGGGAATATTCGCAAAGCCCAAAATATCGACCAGAGAGTGATATAGACATGAGCTGCATTTAAACGATTTTCTAAGAGAGAATCAAGGCTGATCTGTTGATCCTCAATGAGGACCCCGATTCCCTTCTTTTGTTTAGATTGTGGACATGTATGAAATCATTCATCTCTTACAGAAAGGGGAGAGCTTGAGATCTTTTGTATTGTAGTTCTTGTCGATAATTTTGGCACTTTTTATGAAGTACGATTAAAGGTTCTGGAGTGAAGTGAGATGGTAAAGTTTTTTCGACATTGTTTAAATATTGCAATCCTACTTAGTGCTTTCATTGTTGATCATGCAGCATCTGACATAAAGTCGCATATCCCCATAGGTAAGCAAAGGGCTGAAGAGTTGCGCCAATGGGGCAACAGATTTCGAGAATCTTATGGTCCACTACTGAATCCTCCGGTTGGAAATGTGAAGCCTAAAATTAGGCAGATGGAAAATGAGATCAAATCGCTCGTAGAAGCCTTAGCTGGGGAGCGTCTACGTGGAGAGGGTCGACAGCTTATTATCACTATTTACCCTGATCCGACGCCTAACGCTTTTATGTCAAAAGTGCAATGGCCTCTTGGCCGGAGGCGAGAATATGGTCCTCCAGACATCGAGCGATCTATTATTTTCAATTTATACAAACTCGATAGAAAGCGTCCCGTTTATGAATTGGGAGTGACCTTAGGTTTGTACAATCTTCTGCAAACACAATCGGAGCGGGCTTTTGTTATAGCTCATGAATTACAGCATATGTTTGAAGATCATGTTGAGGAACAGAGGACATTTCGAGGAGAGGTCAAGAGGTGGTGGGGTTTACAGCGTTTTGAATCCATTGCCGACCACCTCGCAGTGAAGCTTCTCGTCGGTAAGTATGACGTCATGGGGGCTCTTGGGGCTATGGAAAAACTTTCGCGCCTTCACAAAAATGATGAACGGTCAGGTCTTTCTGTTGAAAATCTTCTACAGACTCACCATCACGAAGGTGTACGTATCAGCATGTTGCAGGCTTTTATAGAATATCTTCGACGAACAGATCCTCAGGTACAACCAAGAGAATGGAACCTTGTTTCTCAAGTTTTTAAACTCGTTCAAAATGGTCGACAGAAGAAAAATCACGAAGGAGAGTTCGATTATTTTCTGCCAAGCCTAAATAAAATGATGAAACAAATGATACTGCCTCATCGACCCTTTAATTACTCTGAGGCGGGCGAGGAGTATTACAAACTTAAAATTGAGTCCGAAGATGAGCAAGTCCTCAACGTTTCAGCAGAAAATGTGAGAGCTTGGTTTAATTATGCTTTAGATATGATTGAAAAATCGAATCTCAAGCCGCAGGTAAAGGGAGATGCAATTTTAAGTCTCATTCGTTGGATGAACGATCGGTTTTTATTGGAGGTGAGGGATCAACCCAAAATCGTATATGATCAACAACTTAAAGTGCGTTTAAAAAAAATGCTTTTAGAGGTTGCTGGTGCGGGATGGAGTTCGCATTCCTATTTCGAATGGAATAAAAGTTATCAAAAATATAATGGAGACTATGATGTTATAAAGGGATTTGTTGGAAACCATGATATTCAAGAGGTATTTGCTCACCTCAGTCATGTCAACAGAGAGTGGCTCACATTTGTGAGCCAGTTTGTAGCGCATGCTGCCGTAGATAGTAATGGTAAACTCATTTTGGAATCCTCAGCATTAGGCCTCGTCCTTACGGATCGAGATAATACTGGCAATCGTCCTGCTTCTCCCTTCGCTTCAGAGGAGGATAAGCTGCGGGCACAAGTAAAGCCTCTACATAATATTTTATTTAAACAAGCAATTCAGTTTATGTTGAGTCCAATCTTTTATGAATCTTTCATTGAGGAATTGCGAAATCGAAATCAAAAAGCCTATGAGATGCTTTGGGCACTTAATGCGATATGGACACGAGAACAAGAAAGAAAATCTAATCCTAGTGCAAATTCTGAATTCCGTTTTTCTATAAAACCTGTGGAAGATTTTTTTCTGAGCGAGCGTCAGCGTGTAGTTCATGACCTTGCGATGGGTCGAGTGAATACGACCAATGTGAAAATATTGTTTACTACGGGAGACCTGGTTGATTTTTATCCTTGGGAGTTAAGAAACGAAAGTCTTTTTGGGAAAGCTTTAGCGAATGCAGCAGAGCATATGCTAAAAAATGATTTTTTTGAACAAGTCTATGCCCTATCAGGCTCCTTAGAGAGAGCTCTGTATGAAGGGATCTCGTTTTCAGCTCTCAATCACAAAGAAAAACTTAATATCTTAAAAATGCTAGCGGCAATTCGTCCATTCCATTACTCCTATTCAGGGATTGCAGAAAAGCGCCACATCGTGGAAGCGGTCAGTATGGCTTTGAAAGGGCTACAACCACGTGAACTTATGGAATATTTTTTGTACGAACCGCCGGCGATTAATTCCTCTCTCGAGAAAGGATTTTCTGATCCAAATTTTATTGCAACTTCGGCTAAATATAAAGTGTTAAGCAGTGAATTGGCCGCATTGAAAAAGCAAAAAAAGGCAGAGACAGTTGAGTACAAAGCTAAAAAAATGGAATTAGAAAGTTTGAGTGATAGGCTACGGAAAACGTCTGGGGAACTGGCTAGGCGTGCTGAAAATAAATTATCTTCAAAACTCGCCTTCCTATCATTTCTCGGTATGAGTCGTGAGGATAGTCGTAGAATTTCTGAAGGAATAAGTGTGGATGAACTTCAGAAAATCATTGAGACTGTCCGGGCATCGAGGCGAGAATTTGAACAAAATATTATTCGTTCTCATCCTATGTATCAAAATTTAGAAAGTATGAATGAATATTTGCCTGTAAGTGCGGATGCAGGATTGTTTTTACTAGACATATTTAATTATCAGCAAGGGGCACTGCCTACATTTAAACAATGGGTCGACCTCTTTTCTTCAATTGTGGATTTGAATTCAACAAGTTTGGAGATGAGGCCTGAATTTAAATCGAGCTTTGAAAAGCGTTTTTTGGAATTATCGAAAAATGAACGCCTTGAAGTTGTTTATGAAGCAATAAAAAATGAAAATGTATTAAAGACTTTGTCTTTAGAACAAGTGATACGTATTGCTACAGAGCATGTGAAGTTTTCTGTTGAAGGAAAAGGCTTAACGGACGCAAAAGTCGCAGAAGTTATTCAAAAGGTTGAAGCTGATCTGCAAATGAAAGAAAAGTTTCCCGATTTGTTTGAAGCTTTTCGAACCGAGCTTGCAGAAAAAATCCGAGTGCAGCCTCATCAGGTGTTTACTCTTTTTCCTGAAGATAAAAATTCTATCAATACAAAGTCTACAGAAAATTTTTCGTTAGAAGTTCGAGGTTTAAGTGCATTTGTGGGAGCCGCCCGGCCTTACCCGGTTCAAGAACAGATTCACTTGATTGAATATTTAATGGGACGCTCTAGCACTTGGCCGGCTTTTGTAGATAGAGAAGCACAGTTTGGAGATCGGTACTTTCCATTTGCGGATATGCTTCGTAATGCCCAGATGAAGCTTTCGAGAGAAAGTTGGCTCAAACGAGCTTTTATTGTGAATTCTTTCTTGGCAGGTCCATCCTCCATTGTCGAAAAATTGGAGGCACGAAAAATTCTGCTAGATCACACTTTAAAAAACGTATCTCCGGAGAATAAAAATTTAGCCACTGAATTGGCAGAAGCCTTGCTGACATCGCAAGGCCCAATGAAATCTATGGCTCTCGCTTACATTTTAGCCCAAAAACCTTCACAGCAAGGTGCAAGCTTGTCTGAAGGGGAGATCATTAGAAGTTTATTCGAAGCTTTTGGTGCTGCCGGTGTTAAGTTAGGTCAATACTTGGCTTTTACAGCTGAAATGAAAGGCTACTCTGAACATTTAGCGAAACTACAAGATTCCGCTTTGCCGATTAGTTACCTAGAGGCGGTAAAGTTAATTCATTCGCGTCTTGGCGAGGCATGGGTTCACTCTTTCGCAGTTAAAGGTCTTCTCGGGACAGGATCTGTGAATGTGGCTGTGGAGTATACGGATAACTCCAGCGGGGTTATGAAGACCAAAGTTGTGTCTTTATTAAGATCTGATATCGAAATTTCTGCAAAAGAAGACTTTAGAAAGTTACAGGCTTTTGTTGCGGAATTAGTTAAAAACGATAGCAAGCGCAACTTACAACGTTTTTCACATTTGCCGGGCTTATTAAAAATCATTGAGAAGTCAGTGACTTTGGAATTCAATAAAGAGAATGCATTTCTAATGCAAAAGCAAGCCTTCGAGCTCTATCCAAAACTTAAGAATGGTTGGCAGTTGCAATCTATCGATGCGGATTGGTTTCAAAGCGGCGCATTGTCTATGGAAAAGGCTCCAGGAAGAACCGCGCGAAAGGCAAGGCAGGAAAATCCAGAAGCTTATAAACAGGCTATGCGTGTGCTACTGGGAGCAGAATTGAGTCTTCTTTTTGGGGCCTCTGAATTGGGTAAATCTAAGGCCATTCATTTTTTCGCAAATCCTGATCTGCACGATGGGCAAGTTTTGATCGATGTTGAGAACAAGATTGTGGCCATTCTTGATTTTGGTCAGGCGGTACCCATAACAGAGATTGAGCGTGAGATGGGTGTTTCGATTTTAAGACTGGTCTCCGGTAAGGAGAATCTTGCTGCCATGAGGGAACTTGTCGTGGCACTTGGAAAGCAAATTGATCCTGCTTGGAGTTCGCAGCAAGTTTCTGATGAAGAGTTGAATCGAATTATAAACAGAGCTGACCTCATGGATCGCTTCGTATATTTACTGGGTACACTGAACCAAAGTGGACTTTCTATCCCGCTCTCTTCTATACATTGGGTTTTGGGAGTGAATAGAGCGATTCAGTTAGGCCGAAACATTGGTTTTCCAGCAGAACAAGAAATCTTTGGCCTGATTCTCGCCAACAAATTGGGATTTCGACAGAAAACTTTTAATAAACTTCGTTCAATGGGTGAGCGGCTCTTAGATGCTAAGTTTTCGCTAGAAAGTCTATTGAATAAGGTCCCTGAAAAAATAAAACGAATGTCCTGTAGTAATATTCTTACCTCTTTGAAATAAAGAAGGAACCCTTACGGTTCCTTCTTTTGACTCAACTTTTTAAACTAAAACTAAGCAGCACGAACCGTAGTTTTAGAATCTTTGTGGAAAGACTTTTTCATACGATTGTACTTCTTCACATCGCGAGAAAAGGCTTTGTGAAAAGTTGTGTTGTACTTGTTGAACAACTTATCCAAGTAGCTGTAGTAGCTCTTGTAAAGATGGTTTCCGAAAAACTTTTTGTACCACTCAAAGTTTGTGTTGCTCGTTACCCAATACTTTTTTGTGAAAGATTTGATTTCTCGGTTCATTTGGCCCCACCAGCGAAGTGCTTCTTTTTTGTGGATGAAGTTTCCAACAAAGATCGGTTTGCGGTTGAAGTAAAGACCGACCTCAAAACCTTGACCAACATTTCTGTGGTAAGCTTTGAAAGCAAACTTGCCGTAACGGTAGGATTTTGTTTTCATGAATTCTCCTTTAGAGATGTATTGATCTGATGACTGATTCATCAGCCAGATACTTATTCGGTGCTCATAAGAGAAAATGTAGCGATTCTTTCAAAAATTTGATGGCACAAGACTGCATATAACATAAGACTACGGTGAAGCTAGTCATAGGACTTGCTGTTGTTTGTCTCATCTAGGATCCATGGATCCTGGATTTTAGCATTTAGATCTTGAACTTCTTTAGAAGGCGTTTTGCACCCACTTCATCGATCAAGCTAAATTTTTTGATGTCGTCTTCGTAAGCATAGACATCGGCTTTCGCGATATCAAACCACCAGCCGTGAATAGTAAGTTTGCCCTCATTCATACGTTTTTTAATCGCTGGGTACGACATGATGTTTTCCATTTGTAAGAGAACATTGAGCTGAGAGAGCTGGTTATGATCGGAAAGTGAGGCGTCGAGAGTCAGTCCTGACTTCCAGCGCTCTACAGCTGTATCGCCATGCTTGAGCCAACTTTTTACATTCGGCATATCAATCGTACTGCGATTAGCAACGAGCGCCCGCATGGCTGCACACTCAGAATGGCCGCAGACGATGATGTCGGAAATGTCGAGTGCTAAAGCAGAATACTCGATGGCAGCGGCCTCTGAATCTTCTCCTACGGAGAGACCACGGTTTCCGCAGGCAGGGATCAGGTTGCCAACATTTCGAATAACAAAAAGATCTCCGGGGTTTGTCGAAGCGAAGGTGTTGGGAACCACTCGACTATCGGAGCACGCAATAAAGAGTGTGTCGGGTGACTGACCGGTGGCCAATCGCCCGAAGGCTTCGCGATAATCTTTTTGAACTTTTCGTCGAAATTCGACGATGCCTTCGATCAGCTTCCTCACAAAGCTCCTTTTAGTTCAATCGGTAAGAACAAAGAGCAGAGGCATTCTCTTTTTCTTCACCTTTAAAGATGCCAATGGATGTTCTAGGTTCAATGCCTTGTCCGTGCTCGCTATTTCGGAAACGGATAGTTCCTATAAGAGCCGCGTTACCATCAGCGGCTTCCCAGATGTCAATGAACTGAAAGGGAAGAGTCTTGAAGTCATCAGTGAAATAGAGTTTTTCCCACCCTCTTTTTTGATCGACGTTCATAATTGAAATGTCTTGTGTGCCCCCTGCAAGACGACAGCGCAGTTGCTGTTGTTCGATACAGCGGGTGAAAATAGAGAGTCTCTCCAAATCGATAAAAAATTCCATATTGATGAGAGGGCAGCGCACAACCGCTTTTTTGCTCGTCGTGGCTTGTGCGACCTGTGTCATGCTTAAAAGAAGAATCGAAATAAGAATCATCTTCATAGGGCCTCCATAAGTTTTATGTGATGCTGAAAACGTCAGGAGAGTAACTGATTTTAGCTTACAGAATCAAATAGAAAGACGCCCTAGGAAAGCTTTGACACGTTATTTGAGGGTCGCAATGATACTTTTTTAAGGAGGATCCAATGAAGGTTCTTATTCTTTGTCTTTTGAGTGTTTTTTGCGTTTCAGTGATTGCCCAGGAAGCGGTTGTAAAAGCCAAAATTGTAGATCAAGAAGGTCGTATTTTAGGTTACCGAGGGGTTCGAGATTTGAGCCTTTGTGGGAAGAGTATGGGGTACTCACAAATTGCGGAGCAGTCGATTGGCCCTGTTTCTCGAATGTTTCTAGATTGTAGTGCCGTAAATCCTTGGGATCTTCAAACTTTGGAATGGTATGGATCAGAAGTACGTACCTTAATCTCTCAAGGACCTGTCGAAAACCGCATTGATCTCACCATAGTTTCTGACGGTTACACCGAACCGGAAAAACAAAAGTTTTTTGAGGACTCACAGAAAATCGCGGAAGATCTTTTTACGAGAGAGACTTTCGCCACATACCGTGCTCTTTTTAATGTGCACGCTGTTTTTGTTCCTTCTGTCGAATCAGGAATTGGTGATGGTCGACCAAAAAATACGGCCATTAAACTCTATCGACATCCGTCCGTGAGGCAGGCCGTGATGACGGGGGATAGTTTTGCCGCCAGTCGCGCAAGTCGTCTTGCCCCCGATGTCGATTATCCAATTCTCCTTGGCAATGATCCATTTTACGGTGGTCTTGGTGGGCAATTTGCGATCACGACTTCGGCTCCACTCAATTTAACGACGGTGCTTCGACACGAACTAGGTCATAATTTTGGTCGAGTGGGTGAAGAGTATGATGGTGGGCAAGTCTACGACGGTGCAAACTTCAGTTCGAGTGTGAATGTTTCGTGGAAACATTGGCTTAAGACCAATCCTACACCCTCATTTCGTTCGCCACTGCTTCATTACTCGGCTCCGTGGAAGAGTTTGACGAATGCGGACTTAGTTCAAAGTTTTACTCTCACCCAAGATTCGAAAGTGATGTTTGATTTTTCAAGTCTCGGTTTTGATACGAAAAACGATGTGATGATGTTCGTAGATAACATTGTAGTCGAATTTGATGGAAACTTTAATTACGATCGTAACTTTTATATCGTCTACAAAGAGCTCAAAGCCGGGACTCACACAGTCAAATTCACACGCAAGGCGATGGACACGAACAATATCCTTTCTAAACTTGCGATTTACGCTCTCC
The DNA here is from genome assembly GCA_050250255.1 of Bdellovibrionales bacterium. Lineage (GTDB taxonomy): Bacteria > Bdellovibrionota > Bdellovibrionia > Bdellovibrionales > DASUEL01 > JBFWOZ01. The sequence goes on along the minus strand of JBFWOZ010000014.1, from coordinate 37,542 downwards.
CTACAGACTATCCAGTGGGCACGATGGATGTTGCGGCTTTTGCCACTTATAACGAAAGTGGATCTATGGTGGGCTATCGCCCAACGGACCGTGTCTGTTTGATGAAAGACATGCACTCGCACCGCTTTTGCCCGGTTTGTATTGAGAATATGTGGAGCTTCTTTTTAAAAGAAGTCAGCCTCGTCGACAGTATTACAATTTCACCTGAAAAAATGGTGATGGCGAATCTTGTTCCAGTGGGAGCGACACGCTTAAAGCTAGAGTGGTTTGATGGACGAGGTCAGCTCCGTACAGATTTAACAAACCAGACGAAGTGGAGCGCTCGTTCTACAGATCAAGGAACTTGGAAACTTCGTGCGTCCTTTATCACTCCTGAAGTGATTAAACCTGGGCATCAGGACTGGACTATTCACGAAGCGACATTTGTACTGAATTAGGAAGCGATGAGATCACTGCTGTGTTCTGGTCGCTTTTTATAAAGATCTGCGTTTAAAATTTTCCCTTTGGGGATACTGATGAAGAAGGTGGTACCTACCCCTTCTTCAGAAGTAAAATGAATTGTTCCACCCATGCCTTCAATCAACTTTTTAGAAATAGGCATTCCCAATCCCGTACCTTTATGATGGGATTTGATGTTTTCAAGTGTTTCAAATTCATCAAAAACTTTGTTGGTGAATTTTTTAGGAATTCCGGCACCTTCATCTGCAACAACAACTTGCACCATTTCGTTTTGATCCAACACACGAATGTGAACGTGTCCATTTTTTTTATTAAATTTGATGGCGTTACTCATGACGTTATTGATAACTTGATTAAATCTTAGAGGATCAAAATAACAATTCGTATCACCTTGCGGAGCCTCGAGTATGAGCTGAACATTATTACTTTCGGCCATTTTTTGGAGTGAACCGATTTGTGTTTGAACAAAAGTTGAGGGATCGAGCTTTTCTAAAAAGAAATCCATTTTTCCGGTTTGTATTTTTGAAAAATCCAAAATGTCATTCACAATGGCGAGAAGATGATGACCCTCAGTAACGATGGTGCCAATATACTCTTCCAACTGCTTTTCGTTCTCGTAAAATTTGAGATTCAAGAACTCTGCGGTGGCAATAATGGCCGAGAGGGGAGTGCGAAGTTCATGAGTAATAAGAGCGATAAATTTGTTTTTGGCTTTGTCCAAACTTTTTAAAGCCGAGTTTTGGTCTAAGATTTCAGAATATGTTTTTTTAAGCTCATGTTGCTTAATATGGACTTCTCTTTGTAGTTTCTTTTGAAAGGTGACGTCCTGAAGCATGATCATGACATAGTCATCGTTTTTTTCGTGCATACGTTTAACTTCAAGGGTGGCGATGAAAGTCGCACCATTTGATTTGCGAAGCATGACGTCTTCGATAAGGCCTTCATTTTCTAAAAGGTCCACTGTGAAATCGCGAAAGGGAGATTTTACGTTATTCGTATATAATTGGTTAAGTTTTAAAGCAGAAACGTCGGCATCGAAAAATTCAAAGATGGTTCGTGCCATAGTGTTGAGATAGACACCCTCGTTATTATCGGCTTGAAAAATAGCGAGACCGATCATTGAGTCGTCAGCGATCTTTCTATAGAGATGGTGGGGAAGTGGCATATTACTCCGTCAGTAAACGCAAAAAACTCTCAGCGCTTGTAAGGGATTGGCGAACATTCTCAACAACGATCGGGAAATCCGTTTCTTTGATGCCAAGTCGTTCTAAGACTTTTTTAGGTGCTCCTTGTTTTTTGTCGTGGCCTGAATGTCCAAAATCAAGAGCGTGAATAATGAGATTCGCAAGCAAAACGATATCTATGTTTTTATTTAAGTCTGGTGTGGCACCTTGTCGGTTTGCCAGGTCCGGCTCATGATGATAAAGAATTGGAAATTGAATCACCGGTGGTAAGTTCCATCTTTTTGCGAGCATTTGCCCAATGAGTTCATGTCGAGGAACTTGAAGCATGGCTTCAGTTTCACTCATCGACATTCGATTGTCGACGGCATGTCGGGTGATGTTGATGAAAGCATCGGCATCGATAAAGTACGTAGCCACTTTCCCAATGTCATGGACGAGGCCTGCCGTAAAAAGATCTGAAGGTGTTTTATGATTGAGTTGTTTCGCAATGGTCTCGGAAGCAATGGCCACACCTACGGTGTGTTGCCAAAACTTTTGAAAATCGAAACGAGCAGGGCTTTTTACTTCGAGAGCTTTTAAGATCGTCGTCGAGAGAACAAGTTGGTTAACGATATCAAATCCCAAATAACCGATAGCGCGTGACAGAGAGGTCACTCCGCCCGGTATAGCGTAATAGGCCGAATTGATCAGTCTTAAAACCTTCGCAGTTAAACTTTGATCTTTCTCCATCACCAGTTCAATTTCGGTGGTGGAGGTCATGGGATCATTGATAAGTTGTCCGAGTTCGTAAACGATACTAGGAAGAGTTGGAAGCTCATCTAGTTTAGCAGCCAAATTTCGATAATCTTTATCAGGATGAATGGCTGAAAGGTTCATGAAACAGCTCCGATATCATTAAACGGCCAATTTTGGATACGTCTTCGCTGGAAAAAGTTCTTGTAGCTTCGAAAGCACTCGCTGAAAAGTCACGGGCTTTAAAATGTACCCATTCACGTTCAAGGCTTTCGCTTGAATGATATTATCCTTATCTGAAACGGCAGTAATAAAAATAAAAGGCATATCTTTTGTTTGTTCATCAGCACGGATGGTTTTTAGAAACGTTATCCCATCCATGTTTGGCATCATGATATCTGAAAAAATCGCCACGATCTTTTTACTAGCCATATTCTCTTTCAGCATTTCAAGAGCCTTTTGGCCATCTTCCGCCTCCAAAACTTCATAGCCGAGTTTTTTCAACAAGTGGCATAGAATAGAGCGATTAGGGGCTGAGTCTTCTGCAACAACTACGGTCTCAACAGCTTCGGACATATGAATTCTCCTCAAAACATGGATGTCTTTATCTCTCACTCTAGTTCGGTAAATAGACGTTTATTTTTTAGGGTTTGTTTGACATAAATGAGGGGATGGAAATGTTGAGTCATTCTACAACTTCTTTAAATATCCCATTGAAAACAAGGAGCTGGGAAGCTTTTCTACATTCAGTGAAACGTCCCATTTTGAATGGTCGAGTGGACTTTCCTTTGTGTTTAGCACCTATGGTAGGGCTCTCTCACGTGCATTTCAGGACCATTGTCCGAAGTTATTTGCCTGAAGGTGCCTATACCATTTGGCCAACCGAGATGCTCAATAGCCGAAGACTTCCCAGTGAGAACTTTGCTTTGACTCCTGAGACACGAAAAAATTTAGATGAAGTAGGCCTCGTCCCACAGATTTTGGGCAATGAAGAGACTCCCATTCGCGAATCTGTTGCAAAATTAGTAGAGTGGGGTGCGGAAGGCATCGACATCAACATGGGTTGTCCAGTGAAAAAGGCCCTAAAGCATAACTACGGTGTCGCTCTCATGGGAGATATCGAATACGCTTCAGAGGTCGTGCGCATGACGGTTCGTCACTCGCAAGTGCCGGTGTCGGTGAAATTACGATCGGGTCTTTATGGGGATCAGGAATTTCTTCTAAAATTTATTAAGGCGCTCGAAGCGGCCGGCGCTTCGTGGATTACGCTCCACCCACGAATGGCTGTGCAAAAGCGTAAGGGTGAAGCGCAGTGGGAACAAGTAGGTTGGATACGGGATCGTGTTGGTATTCCCATCATTGGAAACGGGGATGTGCAAATCGCGGAAGACGCACTCGAAATGTGGCAAGAGACCCAGTGTGACGCCGTAATGGTGGGACGTGCGATGACAGCAAGACCGTGGCTTTTTTGGCAAGTGGGTGAGCGCATGGGTTTGTCTGCACCTTCTGGAAGATTGGGTTTAGCACCGCGAAATTCTCTCGAAGAAGGTGCTGAGTATGGACGCATGCTTTTGCAGATGGCGTCGCTTTTTGCTGGGGAAGAAAATCAAGATTTAGCTTTAAGACAGTTTCGTTTTTTTGTAAGAACCGGTTCTCCGTGGTTGCAGTTTGGTCATACACTCATGGCCGGTATGATGAAATCTAAAAACTTTGCGGAGATTGAAAGCTTCTTGCTGCAGTTCTTTGCGGCTCCGCAAATGATGGCGGAGCGAACGGATTTACGCAGTTAGTATTGGCGGACTCGTCGTGATGAATATGACCAGCATTATGCCAGGTTTTTTACACACACCGAATTTTGATGCACCACTGCCTCCGCAGCGGAGTCGAATGAATTGGGTTGATCACAATTTTTTTAAGTTTTGCAGTTGCCCAACCAGGGATGGGCGGGAGGTATTTACTTTGCGAGCAGCGGATCTAATTCCCCCGTAGAATCTAATGCCGACAGTTCCGAGAATCCACCAATAAGCTCATCGTTAATAAAAATCTGCGGAACCGTACGTAAGCCGGTGCGATCTTTTAAGGCTTGGAGTTCAGCAGGTTTGTCCTCGAGATTGATCTCCTCAAAAGGGACATTTTTTTTTTGAAGAAGATTTTTTGCCTTCACACAAAAAGGACAATAATTTTTTGAGTAAATAACAACTTTTGCCATAGAGAAGTCCTTTATTTATCGGCCAACTTGCAAATCGTTTCGAATTCGCCCTTCGTCACGGGCTGTACGGAAAGCCTGGAGCCTTTTTGCAGGAGTACCATGTTTTTAAGAGTTTTTTCTTTTTTTAAACCTTTAAGAGAGAGGGAGTTTTTAAATTTTTTCTTAAATTTTACTTTTACGCAGTACCAAATAGGTTTTTCTTTTGTGGATTTGGGATCAAAAAAAAGACTTTTGGTGCTAGTTGCCGAGGGGTCGGGAACGGCGTCGCCTGAGACTTCCATCAAACCTACGACGGCAGAGGGAGAGGCGTTAGAGTGATAAAAGAGGATCTGGTCTCCCTTTTCCATCTCTTTTTGCATGAAATTACGTGCTTGATAGTTTCGAACGCCTTCCCAAAGGGTCTCACGGTCCTTCGCTAATTGATCGATGGAGTAGCTTTCGGGTTCTGATTTCATAAGCCAAAATTTCATTTTGCCCTCTTAAAAGAGTCATCCTACGTAAGGAGAGGGGCTAAGGCAAGGCGGGCGTTATCCCAACCTCTCCTCCCTCGTGCCGCGGCGTTGAAGTGATTCAGAATCGTCGGACCTTGCCAAATTATGAGATGGGTTCTAAGCTTTTGCCATGTCAAAGTTTGTACCAAAATGTGCTTTTATCACTGGAGCGACTGCCGGAATCGGACTTGCGACCGCCCATGTTTTTGCTGCCGAAAAAACTCCACTTATTTTAGTAGGACGTCGAAAAGAACGCCTTCAACAAATCCAATCAGAGCTTCAAAAAAAATATGAGGCTGAAGTGGAAACCTTCGAACTCGACATCTCGGATCGTGTTCAATGTGAAAGTTTCGTGCAACAAAATCTTTCACTTCTGAAAAAAATCGACTTGCTCGTTAACAACGCAGGCCTTGCAAAAGGGTTGGAGAATTTCCAAGAAGCGAAGCTTGATGACTGGGATGAGATGATCGATACGAATATGAAGGGTCTTCTTTATCTCACGAGACTCTTAATTCCTTCTATGATTGAAAATCAACGAGGACATATCGTCAATGTCGGATCTGTTGCGGGTCGATGGAGTTATCCGAAGGGCGCGGTTTATTGTGCGACGAAATTTGCGGTTCGTGCCATCAGTGAATCATTGCGTATGGATCTCTTTGGTACACCTTTACGAGTGACCAATATCGAGCCAGGAATGGTGGAAACCGAATTTTCCGCGGTGAGACTCGGTGATGCAGAAAGAGCCAAGGCGGTTTACAAGGGCATGAATCCTTTAACTCCGGTGGACATTGCCGAAAGTATTTTATGGAGCGTGCAAAGACCAGCACATGTGAACATTCAAGAGCTAGTGATATTTCCAACGGACCAAGTGTCCATTCAACAAGTTTATCGACGCTAATTTAAAGAATGAAGAGGGAGGGCCGAAGACATGAGTCATCGTATTGAGAAAGACAGCATGGGAGAAATTCAAGTTCCTGCAGACCGCTATTGGGGAGCACAGACGCAGAGATCTCTTCAGAATTTCAAAATCGGGGGAGATCGATTCCCTCGCGAAATGATTCGTGCTCTTGGCATTTTGAAAAAAGCAGCGGCCGAAACCAATCATCAATTAGGTTTACTCGACGAGAAAAAACAAAAGTTTATCGTACAGGCGGCAAAAGAAGTGATTGAAGGTAAGCTCGATGAGCATTTTCCACTCGTTGTCTGGCAAACGGGCAGCGGCACTCAAACCAACATGAATACGAACGAAGTGATTGCCAATCGTGGATTAGAGTTAATGGGCGAAAAAATGGGGGCAAAAGGCCTTCACCCAAACGATGACGTCAACAAAGCTCAATCGAGTAACGACACGTTTCCTACAGCCATGCATATAGCGGCGGCTGAGCAAGTACATAAGCGGTTGCTTCCGGCACTTGCTCAGCTCGAAGCTTCGTTTACAAAAAAACAGAATGAATTCAGTTCTATTATTAAAATTGGACGCACTCATTTGATGGATGCGGTTCCTCTTACTTTTGGTCAGGAGTTTTCTGGTTACGTGACTCAGCTTCAAAGGTCGCAAGTGCGTTTGAAAACGGCTCTTGTCCACGTTTACCAACTTGCTCTGGGAGGCACAGCCGTAGGAACGGGCCTTAATACACATCCACAATTTGCAGAAAAAGCCGCGCAATTTATTGCTAAAGAGACGGGCCTCCCTTTTGTTTCTGCTCCCAATAAGTTTGAGGCTCTCGCAACTCACGATGCTCTGGTGGAATTAAGCGGGGCTATGAATGTGATTGCGTGTTCGCTCATGAAAATTGCCAATGACATTCGTTTGCTCGGGAGCGGGCCTCAATGTGGACTTTCAGAATTGATTTTACCCGCGAACGAGCCTGGAAGCTCGATCATGCCAGGAAAAGTGAATCCCACACAGAGTGAAGCCATGACGATGGTCTGCGCGCAAGTGATGGGGAATCATGTGGCGGTGACTGTAGGTGGGAGCAACGGACATTTTGAACTGAATGTTTTTAAGCCGGTGATAATTTTTAACGTTCTCAACTCAATTCGTCTTTTAGCAGATTCTTGCGAAAGTTTTGCCGAAAACTGTGTAGACGGAATGAAAGTGAATGAAAAAAAGGTTTCCGAATATTTGAATAAATCTCTGATGCTCGTCACGGCTTTGAACTCCCATATCGGGTACGACAATGCTGCCAAGATTGCTAAATATGCTCTGGAAAAAGACATCACTCTGAAGCAAGCAGCACAAGAATTAAAAATTCTCGATACGGCTACTTTTGATCAAGTGGTTCAACCAGCAAAGATGATTGGTCCTGACGGAAAATAAACTCGAAGAACAATGAGGCATTTGCGGTGGCATTTACAGACAACTACAAAGAGTGGCTAGAAAGTGAAGACATACGACCCTATGTCTTTGTAAGGCCCGCCAATCTTCCGCATAACCCGGGGACACTTCATCAGTTTTCATTTCCGCATGCTCCTTTGCTGAAAGACCCTTTTTTAACGACACAAGCCGATTTTGCAACACAAATTCTGGCGCTCGAGAATCGGGCTTTTCAAGCCAGCGGAATGATTCTTCCGCGCTGGGCCTTTTACGACTGCTCTCTGATGCCTGGAATTGTGAGTGGCTTTGCGATGAGGACCAAGGCGATTCCGAGCAGCATTAAGAAAGTGTTGCCGTTAAATGATCAACTTGAATGGACGCCGATTTCACTTTTTATCTGCATCCCGACCGCTGAGAAAGATCATTGGGTCGCTCATAACTTATGTTCCGTGAGCAGCATCCTGGAGAAAAAAGATCGTTGGTCTTCGCTCGGGTTTCTTACTAAAGCTTATGCACTTTGGTATTTTAATGTTTCTCAGCTTTACGGAATGACCCAATGGGGAAGTCCCGCTTTAAAAGTCCATACAAACTATGGAAATTTTCAGATTAAGTCGGCTTACAACTTGATTCATGACTACGCAGAAACGATTACGTATCTCGTAGATATTGAAGCCCGCTATTGGAAAGAATACCTCGAAGATCAAGTGGGGCCACGGCCCAATTATCAGTCTACAAATATAACGATTCCTTCTTCGGATAAACATGCCATGCTGGAACTACAGAAAAGAATCGAAAAGGGAAGCGGCCCTTATTACATTGATGGCCGCGAACTCATTTCTGATGACTCGCTCAAAAACATTAAAATTTATACCTTTTAGTTATGAGTCATCTCAAAGTTATTACTTACAATACTTGGCACGGACTTAACGGAAAAGGCACCCTCGAATTTGGAAGCCTTGAGCCCGCGGGACGAAAACAGCTGCGACATGATTTGCAGTTACAGGAATTGAAGAAAAAGGACGCAGATATTCTTTTTCTCCAAGAGGTTTGTCCTCTTCAAGACTATTCTCAAGAGTTTGCCGAGTACCTTGAAATGGACGAAGTTCATCAGTTAGACCAGGGTGGGATAAAGCTCGCAGGGCGAGGTATTCCTTTTAATCTCTCAACGGGTTTAACGATTCTAGCGAAGAGACGTTTTGAGATTAAAAAACTATCAGGTGTAAAACTTAGCGGAGGAGTTGGGCTGCTTCATGATTGGTTTAGCTTTCAATATTCAGAATTTCGTTACGCTCTTTTTGCAGAAATTCAGTTTCCAACGGGCCTTGGACTTTTGATCAATACCCATTTGCACCATGCACCGGTTTTGGATGACGAGATTTCCTCTGAGCTCAAACAGCTTGTTGATACCGGAAAGGTGCAACAGTGGCAGAGTACTTACTTTCAAAAAGCTCTTGAGCGAGGCCGAGCACGACGTCTCCAGGAGGGTGAGGCCCTTCTTCAAGCGATACGTGAAATTCGAAGCAAATACCAAGTGATTTTGTTGTGTGGGGATTTGAATGATCTTCCACATTCTGAACTTTTAACAGCTTTTAAAGAGCAAAGTTTTCGCGATGTCGTTCCTTCTGCCAACTCCACTTTTTTAACTTGGAATCACGAGAAAAATGAAGAAAATCATTTTTGGACGCAAAAGCTCAATCCGCCAATTTCAAATTATGGAAGCTCTCATTTAGAAAAGCTTTACCGAAAAACTGATCATAAACCGCGAAGAATTGATTATATTTTAACGGCCGGAAATGTACGGACGATGTCTGCGGAACTTGTGATGAATCAGCCTCAGGCTTTACCGGGGCGAAGAGAAATGCTCATTGGCTCTGATCACTTTGGAATGCAGGCCGAGCTCGAGTTGCAGTTCTGAGTGATCCATTCGGCGCAGGCCTTAAAGTCGCCTTCAAATACCACCGGACGATTGTTACGCTTGAGGGCATGTTCGTAAGAAGGATCATAATGTTTTGTGAGGAGCTCACTGATCCACTCTTCGTGTTCACGAAAACCAAAACCGCTTTGAAATGCTCTCAGCATTTTGTCTTTTAAATCTTGGTAGGCAAGTCCGCCCATCTTGCGATGAAGGAATTCCAAATTTTTGATGAAATGTTCTTGCACCTGGAGAGGGGCAACTCCATTTTGGGTAGGCTCTTGAATGTATTCTTCAAAAATATGTCTTGCACGTGTTTCAACGTTTGCGGTTAGTAAGATGACGGGAGAAATTTTCATCTTAGCTTTTAGTTGTACCGGGATATGAAGAGAGCCGATGCGAGTACTTTCGTCTTCAAGGAGATAAGTTTTGGTGCGATCATAGAGTCCCAGACCCAATAAATTTTCAAAGCTTTGTTGCCTGGGTTGTATGGCGTAACCGTTTTGAGTGATCTCTTGTCCGAAACAGCTGCCGCGATGTTTTGCGAGTTTTTCTATATCTAGAAGTGGCGTTTTAAGTTGGTGAAGGAGCTTGGTTTTTCCACTTCCGGTCCAACCGGCTAAGATCAAGAGGTCAGGGGGATCTTCAAACACTGATAAGATTTCTCGACGTAAAGCTTTATAGCCCCCTTGAACTTGTTGCACTTTCTCGCCGGCTTCACGAGCCCACTGAGCCGAAATCTTTGAGCGTAAACCGCCACGCCAACAGCAAAAGATGCCTTCCTTTTTTTCTGAAAGAGTGATGGCGTCTTTCCATTTTGAAATGCGGGAATTTTGATCTGGGTCGACAAGCTGATGCCCTAATTCGATGGCCATTTCACGGCCACGCTGTTTGTATTCTAACCCTACAAGGTGCCGCTCTTGGTTGTTGAGGAGAGGAATGTTTTGAAAGCGAGGAAAACCACCTTCCTCAAATTCTCCTTCTGAGCGCACATCAATAAAAGCGTATTGAGAAGGATTCTCGTGCAAAGCCTTAAGAGTTTGTTTGGCGGTCAAAAGAGTAAGATGGCTGGACATGGACGCCTTATATCTGAGAATATGCGGAAACTCCAAGAGTAAGAGGAGAAACTTGTGGGACCCATGCAGAAACGAATTCAAGAGAAGCTTGAGAAGGCCTTTCAGCCCCTTTTTCTAGAATTGACCAACGAGAGTCATCATCATCGCGGACATTATCATGGCCCTAAAGAGGGTGAGTTTGCTGAGTCTCATTTTAACCTCCGAATGGTGAGCGAGAAATTTAAAGGCTTAAAGCCTCTGGCTCGTCAGCGTCTCGTGAACGAGGTTCTTCAGGAAGAACTTCAAGGTGTGGTTCACGCTTTCTCCCAAAAACTCTATTCTTCAGAGGAGTGGGCTGTCCTTGCTCCCGATCAACGTTAGAAGTGTTTCGTAGGCCTGTTGAAGCTTAAGAAATTGTCCATGAGCACGGTTTTTCTCTTTTAAATTTTGAAAACGATCTGGATGAATGAGGACCGCGATCTTACGATATTCTCGTTTGAGCTGCTGCTCGTTGATGCAAAGAGTGAGAGCTTCGGTGCGGTAGGAATCAAAAAACTCAAAGGCTTCGCGAAGTTCTAGAGAAAGAGAAAGTCGCTCTTGCCGGATTTGTTCTTTCTTCCTTTGGAGAGCTTGTTCTCGTTTTTGCTGAAGTTCGACGCGCTGTTGTTCTTTGATTCTTTCATAGAGGCTATCCGACGAGCTTCGAGGAGGAAACTGCATTTCGAGTCTTTGTGTTGACCAAGAGTAGGAAACACCAAGGGTAAATTCTGGAGCAGGAGCCGACGACTCTTCCTCAAGCTGAGCCTTTAACAAATCCCTGAAACTTAAGAAGGGGGCGGATTTGAGAGAGTTTTTCGTCTGTGACATAATTACTTTTCGGTGCGATTTGAGAGGAGAAACAGGGTAAAAAGGTCTGTTTTAAGAGGGAAAAAATCGGTTTAAGACAGAGAATTGGACTTAAGTTTCTATAAAAAAAGCCGCTGTTTTCTCTATTTCTAAGGGAAAAAGGCAGAAAATGCCGAGGGGAAAAGAAGGAGAGGTTGGAGGTTGGGGGTTTGGCGTTTAAGGTTTGAGGTACCGTTTTGAGGTAATCCTCTAGGGAAAATGGGCATGAAGGGTGGAATTTTTAAGCTTCTCCGAGGGAAAACACCAGAATCTCGAGGGAAAAACCCTTTTTTGCCTTAAAAAGTGAATTATTTTTGAAAATAGTGAATTTTTTTTTGGACAACGCTGTTCAAATAGATATGCTGTTTCTACACAAGCTATTCCAACCAAACTCATGGAGGTATATACGGATGGCAACTAAGAAAAAGGCCACTAAGAAGAAGGCAACTAAGAAAAAAGCAACTAAAAAAGCCGCACCTAAGGCGACTAAAAAAGCTGCTGGTAAGTCAAAAAGAAAGCCAAGCGCGGCTTTCATGAGACCCCTTACTCCCAGCGCAGCTCTTGCTGAAATCGTTGGTGCGAAACCTCTTCCACGCACAGAAGTGGTTAAGAAACTTTGGGCATATATTCGCAAGAATAATCTCCAAGATTCTAAAAACAGAAGAACAATTCATGCGGATGCTAAGCTTAAGCCAGTATTCGGCGGCAAAGGTTCTTTGAACATGTTTGAAATGACAAAGTACGTTTCAAAACACTTGAGCTAATTTATCACTGAAAAGTGATGGATGAGAAAAAGGAGAGGATTACCTCTCCTTTTTTATTTTGGTTACCTTACGAGTGAGTTTGGTTCGTAAGATTCGTAAAGAATTCCACCAGAGCGACGTTCTTGTCCTGACCCCACCGTCATTCTTTTTACCGATTCTACAGAGAGAAGTTTTTTAAATTTATTCTCTTTCACGTACTGTTCATACGTGGGCAGATCGCGGTAATAGGTGTTTTCAGGGCCGGGTACGACGTTATGTGTGAGAAGATCTAGTCTTGCCTTAGCAAGATATTCTAGGAAAACTCCGTAGAGGACTTGGCCACCAACAAGAGTGCCCCAGTTAGGTTTCCACAGTGGAGAAAACTGTTCTCCCCATGTGCGCTCTTTAGCAAGATTAGGAAAGAACACCTTCCTCATCATGACCGCGAAACGATCTTGGTCTTGATCACTAGGACCAATCTCGACAGTACTCGTAGAGGAATTGAATTTTACGTCTCCAAAAACTTCTTTCGCGATGGCATTTGAAACAAGAGATCGATTGATCGCTTCTGCAAGTGTGGGTTTCACTTGTGGGTCACGAGCGAAAATAGACTTAGCTTGTTTCCAAATACTCTTATTTTCTTTAAAATCAATATTTACACCATAAAATTTAAAAATAAGATTTTTCACATTACCAATACGAATTTCCATCTCTTTTTGACGGATGGGACCCTCATCTTCTACTTCCACGAGAGAGGTTTCAGGATTTGGAAGTACAGGTAAGTAACCTTGAGTTAAGTAGCCTACGAGTTCGCTAATGACTTTTGCACTGCCACCGTGCTGTCGTAACCAAACATGGTCACAGAGTCGAATCCCCACATTTTGTGAAATGACCTGGCGCTGAAGAATGCGTCGGCCACTCGTACAGCGCTCCGAAGTGTCTGTATCTTTATTGACTTGTGTCTCCCAGAGGACCATTCGACTCATGAGACGTTCGAGAACTTGTTGGCCGGTGAGACCTTTGCGGTATTCTCCTGATTTTTCTGTATCGATGAGCCAGCTTTCAAGATTTTCCTGAGGATTGAAATAATGAGATTCTTCAGCCTTGCGGACCAGAAATTCGACCGCGAATTTCACGTAGTCTGGGTGTGTGAGAACATTTGTTGTTGCGAAGTGCTGGACTTCAGGAAGTCCTAAGTAAGTCTGAGAAAGTTCGTCGGCACTCAGCAGATAATTACGACGTTGTGACAGCTGGGGAGTGGGGCGTAACTCAAGATCAAGAGCTTCACGAGGAAGAAGACCACGAATTGCAACGAGCATTTGAAAAGAAGCGTGTACCATTCGTCCATAGAAATTATAATTTCGCCAGAAGGGGCGATCGGGCCAATGGCCACCGTAAGAGTGCCCAGCTAGAGCGGTTGTACCGGTATGGGCGAAAGAATCTTGCATGGTATGAAAACTTTGGACGGCCTTAAAAAAATCTCCTTCTTTTAATCCGCGAGTGAGCATTTCCGTGGAAAAGTCGTGCATGGCGATAGTCTTTGTGACGCCATTCAATCCCCAAAGCTGGTATGAGGCCATGTCAGCTGCTTTAGAGTACCCTGCGAAGTGCGCACATTTTCTGATTTTTGTCCCGATAAAGACGGTGGGAATCATGGGTGATGAGACAATGTGTTCATCAAACCATTCGCCACCCAGAGCAATTCGCGAAGCAACAGCGTGATTAATACCTGCATAACGAGCCATGGCATAAGTCGCATAAAAATGCGTGTCGATGTCGTAAGCTTGAGCTTGTTCTACGGTGGATCCAAGAAGAAGGAGGGTTGCCAATAGAGTGAAAAGCCATGTTCGTAGTCGTTTTGAATTCATTTTCCATCCTCACATCATAGAGAAAATAATTCGCACTTGAATGAGGTCTAGGCAGCAAGACTGTCTCGAACCTCTTCTTCAAATGGCATTTATTCAAGCCTTAGGCGGTAAAGTTAAAAGTTAGCTCATTGAACGAAGTGCTTATGCGAACGCTATACCAAGTTTTGTCGCAGCGACTCGTGATGAGTCAGAGAAAGAACTTGGCAAGTTAGATGTCGATGTTATGATTTGTAAGAGAGAATCACTATAGAAGGAGACACCCATGAAACTTCATCGCCCTGCCGTAGTCCTTGGCGGCATCAGAACACCTTTTGCACGAGCCGGTACCAACTTCGCGAAAGAAACAAACCTCACGTTGATGACCGCAGCTCTCAAAGGTCTCACGCAAAAATTTCAATTAACAAATGAGAATAGAGCGATCGGTGATGTGGCTCTTGGTGCCGTCATTAACCAATCCCGAGATTGGAACCTAGCACGTGAAGCGGTAATGGCTTGTGGCCTACCTATGAACACTCCAGCTATGGGGATCATGCGTGCTTGTGGGACAGGTCTTGAGGCGGCGATCGCCATTGGAAATAAAATTGCGTTAGGGCAAATAGATTCGGGAATTGCGGGTGGAGTAGACTCCATGAGTGACGTACCTGTATTTTATCAGCCAAAGTTCGCACAAAGGATTTTAAAATTAGCAAAAGCCAAAGGTATGTTAGATCAAATCAAAGCCTTCAGCGGATTTTCTTTGAAAGAATTAAAACCTGGTTATCCCGCGGTCACCGAATCCAAAACGGGTTTAAGCATGGGACAAAGCTGTGAACTCATGGCTCAAGAATGGAAGATCTCCAGAGAAGAACAGGATGATCTGGCATATCACAGTCATCAAAATAGTGTGAAGGCTTACGAACGAGGTTTTCATAAAGATCTTATGATTACTCATGCAGGCCTCGATAAAGACAACAACGTGCGTGCAGATACAAGCCGTGAAAAACTCGCAAAATTAAAACCCGCTTTTGAAAGATCGGCGAAGGGGACACTGACGGCAGGAAACAGCAGCCCTTTAACCGACGGAGCTTCTTGCGCACTTTTATCCAGCGAAGAGTGGGCGAAAAAACAAGGTTTGGAAATTCACGCTCGTCTTGTCGATGCGGAAGTCTCAGCGGTCGACTTTACAAAAGAGGGGTTGCTCATGGCACCGGCTTACGCGGTCGCGCGCCTTCTCGCACGCAACGATTTGAAATTGCAGGATTTTGATTTTTACGAAATCCATGAAGCCTTTGCGGCGCAAGTGCTCTGCACATTAAAAGCATGGGAGTCCGAAACATTTTGTCGAGAGCGTTTGAATCTTCGTGGAGCTCTCGGCTCGATCGATCGTAAAAAAATAAATGTGGTTGGTGGAAGTGTAGCTCTTGGGCATCCATTCGGAGCTACTGGCGCTCGCATTCTCGCAACGGCAGCGAAAATTTTAAAAGAAAATGGTAAGGGTCGTGTACTCATCTCCATCTGTACCGGCGGCGGCATGGGCGTAACCGCAATTTTAGAACGATAGTTTCTTAAGGTTTTGAATGTTCTTGTTGCACGCACTCGATGAGATGGTGTTGCTTAGGGGTAATGCTCCAGACGAAGTAACGTCTAGGTAAATGCGTGAACAAACCTTGGGTCAGATGATCTGTAAGAGAAAACGTCTCTTCCTTTTTTAAAAGCGAATCTTTTTCGTTAAAATAAAACCGAGCTTGTTGTTGGGGTGGAATCAAAGCGCCTGGTTGAGGCAATAAAAACTTTTTCTTTCCCGAATAGAGATCATGAAAGCTTGCAAACTCACGGTGTTTTAAAGTCTCTACAATTTTCTTTTGCCACTGACTAAAAGCCGTTTCGTGTTTTTTTATTTTGTCTTTGTAAATCAGGGGCATTTGCCCGAGTACGTTACAAAACAAAATCGCCGCGTGCGGAAAACGTTCGAGGGTTTTTGCAAAAGGCTCCCAATCACAGACTCCGTTTTTCCAATGACAAAGAAGATCTTCGTGAATCCACTCTTTAATAGAAATAGCGGGATGTTGATATTTAAAAAGAATCCGTGCTGTGGGATCGGGGTCAAGAACTATGATTTCGCGAAATTGGCTTAAAAAAGTGTCGGGAAGAAAGTAGCCAGCACTCGGGCCCACTAAAATCAGCTGATCTGCCTGTGGGCGCCAATCATTGAGCCAATCTTTTAATTGGTAGCGAAAGTTGTACCACAAACTATGCGAATATCGCAGAGCCTTAAAATGATAGGGAAGACCGCCTGAAAGATTGTAGAAACTCAGCATCTTTTAAATATAGGCGCGTCACTAAAAATTGACAAGTTTTTGCCAGCAAATTTTCAATAGACAAGGTCTGGAAAATCTCTCACACTTTCTGCATGTCTATCACGGTTGGTATTCCTCAAGAGCATTCCCCTGAGACGCGAGTCGCAATTTCTTCTGGAGCTATTAAAAAGCTCGTGAAAATGGGCTGTCTGGTCAGGGTAGAAAAAGGTGCGGGCCAACAGGCGGGTTTTACCGACGAAATCTTAAAGGCAGACGGGGCAGAGCTCACAAGTCGACAAAATATTTTCCAGAGTGATGTGATTTTTCAAATTCATCCGCCACAAAAAGACGATGTTTCTTTATTAAAAAAATCTTCTATTTTGCTTTCTCACCTGAGGCCTCATCAATCACCAGAACTTTTAAAAAGCTTAGCACAAGCGCAAGTGAGTGCTTTTTCGGTCGAAATGATTCCGCGAACCTCACGAGCGCAAAGCATGGATGTGCTGTCCTCGCAGGCCAATATTGCAGGTTATCGCGCCGTTTTAGAAGCCACTCAGTATTATCCTCGGTTTCTTCCGATGATGATGACTTCGGCAGGGCTTGCCAAACAGGCCAAAGTTCTCGTTCTCGGAGCTGGCGTTGCCGGGCTTCAAGCAATTGCGACAGCTAAACGTTTAGGTGGAAGTGTTGAGGCTTTTGATTTACGCCCCGAAGTGAAGGAGCAGATTCAATCTCTTGGCGCAAAGTTTTTAGATTTAGGAACTCAGAGCGAAGGGGTTGCAGGTTACGCAAAAGAACTCTCGGAAGAAGCAAAAAAACAGCAACAGCAAGCGCTCACGGAAAAAATCAAAAAATTTGATGTGGTGATCACGACCGCGAATGTGCCAGGGAGAAAATCCCCCGTGCTAGTTTCTGAAGAAGCCGTGAAAGGTATGCGGCACGGTTCGGTCATTGTGGATTTGGCCGCCGCGAATGGCGGCAACTGTGCCCTGACGGAAGAAGAAAAAGTTGTCGTTAAGTTTGGTGTGACCATTATTGGTAAAACAAATTATCCAGGCTTAGTTCCTTACGATGCGAGTCTTTTTTATTCGCAGAACTTGGTTTCCCTTCTCGCTTTAATGATCGATGAGAAAGGAAAGAAAATTAAAATAAATTTCGAAGACGATATTCTCGCGGCCGCTTGCATGACTCATGCAGGAACGGTTCGTTTTCAAGGAGGGGCTTAATGTCTGAGACGATGGTGGGCCTTTACGTATTCGTTCTCTCTTGTTTTGTAGGTTATCATGTGGTGTGGGGCGTGACCCCTGCATTACATACACCTCTGATGGCCGTCACTAATGCGATTAGCGCGATTGTGGTGGTAGGTGGAATGCTCGTAGCAGGTTTTCAAGCTTCTACCGGAGAAGGTCAGGAGTTGATTTCTGCTTTAGGATTTGTGGCCGTGCTTCTCGCTGCGATTAATATTTTCGGTGGATTTATTGTGACGAACCGAATGCTTGCTATGTTTAAGAAGAAGGACAAATAAATGTTTACGCCGTCGGCCGACGTCTCATCCCTGATCTATCTTGTGGCAACGGTGCTTTTTATTTTTGGCCTTAAAGGCCTAAGTTCTCCTCGTACAGCTCTTCAGGGTAATTTTTTAGCGATGCTCGGAATGGGAATTGCAATTGCCATCACACTTTTTAATCCTGAAGTTAAAAATTATACTTGGATCATTGCAGGATTAGGCGGCGGTCTTCTCATCGGGGCTCTCTTAGCGCTAAGAATTGAAATGACCAACATGCCGCAACTTGTGGCTATCTTACATAGTTTTGTGGGCCTTTCGGCGGTGGCGGTAGGACTTGGTACTTTTCTTATGCACCAGTCAGAAAATTCGCTGGACGCAGTTTTGATTATTGAAATTAGTCTTGGAATTTTGATCGGCGCTATCACGTTTACGGGTTCAGTGATTGCCTACGGGAAGTTGCAAGGATCACTGTCTTCTAACCCTGTGGTTTTCAAGGGACAGCATTTATTAAATCTCTGTCTGATTTTGATCTGTTTAGGACTTTGTTTTTATACCACTCAAGATCCTAGACTAGATTTGCTTCTTATTTTAACGGGCCTGTCGTTTCTCTTAGGAGTTCTCATCGTGATTCCTATTGGCGGTGCCGATATGCCGGTCGTGGTCTCGATGCTTAATTCTTATTCGGGTTGGGCAGCGAGTGCGACGGGTTTTACGCTACATAATCATTTGTTGATCGCAACGGGAGCACTTGTCGGAAGTAGCGGCGCGATTCTCTCTTACATTATGTGTAAGGCAATGAATCGCTCTTTCATCAGCGTGATTCTCGGTGGATTTGGCGCGGAAGCGACAGTGGCTGCAGCCGATGGTCCACAAAAGAAAGTGCGTTCATCGGGCGTCGATGATGCCGCTTTTATGTTAGAGAATTGTTCTTCGGTGATCATTATTCCTGGTTACGGGATGGCGGTCGCGCAAGCTCAGCATTCGGTAAAAGAACTTTTCAAAACGCTACAAGGCAAAGGCATTGAAGTAAAATTTGCGATCCACCCAGTGGCAGGTCGAATGCCAGGCCATATGAATGTGCTTCTTGCGGAAGCGGATATTCCTTACGACTGCGTATTTGAACTCGATGAAATCAACGGAGAATTTTCTTCCTGTGATGTCGCACTTGTTATTGGTGCGAACGATATTGTAAATCCTGATGCGAAAACCAATAAACAAAGCCCACTTTTTGGAATGCCTATTTTAGATGCTTACAAAGCCAAACAAGTGTTCGTCATAAAGCGTTCGATGAAAGCCGGTTACGCCGGTGTTGATAATTCACTTTTTTATTACGACAATTGCTCGCTCGTCTTTGGTGATGCAAAAGGTGTTTGTGAGGGCTTAGTGAATTCACTGAACGGTACGGGTCACTGATGAAGGTTCAGCGCGAGTGAATTAAATCTTTCGTAATGTTTCGACAATGCCGAGAATTTGCTGCTCATTGGCCACACATAAAAGATCTTTTTTACGACTTTTTTCTCCTCTTAAAACCTGCACATCTTTTTGTTTCATTCCAAGAATTTTTGCAAAGAAGCGAATCACTTCCTCATTGGCGGCTCCGTCCACAGGTGGAGCAGCAATACGGACTTTCAATCGACCATCATGTTCGCCATCGATCTGTGAGACTTTTGCACCAGGTTGGACATAAATATTGATTTGAAGGCCTTCCGGCATGGTTTTGAACCAGCTCATAGAATTTTCTTCCAAGTCAGACTGTAGATCACGAAAAGAGAAATAATCGATCCAAGAAGAAGTGCTAAAAGAAGTTGAGAGGCATTAAGAACATTTTCTGCAAGAAGCTGATAACAAACGAGAATTGTAAATGGAAAGTAGCAAAGTAGAGAAGTGATCACGCCGGGGGAATACTCACGAAACCAAATGGTGGTAATGAGATGAAAGATTCCATTGGTAAAGAGTATGAATAGAACTATGAGAGCGAGAAGCATCTCAGTAGGATTTTGAAGTTGATGAAAAGTTCCTGAGAAATAGAAGACAACAGCAAAAATAGGAACGTGGCTCAGAAAATAAAATTTTCTTGTCGTAATACCACCAAAATGGCGTGTGGCCCACTCTGGAAAGCCGCCCAACCACTCCTCAAGACAGTGAAGAACAAGTGTTAGTGGTAGCAATTTAAAAAGTGCAACAGTGGAGAACATCATTTCACCCTATTCTCATGAACTTGAGAAGAGTGCGAGATATTCTTTAGCACCTTGTTTAGAAAACCCAATCGCTTCAAGAGAATTATAAGCCATGTACTTCATGAGCCTAGGATACTGAACCGCCCATTTCACAAGTTTCGTGAAGGGTTTTGCGTCCCAAAACTTTTGAATCTTTGTGGGACTCCCTTTGTGAGCCCCCATCACCTGACGACTGATAAGCGCACTAATAGTTCGAAGAAAATTCGCCTGTGCTTCTCTCGTAGGAGCTTGAATTACGATGTGGAGATGATTTCCCACATTCTCAAAACGCTTGAGATTCACATAAAACTTCTTTGCAAAGTATCGAACTTTGGAATCAATATACTTTTTATTTTTAGGCTGAAGCATCGACCAGCTTCCAACAGCATGACGAGATCGCATCACCACATGAGTGAGGCATTTCCGAGAAAAAGGCCTCTTTTCCCGAGCATTGCCGGTAAATAGACTGCCACCAAAAGAAGTGGAATCTTGCTTAAAAAGTTTAAGTTGGGGCCGGCTCATGAGTAAATTTGTAGCTTTAGGTCCAGGAAAAGTCAATACTTTCAGCTATATTATTAAATTGAACGGAGGTAGATCCTCGCTGAGGCTTTGGGCTGAAAGCCTAAGTGATGCCGAGTATCTGTACGAATTATAGAAGGTAAGGCGGGCTGTATCTGTTTTTAATGATTATGAACATTACAAGAGAGCTTAGGTAGTTTCGACAGTTCTTGAAATTAAAAAGCTACAAACCAGCGAGGTCTTCGGATTTCTCAGCGTCCGGCACAGTACGAATATCTTCGATGGAACTCACAAGAAACTTCGTCTTCACGTAGTAGCTGAGGGTGCGTTCACGGCCATCGCCGTTCACTAGGCGAAAGAGGGCGATGCTGTCAAAGCGGCTGGGACCCGCTGCATTTTCTTGAAAACGTGCGGAGAGGAGTCGGTAGCCTTCTTTAGCCCAACGTTCGAAATCGGTATGGCCGATGCGGTGAAGAACCTCTTGGGAACTTTCGGTCCCTTCCTGCAAGCGGTGAAGCAGTTGAAGGGCCTGTAGCGGACTTTCGATGGAAGAAGGAAGCGTGCTAGCCATGACCGAGGAGTTTCCGGTTGAAAGAATAAGGGCGATAGCAATAATGAGTAGGGTGCAGATCTTCATAGATCGAGCTCTTCTTTCGTTAACATCAGTAATAATAGGGATTTATAGCATTTTTTTCAATAAAAGTGAGAGTCATGTTGCGGAGCTCTAAAAACTCTACAATATGTTCTGCGCTTTTAGAAATTGAAGCACCCTGTTTATTGGTGACACTCTGCTCGTTCCTCTGAACAATAGAACCATCAAGTGGGAGCATAATGGCTAGTAATCTCTCATGAAAATCGATTTCTACGGAGATTTTCCTGGCTTGCTTCTTGCTCTCACCGAATTCCATTCGTCGACATTTTAAGTCGAATTGTTGGGGTTCAAAAATTTAGGGGGTTATATGTTTTCACGTGTTTTAGTTTTCTCATTTTTACTTTTGTCGGCTTGTGCACAAAGTCGTTATCAAAGCCCGAAGTCGATGCAGTCGCTTCGCAATGATAAGGGTGAGCCAACCACATTAACGGCCCCACTCATTCGCTATGAATACGCGAGCGGCGAGCTTTCAAAGCTCTGTGATGAAGCCATTGATACCACGAAAAAACGTCTAGACGCCGTGGTTGTTCTTCCCGCAGAAAAGCGAAACTTCGATTCGACGATGCTGGAAGTAGAAACCGCGCTTGCTGATTTCTCCGATGCCATTACCCCGCTTGTTTTTATGGGTTACGTTTCGCAAAACGAAGCTCTTCGTAAAGAGGGCGAGACCTGTGAAAAGAAACAAGGTGAATTTTCAGTCACCGTATCGACTCGTAAAGATCTTTACGATGTGCTGAAGGTTCTTGTAGGAAGAAATGCTGGCGAGACGCGGCTTCTTCGTGAAACGTTAGATAGCTTCGAGAAGAATGGCTTGAAATTACCAGCCGCTCAGTTAGCAAAAGTGAAAGATCTTAAAACTCAGCTCACAAAACTAGAGGCTGAATTCTCCGCAAACCTCAATAATGACACTTCGACCGTTCTTTACACATTGGCAGAACTTGATGGTGTTCCTGAGAGCGTGATCGCCCGTCTTAAGAAAACTTCCGATGGACTTTTTATCGCCACCACAAAATCTACGGATTACACCCAGATCATGCAGAGTGCGAAAAACGTCGAAACCCGTAAGAAAATGATTACGGCTTATCAAAATCGCGCAGCGGCTGCCAACACGGCGCTTTTGGAAAAAGCCGTTGTTCTTCGCCAGCAAATCGCTCAGCTTATGGGTTATCGTAATTGGGCGCAGTACCGCATCAATGGTCGAATGGCGAAAGATGATAAAACTGCGCTCACTTTCCTCAACGGGTTGAAAACAAAACTTGCCGTTCGTAATAAGGCCGACATCACCCAACTTTTAAGATTCAAACAAGAGTCCGATCGTTCCGCAACGGTCGTGGAGATCTGGGACATTCCTTATCTCACTTATCAACTGAAAAAACGTGACTACACTCTCGATGATGAAAAAATCCGTGAATATTTCCCTCTCGATTATGTGATGAGCGGAGTGTTTGATGTGTATTCCGAACTCTTGGGAGTTCGTTACGAAAAAGTCGATAACGCAGACGTTTGGGCATCGAACGTTTCTCTCTATCGAGTAATGGATAAGAGAGATGGGCAACTCATCTCTTACTTTTTTATGGATTTAGCACCTCGTGAAGGAAAGTATGGTCATGCGGCCGCTTTTACACTCATCATGGGTCGTCAGAAGGGTGATCGTTATTCCGTACCGATCTCTTCGATCGTCGCGAATTTTAATCCACCAGCGAACGGCAAACCTTCGCTCTTGAACCACGATGAAGTGGAAACGCTTTTTCACGAATTCGGCCATATCATGCACCAAACTTTGACGAAGGCACCTTACGCGAGTCTCGCAGGTACGAGCGTGAGACAAGATTTTGTGGAAGCCCCTTCGCAAATGCTTGAAAACTGGGTTTGGGATACGTCTATTTTGAATAAACTGTCTGGCCACTACCAAAATACGAATAACAAACTACCACCTGAACTTTTAAAGCAAATGATGGCGGCGAAAGATTTTAATCAGGGTTATTTCTATACTCGTCAGCTTTTCCTCGGACTTTTTGATATGACGATTCATACAACCGCCGGGAAAGTGGATACAACTCAAGTGCACGATCGCCTTTATCAGCAAATCATTGGGGTGAAACCGCTTCCTGGAGGACATTTCGCTGCAGGGTTTGGTCATATGATGGGCGGATATGATGCCGGTTATTACGGCTATCTCTGGTCAGAAGTTTACGCTCAAGACATGTTCACGCGTTTCGAGAATGGAAAGATTTTAGATCCAGTTGTTGGTGGACGTTATCGAGCAACAATTCTTGAAAAGGGGAACATGGTTGAACCGCTTCAATTGATCACGGAGTTTTTGGAAAGAGCGCCGAACAATCAAGCGTTCTTGAAAAAATTGGGAATTAAATAAAATAGGATAAAAGAATCGCACCATTAGAGCCTGCAAAAGGACAAATGATTCCCAACGAAAAGCGCGCTTTGAGATTTCTCAAGTCGCGCTTTTCTCCGTTTAAGCACAAATACTTTCGACTTTTTTTTGGAGCGCAAACTCTTTCTTTAGTAGGAAATTGGATGCAAGAGCTTGCAAAGAGTTGGATCGTTCTCAATCTGGTGGGAACTTCTTCGGCCATGGGTGCTTTGATTTTTGCTTCCGCGGTACCTAATCTCATCATTGGTCCTTTTGCTGGTGTTCTGGCAGACCGTAGTCGAATTCGTAGTATCCTTTTGATCACCCAACTTCTTTTAGCGGTTTTGGCTTTCGGGCTCGGACTTCTCATAAGTGTGGGACATGTCCAGCTATGGCACCTCGTGATTTTTTCTATTCTTGAGGGAACGGTGATCGCTTTTGATTTACCAGCCTTTAACAAAATTACGCCTCAAGTGGTGCCTCGGGAGGATTTTCAACAAGCTCTGGCGCTTAATGCGGTGAACTTTCATACGTCAAGAGTGATTGGGCCAGCGATTGCGGGAGTGCTTCTTGGTGTTTTTGGTGAAGCCAGTGTCTTTTGGTTGAATGCTGTGAGTTTCTTAGCGCTTGTTCTGGTGATTGCACGAATTCCATCCCTCGCTTTTAAAAATGTCCCGCAAGCGGGAAAGCAGGGAATGAAAGAGGCATGGCAATTCATTCGTCGCAACGGAACACTTTTTCGTGTTGTGTTGCAGCTTTTTCTTGTGATCGGACTCATGTTCCCACTCGTGTTCACGATTTTTCGAGTTTATTTGCAAAACCGTTTTCATCTTAGCGCCGAGGAGTTTGGATTTGTTTTTGCGGCCCCAGGTTTCGGAGCGCTCATGGGTAGTGTCACATTTCTCCTTTGGAGTCCTCGTTATCCGTTAAAGGCATTACCCTTTGGTATCAGTGGAGTGATTCTTTTTCTCATCATGATCGCTGAAGTGGAGACTCTCGCTCTTGCTGTGATCGGGCTCACTTGTTTTTCCTATTTTATGTTTCTCAGTATTAGTTCTCTCAACGTAACGATTCAACTCGCGATCACCAACGAAATTCGCGGAAGAGTCGCCTCAATGATCGGCATGGCCTTTATCTCCTTAGGACCGATTATGAGCGTTCCCATTGGCCTGCTCGCAGATCTTTGGGGAGAGCGAATCTTGATGATGGGGATTGCTTGTGTTTTTGCTGTTCTCTCTCTACTTCTTTCTTGGAAAGACAAACAAAATCATACGAATATTGGTACATAATTAATTTTTAGGGAACATTTTGTTGGCGCCATTTTGACCCCTTTAATAAATGGTATTGACAGAAAATTAGGGAATGTATTTTCTGTCATTGCTAAACAAAATTCAACGAATTGTGGATTCGTTAAAATGGGGGGGAACTTGTCATGGGTATCATGAATAGTAGAGTGAGAATTTTAGTTTGCTCACTTCTTATATTAGGTCTTGTTTCTTGTACTTCTCAATCCAGTTCCCCAAGAGAATCGTCACCTGCGGTTGAAGTAAAACAAGAAACTATGGAGCCCGCATCCTTGGCGGCCAATCCCAGCGAAGAGTGGAAGAAAAAAGAATGGATTAATAAAGTTGCAAGGCTCTTAAGAAACGGCGCTGCTTTAAGCCATAAAGATGATCTCGCAAAGCTGATGATGTTTTCCAGACAAGAGATCATTGAGTTTTTCATGAAAGATCCTCGGTTTTCAGAATCGATTCTTGATTTCAATCTCTTTTTCTTTGGTTATAAAAATGAAAGCCTCCGTTTGTACGACGATCGATATCCTGATGTTGGTGGTCGTTACCGTGACACGATTTTTGATGCACCAGCTGCGATTACTGCCGCTCGAGAAGTGGCCAAGAACGGAAACTACCTGAAGCTTCTCGACTACAGACACCCTCAATATTTAAATACGCAAGATCGTCTTTTTATTTCGCCAGACAAAACAAAAACAGATCAGGAGTATCGTGAATATGCTCGTAATAGTTGGCTCGGACTTGTTGATCAGTTAGCGGCAATTGCTGAAACAGGCATTGAAGCCAATCGCGTAGAGCTTTGTAAACTTGTCTACCCAGATCCGAAGTCGGTGGTTTTAGGTCCACGGTATTTTGGAATGCCTATTGGTGTTTTCAATATGCTCAGAAATGCGGAAAACTCTTGGGGTTCTTTTTATCTCGCCTGTAACTTTCCTGAAATTCCTTTCGCCTTAAATACTCTTGAAAAAATTCGTCAACTCAAAGCGATGGCTCCAGAGTATTTGAAGATGATCGATAGCCTTCATTCGAGTGTCTACAACCCTCGTCTCGTTACAGAGCTTAAAGAACTCGACTTTAATATTTTCAAAGTACAAAATGAATCTGTTCAATTAAGTCGTAATCTCTATGTGAATATCCCGAACTCTTCGACGAACTTTAATCGTAAACGCGCAAGCTTTATTCTTAAGCGTTACTTTTGTGACGACTTAACGCCCATCAATGTCGTGCAACCAGAAACTCATGGTCAAGGTCGCCATTCCAGCGAGACGTCTTGCCAGTCTTGTCACTATAAACTCGATCCGATGGCGGGATATTTCAGAGATTTAGGTTATGGTGGATACTCGTGGGCTTACACGAATGAAATTCGCTTCGATGATATGGTGGTCATCCCTAAAGGTCCTTATCTGGAAGAGTGGAAAGCTCCTGCAGGAAGCGGCCGAACATGGAACGTCGGTTATATTCGCTCAACCCAATACCCAGAAAAAAATGTATATGGGGATAACGTCGAAGATCTCTTTAAGACCATTAAAGACGCCCCTGAGACAAAAGCGTGTATCGTGAAACGTGCCACTCAATATCTGCTAGGGGAGGAGCAAATCCTCGATGCCGGATATCTTGAGTACCTCACGAAGGCTTTTGCGACAGAAGCGCAAACAAACTCAAGCCAAGCTTTAAAAGGATTATGGACGAGACTTCTCTTAAGTAAAACATTTGAGATGGCCGATCCGAATTCCAATGAGTGTTACGACTACGCGCCTGGAGATCATCCAGCAGGTAAACCTCCATGCAAAGTGGCATTTATTTTTGAAAAAAACTGCACGCAATGTCATGGAGTCTCTTCTAGCTTAAATCTCTCACAGTGGATCAAGCTACCCTCTGGCGAGATGAACTTTCCGCATAAAAAACAAAATGGACAATATTATTCACAAAAAGAAAGTTTAACGTCGATTTTAGATCGTCTCACGCAGACGAACGCGGATCTTCGTATGCCACTAAATAAATATATGACCAATGCCGACCGAGAAGTGTTGGTCCTTTGGGCAGAAAAAATGTTAGCGGGAGGTCAATAATGAAAAGATATTTCGTACTTATTGCCTGTTTGGTGAGTTTGACTTTAGGGGCGAATGCTTTTTTTGCTTCGAAGTTTCAAGGATATCAAGCGATCAATTCGACTCTGCTTGAAAGACTTTTTGTTCCTGGCTCCAAGTTTACTTTTAGTCGTTTTGTAGGTTCAGCAGATCTCACAAAACTTCTTGGTTATCATACAGGCACCGGGAATGAAGGCGGCTTTCGAAACGGAGATCCTAATCCGACAAATATGGTGATTTGGAATCTTTCTCTTAACTCGTTTGCAATCTGGCTCAGTCAGGCTTGTAACGAAACACCGGTGGAAGATCCGATTTTTCGTCAACTGGACCCAGATGTGCTTGGATCTCTCAAGGCTCTCTGTGCATGGCCCCAAGCAAGCTCTCGAAACGAAGCGAACCTCCTAAAAGTTTGGATGCTCTTCATGCAATATGATGCGCCGGAAGCAGAATATCTGGCTTGGAAAGATTTTTTGATGAGTGCGGAATATGCACGAGAAACAGGACCACTCGTCATTCAAGAAGCGTTATCGACTTTATTTTTAAATCCTCATTTTCTTTTAAGGAAGTGATCTATGAAACAGACATGGAATGCAGAACTTCAGAGACGTGACTTTTTAAAACTTAGCGCCATGGGTGGTGCTCTTTGGATGCTTCCACAGCTTCCTTCATTGGCTCTCGCCGATATTGAAGACCCCCACTTTTTCGTTCAGATTTATTATTCTGGCGGAGTGGATGTTTCTTATCTGTTTGATGCAAGACGACTTGCCATGAAAGAAGCAAAGTACATCCATAACTATCTCAATACAGATCCCCAAGTCTGGTCCGGCACACGCTCGGGACAAACTTTTGCTACCACCGTTGTGGATAAATTGAAACCTCACGCGAGCGATTTTTCCGTCCTCAATGGCGTGGTGATGGCCCATGCTTTTGACGGCCACGCCGAAAACATGAAGTTTGCTTTCTCCGGGAATCCTTTTGGAGGTGAAGCATTTATTCCTCACTTGAACAAAGTGGGAGTAAAAGAGCCGCTCGATGGAGTGAGCTCAACGGCCGCGACTTTTGGGATCACAAACTTAAATCTTACAAATTTTAATTCAACGGTACCTCTGAGCGTGGATTCCGCTTCCGCCCTGGTTAAAGGTTTAAAAGCGAAACCGCCGTTAGATTTACAATCGCGCATGCTGAAGTTTGTGAACATGCGGTTGATGGCGAATAGCCAAGGCACTGGCCAATTTTCTGAAGGCTCAAAAGGGATGGCTCAGGCACTTCAGGCAGGACCTGATCTGGTGAATCGCCTTCGTGAAGTTGAACCGCCAATGGGTAATAAGAGTTTCCTACCGATCATGGCCCAACTCTTTAAGAAGCATATTACGAAGTCTGTGATTTTAGAGTACGGAAATCCTGAGTTTGTATTTGATGCTCACGCACCTACGGATTGTAAAAATCAGCCGGTGGCGCTTGCTAAAGCCATGGATAAAGTGGTGGAGTTGATTCAATTCCTTAAAGCGACCCCTTATGATCAGACACGATCTCTTTATGACCTCACAACATTCATGGTGACCTCTGAGTTTGGTCGTTCTATGCGACAAAAAGATAAGGGCATGGATGAGACCGGCACGGATCACAATCCGCTGGCGAACTCTGTGCTCGTGGGTGGTAAAGGTATTCGCGGAGGCATGGTCATCGGGGCATCGGATTTCCAAACTCCAACGGAAGCTCTCTCCGGTGCACATTTAGAAATCGACCGCGACAAACTTCGTACGATGGGTCGACCTTTTGACTTTTCGACGATGCAAGATCGTGAAGATAAGCCAATGAGATTCGATATCAAAGATTACTTAAGCTTCAGTTCGATCGTGAACACGATTTATAGCAGTTACGGAGTTTCGACTCAGCTTTACCGAACGATTGACCGCAACGGTACGGTGGCGCCGATTCTTCGAGGTCTTCTCAGTTAACTTAAGGTGAATTTAAATAAGCGGTGAGGGCTTCAATGTCGTTCTTCATATGAGGAAGGGCGACCATCGCTTTGCTCGCTCGTTTAGGAGTATAGCCTGCGGGGTAATCTCCATGAATCACGCGTCGTTCGATCAGTTCGCGTGATGCACCAAAAACCTCTGGTCCAAGATTTCCAGGCTTTTTAGGATCCATATTGTGACAAGCAGAACAGTTCGTTTGATAAGAATTGCGACCTTTTGTGATGAGGGCTTCGGCAGTGATGGTTTGTGGATCGCTAGTCACAGGTTCACTTTGTTTTTTGGTACAGCCGATAAAAGCTATAGCGAGAACAAAGTGAACGATCAAAATTTTGAACACAGTGGCCAGCGACACAAAAACTTCCTAGAGCATGATCTCAATCACAACGTAGAAAAACGCAGTGAGTGCAAATCCACAATGAACCACGCCCTTTATTGTCGTCATTGGACCGGTTTTTCCTTTTAGAGCGTTAAACTCTAATGCGCCAATCACAGCTAAAAGAATGATCCACATGACCGACAGATTGGAATTTTCATCCATCATGATTGGTAAGTGGCTTGAAGCCGCCATGAAAAAAAGCATAGGGATTGAGAAAAGTACGTTGGTGCGTGAAGCAACAAGCGCACGAGCTGCAGAATTTGCAGCGGTTGGGAGAGCTTGTCCACCAGTTGCTACTTGAGTTGCGGATTGAATGACCACTTTTTGATTTGGCCAAATCACGAACCAAACGTTGGCCCACATGATGAGTCCAAGGCCTGCTCCAAGAGTGATACATACACCGTAAGGGTTGTTGAAAAAGTCAGCACCCATTTGATGTGCCCGAATCATCAGGTAAGTAAGACCCGTGATCATCGTATACATAGCTCCCCAACGGAACCACCAAAGAGCTCGTGGTAATAATTTTTGAACCACAGAAGGTTTTGCTGAGGCCTCTGCTTCGGCCATAAAGGCACCGTGAACAAAGTTAAAGTAATAAAGAAGCCCGATCCAAATCACTCCGAAGAAGATGTGAAGCCAGCGAAGAACAAATAAAAGCCCTACCAAGTTGAAAAGTGCAAAATCCATTCGTGTTTCCTCCAAAAGAAATAAACTTACACAAGCCCCATCTCGAAGGCCACCCAAAAGGTAACCACTTCCCATAAAAGGTGCGCCGCTCCTTTTGGTAGCAAGGGTGCGTCAAGCTCTTGTAGTTCCACGTGCATATTTAAAAAAGCAGGACTAGCATTTTAGGGATGATCCCATGGTTGGGATTCGTTACGCCATTCGTTTCAAGGAGGGACTTAATGGTACAAAAAACGTCGCACGGGAGCAGGTCTTCGACTCAACGTGCTTGGATTATTTTGACCGTACTCATGACCCTGTTACTTGCATGGATCTTGATGTCAGGAAATACGGCACAGACCTCTTCCGCAAAAATTTCTCCTCAGCTTCAAGGTTTTGAAAAACGATCCACGACGGACATCATTGTGGTGATGAAAGAGCAAGCCGATCTTTCAAATGCTTCAGATCTTGAAACTAAAGAAGAAAAGGGAGTTTATGTTTACAAAAAGCTCTCAAAAATTGCTCTGAAAACTCAAAAAGATCTTTTGAAAACTCTTAAGGGAAAATTTGAGTACCGCTCTTTTCATATCGCAAACATGATTTCCATACCGGCCGCAACTCCCGAACTCATTCGCGAGTTGAGTGAACGATCCGATGTTGGACAAATCATCGGCAATCCGACGATTCCGGTTTTGGGCCCGCCCGCCGCAATCGCGCCTGAGATGCCGAATCTCGTGGAAGACAACATTGTTTTTATCAACGCCGATAAAGTTTGGAATGAGTTTCAGACAAACGGCCAAGGAATTATTGTTGCTGGTCAGGATACGGGCATTGAGTGGCAACATCCCGCTCTCATGAATCACTATCGTGGGTATTCTGCAAACGTAACGGATCATAACTACAACTGGCACGATGCCATTCACCAAGGTTCAAGCACAGGGAATCGTTGTGGTTACGATTCAAAAGTCCCTTGTGACGACCACGCGCACGGAACACACACAATTGGTACCGTCGTTGGTGATGACGGCATGGGAAAACAAATCGGTGTCGCTCCCGGGAGTAAGTGGATCGGCTGTCGCAATATGGACGCCGGTAACGGAAAGCCTACAACTTATATCGAATGTTTCGAGTGGTTTTTGGCTCCTTACGCTTTCGGAAAAAATCCTAAAACAGAAGGTGATCCTACAAAAGCGCCGCACGTGATTAACAATTCGTGGGGCTGCCCTATAACGGAAGGTTGTATGGGTTCAGAAATGCTTCCTGTTTTAAGGGCAATGAAAATGGCAGGAATTATGGTTGTTGTGTCGGCAGGGAATGAAGGTCCTAACTGCAGCACGGTCAAAGATCAGCCCGCAACACATTCGGCCCTTACGTTTTCGGTCGGCGCCCACGATCATCGTATGGGAACGATAGCTTCTTTTTCAAGTCGTGGTCCTTCTATGTTTGATGGAATGTTAGGCCCTGATGTTGTGGCGCCTGGTGTGAACATCATGTCTGCCGTGCCTGGAAAAATTTACCAAAAGGCTGGGTGGAGTGGAACATCGATGGCGGGTCCTCACGTTGTAGGAGTTGTTGCACTTTTATGGTCTGCGGTTCCTGAATTTATTGGGAAAATCGATATGACCATTGATATGATTGAAAAAACCGCTACGCCTTTAAAGAGCACACAAACCTGTGGCGGCGTTCCGGGAACCATGATACCCAACAACACATATGGATATGGAGTTATCAACATCCTCGCAGCTGTTAAAAAAGCCAAAGGACTATAATAAGTCGGATGTCGGCCCTATCACAGGCGAGCTGAGTGGCTCGCCTGAAATTCCGGCCGTAGAATTTGCGGCCCTTCTTCTTTCTCTCGAACACAATGTCGGAATGCCAACGGAAACCGTGTACGGTCTTGCGGCTTCAATCCATTCACAAAAAGCTTTAGAAAATATTTTTTCCTTAAAAGAACGTCCCTTTTTTGATCCTCTCATCGTACACGTTTCCAATCGTTCTCAACTCACTGAAGTTGTAGGGGAGTGGAGTTCGCTTTCACAAATGCTCTCTGAAGAGTTTTGGCCAGGTCCTCTGACTCTTGTGGTTCCTAAGAAAAAAGAACTCAATGCTCTTATCACCTCAGGACTTGAAACCGTTGCCGTGCGTATGCCTTCTCACCCGATGGCTCAAGAGATGATCGAACGACTAGGGCATCCGGTCGCAGCACCAAGTGCCAATAAATTTGGCAAAACCAGTCCCACCCGTGCGGAACATGTCGAAGAAAGTTTTCCCAATCTCTATGTATTACCCAGCGGTCCTTCTGAGTGGGGAGTGGAATCAACAGTGATTCAGATTGAAGGCGAAAAAGTTTTTCTCCTAAGGCCAGGAGCGATCACTCAAGAAGATCTCGATCGTGTTTTGAATCGTGAAGGCTATGAGCCGGTGATAGTTTCAGAAAAGGTAAATTCACCGGGGCATTTGAAACATCACTACCAACCGGAAAAACCTTTATTCATAATTCGTACCCCAAAAAGTCTTCCTCGTCAGGTGGTGGGAGAAATAGTAAGTCATTCTTTAAAAGGTGAGGAAATTTCCTTATCGCCAGATCCTCGTATCGCCGCTCGTGGCCTCTACTCACAGCTTCGTGAAAAATCACAAAGCGAAGCAGACTATCTTTATCTTGTTTGGCCAAATCATTTTAAGGGCGATCTATGGGAAGCCATTTGGGATCGCGTAAAGCGAGCGGCAACTGAGATCGTCGAGACTCAATAAAAAAAGCCCGAATCTTTCGATTCGAGCTTTTCTTTTTTTTAAATTAATAAAAAATTAAGCGGCTTTTGGTATTGTTACGACTTCTTCGATGATTGCCGGAGTCGCACCTATCAAGCCTCTTGATTGAAGCGTTTTTGCGCAACAATCCCAGAAAGTTTCTTTAAGATTCGATTCGGAAGCACTAAACTTTACCTTCGGAAATTCCTGCTTTTGATAGCACATTCGGAACTGCTCAAGGTTGCAGGTTTTTACCACCTTTAGAAGCATTCTCAGATGCGTGTCGGTCATTTTGTTATCTACCAGCATCTTCTTAAGATTACCTTCAGATGTATGAAGTAAGAATTCGTAAACACTGGCAATGTCGTCATTAAAACTCATGCGGGAACCCCTTTCAATATCGATAGATATGGATCGGAGACTTGCGAGCTAGACTTTAGTTGGGCGTCTTGTTTTGAGACAAAAATTGAGCGATTTTATTCTTAAAAAAATCGGTCTCTTTTAAAATTTTGAGACGATCTAACCGTGTTGGACCAGAACGATCATACACCTTTTGACCTTCACAGTACGTCTCTTCGATTTCGGATCCATTTGCAGAATAGACAAGGTGGCTTAAGAGATCATGGGTCGGCTGCATGTGGGGAACATCGAGCTTAAGAAGTGCAAAATCCGCGAATTTACCCACTTCCACGGAGCCAATTTTATCATCCCAATGAAGTGCTCTCGCACCTTCAATCGTGGCCATGCGAAGGATTTGTTTCGCGGTAAGGCCTTTGCCAAGATGTTTTAACTTTTGAAGCTTAGCCGCCACATCCATCTCGCAGACGAGATTCAAGTTGTTATTGCTGGCGCAGCCGTCAGTTCCAAGGCCCACAGGAATATTACGATTTAAGAGTTCAGGGATAGAAGCAATGCCGGCCGCAATCTTCATATTGCTCTCGGGATTA
This sequence comes from Bdellovibrionales bacterium, assembly GCA_050250255.1. Lineage (GTDB taxonomy): Bacteria > Bdellovibrionota > Bdellovibrionia > Bdellovibrionales > DASUEL01 > JBFWOZ01. Next base: position 4,054 of record JBFWOZ010000014.1, on the reverse strand, counting down.
TGAATGACACTTGTGTTTGATTTTTGAAGCAGATCTAAATCGGAGCTTGAAAGATGCACACCGTGTGCAAAAACGCTAGGGATTTTCATAAGGCCTAAATCCCAAAGTCTTTGCACGGGGCTTTTATTATAAATTTTTTGAGATTCATCCACTTCAAATTTTGTTTCGGAAACGTGAATGTGGATAGAGAGTTGATGTTTCTCGGCAAGTCTTATGGTCTTTTTGATCGTTTCATCATTACAGGTATAGGGAGCATGGGGAGCGAGACTTACGCGTACACGTGATTCATTCTTACAAAACTCGACGGATTGGAGAAGAAGCTTTTCCGAATTGTCGCCACCTTGTTTGTTATCGGGAGTTGGAAAATCCATAAAAGTTTGCGCGACAATACCGCGAAGACCGGAGCGCAAAATCGCATCGGCAACAATAGGAGTGTAGTAATACATGTCATTAAAAGTCGTCACACCGTAACTGGCAGATTCCCAAAGCGAGAGTTCGGTACCTACACGTACAAAGTCTTCATCCAGAATTTTATTTTCGATGGGGAGAATATACTGATGGAGCCATTCTTGAAACTCCATGTCCTCTGCCAAACCACGAAACAAACTCATTGGAAGATGTGTGTGTCCGTTGATCAGCCCCGGGATGAGAAGTTGTTCTCGGGCATCGATATACTTTTTTGCATTTTGCTTGAGGTTGACGTTTTTATCAGTGGTCGGTTCAATCAGTGCGAATTGACCATTTTGAACACCGATGAGCTGTTTTTCCAATATTTTACAGTCATTAGCTCGGACATCAAGTAAGTATCCACATTCAATAAGAAGATCAAATTGGCTCATCGAAAAATTTTAAACTCCACACGGCGGTTTTGTTGTCGGCCCTGGAAGTTTCCGTTGTTAGCAATGGGTCGCGATTCCCCAAAGCCATGGGCAGTGATTTTTTTTCCAGTGAATTTGTGTTTTGCAATCATATAATTGCGAATAGCTTGAGCACGTTTAAGACTAAGATATCGGTTGTATTCTTCGCTTCCGATAGAATCGGTGTGGCCATCGATGTGCAGTTCTTTAAAAGGAGATTTGTTTAAATGATCAGCGAGTTCTTCAAGAGTCGAGGCGTAATCTCCCACCATGCGGTCAGAATCGAATTCAAAATAAATATTACTTGAAAGAAATTGCTCTACCTTCACGTTATCAGTAGGTAGGGGTACGAGATGAGGCTCGTTAGACTTTTGGAAAAGAGGTCCCACCGCGTAGTTGAGACCAACATATACACGCCAATCGGGAGAAGAGGTGGAGTGATTAAGTTCCGTACCGAGTCCACCGTGAAGTGCGAGTTGATGAGTGAGATCGTGTTTTGCCCCAACAAGCATTTCTGCAGAAGAGAGACTTCGTTCTTGATCCCCACTACTTTTTTCTGCAGGAAAACTCGTAAAGAGTTCGGCAATCAATTTTGTATCCATGCCATTAAGAAGATAGCTGCCCGCAGCTGAAGCGATGAACTGATTTTTTAAAGGCTCAATAAAAGTTCCAGGCACCCTGCGCCCCGAGGAGCGCCAGCGATAACCCAAGTTTCCCCCAAGGGCGATCTGATGAAGAGTCGTGTCCGCGGCGAGTTCTAAATTGTAAGTAGGGCCAGCATCGGTCCCTGAGTAGGGGTTATCTATCAAACGATTGATGTTGGTGGATCCGATAATGGCCAAGCCGCCGGCATCATCACCCATCACTCGATACTTCGTATTAAAACGAATTTCCGTGTTACCCGTTTTTGAGAATTCTCCATGATAACCCGAGTTATCTTTTACGGTTTGGTTGAGAACAAAAGGAAAGCTCACGCCGATATCCCAGTTGTTCGTGAGCCCTAAACCTAAATTAAAATCGGCTCCGAGGAGCGAATCGTTGAGCTGAGTTCGGCCTTGTGGTGAGTTATCGTAATAGGGAAGAGTGTTCACCGCGTAATTTAAAAACATCCCGAGATTGAGAACGCCAGGCTTTAAAGTTTCAGAAGATTGAACCGTGACGAAATCAAGTCCGTTGGTAGTGGGATTGAAGTTTTGAACGTCGGAGCCTACCACGTTGGCCATGCTCTGCTGAGTAAATAGGAAAATAAAGAGAGTAATGAGAAACTTTAAGTAAACCTGCATACTCTATTGAACCTTAAGATAGGGGAGGGGTCAAGAAACGGGGCTCAGCATGTTGGATGCGATACTTTAAATAATAATTCTAAAAGAGACTCGAGTTTCTTGGCGTCTTCATCATCAAAATTTGATAATGAGTGGCTATCGAGATCGAGCACACCTTTTACGGGCGCGAAAGCGGGAAGTGGCAAAACAATTTCCGATTGGGATTTAGAATCGCAGGCGATGTGACCTGGGAATTGATGTACATCAGGAACAACAAGTGTGCGCTTTTGCTCAAAGGCAGTTCCACAAACTCCTTTTCCTTTCGGAATATAAAGGCAGGCGACAGGGCCTTGATAGTGGCTCACCCAAAGATCTCGCGATGTTCCTTCAGAAAGATAAAATCCTACCCACGAAACGCCCGGTAGTTTTTGATAAATAGTCGCTACAAATGTCGCAAGTCTCGCAGAAAGGGGTAACTCTTCGGTGAGAAGAGAGTGAAGTTCTTGCTCCATTATTTTGTAAATATCGCTTTTAGCCATGCGCAACTATGCAACATAAGATTTCATTGGTCTACTGGGAAAAAACCAGTTTTTTCGAGAGTTAAGCCGTTTTTCTTGTTGAGATGCTTTAGGAGCCGTGCAAGACTTTGCGTTGCAATAGAACCAAAGGGGGAACTATGTTTAAAATGTTTTTATGTTTAGTCACGATTGCAATGGGTCTTGCCATCCATTTCACAGCGAATGCAGCGGGTCTCGAAAAGAGTACGCTTTGGTCAGGTCACTATATGGGCATCGGCGGAGCAGCAGCGTCCAGTGTTGCGGGTTCTGAAGCTCTCTATTTTAATCCAGCTGGTCTTGGAAATGGATCGTCAAGCAAGGATTTAAGCCTGAACTTATCTCCAACAAATATTGCTTACGGCGCACCGAATGTGTCAGCTAATACGAATGAAACTTCTAATCGTATTGCAACACCTGTGACGCTACTTTATTCACAAAGATTCAATGAAAAATGGGCATTAGGTGCAGGAACATACACAGCTGGTGGAACCGATGTCGTTTATAGCAACATCGACACAGGTGTACGCGGAGTTAAAGCGTTATCTCAAACAATCGTAGCAATTCAGGAAGTCTCTGTCGGGCTTGCTTATAAAGTAAATGACCAATGGAAAGTAGGAGCTGCTTGGCGCGGTGGTTTCGTACAAGCAGACATGGCCGGTGTAGCAGCGGGGAATTTAACTAACCTTATCCCGGGCGATGAAGTTTTGAATCTTGAATACCGAAATATGAAAGGTTCGAACATGTATGGATACCGTTTGGGTGTTCAGTACACGCCAAGTGAAACTTGGGGTCTTGGAATGATGTATCGTAGTGACTTAGGCGTTGTTGCTAACGGTAAAACTGGAGGATTTTTTCATTCTGCTTTAGGCACAACTTATTTTCCTGAAGATGACATGAGCGTTAAAACAGGTTTACCTCAAGCTCTTTCATTAGGTACACACTATAAGGCTTCTGATACATGGATGTTGTTTGCTGAAGGCACTTGGACTAACTATGGTCAAAACGAAAAACTCGATTTTGAAGGCAGCTATAATAACGGTGGAGCTGTTACGAGTTTGTCTGATCAGCCCCTTAACTGGAAAGATCAATATAACTTGAGACTTGCTGGCGAATACACGGGCTGGAAAATGCCTCTGCGTACAGCATATGTATACACATCCCAGGTCACACCTGAGCATCGTGCAACAACCACTCTTGCTCCTCCAGCTCCTGCTCATACTCTGGCTGTAGGCACAGGAATAAAGTGTATGGATGATGCTCTTTCCATTGATGGAACCATTGAAAAGACGCTTATTAAAGCGGATTTAACTGGTTCAGGTACATTAGGAGTAGATCTTGTACGGCAAGGTTCTTACTCTGCAGATGTTACAGCACTTCA
>JBFWOZ010000013.1:0-71010 GCA_050250255.1 Bdellovibrionales bacterium | reverse complement strand
CACTTAAAAAAAATTTGAAATTCATAAAGAAAACTGTTCTGCAAGAGCTTGGATGAGATTTTCACGGGTGCCATTTATCACGGAAGAGGGATATAGCGAGCTCCGATTTTCTGGCAGAGGTATTCGAAGTTTTGCGGATCTCTCCGCTCATGTACCTGAGGGTTGTCCTCCCTACATTCCTAAGTGGGTTCCGCCAAGATGGGATTTGATTCAGATCGTTGGCGGAGAAAGTTGGTACTAAACTTACTCTTTCTTTTCTAAATCGGGGAATTTAAAAACGTTCTTCGCATTTTCATAAAAAACGGCTCTCCAATGTTCCTTTGGAATCGCTTTCAGAAACGCATCTCTGTAAGGTTTGATGTGGGTGAGTGGCCAATCTGTACCGAACATCAGTTTTGTAGGGTCTTCCAGATATCCAAAAACCCAACGAATCGGTTTGATCACGTATTCTTCAATCTTCTCGGGATCGGTCTCTGAAAGATCTCCTACGAGAAGGGCGGATCCGTCTAAATAGACGTTTGGATTTTTATAAGCCACTTCGGCGGCAGATTGAATCCAAGGGTTTCCACAGTGAGCGATCACAAAATTCACTTTTGGGTGATCTACAGCCACTTCATCAATCGTGAGGGGGTCTGCATATTTCAGCTTTCCTTTTGTGGAGTAGGTATCGCCCGTGTGAAACACGACGGGAACCTGATACTTCTCTGCCAGAGCGTAGGCCGGTTCATAGTTTTTGCTATAGGCGTACTGATGTACGTAGCCGAGATAGATTTTGATGCAGCGATATTTTCCAGATTTGAGGCTGGCCTCAAGTTTCTCAACAGGAACTTGCGAGGAGAGACCAAAACAATGAAAAACGTTTTTACTTCGCAGATCAACGAACTCTGCGCCATTTTCTTCCGTATGGGAAATCGCTCCTCTCACGCCGGCTTCTTTAAACTCTTTAAAATACTGTTCTTCCGTCATGATCATTTTGCTGGAGCGTTCGACTTTTCCATCAAAGCGCGTGTGAGTGTGTACGTCGATGATCGGGAAATCGAGTTGAGAAGGAAGACTCAAGGGTGAAGTGATTTTTGAACCGGTGCTGCAAGAAATAAGGGAAAGAGATCCAATAACTAAAAACAAAATATTTTTCATGAGGCTAAGATAAAAAGCGTGGGAAGTCTTGTCTAGGAGAAAATGCGGAAAGGATGAACCACGCCTCTAATGAAGCGTGGTTCGTAAGAATTACTGAATCCAGTCTCTTTTGATTTTTGCGAGTAAAATTGGGCAACGATCTTCCGTTTTAAATCCAACTCTCATTGGCAAACGGTCAAGGGTTCTGAGGTGCTCAAGATCAAAGGGTGTGCGAACCAATCTTTGATTCTTAGAGGTTTCTTCGTAGCGCGAACGGAAAGTGATGAGAGGTTTGATCTCTGGAATCACGCGGTAGAAATCTTCGCTGAGGGCCCCCAAAACGTGCCAGCTAATAGGACCATCTCCGTGTTGGAACACAGTCGTCTTCGTGTCTGCAGTCTCAAGAGAAAGACTCCAATCTCCGGGTGTCGATTTTGGGTGATACAACACGTGGAGATCATTCACGATATGCCACTTTTCGGGAATTGGTCGACCTTGCGGTGCAATTCTTTGTCTCTCTGTTTCGAGAGCCACATGAAGCTTCTTCGCATCTTCTGGAGTCCACATACCGTTGTAAACGGGCTTTCCACTCGTGAGACTTGGACATTCGTTGTATTCAGGTAGGTTGGTTATTCCACGATCTACTTCGTACATCATTAAAGCCGCGTAACGATCAAACTGACCGCCTTTACGAATGTTGGCCGCAAGTTGTGTCGACTGAAGATAAGCCGCAAATTGTCCCATGCGAAGGTTCGGACGAAACTTCATGTTTCCTCTTTTTTCATAAGAGAAAGGAGAAATGTTTGACCCTTGAAGCGGACTCAAGGCCGTATAGCGAGCCATATCTCGACGAGCACCTAAAAAAGCTTCAAGCGTTGCAAGCTCTTGACCTTCTAGGAAATCATCAAACGCACCGTAAGCGCCTGGCCAGTTGTTATAAGAGTTCCAGATCGGATGCGGGTTTGTTCCGTGACAAGTTAAACAAAGTGCTGGGTTACGCTGTGGGCGCACAGCTTTACCTGTAGAATCACGAGCGATAGGGAATGCCAATTCAAAAAAGTCAAAACGCTTCTCAGTTTTATTATATTGGATCATTTCCAATTTATTAAAACCGTTGGCGTTTGCATCTCCGTTGAAAGCCGCGATGAACTCACCATCTTTTCCGTACATAATCACGCGTGGCTTTTGCATAGAAGCAGCCTGAAGGGATTTTGATTGGTGTACCAACGTGAAGTTGGCGCGGAGGTCTTCTGGAAGTTCTGGAAGAAGTTGTTCCATCGTAGAAATATTTTTTTGATCTACAACGTTCATGACTTCATCAATGCTAGTGACAGCTGCTTGTGCATTGGCAGAAATAAAAAGTGCTAATAATAAAATTTTAAAAGTTTTCATCATATTCTCCGTTAAATGCATAAATTAATAACCACTTCTGTATCCGTCGCCCCAGCAGATGAGTCCATCATCTGTGTGCGCACAAGAGCGGCGAGCTCCAGCAGTAATCTTTGTGGGATTATTGAGAGTTGGAACTTTCAGTTCACCGGCTCCGTTGTAGCCCCAGCACTTCACACCATCATTCGTCAATGCACAGGAATGAAAGGCTCCAAGAGCGATTTGTCTTGGTTGGTTTAAGGCGGGAACGGTTGCTTGGCCGTAGTTATTAAGACCCCAGCACTTTACTTCTTGGTCAATTGTGAGAGCACAATTATGGTAAGAGCCTGAAGCGACTTGAACTGGTGTGCTCATAGCAGGAACCACAGTTTGCTGAGCTTCATTATTCCCCCAACAAACTACTCCATTAGCCGTGAGAGCACATGTGTGATGATCACCGCTAGAAAGTTGAGTCGGTTGAGTAAGTGCAGGAATATTTAATTGCCCGTAACCTCCGTAACCCCAACAGCTCACATTGTCTTGAAAGAGGGCGCAGCTGTGAAGGTAGCCAAGAGAAAGTTGAAGAGCATTTGGTCTTTCGGTGGCAATGCTTTGGTCATGAGAGTTATCTCCCCAGCATGTCACTTTGCCTTCTTGAATCGCACAGGAGTGAAAACCACCCGAGCTGACTTCGCTGGCTGTAGTCACAGTGGCAGGAACAACCGTTTGGTTGAACTGGCTGTAACCCCAGCAGACCACTTTGGAATCCATATCGAGAGCGCAGTTATGCCAAGTCCCGATTGATACTTGTTTTGCAACTTTGAGCGGTTGAGTTTTTTGTCGTTGGCCGTAGTAATTAGATCCCCAACAAACATATCCGTCGTCTGTGAGTGCGCAGGCATGGCTTCCACCAACGAAAAGTTTTGTAGGATTTCTGAGATTAGGAACTTGTGTCTGTTTAAACTCATTTCTACCCCAGCAGACCACACCGTCATCGGTGAGAGCGCATCCGAAAAATTCGCCCAATTGAATTTGGCGAGGGTTTCTAAGAGCGGGAACGTTCAATTGACCATGTATGTTGTTCCCCCAGCACTTCACACCATCAGCGGTGATTGCACAGGCAAAAGCAGTGCCCGTAGCAATATATGTGGGATTGTTAAGGGCAGGAGGTTTTGTTTGGCCAACGTTATCGAATCCCCAACATCTGACACCTTGATCGGCGAGCATACATGTATAGCCTGAACCAATCGCATATTGTTTAATACCAGTTAAATCGCTAGGAATATCAAGCTGACCATTAAAGTTAGCTCCCCAGCACTTAACGCTCTCATTGTCCGTAACACACGCATGCGTGCTTCCTACGACAAGATTTCTTGGATTAGTAGTCTGTGGAGCTCTGATATATCCTGGATAGCCCCAACATTTGATACCTTCATCAGTGAGTGCGCATCCATGAATGGAACCCATGCGTACTTCACGTGGATTCACGAGAGTTGGTACTTGGTTTTGTGCCGCTTCGTTAAAGCCATAACACTCTACCTGATTATTAATAATCACGCAGGTATTTGTAAAACCAACAGCAAGATCGGTGACCTCGTTACTTCCAAATGTGAAAGCGTGAGATGAGCTTGTGATCAAGCTACACAATAGAAAAAGACAGGCAAGTAGACGCATTGTTCCCCCTTTGAACTTTTTAATTCAATCACGAAGCTAGGGGGAGTCCGTAAACCCGTCAAGAGAGATATTATGAGTTGGGAACAGAAGTCACTTTGACACCAAGTTTAGAGAGAAGTGAAACCTTTTAAGCCTGTTTCACGGGTCAACACGATAGAGTAGTGCTGGGGAAGAAACCATTGGATAGCTTCTGCAATTCCTGCGTGTTCGTGAGCAGGAGGTAAACCTAATGAGTCTAGTGAAAAGCAGAGATCGTAATGTTCTTTATCCGTACTCATAAGAAGGATGCGGGGCATGAGAATGCCTTGCTCTTGAAAGAACTGTTTTAAAATATTGCGAGCGTAAGTAGGTAAATAACTTTCGTGGGGCGGACCACTCAGAATTTTGGTACCCATTTGAAGTTCAAATTGTTGTGCGGGTGTTGCGGTGGAAGATTCTAAGAACTGACCTTTTTCACGAAAGTGCCAGAGCATACCGTAAGAAAAAACATAATCGGGTTCTTGCTTCTCCGCATTTAAAATCATTCCGATTCCACGGGTACTGAGCCAATTGATCACTTTGGTTACGGGTTCTGTTGAATCTGGGCGGCTCACCACGTGAAGGTAAGGCCAGCTGTCATACGCCACTTGCGGCGTAGGATCTAAAATTGTCAGATTGGATTTTTTGAAAAATTCAAAAAAGTCGCTTTGCCATTGATCATCTCTTTGATCAACAGGAACAGTTAAGATTTTCTCTAAGGATTCTTGTAGGTTCAGCATAGAGTGCTGACATCAAAACCCTAAAATGAAGGCAGGCGCAACAAAAAAGAATATTCGAATTGCTATAAAGGTTGCAGACGAGGCGCGACCGAGGGTTGCGCAATCGACCTTCCGGGGGAAGGTCGCTCTGAGCTCTTTAAGCATCCAACCTTTATAGCAATTCGATTAATGCTCTTCAAACTCTTCGGGTGTTGGGAGGAGATCCATCAGGCTTTCTCTCCAATACTCAGGAGCCTCGGCCGTGAAGTCGATTGCGACTTCAAAAGTACTGTCTCCAATAAATCGGGTGCGGGCAATTTTCCCATCCATTTCCAGATCCATTTCTTTGATATGAAACAGGACATGTTCACCTTCAATGCTTGAAAGAGTGAGGTGTGATCTGAGAGAGCGAGGAATGAGATCTTTTCGATCAACCCGTAATAACAGACCCGAAGATGAGGCATCAATCAAAATGGCTTTTCTCGCTAAAATGGAAAAAGGCTCTAGCGCCGTGAGATTTTTAACTTCTAAACCAAGCACATTTTTCCGTGGGGCGATTCGTTTATCTTCGGTCTTCTTCTTAGTTAAGCTCTTAACTCTCATCCGCTGGCTCCTTTAAGATTTTCCGTAAAAGGTCGGATCCTTCGTTCCTCGGTCGGGCTGCTTGTGCGCTGTACGGGAAGTACAGCTCCGCGCAACCCTCGGTCGCGCCTCGGCTGCGACCTTTTACGAAAAATCTTCCTTACCCTTTATTCATCGGAGAGAGCAGGACTAAAGTTAAGTTAAACGTCTCAATGGGAGACGATCCTTTTCTCTTCATCTACGTATGAAACAAGAGAATGATATTTTGTCGAAGTCGAAGGCACAACCAAGCCCGTTCAGGGGTTTTCCGTGAAGAAATGCATGAAAGGTCCAGAGATCCAAAGAGCGAGATTGCCAATCGGCAAGGGTGATATGTGAAAGGACGGTGTTTTGGTTGTCAGGGTAGAGAGATTTAAAAACGGCTTCTTTTCCTGTCCATATATAGGAGAGGTTGGGTGCGGAGTCTCTTTCTGAGGCAGAGCTGATACGCTCAATGGTTTCTGGTTTGAGGCGGTTTTGGCTTTCAAGATCCACCCCAATTCCCATAGCGGTTTCAGAATAAATCCAAGCTCCCCCATGAGCTGAATGACTGAGAGAAAGTTTGCCTGTGGTGGTCAGCGGAGGAGAAGAGGGTTCAAGAGCTTCCAAAAAATGTTGGGCCAGATCCACGCGTATAGAGACACCTTCCTTCCAATCAGAATGAAAGCGGAGCAAAAGATGAGGATCTTGAAAGAGAGTGCGGAGAACATTCAGGCGTTCAGTGGAAATCAACGCTTTTTCCCTCGGTGATGTCCAGCATGCGGTTGAGAGAGCCTTGGGCTTTTTGTCGTAAGCTTTCAGAAATAGAAATGGCCGGTTTCATATACAAAAGAGCATCCCGAATTTTTTCTAGAGAATTCTTTTTCATATAGGGACAGCGATTACAGAGGCAAGATTCGCTCACGGGTGCAGGGATAAACTCTGCATCAGGTCTCGCCCTTTTCATTTGATGAATAATTCCGTCTTCGGTCACGACGATAAATTGTCGAACGGATTTATCATTAACGGCTGCGAGAAGTGCGGATGTTGCGCCAATGACATCAGCGTATGCGAGTACGGCTTCTTCACACTCGGGGTGAGCAAGTACGAGAGCCTCAGGATATTTTCTCGTGAGTTGTTCGAGCATTTGGGCTGAAAATAGCACGTGGACTTCGCAGGCTCCTGGCCAGAGAGTCATTTGACGACCCGTTTTGGTTTGGATGTAGCGTCCTAAGTTTCGGTCGGGAGCAAATAAAATTTCGCGATCTTGAGGAATGCTACGAATGATTTTCTCAGCGTTAGAAGAGGTGCAAATCACATCCGAAAGCGCTTTCACTTCGGTGCTGCTATTGATGTAAGTCACCGCAACGGCGTTCGGGTGCGCTTCTCGCCATTTACGGAATTCTTCTGTTGGCGTATCACTCACGAGAGAGCAGCCGGCGTCGAGATCAGGAACCAGAACGGTTTTTTCTGGCGATAAGATCTTCACACTTTCGGCCATGAAAACGACGCCCGCAAGTACGATCACATCAGCCGTGCTTGATTGGCCTACTTTTGACAAGTAGTAGCTGTCACCGATTCCGTCTGCCATGTCTTGGATGTCTGAGTCTTGGTAGTAGTGAGCAAGGATGATGGCGTTACGTTCTTTTTTGAGCTCTCGAATTTCTTGTTCTAAGCTCGAGGCTGAACTCACGGCTCTCCTCCCTTTAATATACTGATAATAGTTTTTGAAACCGTCTTGAGACTTTCAAAAACTCCAATGCCCTGTGAAGCAATGGCTTCAAAATCTGGAGAGTTGTAGCGATTAAGTGCGCTGCGAAGTTCAGCAACGGAAGTCGCGTTGGGAAGATCCCGTTTGTTATATTGAATGATCAGTGGAATTTCTTGAATGTCATAACCTTGCTGTCGAAGATTGATCTCTAGATTCTTGAGAGACTCTAAATTTTCTTCCATACGCGAGGCTTGCGAATCGGCGACGAAAATCACACCATCGAGACCTTTGAGAATCAATTTTCGGCTGGCATCGTAAACCACTTGGCCTGGAACCGTGTAGAGATGGAAGCGCGTTTTATATCCGCGGATGTCTCCTACAAAAAGAGGGAGGAAATCGAAGAAAAGTGTTCGTTCGTTTTCCGTCCCCATCATGTTGAGTTCTTTGCCCTGATCACGAGCCGCTTTTTGATAAACCCATTGGATGTTGGTGGTTTTCCCACCAAGCGATGGACCGTAATAAACGATCTTGCAGTGAATTTCTTTGGCCGCTTCGTTAACGAAAGACATTAAATTTCTACCCTATTTTCAAAAGCCCGTCCTAATGTGCGCGGATCAATATAGTCGATATCGCTACCAAAAGGAACACCGTGAGCTAAGCGGGTGATCTTCACACCTTTTCCGGAAAAAATTTTCGAAATATAGAGAGCGGTTGTGTCTCCTTCGAGATCGGCATCAAGAGACATGATGAGTTCAATAGGCTGACTTGCAGGATTTAACGTCTCAACTCTGGCAGTGAGTTCACGAACTTTGAGTTGATCGGGACCAACACCATCTAGGGGAGAAATCGTACCGAGAAGCACATGATAAAGTCCACGGAAAGTGCCAATGGCTTCAAATCTTAAAACATCTGCGGGTTCTTCTACTACACAGATGAGTCTCGCATCGCGAGAGGAATTGGAACAAATGCGGCAGAGTTCTTGATCTGTGTAGGAAAAGCATTGCTGGCAATATTTCACTTGGGCGCGGACGTCGAGTAGAGATTGAGCGAGACGTTGAGAGTAGTCGGGACCGGCCTTCAAAATGTGAAAAGCCAAACGTTGAGCGGTTTTTTCGCCAATGCCTGGTAAACAACAAAGCTCATGAATCAAAAGATCAAGGGCCGGAATTTGAAATGCCATTAAAACATTCCTGGAAGGGACATGCCGCCGGTGAGTTTGTTCATCTCTTGATCAGAAGTAGTGCGAGCTTGTTTGATCGCTTCGTTGGCAGCCGTGATGATGAGATCTTGTAACATTTCCGCATCGCCAGATTTAAAAACCTCGTCTTGAATTTTGAGTGAAGTGATTTTGTACTCACCGTTAACGATCGCTTTTACGGCTCCGCCGCCAGAAGTACTTTCGTACTCACGAGTGGCCAACTCTTCTTGAAGTTTTTGAGCTTTCGCCTGAAGTTGGTTGGCTTGTTTAATAAATTGTTGAAGTCCGCCTTGCATACCTTTCATAGGGGTTCCTTTGTGATGGCTCTGATTTCAGAGCGAAAAATTTCTTTTGTTTTTTGAATAAAGGGATGATTTTCAACCTCTTGTCGTTCGTTATTCTGCTCGTCTTTCATCTGCTTTTGTCGAGTCTCCATTGGGGACACAACTTGAGTGGCCGTTGTGGTGTCGGCAAGAACTGCGTCTATGTGAACGGGGCTTTCCCAGAGGACAGAAAGTTTTTGTTCGATATCGGGTTTTAATTTTAGAATTTGTTCGAGTAAAAATTGTTTGTCCTTTGCAACACTTAAACGCAAGGTTTTCCCGTCGTCTTCAAGGGCGGCAACATAATCCAATTTTGCAGCGAGTGGTGGAGCGGAAGCCTTAATCGCAAGAACGGTTTGTTCCCAACGCTCTTTCAGAGGAAGAGTTCGTGAAATAGAAAGTGTAACGGGTTTTTCTGGCACGGCGACTGTAGCGGGTGGAGCTTTTGGGGTAGGCTTAGAAGATCCCGAGGAGCCTCCTCCTCCGCGACTTACAGGCGCATTCGCAGTACGCGAACCTTGGAGCACGGACATGAGATCGCCCACCTGAGGAGCAATGGACATACGAAGAAGCATCATCTCAAGCGCGAGGCGTGGATCTTGGGAGCGAGTGAGATCACTTACACCTTTTAAGGCCATATCAAAAAGCAAATGAATATCTTCTTGTGAAAGATCTTTTCCTAACTCTCGAAGAGCCGTGATTTCGCTTTCAGGTAGGTCCACAATCTGAGCCATTTCTTTTGGTGCTAACTTGACCATAAGTAGATGACGAATCTCTTCAAGTAATTCTTGAGAGAAGTTTTTAATATCCGCACCTGATTTGTAAATGCGAGAAACCACGTCGAGCACATCCATCGAAGAGCGTGAAACGAGTGCAGACAAAGTGTCTAAGAGAATTTGTCGATCGGTGAGCCCAAGAACCTCAATCGTTTTTTGTAAAGTCACATTAGAATCACAAAAAGTCACAATTTGGTCGAGAAGGCTTTGGCTGTCGCGAGCGGAACCGTCGGACTGTCGTGCAATCAACCAAAGAGCTTCGGGTTCGGCCTTCACGTTCTCTGCTTTGCAAATTTTCTGAAGTTGCTCGGTAAGAAGGCGTGTAGGAATACGGCGAAAGTCAAAGCGTTGGACGCGAGAGAGAATCGTGAGAGGAATTTTTTGTGGTTCTGTAGTTGCGAAAATGAAAATCACATGGGCAGGAGGTTCTTCGAGAGTTTTTAAGAGGGCGTTGAACGCACTGACAGAGAGCATGTGAACTTCATCGATGATGTAGACTTTGTATTTACCAGTGGAAGGCATGTAGCCAATGGTTTCGCGAAGTTCGCGAATGGAGTCGACGCCATTATGGCTCGCTCCATCGATTTCCATCACGTCAATGCAGGCGCCGGCTGCAATTTCTTGGCAGGTTGAGCATTCGTTGCAGGGGACAAAGTCTTTCGCGTTTTGGCATTTTAAGCTTTTCGCTAAAATTCGGGCGGAAGAGGTTTTACCTACACCACGAGGTCCGGTGAATAAAAGGGCATGAGGAAGGCGACCGCTTTTAAGAGCGTTTCGAATAGTTTGGCTGACATGGTTTTGTCCCACCATTTCTTCGAAGCTTTGGGGACGCCACTTACGGGCCATCACTTGATAAGTTGTGCGGTTGCTCACAAAATCTCCGCCTCATCTTCAGTTTTTTTATGAGGATGAAAAAGTGGTCAGAGCCCCATATCACATAGGAGCTGTACTACCGTTGCTTCCTTCCGGATCTGGCGGGGTTCGTAAGCCGCCTATTGTATGGGGTCTAACCGATGAGGACTCTATCTTAAGGGGTAGACTGCCGCAACCATTAGCGATGCGTCATCTCATTCACGTAGAGGGTTCCTCTGTGCGTGGAGGATGCTATATTTCCCGCACATGTTCCGCATAAAAAGTGACCATAAAATTCAGTTCGAGGGCCTGATTTTCCGGCTCAAAAGGATTCCTTTTAAGAAGGGGATTTCCATCATTTTACGGCCCGAGCAGAAGTACACGATCACGGCGCCGGTCACATTGTCAGAAAAATGGATTTTACAGTTTCTTGAAGAGAAAAAAACTTGGGTACGGGAGCAGCATGAGCGTCTCCAGCAAAAAGAACAGCAGACACCAAAATTCTTGTTAAAGGCGGGTGAGCAGGTCTCTTTGTTGGGAGAAAGTTTGACCCTTGTTTTTGAGTTTCAGACACAGCGACGTATTCAAGTCAGTAGGCAGGGACCGCAGCTTGTTTTTCGTTTCGATACGCGACGTTTGGCTCAAGAGCCGCAGGCAACGCAGGTTTTTCTTCGCAAAGCTCTTCGCCAATTTTATCAGGCTTGTGCAAAGGAAATCTTGCAGGCTCGGGTCGAAAAATATGCTCAAAATCTTCGTTTAAAGCCCCAGCGACTTACGTTTCGGGATCAAAAAACGAGATGGGGTTCTTGTAGTTCTAACGGTACGATTTCTCTCAATTGGAAACTCGTTGCGGCACCCCTTGAAGTGGTGGACTACGTAGTTGTTCATGAGCTTTGTCACCTCCAGCATCCGAACCACTCGCCTCAGTTTTGGAGTTTGGTGGAAACCCACGTGGAAAACCTGAAAACTCATAAAAAATGGCTTCGTGATCACATCAGAGATTTTGATTTTTTGGAAAAAACAGAAGATTTGCTCCAGCTTTAACGCGCGTGGGCGTCAAGCGCAGTGCTTGCCTTTGAAAAAGAAGCGTGAGATTTTTTGAGCCAAACAAAATCCGGAGAAACGCAGCGATGGACGCTCATCAAAACAATCAGTTCGGCAAAGTTCTGTTAATTTTTTCAATGGTGTTTGTCGGCATCTTCTTTATTTATATCACTTACTTCCATGCACATAGTTCTCCTGATCATATCAAAACGATCAAAGATCAGGTCATTCAAGATAAACAACAGCCAGCGGCCGAAGCTCCAGCAGCCACTGATGCTAAAGAAGAAACCGCAGAAACAAAGTAGTATTCATGAAATTTCCATTCCTTCGAGCACTGGTTATTCTCGGACTTCAACTCGCTTCATTCGCGAACGCCACAGAACATGTTGCGGGTACGCCAGCGAATGTCATGCCTAAAGAATTTGAAGGCGCGGGAATCACCGAACAACTCGGATCTCAGGTCAATTTAGATCTCGTTTTTAAAGATGAAAATGGAGTGGAAAAACCACTTCGTTCTATCGTCAACGGTAGTAAGCCGATCTTTTTGGGCATGGTCTATTATGGATGTCCAAACCTCTGCAACTTCTTCATGAACGGCGTAAACGACGTAATGAAGAAAACAAAGTGGTCTCCGGGTAAAGAGTTTGAAGTTGTTTTCGTGAGTATCGATCCTCGAGAAGGTCCAGATCTCGCAAAAGAGAAAAAAGCCAACTACATGAAAGAGTACAACCGACCTGGTACAGAAGGCGGTTGGCATTTTCTCACCGGAAATCAGGCCAATATCGCCGAACTCGCGAAGCAAGTCGGGTTTGGTTACAAGTGGGATGATGACTCCCAACAGTGGGCCCATAGCGCCGCAGGAATTCTCCTCACTCCCAACGGACAAATCGCTCGCTATCTTTACGGAATCATGTTCGAAGAGCCAACTTTAAGATTATCTCTCGCAGAAGCCAGCAACAACCGCATCGGCGGTGTGTTTGAAAAAATGGTCCTTTTTTGTTTCAAATTTGATCCAACAAAAAATAAGTATTCGCTTTATGCATTCAATATCATGCGCGCCTCAGCAGGTTTAACGGTTCTGCTGATGGCTCTCTTTCTCATACCGTACTGGCGTAGGAATAATGTCTTTAGACAGCGAGGAGACAGCAACGTATGAATTTCAACATGCCTCCACAGATATCTACATTCGCAGCCGATTTCGATAATCTGTATGCGTTTTTGATCTGGTCGAGTTTGATTTCCGCAGTTCTTATGATCGGCGGAATGCTGTATTTTGTTTTTAAATATAGCCGCAAAACACCAAACGACAAGACTGCTTATATTAGTCATAATGCAATTCTTGAATTTCTTTGGAGTTTTATACCCCTCGTGCTTTTTATGGCCGTTTTTGTGTGGGGATGGATTGTCTATTATAAACAGAGAAACCCTCCACCAGATTCTATGGAAATCCATGTTACGGCAAGACAGTGGCTTTGGGAATTTGAATACAAAAACGGTAAAAAAACGACCAACGAAATTTATGCTCCTGTTGGCGTACCCGTAAAACTTGTGATGACATCTGCAGATGTGATTCATAGCTTTTACGTTCCAAGCTTTCGTCAAAAACAAGACGTGGTTCCGGGGATGTACACTCAGACTTGGTTTCAAGCAGAACAAAAGGGTGTTTATCAGGTTTTCTGTACGGAGTTCTGTGGAACGAATCATTCATCCATGCTCGCAAAAGTGCATGTCGTAGATAAATCCGACTTTGATGTATGGATGGGCGCAGATCCAAATGCCGGTAAATCGTTGGCTGAGCGTGGAGCTGATCTTTACAAGGTCAAAGGCTGTAATGCTTGTCACACGGTAGATGGCGCAAAGAGTATCGGTCCAACCTTTAAAGGTCTTTGGGCACGTTCTGAAGAGCTAGCAGATGGTAGCAAGATCACTGTTGATGAAAATTACGTACGAGAATCTATCCTGACTCCTCAAGCAAAACTTGTGAAGGGCTATCCGCCCACAATGCCGAGCTTTCAAGGTGTCTTAAACGATGAAGAGATCAAAGCGATGATCGAATTCATGAAGACTGTGAAATAAGGAGCTTAACATGGCACATGCAGCAGCTCACGGATCTAACTATTTAAATCACGATAAAACTCTCTGGGGTTGGCTTTCTACCTTGGATCACAAGCGCATTGGATTGATGTACTTTGTGACGGTCATCCTTTTCTTTATGGTGGGCGGAACCTTCGCTCTACTTTTGAGATTAGAATTGTTTGCGCCCGGTGGTCAGTTCATGTCCGCCGATCAATACAACCAGGCGATGACGTTTCATGGAACCATCATGGTCTTCATGGTGATCATTCCTGGAATTCCCGCGGTTTTGGGGAACTTCTTTCTTCCGATGCACATCGGAGCGAAAGACGTGGCCTTCCCAAGATTAAATCTCTTAAGTTATTACGTGTTTATTACGGGCGCTGTTGTCTCTGTGAGCTCTCTCCTATTTCACGGTGTGGACACGGGTTGGACCTTCTACACTCCGTATAGTATCCGCACTTACGATGGCGTCATCATGATGACTTTCGGTGCTTTTATTATGGGGATGTCTTCGATTCTTACGGGACTAAACTTCATCGTAACTGTCCATAAGCTTCGTTGCCCTGGAATGAGCATGAACCGTATTCCCCTTTTCGTTTGGGCGGTTTACGCCACAGCGATTCTTCAGGTTCTTGCGACTCCGGTTCTTGCAATCACGCTTCTTCTTCTCGTCAGCGAAAAACTTTTGGGAGTAGGGATTTTTGATCCAAAGATCGGTGGAGATCCGGTTTTGTTCCAACACTTTTTCTGGTTCTACTCGCATCCAGCGGTTTACATCATGATTTTACCAGCGATGGGAATCGTGAGTGAGATCGTCTCTGCGTTCTCAAAGAAAGTGATTTTTGGTTACACGGCGATTGCTTATTCGAGTCTTGCGATCGCGGCTGTGAGCTTCTTCGTTTGGGGTCATCACTTGTTCTTGAGCGGTCAATCAGAGTGGGCGGGAATTCTTTTCTCATTCATCACGATGCTCGTGGGTGTTCCTACAGCGATCAAAATGTTTAACTGGGTGGCAACGATGTACAAAGGCTCGGTGTCTTTACAGTCACCAATGCTTTACGCCATCGGTTTCTTGTTTCTCTTCTTTATCGGTGGAGTGACGGGAATTATGCTCGCAACCATCGGTCTTGATGTTCACTTCCACGATACTTACTTTGTGGTGGCGCACTTTCACTACGTGATGGTGGGTGGAACTTTGATGGCACTCGTTGGCGGGATTTTCTACTGGTTCCCTAAGATGTTTGGAAAAATGCACAAAGAAACTTGGGCTCAAATTTCTTGGGTTTTCATTTTCTTAGGATTTAACGTCACGTTCTTTCCTCAGTTTATTTTAGGAAACCTTGGGATGCCTCGCCGCTACTTTGATTACCTCCCTGAGTACACCTCTTTAAATCAAATTTCCACGATGGGTTCTTGGCTCATCGGCGTTGGATTTCTGATCGTGCTAGTAACGGTGATCCAAGGTTTATTATTTGGAAAATCAGCAGGCAACAATCCATGGGGTAGTAAAACTTTGGAGTGGACGACTCCATCACCACCTCCTCATGAGAATTTCACAACAACTCCAGTCGTCACAGCGGGGCCTTATGAGTATCGCTAATACTGCACACGGCAAGCACACACACGCACATCACTTTGAAAGTGCGGAGCACGAATACTCCTCATCAAAACAAGGGATTTGGCTTTTTCTTGTGACAGAAATTTTGATGTTCGGCGGGCTCTTCGTGGCTTACTCGATCTATCATGGAATGTATCCAGAGGTTTTTAAGGCGGGCAGTAAGTTTGTAGACTGGAGATTGGGAGCGACGAATACCGTTGTTCTGATCACAAGCTCTTTAACAATGGCTTTAGGGATCTACTACATCCAAAAAAATAATATGCGACTCGCGGCGATTAATCTCTTTTTGACGATTATCTGTGGCGCGCTCTTTATGATCATTAAGTATATCGAATACTCTCATAAAATTCATGAGGGTATGTTGCCTTCCAAATACTTTTCCTACACCGGCGACATGGTGACGAACGGACAGCTGTATTTTGGATTCTACTACGTGATGACAGGTCTACACGGGATTCACGTGCTCGTAGGTATGGGCTTGATCGCCTGGTGCCTGATCAGAACCTTACGAGGTGATTTTAACCCTCGCTATTATACGGCGGTTGAAGGTGTTGGATTATTCTGGCACTTAGTGGATCTTATTTGGATTTACTTATTCCCACTCTTTTATTTGGTCGGCTAACGAGGAGAATGTAAATGGCACACGATAAACACGACGATCTTTATCACGTTACACCTCTGAAGACTTACATAACGATCTTTGTCTCGCTCTTAGTTTTAACGGTTGTTACTGTATTGGCATCTCGAATGGATTTCGGTCACCTCAATATGGTGATTGCAATGTTGATTGCAACGTTTAAGGCATCCCTCGTATTGTTGTTCTTTATGCACTTGAAGTACGACAATATGATGAATCGGGTCATCTTTGGTTCGGGGTTCTTTTTTCTCCTCGTCCTCTTTGGTTTCTCGATATTTGATATCTACACGCGTATTAACGCACTTCCATAAACGAATATTTATGCACCCGTTGGAGGTTGGGGGTTTAGCGTTTGAGGTTTACGTCTGAGGTTAGACCGAAAACGGTACCTCAAACCTCAAACCTCAAACCTCAAACCTCAAACGATAAACCCCCAACCCCTTTTTAGTACTTCCACAGATCAAAATCTGCTATAGATTCAGCTCATGGCACGCCAACGTAAAGAGAACCCTACAGTTTGGAACGATCTTTCGGAGATCACGAAGTTTGGTATCGTGATCTTTGTGGTGATCAGCACTTTTGCTGGTTACGCGCTTGGGTTTCAAATTGAACAAACTTTCAGTATTCCCCATCTTTTGGCCACGACCGTGGGTACAGCCCTTTTAAGCGCGGGGAGTTTTGTTCTCAATCAAATCCAGGAGCAAAAGCTGGATGCGAAGATGCCTCGTACGGAAGGACGTCCTCTTCCCAGTGGCCGTGTGTCTACTCCGCAGGCTTGGTTCTTAACCATTCTGTTGCTTGTAGCGGGCACCGCGCTTCTATATTTCGTAAAACCACTTTCCGCTGGTCTCGGGCTCATTACCGTATTTCTCTATAATGTCTGTTACACGCTTTACTGGAAAAAACGCTGGGTGTTTGGCGCTGTTCCCGGCGCGATTCCTGGGGCAATGCCTGTTGTGATTGGTTATTCTGCCAATAATTCACAGATTTTCTCCACCGAATGCATTTACGCTTTTTTGATTATGTTTTTGTGGCAGATGCCGCACTACTGGGCTCTCGCCATTAAATTCAAAGATGATTATCAAAAGGCAGAGATCCCTACGTTGCCGGTTTCTTTAGGAACGCATCAGACTCTCTTTCACATGGGACTTTACGTGTTTGCCTATGTGGGACTCGCGCTCTTCTCTCCGTGGTTTGTGGATACTCGTTATGTTTATTTGCTTCTTGTTGTGCCGTTTGCATTAAAAGTTCTTTGGGAATATTTTAAATTTGAAAAGGCAAAGGCAGAGCAAAAATGGCTTTCGTTTTTTATGTGGACCAACGTGAGTATGCTCATTTTTCTTATCGCTCCTGTGATCGATAAGTGGCATATGGTTTACTTCAATATTGTTTCATAGAGGCTTAAAACTATGGCTTCCAATTCACATGTAGATAAAAAAACTCTCTTCGTTATTAAAAGTTTGTGCGTTCTGGTGTTGGGATTGATTGCATTGGGCGGCGCCGTTCGAGCTATGGATGCAGGACTTGCGTGTCCTGATTGGCCACTTTGTTTTGGACAGTTAGTCCCTGATTTTCATCCACAAGTGTATTTTGAATTCATTCACCGCGTGTTAGCGGGGATTGTTGCACTCATCACTTTTTATCTTAGCTATTTGATTTTTAAAAATCCCGCTTACCCAAAAGTGGCTCGGCACATCGTAGTGCTTACAATATTTATTTTACTCACCCAAATCATTATGGGCGGGCTCACAGTTTTAAAACTTCTTCACTTTGGGGTGGTCACTGCGCACTTGGCATTAGGAATTCTATTCTTCATGTGTCTACTATGGCTTCGCTTTCTGATTGTTCATCATTTCCCATCGAAGAATCTCTCCGCGCCTCCTTGGATTTCCACATTATTAGGCTTAGTGAGTGCGGTCATCTTTGGTCAGATTCTTCTTGGGGGAATGGTATCTTCAAATTATGCAGGTCTTGCATGTCCTGATTTTCCGCTTTGTCATGGAGAGTGGATTCCTACTCTTTTTGATGACGTTGGTTTGCAAGTGATTCATCGTTTAGGAGCCTATGGCACCTTTGTTGTGATCTATGTCACCTATATTATTATTCGTATGAACTCCCAAAAGCCGTGGATGTCTCAAGCGGTAGCAAAGAGTTCGCGTTGGCTTGTGAGTTTGATTCTACTACAAATTCTTGTGGGCATGTCGAACGTCATATTTAAAATCCCACCGGTGATCACCGTACTTCATTTGGCTGTTGCGGCTCTTATTCTCGCGACGGCGGTGAATATGTGGTTACATAGCCTCTATAAATCTGAATGAAGCCAGAACGCGCAGAAAAATTAAAAAAACTTTTAGAGGCGGTCGCAGCAGAATACCAAGAGACCGAAGAGGTCGTGGCAGACGCCATTGCTCCCGCTTTAAAATATTGTCAGTGGCACGATCGTGAGCTTGCGGCATTTATTTGTTCTGTGTTGGCTTACGGTCGCGTGGAGCATATTAAAAAGAGTATCAGCAAGCTGCTAGAGGGCATGACCGAAAATCCTCACCAATGGTTACTCTCGGCGAATACAAAAGAAATTCAAGTTTTAACTCGCGGCTGGTGCCATCGTTTTAATACCGAAAAAGATGCGACAGCTTTGCTTTTGATTTTACAAAAAATTTATCAGCGCCACCAATCGATCGAAGGATTTTTAAAAATCTCTCATGATCATACCGCGAAGGATGTGATTGAGCGTTTCGTTGTTCAGACCGAAGCTCTTCTCAAAGAACATAAATGGAAAGTCGACAAAAGTTTTTGGTTTTTCTTTCCTAAGCCAAGCCTAGGCAGTGCCTGCAAACGAATGAATTTATATTTGCGCTGGATGGTAGGGCAGAGCCCCCAGGACTTTAATCTTTGGAAGTCGATGAACAGAAAACATCTGATGATTCCTCTCGACGTACATATTTTGAATCAAGCTCGCTCTTTGAAGTTAACGAAACGGAAGCAGGCAGATTGGAAAACGGTGGAGGAAGTGACTGATAAACTAAGACTTCTTGATCCTCAAGATCCCACGCGGTTCGACTTTGCACTTTGCCATCTCGGAATGAATGGAAAAATTTTGAAAGCTTCACTGCTAGGAATAATGGCGCTCTTTTTTATCTCCTGTGCATCGTTTCCAGAGACGCAGCCGTTCCCTGTAATCGAAATGAGATCCTCAGACGAAAAAGTGACTTACGATAAGGACTACGAAAAACTAAAGGGTGGCGATCAGACGCGACTCTTTCAAGCGATCAAGACCGATAGCATCGTGATGGCTAAAAAGTTTTTTGAAAATGGCGTTGATATGAATACCTATATTTATGATTCTGCAGGTTATGCGACAACACCTCTTAAGGAATCCATTACAGGAAATAGCCAAAAGGTATTCCGGTATCTGTTAGAAAAAGGCGCAAAGATGGATCATCTTCCCAACCAAATTGAAACCGAACTCATTGTGGCTCTTCTAGAGAAACAGGAATCAATGGCCCTTGCCCTCCTTGAAAAAGGCGCAAATCCCAATCGATCTGTGAAAGAGACGAAGGAAACTCCGCTCATGAGTGCCGCGCGGCTTGGACTTTGTGGAAGCGTACAAAAACTCATTGAACGAAAAGCAAGAGTGAATGCTCAAAATGTAGATGGTTACACGGCTCTCATGTACGCGGCAGAAGAAGGCTACGTAGCTTGTGTGACTCAGCTTTTGGCGGCGGGAGCACGAAAGAATCTCCGAAATGCGGCAGGCAAAACCGCAAAAGATCTCGTTTTAAATAAGAACCGAGCTCTCATTCAGAACCTCCTGAAGTAGGTCATTTTTTTATTTTGAAATCACGTAAGCGACAATCCTTGTGTTTTCATTAAAATTCGACTCATTGTCATGTGTTGGTGTCGGAGTGATTTCAATAAGACCAATAGGTTTTTGTTCTTTGTTCAGAAGAACAACCATGCGATGGGTTCCTCCTTGATTTTCTAAATAGAGAATTGAGGCAGGATTTCCATGCCTTCTTAAGGTCTCAAGCTTGTCTGCGACTTCATTCCGAAACTGTAGATCGGGATTAACTACTGACATTTGTTTTGCCAGTGCTCTGCTGATCAAAGGTTGTGCTTCGATCTGAGCTCTGGTGCTTTTAGCTATATCGATAACATGTACGGGGCCGTTGAAAAGTTGAATCACGTTTGGAGTCCCACCAGCATCTGTGTTCACATACAGTCTACGCGGTTTATCTACGAGTGTTGCCCTATCAACCATATCAAAAAATGGCATACCAGCTGTTAGACTTTGTTGTTCAGATGCAAAGATTCTATTTAAAATGGCATTATCCGTAGCGCTTGTGATCCTATTAACTAAGACTTTGCTTCTTTCTTCTAGAGTTCTAAGTTTATCAACTAGAGCAGGGTCTATAACTTTTTGTATCTCTACTGGTTTTACATATTTTTCAACATTAAATGTTTCATACCATGCTACGACATTTCCGATAAAACTCGAGGCCTGTCTAGCAGTTAGTTGATTCGTTTCTACCAAAAGAGCAATTACCAATCCTTTTGTACTCCACTTTGGCATGTACTTACCGCTACTATCACGCTCATGTGTTGTAGCCAGAAAGTGTGCGTACATGGTTCTTGCTTTGGTGTCCTCTAGAGAAATTCGGTGACTCACTAAAAGCCGAACAAATAAATCATAGTCCGGTATTTCGAATTTTGTACGAAGCGCACTTAACTTAGAACTAAGCTCTGAAACTCGTCTTACTTGGCTCACAAGGATAGATGGAATTTCAGATGCGGATCTTGTGCCTGGATAGTTTTTTACTAAGGCAGCAGCAATTGCGATATCGAGTTCTAAATAATTGTTCTCTGTTATGAGTGTTTGAGCAGCGTGATCAACTGCTGAAGAAGTGGTATCTAGTTTGGGCCCACAAAGCTTAGAGCTAGCATCCGAATAGGATGTGGACACTAGGCAAAAAACGATAATAAGCTTTCGCATAAGAAATCTCCATCTGACAATTAGACTGATCGTATTGCGATAATTGTTCCAGGGGCTCTTTGTCGTTACTTTCGATTTGAATTTAAAATCAGTGTATACGGACTTTACAAAGTGCCGTGAAAATCGTGCGGTAGCATTGATTCGGCATCAATGCCTATCAAAGATAAAGGATCTTTAAGGATTTTAATCAATTTGTAACGGTGCACGCCGCCTTTTTGCTGCCAAAGAGGCGCGGTTTAGAAAGCTCTATTCTCCGTAGGAGTGTACTGTTTGAAAGTGTTAGACTTAGTACAGTTCGTTGAGCTGTAGAATAATCTTCGTCGTCTTTCCATGTAGAATCGAGGAGTAGTCCTGAGTGGTGTAGCTCACACTTCACTTTTCGGTATTGGTAGTTTGTGCCAAAATTTGACGATATTTGTACCTTCTGTGAAAAAATTGCAACCTGCATACTCTTTGCTTCTGGATAGAAGTTACTTGTAACAGTGCAGGCCTTTCCATCGTCTGTGACACCACTTAATACAGTGCCAGAAGGAACAAATGACAGATATCTTTCCAAGCAAGGAAGGGCTTCATCGTTGGCGTAGACTGAAGAAACACCTAAAAAAAATATAGTAAAAAAAATCTTCACAGTTATCTCCTTTGAGAGTTCTATCTGGTAGATCTCTGAATACATCTCCAATGACGATTATACTATATTAAAAGCTAAAAAACGTCATACTGTCTGGCTTACGAGCCTTTTCTGCTTCTTCTTAATTATTTAATGCGAAACTTCAGCCTCAATCTATTGCTCCTTTTGTCAACTTCGATATTGATTGGGTGAGCTTGTGTGACTCGGCTTTGGTCGCGAGAGCTCGTAAAAATATTAAAAACACTGCAGGAAAAATGGCAATGGATTTGGTATCGAATAAGAATCAAGCTCTTATTTTGCGTCTGCTTCGCTAAGGCATGTTTTGCCAAGGTTCATAAAAATAAAAATTAAAGCTGTTTCTTCTAAATCGATCGTTCTCTACCCAGCTTTCGGGCATATCATATTCTATGGCATAGACCCGACGGAAACTTGTGATGTGTTTTACAGGAATACTTGGGACATAATTGGGAAATGTTCGTGCGCTTGCGGCCGCGGGTATTTTTAATACACGAATATCTTGAACAAGATATTGATAACTCATTCGAATTTTACCAAATATTACTTGCGCAACTTCGCTCGCACTAAAGCTTGTGAGATCAGATGGGTTGTTAGCACCGTAGTTGAGAAGAGATTGAGATTTGTCATTTTTAAGTTGAGCAGCATATTCGATAAGAATTTTTTGAGCCTCTTGAGGCTTCAGCAGTATAGGTTGGAAATCAATTAAGGATGTTTCGCTATCTTCTAACCCTAAATAAAGCCCTTGTGATTCATTTTTAGAGCGGGCCTCGAACCTCATGCCTAATCCAGCAAGCACAGAGTCTACTCTCGTTCCTGCGGGAGAAACTTCTTCTTGTTGAGCGATTCTATCAGGAGTTGTTGGGGAGGAATAATAAACTAGTTTTTTATTAACGGGCTTCACTCCGCTTTTTCGTGCTTCGGTGTCTAGTGCTTTTTCGTCAGAGAAATCAACTGAACCCTCTTTGACTAACCGCCAACGATCTGCAAATAAGCGTGCGGTGTAATAAACATCGTCATTTCGAAATATGGATGTGCGTCCACCCATGTTGACATTGGCATAGGATCTGAGATCGCCGGCCACCTTTTTTGCGTATTTTTCGTTGGCTGCCATAAGAAAAATATCTTCCATAGAAAAGAAAACGAAGTATTCCATAGCCGCGGCCGCATAGCCGGGTTCCTCTAACCATTTAGAGTCCTTGTGTATTAGCGCCTCAACTTCAGAATTTTTTTTTGAATCTTTGAGCTCAGCGTAGGATGTTTTCTGAAGAAGATCTTGAAGACGCGTCGTTCGGTTGAGAAGGTCCGCTGGTTGTTTGATCTCTAGGGGAAACTCAAGCTGCCCCATAAAACGGCAGGACTTAGCCTTTGCTGCGTAGACGTTGGTGGAAAGGGAGATAGATAGAAGGAGAATTAATTTCGCTAGCATATATGCGTTTTTACCTTCAATTGGAGTGCCAACCGCTGTGATCTAGAAAGGCCGGTGAAGGATCGCAAAGGTGGAATAGATCTCGCAACGTAGTTCCTCAACGAGAATATCTTTTTGCTGGGAGCCATTTTTCCTTTGGGAACTACAAAATTTGTCACTTTTTTCTTGGTGTTAGTCATTTGGAGTGTAAAACTTCAGGCTCAACCTATTGCCCCTTTCGTGAGCTTCGATATTGATTGGGTGACGTTTTATACTCTGCAGCCGGGTCAACCACTGCCTCAAGGCGAACGTTATGACGTTATGTATGATCAAAAGACCTACATACCCACTCCTCATTTGAGAGAGGTTGTACGTGTACTGCTGAATTATGGATTTCAGCTAGGATTTATAAGCGGAGGAAATAAACAAAGAAATGAGCTTCTGCTTCGAGCTTATAAAATCGACGGACATCGTACGCTCGCGGATGTGAGTAAAATACTTTCGGCTCATGATTTGTTTGAAGTGCCAGGGGTTTCTCCAAATGCTCTCTTCTCGAATCGGTTTAAAAAAGATCTCTCAAAGTATGGCCATCCCATTTCTCATATAGCTCATATCGATGATTTACCCTTCTTTGCTTTTAACAAAGAACAGGCAAAAAGTTTTATTACTTTGCTTAGCACTTACGTCTTTGTTGATGGTGCGCGCGAATTAGAATTACAAAGAGTTTCGCCAAAATCGTACCGTCCCGAATATTTCCCACCAAGCCACGAGGCCGCTGCTTTCGAGCAAGGAAAGCTGTTATTTGTTCTGGGACTTATTCTCGAAGCCCATGACAGTTGGAAAAAAGTGGGCGGAACCTTTCAAGAACATGTGTATCGAAGATCACATAACGAAAGCGGAGAGCCTTTGTGGAGAGAGTCTCCTGAGGCACTCCAGTATTACCAGCGGGGCATTACCGAAGTTGAAAAGATCAGCCATCGCGCAAGCTTTTCGCTGATTTACTTAAAAAATCTGCTCCGAAAACAGTCTTCTTCTCGCTTGAGTTGTGGGAATAGGTTTACGGGTTCATAAATAATTCTACGGCATTTAAATTGCTCTTATTGACCCTTAAGTTCACGAGGGAAAACATATGAATCGATTCCGTTTTATTTATGCTCGAAAGTGGCACTTTGTATTGTTGCTGGCCGTTCTTTTCATATCCTCACTCTCTTATGGTCGTCGTCAATTGCCGCCACCAACGTCGACAAAAATGAACGTCAATTTAGATGAAATTGAAAGCTCTCTGATCCAGTCCCTGCAGACAGTGATGGGTCAATGTAGCGAAAGAATTTGGCCGGGATTTAACTGGTCTACTTTAGAGGTGGTAGTAGTAAACTCTAAAAAACCAACGCAAAAAGTGATTTCTCTCGGAAACCAAAAAGTTTACGAGATTGTTTCCTCTGAGCTGCCTCGTGGGGCTTTTTCCTACTATAATTTCTTTCAGCTGAAGGGAAAGGCTTGGATGTCCATTGCCCCCGATAGTTTTTTTGGAGCTGTTGCTCCTCAAGAACTTCCTAAAGCAGCCTTAGAAACGCTTGTTGATTCTATTTTTGAAACTGCTGTCCATGAAAGTTTTCATTTGATAGGTCAGGCGAGTTGGAAAAAAAATTCAGGTACTCGTGGAACTGAGTTTCCTGTGAAATGGGAACCGAGATATTACCGTTATATGATTTATAAAAACTTGGAACAGGCTTTTCTTCATCCGGGAAATTTAACATCATCACTCCAAAAATCAGCCCACTGGTATAGTCTTTGGAAGAAAGATTTCCCTTCTGAAGTTGCCTCAACGACAGATGGATACGAGGGAAGTGCTGAGTATGTGAATGTCATTGCTAACGCCTTGAGAGTGAAAGGATGCAATGCTTCAGAACAAGTGTTACGAGAGGAAATTGTCAGTCAGGTTCCAAAAGATTTAGGACGGCGACTCGTGCAAGAAAACAACTCCTTCAAGTTAGATGATGAAGGTTACCCAATTGGGGGTATGGCCGCATTTATTTTAAGATTTTCTTATCCTCAAGAAAGTTGGCAAAAAGAATTGAGTCAGGGAGTTACTCCTCTCGATATTCTTATGAGAAAAGTGAAGGCTGTGGCAGAGCCTGATGAAGACAGTTTGATAGTTCAATTTCAAGTGAAGCAAGAAAGTAAAAATTTAGAAATTAATGAACGAGTGAGTTCAGCGGTAGAACTCTCAAAGAATTCCCAATCTATTGGGATAGATGTGCCTCACACGTGGTATTCGGGCTCTTACTCGCCCCGTGGGTTTTTTCTTGAAAGAGAAAGCGGGAATCTTTTTATCCCTATGAGAGACAGCATGACTTTCAAATCTGACAAAACATCATCTTTGACTTCTCAGGCTGATGCCGTTTTCATTCAGATGAAATCGTTGAATCCATGCAGCAGACAAAGCTGGTCCTTCCATATATTGCCTTCTGCAATTACTAATAATGGTAATACCATCGCAATCAACGATGGAAAGTTTAAGGGCCAATTGTCAGGATCATATAAGAAGGATCCCCTAGGAGCGGTGTGGTTTTGTGCAGAGGACTAAAGGGTTGAGCGTGAAGCAATATATTCTCTAAAACCATACTCACGATCATTCCCGGGTGGACACCATTTCCACAAAATGCTATCCCATTAAAACAATTTAGTTAGTACCTTCCGGAGAGATGGCCGAGTGGCTGAAGGCGCACGCTTGGAAAGCGTGTATACGGTAAAACGTATCCAGGGTTCGAATCCCTGTCTCTCCGCCAACTCCAACTCCAACTCCAACTCTGAGCTCTGAGGCTCTGAGTTCAGAGCTCAGATTAAAAACAGTTTTAAGTAATTCTCGGCTCCCCAAGTTACCGCGACCTATTTTACGAGCCTAATTCCATCATCGTGCACGCTGATCAGTCTTTTTTTGTAGAGACCACCAAGAGCCATCTTGTATTTCTTTTTGCTCACGCCAAAAAGCTCATGAATTTTGTCGGCGTCGGTTTTGTCGTTGATTGGTAAAAAGCCATCGTTCTCTTTCAAACGCTGAAGAATAATTGGGGCGATATCTTTCGTGGATTCAAACCCCAGTCTCTGTAGTGAGAGATCAACTTTTCCATCTTCGCGCACTTGCTTTACATAGCCCTTTAATTGTTCTCCGTACTCAATAGGTTTAAAAACCTCGTTCTTGTAGATGACACCTTGATGTTGATTATTGATGATTACTTTATACCCATGTTCTGTCTGGCTATAGACCAGCAGATCCACGGCATCGTTGGGTTGATATTCAAGACCTGTTTTCTCAAGATATTTTTCTACACGCATCGTGGCGGTAGGACGGTCGGCCTTATCGAGATAAATATAAACAACAATAAGATGTCCCACTTCCACTTTTCTTAACTGTTCGGAAAAAGGGAGAAAGAGCTCCTTGTCTCTACCCCAATCAAGAAAAGCTCCAATGGATTCGATGGAGGCCACTTTAAGAAGAACAAAATCACCTATATCTGCTTTTACGTCATGCATGCGATGAAACTTTCATTTTAATGAATCGCTCGGTAAATAGAATTATGGACTTTACTCACTTCACGTACAGTAAGCAAGAATGTCAGTATTTATTCCAGGTACAGTTAACAGATTACCGGGTGCCGCATACTGCGATGGACGTGAGATGAGATAAGGACTTAAAAATTATTGAAAATCACGGGGCTGCATTCCGAAACTTCCCGTAACTCGTTCCCAAAGACCAGATTCCTTCGCAAAATCTGCAATTACACGAAGGTAATTATATTCTGTTTTCAAGCGAGTGAGAGCTCGTTGTTGGGATTGTAGGATTCGTGTTTGCGCAGCAGAGTCATTCCAAAACAAAGGATCAGAAGTCCAATCATAGAGTAACATTTTAATAGATTCCGTCTTCCATCCATAGAATTCGAATTTTCGCCGCGTAATAAAACTGAGATGAGGCTTCAATCCCGGATGAAGCTCTTGATAAAGTTGTTTAAACGGTTTCCGATACCATGTGTTTTCAACGACCTCAAACATGTCCCGTTGTAAGTTTTCTGTCTGATGTTGATACCAATTCCATAAGTTTGAAGTTGAAAAAGCCACATCTCCCGTCACCATATCAGTATGAATACGATCAAGAAGGGATTTTAAGGCGCTGAGGCTGTCATTGCCGGAGATAGCTCGAAACTCGTAACCGTAGACACCAGGAGTATCATAAGCATCCGCTCGCAGCGAAACCCAAGCTTCTTTTTTGTCCTTAATGATTTTTTTAGGATTTCCCCTATGGTAAAAAAATAAAAACGCATTCAATAGTCGCTGAGGATTTAAGGAATCAAAGGTCATGCCGTAGAAGCCATATTCGCTTTTTATTGGTACAAAACGAGTTATATAGTAGAGCTCTGCCACTAAGTTTGTGAGGCGAAAGTGTTCGGTGCGCGCCAAGCTCTCGGGTAAGCTATGCTCTGACAGAGCCTTTTTCGGTATGGGTGCTACGACATGAACATGCAGGTATGTTCGAGGACCAATTTTATTTTCTTCAAAAGTCCATGTGGTTTCAAGGAGTTTTCCGGCGGAATCGTTTGATCGAAAGTGTAATTCCACTTTTTGAAAATCTCGTTTGTCTCTGACATTAGCTAACTCAATGTAAGACGTTAAAAAGTTAGACGTATCAATGGTATGGGTACCCTTCTCATAGAGTTGCCCCATAAGGAGTGTTGGTTCATTAAAAGTTACTTCAATTTTCTTTTTGAGAAGTAAGTTTGGAATTCGACGTATGTGCCAAAAATCAACTGTCTTTGCGACCTGTGCAACTAAGAGTTTTTTGATCTCCGGTGGCACTTCATCCCATTGGACACTCCACATAGAATAGCTAGTACCTTTTGTTTTGTGCACCCATTCGATATAAGCACTCGGGATTGTTTTTGCTCCGTAAGCGAAGCTCCCAACAGTTCCATCTGGAGTTGTGGTCATGGACCAAAACTGAGGACTCACTTTAATTTCCAACTCGGCCGCAGCGCTATAGGGCGACAAGGCAGCGCTGCAGATAGTATTATGGGCGCGGCTCACTTCACTTGCAGCGAGTACTGCAAGAATTGTCATACAATTGCCCAAATAGTGGACAAAGCGATGCATTTAAAGCCTCCTAAATAGAATCTGCTAACCCGATATAAGCTAATATTTCTCAAGAGAATGAGTTGCTAATCATGGGCCAAAAAAAGTTTAAGAGAGCCCTGTCAAACGCGCCGCCCCTTGCTTACAAAATTGAAGCTTCCTAACCTGATGGCTCAACTTGGAGGAGTTCTTATGAAATTATTTTTGTTACTTGCCGGTTTACTTATGTTCAGTGCTCATGCTTCGGCTGCGGTTTGCACGGCTGCAAATCCAGAATCAGAAGTTCAATCGATTGATATCGTGAATCAAACACCAGACATGCTCGAGTATAAATTAGCCACTCGTAGTGGCAACAGCGGCCCTTACACTTTACAAGCTCTTTATCCTACAGAGTACGGTATCTTGTACGGTTCTATGGAAGATCAAAGCGGAAACATCGTATTTGTTGATTCTAGCCAGACAATGGTTGCGATCACAAGCATGATGAATCCAAGAGATATCAGCTTATTCATGTGTGGACAGCAGAAGTAATTTTTTTGCTGAACCTTCTGAAAACAAAGAGCCACCATGAAAGGGTGGCTCTTTTATTAAGGCTTTAAATTGACGTCGACGTAAATAGGCGTGTGATCAGAAATCGTTTGGAGTTTTTCTTTCACAAAATTAGCGGTAACTCCACTCATAGCACGAAAGGCTTTTGATTGTGGGGCGCCGGAATCTTTGGTCACAATATAATCCAAACGCATAAACATCAGCGTGGAACCATCGTTAAATCCATAATCGTAGAGGTTCTTCTTCCAAAGATCCTTCATGGTGCCTGAGCTTGCTAAGATGGTGTTCATATCTCCACCAATAATAACATCCATCTTTCGACCTTTTTGCGTTTCGATTCTTTCAATGGCCGAAAGCAAAGTTTGCATCTGCTGATTGCGACATTCAGGATTGGTTTTATTTTCTAGGTGTACTGAAACAGCTAAAATACTTTTGTGGGGTTCTGGTAGTTGAATTTCCGTCACAAGAGCCATGCGTCCGCCGCGACGAGTTTGATCTCCACCGTTAGTAAACCAATCAAAACACGGAGTGAGTTCAATGCGTTCGGAAGTCACAATGGGAAAACGGCTGAGGACGGCATTCCCATGTTGATTTTTAGCATCCGCTCTGACCATGCCTTTACGGCAAAGAGGACCATCGCCATCTTCAAGACCTGTGCTTTTTGCGTGAACTTCTAAAAATTCAATGGCGTAGCTGTAGTGGAAACCCATAGCCGAAGCGAGACTTTCTGCGCCATCACGATATTCTGAACGACAGTGTCCGCGATCCACTTCATTTAAAAGAAGGATATCCGCTTTGGAAAGCTGACAAAGTTGTTCGAGGTCTTGGGCATCAAGGGTGGACTTCGCGTGTTTTGGTAAGTCTTGGCATCTCGTAAGAAGTGTTTCGAGACGATCGTACTGAAGATTTCTTAAGATGTTGTACTCAAGAACTCGAATTTTTTCACCCTGGATCGTCTGGTTTTGTCTTGAGCGTGAAGGCACAGTTATGGGGCTTGAAACTGTCGAAACGACCTGCGCCCATTCATTAGGATATTTATTGGAAAACTGGGAATCGCTTAATTTTTGAAGAACGCTCAAATCCTGAGCTTCCCCTGATGCCATTACCCAAAATGCTAAAAGCCATATGCCCCAAAGCGCCAACTTCAACCCCCGTTTTAGTGTGCCGGGATGAAGTACCAGATGTGGGTTAAAAGGGAAGCGAAAAACTTAAGGCTTCATGAGATTTGTTCTCATTTCATTTTCAGTTTGCCCTTAGGGTTCTCAACTGGCTATCATTTATAGATCCAAACACATCGAAACCACGGAGGATACCGATGAAAAACATATTCGAACGCAATCTCTCAAGACGCTCTCTTCTAAAAAGCATTCTTGGGTTTTCAGCCCTTGGCTTAGTAGGGCAGTTGCCGCAGCTTAAAGCGCATGCAGCAGGTGACATGAAATTAGTCGACGATAAAAAAGACCAAATGGCAAAGTCGATGAATTATCATCACAGCAAAAAAGACGTTCCAAAAAATTTGCAGACAAAAAGAATGGACGTCGAATTTAAAGAGCAATCTTGTAAAAACTGTATGTTCTATATTGATCCTAAAGGAAAAGTTGGTAAAGATAACGTAGGCACATGCCAACTCATTCAGAGCGGCAAAGTGAAAGAAGCTGGCTGGTGTAGTACTTGGGCCAAAAAGGCATAATTCTTCTTACTTGTTCGGAGTTCCCAGAAGGAACTCCGGACGATCAACTCTTGGCTCAAGTTTTTAAAAGCCAAGGGATTTTTGTACAATTTAAAATCTGGGATCAACTTTCTCCCAAACAAATTCCATCCTCAGCGATAGTGATTGTTCGTTCGATGTGGGATTACCACAAAAAAATCTCTCATCTCAAGAAATGGCTACAAGAAGCCAAGTCTACAAACCTATCTTTATTTAATTCCATAGACTGCATTTTGTGGAATCTTTCGAAAATATATTTGCAAGAATTAGAGCAAAAAAAAATTCCGATCGTGCCAACTCTCTTTCTTAAAAAAACAGATCTTCCACGTTTTCAAAATGAAGTAGAGAGCCAAGCTTGGGACGAAATTGTCATCAAGCCTGAAATATCGGCGAGTGCATTCAAAACCTTTCGCCTCAAAACAAAAGATATTTCTGCTCACTGGGAAGAGATTTGTTCTATATGGAAGGAGTGTGACGTGCTTGTGCAACCTTTTTGTGAAGAGATCGTACGCGAGGGAGAGTTCTCGCTTCTCTTTTTTAACGACGGTAAAGAGCATCATTATAGTCATGCTGTTGTGAAAAAACCAAAGTCCCAAGATTTTCGGGTACAAGAAGATCACGGCGGAACAACGGAGTTTTATCATGCGCCACCCGCTCTCGTACAATATGGTAAGAGCGTTTTAAAATTTGTTCCTCATGATTGGCTGTACGCGCGTATCGATGTCGTAAATTATAGAGGTCATTACGTCTTAGGTGAGCTAGAACTCTTCGAGCCTCAGCTCTTCTTTCGGTTCCACTCTGAAGCCGCTCCGCTTTTTGTGAAATGCGTATTGAAGCGCTTGGAAGGGCAATAGCCAACTCGTGGTCCTACTTTTGTAGGAAACGATCGGCACACATCAGGTCTTTTCTCATAAATCGTACATCGTCTGTCGGTGCTTAAGAAAACGCAGCTGCGATCACTCTTTTGTTCTAAAGTAAAAAGTCCCGTCGCCGCCCGAAATGATTTGATGATGCCTTCGCGAATTAATCTTTTTGCGGCTTTCTTTAGAGAGCCGGTCGTTTCTTCCGGATCCAAAAGTTCCATGCGCACAAGATCAGGAGCTGTGATTTCCACAGGCATGGTGCAACAGTTGGAAGCACAGCCATGACAGAGAGAGTCTTTGTATTTTGACCAAGTGGAGGGTTGGTCAATGTCGACGCCAATTTTGAAGAGATCAACCATGCCCCTTAGATATAAGATTTAGTTCTTAGATGCAATGATCTGCTGAGCTTGTGGGTGATTCAAGTGTAAGTAAGTCAAAAGTTGTTGGTTCAATTCGATGTAGTGTCTCATCACGTTTGAAGAGTATATTTTGGGCCAAATGTTTTTAGAAAGAGCATTCTTAACACCTTTTGGACCCATGTTGTAAGCCGAGAGGTACAATTGACCATGGTCAAACTTACCGCGAAGGTAATCTAAGTAAGCTGAACCGATCTTTACGTTATAAACGGGATCTTTAAGAGCTTTAGCACCATTCCACTTAATCTTGTACATATCAGCGATCCACTTAGCTGTTTCAGGACGAATTTGCATAAGACCGATTTCACCAACACCACCGATAGCATCAGGATTAAAGCTGCTTTCGTGCTTCATTACCGCCATTAAAAAGAGAGGATCGAAGTTGTAGCGATTAGCTTCTACAATTACGGCATTTGTTACTTGAAGCGAGTTCTCTTTCCACTTCTTAGATAAAGACTGAGTTGCAGATAATAAGATGAATTTGTTTACTGCTTTAAAAGCAGCAGTATGTTTTACCGGGCTTTTCTGAAAAGACTTATTTCCTAACAACTCTTTAGCATGAGTGAGGCGGATCTCATTATTAACAGAAGCTAATTTTCTCTTAGCTTTCTTAGAGAAGAGAGAAGCTTCAGCTACGTTAAGGTTCGAGAGTAAGGATAAGGCGATTAATAACTTAATTGTTTTCATACAGATCATTAGAGCAAGTGCGGAGCCAACTCTAACCCCTTGATATAATTCAGATCTTTTTCTGAGACACGGCCAAAGCCTAGTTATTCGCTTTGGTGAAGGCAGGTGTCTAAATGTTTTTTGTCTTAGAATGTGCCAGCCCGGCTTCTGCTTCTTTTTAGAAGGTATATAATATAGAGGTGGAAAGTGTCTCACCGTGAGACATCTAAATCCTGTCTCAAAAGAAGTCGAAGTTGATCTGTTTCAAAACAGATCTCTGTTTCATTACAGTTGTTTAGAGACTGATCTTTTATGAGCTAAACATTGGGACTTACTTATACTTTTTACCCATCTTTTCTTCAATTTTACGAAGCAGGTGACAGAAAATGTCTTAATTGAATATAGATCTAAGCTCTGTTCGGCAAAAAACAGGGTAATGGATCTATAAATGGGTGGCTTGCTGATTGCAATAAAGCCTTCTCGTAATAGATACAACGGCGGCTACTTATGGAATCGCCAATATATATAATATGAGGAGAAACTATGAATAAATTTATCGTTACAAGTCTTGCGACTATGTTGGCAACTCAGGTTGCTTTCGCACAATCAAGAGTGGGTCAAAAACCTGTAGCTGCAAAGCCAGCGGTAGAGTTGAACCAAAAACAGCGCGAAGTGCGTGATGTTTTGGCTCGCTCTTTCCGTAACGAAAAAGATGCTGGAAAACTCGATGCGATTGCTCGCTCAATGCCAGCTGCAAGAGATGCAGTTTTAAAATCTGCCCTTGCTGAGCTTGACGGTGTTCGCTCAGAAATCGTAAAGAACAAAGGATCTCAAGCTGCTCAAGATACAATTGCTGATCAATACTTAAGCGCATTAGAACTCATTTCTAAAGTAAGAGCAGAAGAAGATGTAAGCGCAATTCTCAACCAAGTTCGCGAAAACGGTCGTGAATTTTCTGGTTTAACAGTAGAGGCTGCTGGTGGTTACAATCTTGAAGCAAGTCGTGAGCAAGCTCGTGGTAACAATGAAGCAATGAACTACTACACACAAAAAGCCGGTCAAGGTCAGCCAGTTACTGTAGAAGTTGCTCTTCAGTTTGCTGCTTACCAAATTTTTAAAAGACAAGTAGAAGCTCAAGGTGGCGTGAAGTACTTAAAAGAAAAAGGTCTTGGTGATATCGTAAAGCGTGCGCAAGGCGAAAAAGTTCTTGAGTACCGCTCTTTCAAAGAGATCCAAGCCCGTGATGTGAAACTTGCCGAACAGTTAAAGAAACTTGTTGATGAAATTCTCCGCTGCTTAGGTGGACGAGTAGCTTAATCAATAAAGCATTCGAAATAAAAAAAGCTGTTGTAACCCAACAGCTTTTTTTTGCCTT
Organism: Bdellovibrionales bacterium; assembly: GCA_050250255.1. GTDB lineage: Bacteria > Bdellovibrionota > Bdellovibrionia > Bdellovibrionales > DASUEL01 > JBFWOZ01. The sequence continues at coordinate 37,535 of JBFWOZ010000013.1, read as the reverse complement.
TTTCAAACCAGTGCTTCGATGACCTTCAGGTGCTCTGTATTGAATCTAAAAACAAAGAACAGAGCCTAAAATTGTCTGTCAGTCGATTAAAGTTTACCTAGTTTTAATTCTTTCCCACTCGAATATTACAAAAAATCAATGTGTTTCAACAGCTTAACGAATGTGAGCATGCCTACGTTTTGGCACATCAGTTGAACTAGCGTAGTTGGAGTTCGTGTGTTCGCGCGTGCTCTTTCGAAAGGAAGTATTGAAGATGAAGACACTTCGATCAGTAATCAGCATTATGTTGGTTTTGAGCCTCGCCGTGCCTCAGGTCTCCTCTGCACAAACAGCAGCTGGAGAGGTCCCACAGGTAAGAGCGCCTTACCAGCCCGGAAAGCTGAACCACTTCCTTACCGGTAATATCGGGTTTATGGCGGGTATGTACGCTGAGATGTTGATCTCTGCGCGTTTGAGTGGCGATCCGATGCTGGTAGCGGCCGCTGATGATGCACTAAAGGATGCGGGCGGCTGGATGAGCCTTGCGGTATTTTCTTTAACGGCTGACAGAACGAATTCTTACTTCATGCAAAGAGCTGCTAGAAACCAATGGAAACATATTGGTCCTTCTTTTATTTCTAACTTTGGTTTAGTGACAGGTAGTTTGGCAAATAAAGCCTTTAGTAACTTCTGGTATTCCCCTAACCGTTTAAAAATGTGGAAAGATGTTCAGTCGTTCTTCCGTGCGGATTCTGCCACCTCTACGGTAGCGGGAGAGAGTACGATGAAGCTTGATGGCTGGTATGTCATGCGCCAAAAAATTGGGGAAGCTGAAAAATTAAAAACGAGTCTCGAAGAAAACTTAAAAACGATCCGACAAACACTATTTGATAAAGTGGCAAACCGGAAGATCATTGAAGTTCAAAAGGGTTCTGCGACAAAGGCCGAAGCCGAGAAGATGGTTGAGCAGATAAAGTCACAAAGTGAGAAAAGTCCAGAAGAGGCTATGAAAGACATTCAGCAGCTTATGTCTGGGAAAAATCTCACTCCAGAAGAGCAAGCGATCTTGCAGGATTACTATAAAACTCGAGAAGAAATCGCGATTTACAAAAAGTATATCGATACTTATGAACCCCTTCGAAGACGCTTTATTAGCCGATTTGTCGAACATGCAACCGCTGCTTTTAAAGATACTTTTTATACCGACTTCCGAGGTGTACAGGATCAGGCGATTCACATAGCACAGCTTCTTTTTGTTGTGGGCGGTTTGGGTTTAATGTCTCAGGCCTTGTCGAAAGCTCTTCATAGCGAAGCTTTTAAAGATCTCTATATTAAAGAATTAGTAAAAGCGGCTAACAAAATTCCACTCGAACAACTTCCTCTCATACATGAAAAAGTTCAGATGTCGAATGGTCAGCAGAGAGCAGTTTGGACAACGCTCGAAGGAAAAATTGTGACTTCCGGCGCGATTGCTAAGACTTTAATGGCGACAGTGAAGTCTGCGATTCATGCAACACGATTCTTATTTACAGATAAGCAATTAACTAAACTCAGAGTTCCAGTGGAGCAAAACCTCAGATTAAATACACAAATGCTTTTTGACGGCTTTTTCAAAACCAATATCGTAGAAGAAAGTTTGAACTTTCTTGATTTACGTAATCCACAACCGCAAAAAGTAAGTGCTTTCCAGGTGGCAAAGGCAGGACCTGCGCCAGTGGTGCAATTTGCGAATATTTCGCAAGAAGAGAGATATAAAAAATTCTCTACGACCCTGCAGAATTACTCAGGTCTTTGGGCTGATCACACGCAGCGTTTGATTTTAAAAGAATTCAATGAGCGGCAGCCACTATGGCAGAAGAAGATCGATGATCTTAACTTGAAGCACTCTCGCCTCATTAATTACTTACGTTGGTTTGCGAGATCTTATGAAAAAGGTCAAAACGTAGGTCGACCAGAGAATTATTTAGATATGGAAGATACCGAATTTGTAAATAACGGCGGTGTTGAACAGGGCGGTATCGGCTGGCACGAAGACCCTCTTTATAAAGGTTACTTCGAAGAAGAGTTAAAGGTCTATCGACCGATCTTTGATGTACTTGTCCAACAAATGAAGTCGGGAACTTTTAATACGACCGACGAAAAAGGGGCCGTAAAGCAGGCAAAAATACCTGAAGTGGTAGACAACTACTTGCGTGGAGTACAACAAGAGTACAACACAGAGATGAGCCACAACGCTCGGACCATGAAACATTATATTTCAAAAATTGTTGACGGAGCTCTCTTCACGAACCAGGAACCTTGGTGGTTAAAAGTTTGGGGAACGACTTTCAACATCATTTCTATGAATCCGCAAGCGAGCAAAATTTTTCGAGGAATTTCAAAGTATAATATTAAAGAAGCATTGATTTTCCAATTTAACGACTTGAAGGAAAAGTATCTAGAGCTGAAGTTGCCGAATTCCTATTTGTCAAAACTACTGAATGAGGCTCTTTTAAATCCTGCGAATCAAAGTATTGATCGTACTGAAAATCTTGCGGAAGCCCTTTTTAGAATGGGCAACTTAACAACGAACATGGAGAAGCCTTTCGAGTTGCGTAAGCCAACAGATCAGCTCACGCGAGAGCAAAGAGCCGATATCATTGCTTACGAGTTTGCCAAAATATTCTCTCGACTTATTATTGAGTACCGCTCCCTTCCTGCAAAAAGAGAATTGCTGATTGGTAAAGTCCCAATGAATCCTGAGCTTGCCAAAACGGATGTTGAAAAAGCGAGAGCCGAACAAGACATGAATACTAAGAAAATCAATGAGGTGAGCTTTATCACTAACGGACGAATCATTGATCCTTTTGATGATTCAGAAAGTACGCCTGGTGGAATGTTACAGGCCATGCTTGGTGGGGCTGTCGATGGACAAATGCTCGAAATTCTTTTGGACGACAATACCAAGCGAGTGATTTGGGAGCTAGAGAAAGATGCACAACATATGGATCACGAAGCGGCAGAACAAGAAGGTATGTATCCTTCAACACCTGAGGCGCCAACTGTTGATCCTCAGAAAATTATCGACAATGTGAAAAAGGGCGCGGTGATTAAGTCTACGATCGAGAGAAGAGATGAGATGACTCGTGAGAGGTTAAAAACCAAGAAATAGGGTTTATGCGTACTGTTTTTATTCTGATTTTATTTTTATGTGGGGAGCTTCATGCTTCCCCTGCGTTTTTTTTAAAGCCTGGTGAGCTGCCGGCGAAAACGCAAGCTCTTACAGTTGCTACGGCAACTGCAGCGGGCACATCTTCGCCGAGTACCTTAAAAAAAGTGGGTAGTGAGGTCGCTAAAGTTTACGCGGGCTCAAAAGCAAAAGAAATTGTCACGGCAGTTTGGAAATCACGCCTTGGTTTGTGGGTGAGCCAAAGGGCCATCCCTGTGGCCACCAGAGCTGCGCTTCCTGTTGCGGTCGCTCTAGCTACACTATCTCAGAAAGGCGATGCCTCTGCAGAAGTTCAACATTTACAGATTGAGTATGATAACAAATTAAAGACTTATTCTGACCGCCTCTGGATTTATTTAATGGCCGACGATGTTTTTGTCTCCCGCGTGAAAGGCAAAATTCGTGAAGGCGTAGAATATCTCAATCAGAAGTGTTTGGCAGCCCATGGAAGTCAGTGTCCAACTATCCTTCCAGAAAAAGTGTTCCTCTCTCAATTACCTTTAGTCATGGGTTACCGCCAGGCCTCCACTTACCAAATCCCTGCATATATTTTACTTCTACCAAATTCAAAAGAAGCCATTGCTCTTGTACTTGCAGAAATGCAATTTTTTAAAATTCCCAATTCTTTAAGGGTGGCGCTTGCAAAAAAATATCAAGGATCTGCTTGGAGCTCTCCGTCTGTTAGTTCCATGGCTACAAGATTTGCAAGAGAGTTGATAGGTTTTGATTTTACCGAGGATCAAGTGACCCAAGCGTTTGCTCAATACGTAGAGCGAGAGTGGAAACCTAGAAATAATAGAGAATCTCAGGAGATTTTTTTGGAAGAGTTCTGGGATTACACGTTTGCTGTTCGATTTATTGAAATCCCTTTTGTTCTTGAAGATTCTCTTATAGTAGCAACGGCTCCTTGCAACAAATCCATCGATAACTTGTTTGACGTGGAACTCCCTGCTTGTTTCAAGCAGAAAGTTTCAGAACTTAAGCACAGCATAGAAGAAGGTGGCGTAAAACTTCAAATTCAAAAAGACAATCGTGAGGCTTGGAAAATTTTTGGATTCGGTATTGCTGGGATGGTGACGGTTGAGGGTATTACAAAATATGCGATGACCTATGTCAAATCTCCTAGAAAACTTGTCCGTGGAAGTGTCTGGATGACTATGATGGTTGTGGGTGCCGGTGTTGTACTCCCCATGCTTCTTCCAGAAGAGGGGCGTGCGACCATTGTAAAACATGATCCGAAAACAGGTGTCGTTTCAGAAACCAATCCTAAGTTTGAACTTTTGGAGAAGATGAGTGCTCTGGAAAACAATGGTATCGTAGATCCTCAAAAGTTTGACGAAGAAATGCGTAAATATCTTAACGACTATAACTTAAAAATGTCCCAAGCCGTGCAATGAGCGACCATTCCTCACACTTTCCATTTATGACCCAAGCTTTAGAGCTCGCGAAAAAAGCGGAAGTATTCAAAGAAGTTCCTATCGGCGCTGTTGTGGTGTTTGAAAATAAAATCGTGGGGGCAGGCTACAATTTAAGAGAATCCCAAAAACATCCTCTTGCTCATGCCGAAAAAATTGCGATTGAAGAAGCTGCGCAAAAATTAGGTCGCTGGCGACTTACGGGTTGCACTTTATATGTGACGCTGGAACCTTGTCTCATGTGTGCAGGTGCCATCATTAATTCGCGAATAGAACATGTAGTGTACGGAGCGAAAGATCCAAAAGCGGGTGCAGTGGAGTCCCTCTACCAATCCCTTTCTGATGCCAGGCTGAATCATCGTCCTCAGGTGACGGGTGGCGTGATGGCTGAAGAGTGCGGACAAATACTAAGTTCCTTTTTCGCAAGCTTGAGGCAGAGCAAAAATTAAAGGTTTTTCACTGGCAACCTTTACGCTCTCGGACTAATCTGCTTCCTATGAAAAACACAAAACTCATTTTGATTCTTATTTTATGTGTCTCCTTCTTAAATTCCTGCGCGACTTCTCCAACAGGTCGATCGCAACTGATGCTTCTTCCTGATTCGCAAATGAATGAATTAGGTGTGGCAAGTTTTAACGAAATTAAAAAACAGAAGCCCGTCGAGAAAGATCCTAAGATCAACGCCTACGTCAAATGTGTAGCGATGGCCGTCGCGAACGAAGCAAAGGGTCGTACAGATACGGATCAGTGGGATGTCGTAGTTTTCCAAGACAGGTCGGCCAATGCTTTTGCCCTTCCGGGTGGAAAGATCGGTGTTCACACTGGGATTTTAGAGGTAGCAAAAACTCCCGACCAATTGGCGGCGGTTTTAGGCCACGAAGTAGGACATGTGATTGCCCGTCACAGCAATGAGCGTGTTTCCGCTGCCATGGCCACTCAGGGAGCCATGATGGGGGTCGCGATGCTGGGCGGTGAAAATTTGAAAGATAAACAATGGGTTTTGGCCCTTATGGGAGTTGGCGCCCAGGTCGGCGTTTTGCTTCCCCATGGAAGGTCCCAAGAGTCAGAATCTGATGTGATCGGGCTCGATTTGATGGCCCATGCTGGTTTTGACCCCCGAGAAAGCGTTAAACTCTGGGAAAACATGGCTCAGGCTGGCGGTAATGCGCCCCCTGAATTTTTATCCACTCATCCTTCGCACTCGACCCGTATTAGTGGGCTCAATGCTCACATGGGAGAATCGATGGCAAAGTATGAAGCCGCCCGAAAAAGCGGGAAAACTCCCAACTGCCGCCGCTAAAAATGGTGCGTTTTCAATAGGCTATCCCATTGACTCTAGGGTCACCGCGTTGTTAAGGTAGGCGCACTTTTGACTATTCCGGGCCCCAATAAAAGGCTCTCGAGAGGTGGTGATTTTTCATGGCATTTGTTAGAATTCGTGACGGTGAAGGTTTTGAACAAGCTCTTCGTCGATTCAAGAAACAAGTAGAGAAGTCAGGCATCTTGTCTGAACTCAAAAAGCGTGAACACTACGAAAAGCCGAGCGTAAGACTTAAGAAGAAGTCGATCGCTGCTCGAAAGCGCGCTCTCAAAAAAACTCGTAAGGGTGATTACTAATTTTATTTATATTTTAGCTGCAGAATTTTTTTGTTCTGCGGCTTTTTCTTTTTCTCAGGGGGATCTCTCATGTCCATTCGTGCGAAAATCATGGAAGACATCAAAGTAGCAATGAAAGCTCGCGACCAAGCTAGAATGGATGCGATTCGCTTTCTTCAAGCAGCGATTAAAAATCGTGAAATTGAACTTCGGCCAAATCCCATCAAAGAAGAAGAGATCAACGCCGTTATTAAAAAGCTCGCGAAACAAAGAAAAGAATCTATCGATCAGTTTCAGGCCGCTGGTCGCCAAGACTTAGTCGCCAAAGAAACTGCCGAACTCTCTATTTTGGAACAATATCTTCCAAAAGCGGCGAGCAAAGAAGAAACAGAAAAAGTGGTCATCGAAGTCATTGCAGCATTGAAAGCCACGTCTATCAAAGACATGGGGGCCGTTATGAAAGAATCCGTCGCAAAGCTTGCGGGCACCGCTGATAATAAACTCCTTAGCGAAATCATCAAAAGTAAACTCAGCTAGTGTATTCACAGGATTTTATCGAAAAAGTGCGAGACTCAACGAACATCGTTGAACTTCTCTCGCAGTATACTGAACTCAAAAAATCTGGATCGGGTTTGCTGGGGTTGTGTCCCTTCCCCTCACACCGAGAGAAGACACCGAGTTTTTCTGTTAGCGAATTGAAGCAAGTGTATTACTGCTTTGGTTGCGGTAAAAACGGAAACGCTTTTACTTTTCTCAAAGAATATCAGGGAATGAGTTTTCCTGAAGCGATTGAATTTCTCGCGGATCGCGCTTCGATCCCGCTTCCGGTCACAGAAAACTTCGACAAAGATCGCGCTCAACAAGATAAGCAGCGTAAGCTCTACAAAATCAATCAAGACGCAGCCATTTATTATCACCGTAATTTTTTAGAACTTATTCCTACGCACCCTGCGCGAGCCTATGCTTCTAAGCGTGGCTTAACCGAAGAGATGATTAACACCTTCATGGTCGGTTACTCTTCTGCAGACTGGGACGGTCTACTCAAACATCTCAAGAGCTTGGGTCATGCGGTAGAGCAGATCGAAGAGCTCGGGCTTTGTAAAAAAAGACAAGATGCTTCGGGATATTACGATCTTTTTCGAGATCGTTTGATGTTCCCCATTCTTTCAACCAATGGGCATGTGGTGGGCTTTGGTGGTCGATCTCTTACGGACGACCAGATGCCAAAATATCTCAACAGTTCGGAGTCTCCTGTTTTCTCCAAGGGCCGTACCTTATATGGTCTTAACGAGACTTCTAAGTACCTTAAGGGTGATGACTTTGTGTTTGTCGTTGAGGGCTATATGGACTTCTTAGCTCTTTACTCGAAGGGAATTAAGAATGTGGTGGCCGTACTGGGGACCGCGTTAACCTCGGACCATTCCCATCTCTTAAGACGCTTTACGAAAAATACGGTGCTTTTGTTTGATGGCGACAGCGCGGGACAAAAAGCGGTGGCAAGAAGCCTCCCGATCCTCCTCGCCGAGGGAATGTACCCAAAATCGATCTTACTCCCGAATAAAATGGACCCCGATGATTTTGTTCATAGCCCCGAACATGGCGCGGAGCGCTTAAGACAGCTTGCAAAAGAGGCTCCTGATTTATTTTTGAGCTTCTTTGAAGAGAGAAAAAAGGCGTTTGGTACAGAGCCTTCTGCAAAAGTGCGAGTGCTTGATGAACTCGGCCCTATTTTGAAATCCATGAAGGATCTTCGACTGCGTGATCTCTACGTTTCAGAAATGGCGAAGCGTTTTGCGGTGGATCGAAATTGGATTCAGCAAATTGTTGGTGGTGGAGCAGCTTCTCGAGAGAAACTTGCGCCAAATTTCATGCCAAGAAATCAAAATTCTCCTATGAAAAAGAGCTTAGCAAAAAGTGTGCCTCCAAAAGAAGAGCTTTTACTTTTGAATCTCTCTCTCTGGAAAGAGAAGTTTTTGAAAGAGGTCATTAACCTTCAAGTCATAGAAATGTTGTCGAATGAGAGAGTGAAACATTTCATGGAAGAAATTGTGAATCTCTATGGACACGATACAAATGCCTTTGCTACATTAACTTCTACGCTTATCTCTAAGGGTGAAAGTCAAGCAGACGTAAACAGCAGCGACCCACAAGTCGCCCAACAACAAAAAGATTCTAAAGAAGATGTAAAACTCTTTACCCTTCATTTGAATCCCAAAGAGTTTAGTTTGACGGACGAACAAGGGGACAAGTTATTTGCGGACTGTCTAATAAGGTTACGGGAACGACATTTCAAGGGGCAGGCGAAAGCGCTCCTGGGTGATTTAAAGGCCCAAAAGGATCCTGAAAAGTTGGAACAATTTGTGAATATGTTCAAGCGCATACAGGCTTCAGAGTCCGATAAAAGCTAATTTTAGCGGATTTGAGATCGAAATTAAGTGGTGGTTGAAGAAGGACGTAAGACGATATGACGAAATCAAAAGAGCTCTCAGAGAAAAGTTCAGACAAAAAAGAGCTTAGCCTTAAAGAACAAGAAGCAATAATTACCGAAGAAATTCAAAGATTTATCGCTCTCTCGAAAACCAAAGAAGAGCTCTCGATCGAAGAAATCAACGAACAACTTCCTGCAGAAGTCATTGCTCCTGAAGTGCTTGATGCTTTCATGCAAGCGCTTGAGAAGGCGGATGTAAAAATTGCTGAAGCGTCAACTTCGCGTGAAGAGGGCGAAGAAGGCAGTGGATTCCTTGGAGATCCGAACAAGGAAGAGGAAGAAGAAGAAGAGAGTGAAAAGGCCGAAGCTGAAGACAGCAAAGGCAATGATCCGGTACGCCTCTATTTACGCAAAATGGGAAGTGTTTCTCTTTTGACCCGCGAAGGGGAAGTAGAAATCGCTCAGCGTATCGAGCAGGGGGAGCGCGAAATCGTAAAAGCGATCCTTATGTCTCCGCTCGGTACTTGGGAGATCATCCAACTCGGTGAGCGTATGAAGTCTGGTCGCTTAAAAGTGCGATCCATCTTCCGTGGCCTTGAGGATGAAGAAACTCAATATAACGAACAAGAATATGTCGATAAAATCACTCAGCTCATCGGCGAAGTAAAAAAATATCAAAAGAAAACAGAAAAGATTTTTGCTACTTTAAGAGACGAATCCTCTTCTGAGTCGGCAGTGAAGAAGGCTCAAGAGGAACTTGTAAAAATCAATAACGAAGTGATGGCTCACTTTGAAGAGATCAACTTCAATCGTAAGACGATTGATCGTGTTGTGATCAAATTTAAAAACCTTGTGAACCGTGTTGGTGAGCTCAATCGCCGTATCAAAATTAGCAATGACAAAACTTTCTCTAAAGACTTAGCGGATCTTTCTAATCGTTACGAGAAGGGCCGCACAAACGATAAAGAGATGACAAGACTCAACAAAGAAACTGGTTTGAGTTTTGAAGCTTTTAAAACTTATTATGTACGTGCGACAGATTCAAAAGGGCGTCTCGATCGTTTAGAATCAGAAACAGAAATGAATTTCAAATGGATCCGCGATACTCACACTTTGATTTGGAAGGGTGAACGTAAAGCCGATGCCGCGAAATCAGAACTCGTTGAGGCAAACTTACGTCTCGTAGTTTCGATCGCGAAAAAATATACAAACCGTGGTCTTCAGTTTTTGGATTTGATTCAAGAAGGAAACATCGGTCTTATGAAGGCCGTTGATAAATTTGAATACCGTCGTGGTTATAAGTTTTCAACTTATGCGACTTGGTGGATTCGTCAGGCGATCACTCGCGCGATTGCCGATCAGGCCCGCACGATCCGTATTCCTGTGCACATGATCGAAACGATCAATAAGCTTGTTCGCGTGTCTCGTTACCTCGTTCAAGAGTTAGGTCGTGAGCCAGTGCCAGAGGAAATCGCGGCGAAGATGGAAATGCCGATCGATAAAGTTCGTAAAGTCTTAAAAATCGCTAAAGAGCCAATCAGTTTGGAAACTCCTGTAGGTGAAGAAGAAGATTCACTTCTCGGAGATTTTATTGAAGACAAAAAGGTCATCAATCCTTCTGAGGCTATCGTGAATATGAACTTAGCCGAGCAAACACGTCGTGTCCTTGCGACGCTCACTCCTCGTGAAGAGAAAGTGCTTCGTATGCGCTTTGGTATCGGGGAAGAGAGCAGCCACACTCTTGAAGAGGTGGGTCAGGACTTTAACGTGACTCGCGAGCGTATTCGTCAGATTGAGGCGAAAGCTCTCCGTAAGCTGCGTCATCCAAGTCGCTCGAAGCGTCTACGCACATTCATTGACAGCTAATCACAGTGGTCTAGAATAGACTGAATGATTCGAGATTCTAGGCGCTGAAGGTCGAGGCGACTGAGCTGTACTTCCCGTACAGCGATGGAGACGAGATCGAAAGCAACGACGAAGATCGAACCAGTCAGTCTATTCTACGGGCCTATAGCTTAGTTGGTTAAAGCAGCCGGCTCATAACCGGCGGATCCCAGGTTCAAGTCCTGGTGGGCCCACCAATCGCACCCTTCGGGCGCTCCAGATATTTGATATCAGAGTTCAGATATCCGATAGCAGATATCGGTTTTAGGCGTCAGGACTCGAACTACGGAATTCTGACATTACTTTCGCCAATTTGGCGAAGATTGAATCTCCGAATTAATAAGCCGATATAGGTGAGCTCCTAATTTATCTGCTGTGCTTAAAACGCTTTCATCATTTGTTTGGCTTAAGCGAAAAATCGTCTGGCATTCTCTTAGAGACGCGTAAGCAGTTTGAAAGAAATGCTTTTTCTCAAGCGCCGAACCTTTAGCATTTCCCTCGGACAAATTGAGTGAAATTGATGAAGCAGCTCGATGTAACTGATTTCTAAGTCTCTTATCCATTTGTAGTGGCTTTATGAGTTCATAAAATTCTATAGATAAATCTAACGTTCTAAAATTCTTCACATTGTTCTCCTTTGTTGCTCTGAGTTCATTCAAAATTGGAGCCTTTGAAGCTATCAAAAGGATGGATATGCAGATCATGACTTGTAACAGATTTCGGATTTGCTTGGATACGCAGGTATTGCGATAAACTCTGTTCTATAGACAGCGAGGGGCTTTTTCGATAGACCCAGATCATGAAAAAAATCTTGGCCCTCCTTCAATTCTTTCCTCTCACCGCATTTTTGATCATTGCGCGGAGCTACGATTTTACCAATCAAGGCTGGTCCATAGCTTTTCAGTGGGCGGCTTTGATGGCTGTGATTCAGCTTATGATTCTTTTGCCTCTACTAAAAAATAAAATGAGTCGACTTGTGGCGGGGGTAAATCTCTTCTTTATTTTTGGCGGCATAGCCTTTTTCTTCAAAAACGAAATCTTACTCAACTTTATGGAATATTTAAAAGAAGCAGGCATCATCTTTTTTGTCGCTGTTGTCTGTATAGCGGCGACGATTTTCTCTCGCACGGGAGTTTTTGAAACAGCTATTTCTAAAAGTCATTCCGAGAAGAAATATTCTGTCTATTATCTTTTAGCTACTGCATTCGCTCTTATCTGGGCCTTTGCGCATAGAGGAGATATGATTTCAGCCAGCGCTGGTCCTTTTATCCTACTCAATATTTTAAAAGAAGTATTTGAACGAAAACTCAGTACTATTTAGAAGAGGCTGCAATTGGATTACCAAAATCTTCCGTTCTCTAGGTCTTTTTTTCTGGCGAAAGTCGTTCCTCAATATATGTGAGGAGCTGCCTTAATAATTTGTAGTTTTGAGCTTTGTAAAGAGGGTGAACGTTTTTAATTTTCAGAAGTGCTTGTGCGTTCACATCAAATTCTTTCATATTTGAAATTTCACGAAAAGCTGGATATTTTTTTACGAGATCGACAGCCTCCATATAAGCAGACGCATCGTAGTTTCCAAGAGTCCATTCGTTATTAAACACAAGCGTTGGTGTTCTCAAATTTAAACCTTCAAAAATGTTAACAGGACCGCGAACGATATGAAGATCTGATGCACGCAAAAGAACCGGTATATATCCAACGGTATTGTTAAACACGATGGATGTTTTGCTCGCATTTAACGCTTTGGTGTTGAGTTGACTGAGTAGCTGAGTCGTCCAGCGTGGAGTGCTACTTGGAAGTTCAAAGTCCTGGGCAGGTTTGAAGCGGCTTAAAAAGCTTTTACCAAGGGCTCCGCATGTTTTCTGACTGGCGTGACTTAGGCCTCCGTATTTCTTTCAAATTGTTTATCTATAAAGAGTCTGCCAATGACTTTTATTTGACCTATGTTAAAAGTGGCAAAACTTAACAAAAGGATTTCTATGAAGTCTCTCGTATTGATCGTTCTCATGAGTGCTTTCTCCTTTGCTACTTCGGCTCAGCCAACGCCAAATGTTGTTAACCGTGTGGCTCAAAATCTTAAAAGTCAGGACACAAGAACTGTGATTAAGGCTATTGAGAATAAAGAAGGAAGTCCGTGTATCCCAGAAGGCAGATCCTATCAGATTGACTTGCAAGTGAAGCAGGCGACTTGGAACCCCCTAGAATCAAAAGTGATTTACAATTGGGTAACGGTAAAAACCATTAACTCTGATCCCTCTGGCAGAGTCTCAGAAGTTTGCGCAGAATAAGGATTTATAAAATGAAAGCAAAAGTATTATTCGTATTAGCAACAGGATTTTCTTTAGTAGCATCAGCGGATATTTCGGCCGAAGTGAGAATGACTGGTGATGTAGGTAAAAACGGCCATTGTTTTTTTAATACCGCTCAGGCCATTAAAGATCTTCGTGCAGAATGTAAAGCAAATGGCGGTACGTTGACTGCTGTTGTTCCTGAACTTGGTGTTGGAATTCTGAGCAGAGATCATGATGTTTGTACGGTGGAAGTTGTCGCCTACTGTGGCGAATAATGAAGGCCATCTGTTTGTAGTACACTAGTTTTTCGAGCCCATCTGAGGCCTTTTCTTGCCAGAGTTATCCCTCATAGGTTAACCCTTAACTATGAACGTCATTGAAACCACAGCCCTGAGCCGTAACTACAAAACCTATAAAAAGCCCGAAGGAGTGATGAGCTCCATCAAAGGGTTTTGGAATCGCGAATACATTGAGAAGCAAGCTCTTAAGCCAACGACTTTATCGATTGGTGGCGGGCAAATTGTCGGTCTTGTGGGTGCAAACGGTGCGGGTAAAACCACGCTCTTAAAACTTCTTGCAGGCCTTATTTATCCGACGGGTGGAGATGCTAAAATTCTAGGCTACCGTCCTTGGGAGAGACGTTATGAATATCTCAGACGTATCAGCATTCTCTTAGGTCAGAAAAATCAACTCTGGTGGGATATCCCTCCTGTTGATAGTTATAACCTCCTTGCGAAAATTTACGATCTTGACCCCAATGTAGCCAGAAAACGTGTCGAGGAATTGGCAACACTTCTCGCTTGTACCGACCAATTACAAGTTCAGCTTCGTCGCTTAAGCCTTGGGGAGCGTATGAAGATGGAGATTGTTGGAAGTCTTCTTCATAGCCCCGATGTTTTGTTTTTAGATGAGCCGACAATTGGATTGGATGTTGTCGCTCAATCAACAATTCGAGATTTCTTGAGCTCCTACGTAAAAAACCACGGACCTACAGTGATTCTCACGAGCCATTACATGGATGATATTGCGACATTAGCGGATCGCCTTTTACTGATTAGCCAGGGAGCGATTGTTTATGATGGAACTGTCAAGCGGTTCATTCAGAAAGCCGAACCCACTCAACAGCTCCACATGAAATTTTTTGAACCACTCGCTCAAGAAATACAACTTGCTAACGGAGTCCTCTGCGAAAAAGGAAAAACCGATCTTATTTTAGAAATAGCGGTGTCAGAAATGGCTTCGGTGATTTCGCAACTGACAAGATCTGCATCAGTACAAGAATTAAAAATTGAAGAGGCTAATTTTGAAGACGTTATTCGTAAGTTTCTGGAGAAAGAATCTAGGGTTCTTTCGTCTGGCAGTACAGTCACAGCTCGAATATAGAGTGAACTTCATCACTGACGTGCTTGTGCAACCAGCGACGCACGCGTTGATCGAAACCCTTTTGTGGCTTGCTTTATTTCAAGCGGTCGACTCAACGACGATTGCTGGGTTCAGTAAAGAAAACTACCTCAGCTATGTTTTATGGGCCGCTTTTATTGCTCGTATCAGTACCAGCTGGATGTTTGAGTTTCGAATGGTGGAAGAAATTGATTCCGGTGCCGTGAACTCTATCCTGGCTCGCCCTATTTCCTTTTTTGAATATTACCTAAGCCAGCTCTTGGGTTACAAAATGATCACGACGGCTTTTTCACTCACAATTCCATTAGGGATTCATTTTATATGGGGATCTCCCGTTATTCTTTCGAGATTGCCGGCCGTTCTTGTGATGGTTCTCTATTACCTAGTTCTTGTTCACATCATGAGCATTTGTATTTGCTCTATGGCTTTTTATTTTAATCGTGTGCATTCATTTACGGTTGCGAAAAATCTCACGCTTTGGATTATTTCTGGAGAATTATTTCCCCTTGATCTCACACCGGAACCTTATCGCAGTTTTTTACTGAGTTTACCATTTAGTAGTTCCGTTTATGTGCCGGTGGCCTATCTTATAGGACGTATTGAAGTCGATGCTTTTGTTCACGGATTCTATACGATCACCTATGGGATTGTTGTGCTTGGAGCCTTTGCATACCTACTTTGGCGACAAGGTCTTCGCTCTTATAGTGGGACCGGTGCCTGATGATATTCTATCTCGGCGTTTGGTTTGCCTTTTTTAAAGCGAGCGTGATTACAGAATTAGAATACCGACTCAATATCACACTTCGTATTTTTACGGATATCATTTGGTACACGGCTCAAATCAGCGTGTTTCGTGTTTTGTTTTTACAAAGTCCAAAAATTGGTGGTTGGACCCTTGAACAAACTCAAGTTTTTTTGGGAGTCCTTTTTTTCGTGGACTCAATCTGGATGCTTTTATTCTCAGAAAATCTGGATCGCTTTTCAGATAAAGTAAGGAAGGGCGATTTGGATATGATGCTCGCAAAGCCGGTCAACTCTCAGTTTACAATGAGTATGAATAAAGTGAGTGCGGCTTACATAGGAAATTTATTTATCGCTTTTGGTTTTTTAGTTTATGCGCTACTTGAACTCAACGCCATTGAACCTGTGAATTGGGTACGTATGTTGTGGCTTTTGCTCTTCGTACCTTGTGGGGTGGTGATTTGTTATTGTTTGAGATTCTTCTTCTCGGCATCGGCCCTTTATTTAGTTCGAGCTGAAAACATCTCCTATTTATGGTACCAAATTTATAAATTAGGTACGCGGCCAGATAGCTTTTATCCTAAGTGGCTGAGATATCTTATTTTATCTATCATGCCGGTAGGATTTATTGCGAGCGTTCCATCCCAAATGATTTTCGGAGAACAGACTTACATTTTTGTGCCTTTAGTACTCGTAATGAGCGCAGTGACTCTCTATTTATCAAGTAAATATTGGAATTGGGCCCTAAAGCACTACACCTCGGCCAGCAGCTAAAAGGTACGGACACACTTTTGGGACTTGGTGCGTCCCAAAAGTGTGTCCGTACCTTTATTTTTGCTCAGTGTATTTGAGCGCAAAGCGAGTGGGAGAAGAGAGAATTTGAATTCCTTTTCCTAAGCCATCTGTTGAAGAAAAAGAAAATGGCGCATTGGGAGCGTTAAAGATCTTGTAGAGTTCTGCTGCACCAGCACCTTCCACCACGTACGAAACATAGCCCTCAGCTTTACTAATTTTCCCATGAGCGTTGGTTAAAACATCGATTGAACAATGATATTGCTGAATGAGCTTTGTGAGACGACACATGAAGGCAATATCTCCTTCGAAATTTCGAAATTCTTTGATGAGAACGCGACCGGCAATATCCTCCGGCGTTACTTTAAAGTGTTCAAAGAAGATTTTCATTTCATTGCCTGATCCCGCAAGGCTCTTGGATTGCATGCTAATGGTCGCGGAAGAGTCATTGCCTCCCCAGTAGGTGACAAAAATGCTTTCAGCTTGGGCGATCGAAGCCAATAAAAGGCTGATAAAGATAAATAATTGTTTCATGGCGTCTCCTGTTGCTAATAGGTTTGCAATAAGCTTATAGAATTGCAAGCCCTCTGAATGTCGAGTCCGCGCTCCTTGTCATGGTCTAGTTACCTTCCAGATGAATTATTACAGTAAAGCTCGCCCGGTGAAGAGTCTCAGATTAAGAGAACGGGAGAACAACCGATAATTATAAGTATGCCAAAACTTAACTCTCGCCATGGTCAGTTTTCTATTAATTTTATTGAGGATTGTGGTAGTGACCACTCTCGTAATGGGCTGGTTAGGTTGTGAGTCGTGCAGATTTTTAGCATACGTCTTCGTAATTCTTATCCCCAAAAGCCGGAGTAAAGCAAACCATACTACTCCTTCGCAGGCTGCCTAGTTTACAAAAGTCTAGTGCCGCAATAAGGAGCCGTAATTTTTATTTAATAAATATACTTTGTTTAACTAAAAATGCCGACATGTATTTAGATAATGTGTATTCCGTGGAGCGTGTTTATGGATAAAAATGATGGAAGTGATGAAAGACAATTTTTACATGACATGGCGACCCCTTTGGGAACAGCTATGCTTCTTACCGATTCGTACATTGAAGATGTAAAAGCTCGTCCCAACGTTATAAGTGAAGAAGTGAATCAATTGACAGAAATCTATGCCGCTCTTGAAAAACTAAACAAGTTACTAATGATGCGTAGAGAGGTACTGATTAAACGTGGGGTGCCAAGTGCGAGAACCTAAAGATATAAATATTTTGGTTGTTGATGACGAACCTGCACTACGAAAGGCGATTGTCTTTGATTTCAAAAAAAAGGGTTTTAACGTTAGGGAAGCTGAAAATGGAAAACTCGCTTTTGAAATCATTAAAAGTGAAAAAATTGATTTGGTTTTAACGGATGTGAGAATGCCTGGCGGTGATGGGATAGAACTCCTCGAAAATGTCAAAACACGTGACCCCAATTTGCCAGTCGTTATGTTTATTACTGGGTTTGCGGACATTACGGTAGAAGAAGCTTACGATAAGGGAGTGAATGCGGTCTTCTCAAAACCCTTCGACCGAAAGGCTCTTTTAGCCGCAGTTCTTAGAGCTGTAAGTGCAAAGGATGAGCAATGGCAGGCGCGGAAAACTGAGAGATTAGATTCGCATATCCAGCTCCCTATTGATCTTGTTTTTACAGATCTCAAAACTTCTCTTCAGGGGAAGGTATTGAATATTGGGCGTGGAGGTTTTTTTGTCGCCATTAAAGAACCTACCGTAGCCGTAGAGTCAAAAGCACATTTTAATATTAAATTTCAAGAAGGATCTATAACCATTGAAGGAACAGGAATTATTCGATGGGTACGTACTCAAGGGGACGAGGACCTACCCTCAGGTTATGGCATCGAGTTTGATTCCTTAAGCGATTTGAGTCGCTCACAAGTTATTGAACTCATCAACACGTTAAAAACCAAATCCTTTATCCCAAAATCGTAGAAATTGAGAGAGGTTAAAAGTATGGAGCCGGTAAAGATTTTGTTGGTTGAAGATGATGATGCTTTTAGATCCGTGATTATGAAATCTCTGATCAAAAAACAATATGCTGTCTCTGAGGCGTCAAATGGAAAGGTCGCAAAAGAGATGATGGAATTCCAAAACTTTGACTTGGTTACCTCTGACATTCAAATGCCACATTTAACAGGTCTTGAGTTGCTTGTATGGATTAAAGCAACTCACCCTACACCCGTGATCTTGATGACTGGTTTTTCTCAGGCCTTAGAGACAAAAACAGCGCACGAAACCGGAGCGGACGATTTTTTGGCTAAACCTTTTAAAGAAGCAGATCTCCAGGAAATTATTCTTAAGCACACCAAAAACAAACAGGCGCCAACTCCACAAGCGCCGGTCGACTTAGACCCTCAATTTTGTAAGGTTTCGATTGAAAGTTTTCTTTCAGATAAAGAAACTGAGTGCAGCATTTATATACGAATTTCAAATATAAAATATATTAAGATTGCTCATCAGGGAGGAAAAATCTCTGAAGAACAAGTTAAAACTTACAAGGAAAAAGGAGTTGCGTATGTCTATCTTAAAAAAGAGGATTTTTCTAAAATTGTAGATTTTAATCTTCGACTTGCCAAATTAGTCGATAAAAGTGACACCCTCGCTGCAGATAAAAAAATAAATTTTATGAAGGGGGCCGGAGAACTTATTTTAGAGAATGTTTTTGTTAACGGTGTCAACAAAGAGTTATTTCAAGAGACAAAAGAGTTTGTCGTAACAAGCATGGACATTTTAACTGAAGACTCACACACGATGACAATCTTAGAAATACTGAGCTCGCATGCTGATTTTCTATACTCCCATAGCCTGGGCGTGAGTACTTTCTCGGTTATGATTGCCCGAGAGTTAGGCTGGCACTCCAGCGCCACTTTATTTAAGCTTTCTGTTGGTGGGCTTATGCATGACATTGGAAAAAAGGAAATCGACAAGGAGCTTCTAGAAAAATCGCGCCCACTTTTAACACAAAAAGAAAGGCGCCTAATTGAAACTCACCCTACGCGAGGCAAAGAAATACTAGAATCATTGCCCACCATGCCATCCGAGGTAGTTGCAATTGCCTATGAGCACCATGAGAATATTTTGAGTCAAGGATTTCCTCGGGGTATTCCTCCAAGGGATATCCACCCTCTTTCGAAAGTAGTAAGTGTAGCAAATATTTTTTGCGAGTTAGCCATTAAATATCGTACCGATATCAATCCATTGCCCGCGCAAGAAGCTATTGTAACCATGGAAAAACTTAAATCAGGACAAATGGATCCTGCTGCCTTTAAAGCATTAAAAAAACTTTTTAAGCAGGAGTAAAAGCCGCATGAAAATCGAAAGAATATAGAGATGAATTCTAATCAAACAAATTTTGGAAAATTTTTACTCCTACCTATTTGGGGAATTCTTTTAATTGTGGGGTTTTGGCAGCTTTTCAACTACGCGGGTACCCCGGGTAAAGCGGCATCTATTCAGATTGAATGGCCTAAGGATACGGAGTTAAAGCGTGGTGCAGATCTTCCAACATTGATTGTTTTTGGACATCCTCGATGCCCATGCTCTACGGCTTCCGTGAGAGAGTTGGAAAGACTTCTGCCACACATAAAAAATAAAGTCAGAAGCTACGTGGTTTTTGTCAAACCCAAAAGTCAATCCGACGATTGGGCCAAAGAAGAACTGTGGCAAGAAACACAAAAATTACCAGAAATAAATACCATTTTAGATGTAGGCGGTCTCGAAGCGAACCGCTTTGGCGCGAAGACATCGGGACAAGTGTTTCTATATGATTCACAAGGGCAGCTCGCTTTTCATGGAGGTATTACTCCTGAGCGGGGTCATATGGGCGATAGCAATGGAAGACAGGCCATTTTATCTTTTGTGCAAACAGGTAAAACAGCTATAGCGTCGGCGCCGGTGTTTGGGTGTTCCTTAAATAGCCCAGAGCGTGCGGTTGCAGACGAGGAAGGCTTATGATGGAAATCCAACAAAATTTGTCAGATCACTTCAGAAGAAGAGTACAAGAAGTCTTCTCCTCACACTATGAATTGCATGCAAAAAAAACGGACCGACTCTTTGCCTATCTTTTTATTTTTCAGTGGCTGTTGGGAATAGGGTTTGCTCTTTTAATTTCCCCTCTTACCTGGGCCGGAGAATATAGCCAAACGCATATCCATGTATATGCTGCCATATTTCTAGGCGCTGCAATTACGGGACTTCCTGTTTTTATGATTCTTAAAAATCCCGGTGCTCCTATCAATCGCATGGTGGTGGCCGTTTCACAAATTCTATTCTCCATTCTTTTTATACATCTCACGGGCGGACGAATTGAAACTCATTTTCATATTTTTGGATCGTTGGCTTTTTTAGCTTTTTATAGAGATTGGAGACCGGTCCTTATTGGTACGGTCGTTACGGCAGCGGATCATTTACTAAGAGGAGCTTTCTGGCCAGAGTCTGTTTATGGTGTTTTAACGGCCACTCCTTGGCGCGCCTTAGAGCACGCTGCATGGGTTATTTTTGAAGATTCTATTCTTTGGTACTCCATTAAAATTGCGTTGGGAGAATTGCAATCAGTCTCTGAAAGCCAAGTTCGTCTTGAAGATAAAACTAAAGCATTACAGCTTGCGCATGATGAAGTGGCGCAATTAAATTCTTCACTCGAAGCAAAGGTGGCGGAACGTACCAGGCAGCTTCAGGAGTCGCAGCAAAAAATTCTGAGCCAACAACAAACTCTGATGTCTTCATCAAAGATGTCAGCTCTCGGCGAAATGGCGGGAGGAGTCGCGCACGAAATTAATAATCCTCTAGCAGTTATTATGAGTTTATCAGGCCAGCTTCAAGAGGTGATTGATGAAGATCCTTTAGACAGATCACTTATTAAAAGTATGTCCAACGAGATTGAGAATACGACCACTCGTATTGCTAAAATTGTACAGGGCTTAAGATCTTTTTCGCGTGATGGAAGTAAAGATGCTTTCCATCCTGTCAATCTACATGAGTTAATCGAAGATACGCTCAGTTTTTGCAGTGAAAGATTCAAACATAACGATACGAAAATTATTATTGATGATTTCAAAAAAGATCTCAGCTTTTTCGGCCGTGCTACCGAGCTCTCCCAAGTTCTTCTTAACCTGCTTAATAATGCACACGATGCCATATCTGGTTTTCAAGACAAGTGGATCAAAATCTCTATTGCGGACGAACAAAGTTATTTGGATATTCAGGTTACAGATTGTGGTAGCGGCGTTCCCCACAAAGTAAGAGAAAAAATTTTCCAACCGTTTTTCACTACAAAAGAAATTGGAAAAGGAACGGGTATGGGCTTGAGCATCTCTTCTGGCATTATTCGAAGGCACGGCGGTGAATTAAAACTGGATACTCAATGTCCTAATACACGCTTTGTGATTCGAATACCCAAAAAACAAGTAAAAACTGCGGCGGCGTAACAAACCACAGTTAACTCGCACGTTTATTGATTGCTCATGGTAAAAGGTACGGACACACTTTTGGGACTTAGTGCGTCCCAAAAGTGTGTCCGTACCTTTATTTGTCCGTACCTTTATTTATTGATTTCGCGCTTAATCACGGGTGCAAATTCCGAAAGGATTTGCATCGCGGGATGTTTGCTTTGTGGGCCAAAGATTTCAACCGTTGCGATAACAAGATTCATCCAGAAGAACGGATCTTGAAATGGCTTATCTCCTGCCGTTTGCCATCCCTGTAAATAACTTGTTATCCACTGAGCGACCATCGCTTCGTAATCGCGTTTGGCTTGAAGCATGGAACGTGTGAGCCAAAAAGAAATAAGTAGGGGTAGAATAATTCCAAAAACAAGAGTGAAAAATCCGACGATCGCAGCTTGAGAAGAAGTTTTTGTGGAAAGCGAGATAAGGCTTTTCACTTCGGATTGATAAGTTGTGCTGATTTTATGGAGTTCTGCTAAGCGTTCTGGAGAACTTTTTTGCGTCACTCCAAGTTTCAATAAACTTTCGCTAAGCTTTTCGGAATCTCTTCTGTGGGCGTATTGTTGATCACTGGTTTGGGGTTTAAGAAGCGAAAGTCGATAAATCTCGGATTCCGCATTTTGTACTTCGATCAGAGCACTTTGTTTTTGATCCCACTGTGCTTCTAGCTGATATTTCGATTGATAGTAGTTATAGGCCGCAACGAAAGCCGTGATCAGCACGAAGATATTCACCGAAACTAAAACGATCAGACTTCGCTTAAGAATTTGAATTTTTTTTAGAAGTCCCATGTTGTTAACCCCTGAAGCCTAGAAAAAGATGCTTTGGATATGAAACACCAAAACGGCTGATCCCAAGAGTAATAATGCAATCAAGAAGAGCTGACGCTGCATACAGGACTTATCGGTAGTCTAGTCGAGGATTAAAGGGGTTTTGGGTGGAAATCCAAGATAAAACCCTAAGCTTTTTATGGGTGAGGTCGTCTGGAATGTGCTATAAAGCCTCTAGTTTCGCAGACGATCGCTGGGTCAAATACGTAGGTTTTACGTTTACGTAGAATCTATGTAAGACTTGGAGGAAAGTCCGGACTCCATAGGGCAGCGCAAGGGGTAACGCCCCTCCATCTCATTTTGGATCAAAAATTCAGAACGTGGGGTGAGGAACAGTGGAACAGAGAGAATGTCCAGAGCTTTGATCTCTTATTCGGGAACGGGAGAATTTGAGGGAGCTGCTGGAGTGAAAACAGCTAAACTCTGCGTGGAGCAAGATCAAATAGGAGAGTATGGATGGCCCATCTTTGACTCTCGGGTAAGATCGCTTGAGGAAGTTAGTAATAACTTTCCCAGAGGAATGGTCGTCCAAGATTTGTTATGTCGAAACAAATCTCTGACAGAATCCGGCTTATCGCGAAACGTCTGACAGGCCTCCTTGAGAAATCAAGGGGGCCTTATTTTTTCTGAGCGTAGACGATGAGCTCTTTGTTTTTTCTCGATTGAGCGGAATTTTTAGCTCGTGACCAATAGATGAAATCAAAATCTTTTTGCATGAGTTGCTGAGCTTCCCATTCAGTTACACCATAAGCGGGGCCACTGGTTCGTGTGAGTAAGAAAAAGATCGAAAGTAAATGTCCTCGGGGTTTTAAAACTTTTTTCCAAACCTGGATAAGGCTTTTTCTTTGTCTCGGTGGAATCGCACAAAAAAGAGTGTGATCAAATACGAGATCAAAAGAATTTAGCCATTCTGGCGGTAGTTGAAACACATCTCTCACGGTGTAATTGGCGACAAGAGATTGTGGATATCTTTGGGTGAAACTTTTCTGAGCGGCTGGGCTGTAATCTACCGCGGTCACGATGTGGCCTTGTTCCGCGAGAAAGTTGGCATCGTGTCCTTGGCCGGCACCTAAAACTAAAATTTTAGATTTATTGAGCTTTAATTGCGCCAAGATTCCATTGAGGTTGGGGTTGTACTGATCCAAATCCCAAGGCGGCAGTTCGTCCTTTTGATAATAGTCTCCCCAAAAAGTTGGAGCTTGGGCGTTAGGATCTTCGACGTAAAACTCTGGGATTGAGAGTTCTTCTCCGTCCACCGTAATGGTTTCATCAGTATAGTCGTCGAGTAATTTGAAAAACTCAGCTTGCGCTGTACGGCTGAAAACAAATGCGATCTCGCTTTCGGTCACGCCGTTGAAACGGTCCCAAGCGTCTAGTCGTAATTTTCGTACATCAAAATCTACTTTATAGCCGTAAGGGCAAACCGCGATCCAATGGAATCCAGAAACTTTTTCCACTTGGATTGCGATGAGAGGTCGATCGAAAGCTTCGACTAAAACACTTCGGTCACCGTAAGTAGAGAAGTAGACTTCATCTTCTCTGCGCAACTTTTTGAGGAGGTCATGGCCAACTTCGGCATCTGTGATGCGAATGCCGCCAGACGAAAGGTATCCTTCGGGGTCCACTTGAATATTTGGATTTGTAATCATTTATTGATTGAGGCTTTCTTCTGTTTCTGCCGGAGGAAACTCTTCTTGAGCGCCGGCTTCTTTTGTCACCACGAGTCCATTTTTAAATTCGATGGCGGATTGGTCGACGTTGATTTTTTCCAGGGTCCACTGAGTACGATCGTTCGTATTTCTGGTGACGAGAGCATCGCCGGTGATTTTCATTTCTGTATTATCGTCCTGAGTGGCGTCTTTATAATTGTAAGAAAAAGACACACGAACGTGGTCTGCATCTAAAGTTTCGGAAAAAAGTTTATCAAATTTCACTTCGGAGGAGTTAGGAAGTTGGGCTTTTACGGCCGCCGCAATAATCTTAGAGAGATCCATTTGAATATCGTGATGAACGCGCACGTGAACTTTTGCTTCGAGTTGCGTGACTTTCCACGAGATGAAAATGATCGCCGTTAAAATCAATAAACTTAAATAGCGCATAAACGAATGATATTTCACTTTTTGAGTTTCTAGCTAGGGCTTTGCGCAGCGTTAAAGCGAAAGCTTTTTTGAGAAATGGGGCACGTGAAGGCTAATTCTACGGAACGTAGGAAGAATTTTTCTCGAGCGAGAGGACTTCCATAGTCGTGATCTCCTTGCAGCGGAGCTCCCAATGCAGAAAGTTGTGCACGAATTTGATGAGTACGACCCGTAAGGAGTCGTAAGCGACAAATGTAGTCTTTTTCCGCCATCTCTGTGCAAGATTGTATTTCTAAAAGGCACTCATGCCAGAGTTCGATGGGCTCCATAGAGACAACCTTAGGACTACCATGGTGGGGCTTCATAAAATGGCGGACCAACTGAGGTTCAAGCGGTTGGCTAATGCGAGCGTGGTAATATTTTTCGATCGCTTTTCGCGCGAGCATTTTATTAAAGAGTTTTTGAAATTCCAAAGTTTTGCCGAGAACCAAGAGACCTTGAGTGGGAACGTCGAGCCTTTGCGTGATATAGAGTTTATGACCTAAATGTCTTTCGAGGGCAGAGAGCATGTTTTCTCTCACGTTATCCACGGTGGGATGCACGGGAATGTCTGGGGGTTTATCTACAATTAAGAAATCATCCGTTTGAAAAGTGATGAACTGTTCCCAGTGGAGTTGTTCGGTGGCATAGCGTTTTGGTTTACAATGCACGCGAATGTACTGACCACGAGAGAGGGAGATGTTTTCTGTCACACGGAGTTTATCTACGTAAACGCTTCCGAGATCGAGCAAGGCTTTGACACAATCTGTCGCTTTTTGGGTTTTTGTTTCTAAATAATCAACGAGAGCGCCCGAGTTTTCCACGATGTAATGTCGGGTATCGTATTTCAAAGTTTCGGGTGCGATAGATTCGGAATCAAGCATGGGAATTTGTGTAGCACAGAGATGTTTCCTAGGCCATACTGTTTCTATGCTGGAAATGAATTCAGACTCACAAGTCATTGAGTCACAACTAGATGTTTCTTCTGAGGAATTTAAAACCAATCAAGCTCATATGGAGTCTCACCTTAAGCTTCTAAAAGAACGCTTAAAGCAAGTTCATGCGGGTGGGGGACCGGAAGCGGTCGAGAGACACAAATCTCGTCAAAAGCTCACCGCTCATGAACGCATTGATCGTCTCATTGATCCCGGTACCGCCTTTTTAGAGTTTTCGGCCCTTGCGGGTTGGGAAATGTATGATTCTGCCTGCCCTGGTGGGGGTATCGTTACGGGTGTAGGGACAATTTCTGGGGTGGAATGTGTGATCGTTGCTAACGATGCGACGGTCAAAGGCGGAACTTATTTTCCGATTACGGTAAAAAAACACTTACGTGCTCAAGAAGTCGCTCTCGAAAACGGACTTCCTTGTATTTATCTTGTCGACAGCGGTGGCGCTTTTTTACCTCTGCAATCAGAAGTTTTTCCTGATCGCGATCATTTTGGCCGCATATTTTATAATCAAGCGAGAATGTCGGCACTAGGGATCTCCCAGATTTCCGTAGTTCTTGGTTCTTGTACGGCAGGTGGTGCCTACATTCCGGCCATGAGTGATGAAAACGTCATCGTTTCAGGAAAAGGAACCATATTTCTTGGTGGTCCTCCGCTTGTGAAAGCGGCGACGGGCGAAGAAGTAGATGCCGAAACACTTGGTGGTGGAGCGGTTCACTCAAAAATCAGCGGTGTGACCGATCACTTGGCAGATGATGATGAGCATGCGCTCGAAATCACTCGTAGTATCGTATCCCATTTAAATAAATCTAAAGTGGTGCAGCTCAAAAAACATGCGTTGGTAGAACCAAAATATAATCCTAGAGAAATTTACGGAATTATTCCTAAAGATCCTAAAAAGATTTTTGATGTTCGCGAAATCATCGCGCGCATCGTAGACGCTTCTGCTTTCCATGAGTTCAAACAAAATTACGCCACGACGATCGTGACTGGGTTTGCGCACATTTGGGGCTACCCGGTAGGAATTGTGGCCAACAACGGAGTGCTTTTTAGCGAAAGCGCACTGAAGGCGACTCACTTCATTGAGCTTTGTGTGCAGAGAAAAATCCCTCTCGTCTTTTTGCAAAATATCACGGGCTTTATGGTCGGAAAAAAGTATGAACACCAAGGCATCGCCAAAGATGGTGCGAAGATGGTGATGGCTGTGAGTACCGCGCCCGTTCCTAAGTTCACGGTTGTGATTGGCAACTCTTACGGAGCAGGAAACTACGGTATGTGTGGCCGTGCTTTCCAACCAAGACAACTTTGGATGTGGCCAAATTCCAAAATTGCCGTGATGGGCGGGGAGCAAGCCGCGAATGTTCTTTTGACCGTAAAAATGGATCAAGAGAAAAAAGAGGGCAAAGTCATGGCTCCCGACGTCCAAGCAAAATTCAAAGAACCAACTCTTAAAAAATATGATCAAGAGAGCTCTGCTTATTTCTCTAGTGCGCGTTTGTGGGATGATGGAATCATTGATCCTGCAGATACAAGACGAGTTCTTGCGATGGGAATTTCTGCTTCTCTCAATAAGTCCTGGGATATCACTGGTCCTGGGGTCTACAGAATGTGAGTTCGTAAATGAATTTTTTAGAAATTAAAGAACAAGGATCTGTTGTTTACGCGAATTTAAATCGGCCGGATGTGCATAACGCCTTCAATCCGAAAATGATTCAAGAGATTACGGCGTTCTTCCAGTCTTTTAAAAAAAATAAATCAGCGCGTGTCGTTGTGTTTTCGGGAAATGGAAAAAGCTTTTGTGCAGGTGCTGATCTCGAGTGGATGAAGGAGATGGTGAAATTTTCTAAAAAGCAAAACCTCGCCGACTCTAAAAAACTCTACGATATGTTTGAAAGCCTGCGTAATTGTGCCCTCCCAGTTATTACTCAAGCTCATGGAAGTGTGATGGGTGGAGGCTTAGGGCTCGTGGCGGCGAGTGATATAGTGGCCGTGCAAGTCGAAACAAAATTTTGTTTTAGTGAAGTGAGACTAGGCTTAGTACCCAGCGTGATTAGTTCTTTTGTTTTAGAAAAGGCTCATGCACATCTCGCTCGTGAGATGATGTTAACGGCAGAGTTATTTCAAGCGCCGAAAGCCGAAAAGATGGGGCTTGTTCACTTCTACGGAAGCGAAGTAGAAGTGGAAGCCTACGTACAAGGACGCATTGATCTTATGCTCGCAAACGGACCTGAAGCGGTGAAGGCCACAAAAAAACTTTTAAATTTTAATGCGCGCCAGCCACAGACAAAAATTGTGAAAGAAACAATTCGAGTCATCGCCGAACGCCGCATGAGTGATGAAGGACAAGAGGGTATGAAAAGCTTTTTAGAAAAACGTTCCGCCTCTTGGAAATCGAGTAAATGAAAAAGATTAAAAAACTCGCCATTGCAAATAGAGGTGAAGTGGCTGTGCGAATCGTGCGTGCCGCTCAAGAGATGGGAATGAAAACCGTCTTGCTTCACTCTGAAGTCGACACGCAGTCGATTGCCTATCGGCTTTGCGATGAACATGTTTGTATTGGGCCTGCACCCTCTGCGCAAAGTTATCTCGACATGCAGAGAAACGTGGATGCCGCTCTCTCGGTGGGCGCAGAGGCCATTCATCCGGGTTTTGGTTTTCTTTCTGAGAACGCCGACTTTTCAGATCTCTGTACGAGTAGTGGCTTAATCTTTGTGGGTCCTACGGGAAAAAGCATTCGTTCGCTCGGTGACAAAATCACCGCAAAAAGTTTAGCCAAGGCTGCGGGGATTGAAACCATCCCTGGTTACGATGGTAAAGATCAATCACTTGAAACTTTAAAAAAAGAAGCAAGTCGCATTGGTTACCCTGTCATCGTAAAATCTTCGGCCGGTGGTGGTGGACGTGGACTTCGTGTAGTTCGTAGCGAGCCAGAATTTGCCGAGTGCGTGGAGTCCGCCAAAAATGAAGCAAAGGCGGGTTTTGCCTCGAACGAAGTTTTTTTAGAAAAATATTTTGAAAATGCCAAACACATCGAGTTTCAAATTTTTGGCGATCAGCAAGGGCGCGTGCTTCATTTGTCCGAGCGTGAGTGCTCTGTACAAAGGCGTCACCAAAAAGTGATTGAAGAAGGTCCTTCTATCGCACTCAATCCCAAGCTTCGTGAAGAGATGGGGGGCGCCGCTAAAAAGTTAGCGGAGTCAGCTCAATATACCGGAGCGGGTACGGTAGAGTTTCTTTTAAGTGACGGAAAATATTATTTCTTGGAGATGAACACACGGCTTCAGGTAGAGCATACAGTGACCGAAGAAATCATGTGTGTTGACCTTGTGAAAGCTCAGCTTCTGATTGCCCAGGGTGAACCTTGCCCGTGGGTGCAAAGTGCGCTTGTTCCACGAGGGCATGCGATTGAATGCCGTATTGTGGCTGAAGATTCTTATAAGGGTGGTATTCCCAGCATTGGTTTACTAGGTCCTATGATTTGGCCTCAGGGCCCAGGTCGTAGATTCGAAGTAGGTTTTGAACCAGGTGATGAAGTATTTCCTTATTACGATTCGATGATCGCAAAAATCATTGTGTACGATGAAACACGACCCAAGGCGATTCAGAAAATGCTTCGTACCCTAAGTGAAACTATCATCACAGGTGTGCATACAAATATTCCGCTTTTAAAATCGATTCTCCAGCATGAGAACTTTGTGTCGGGACAATTTACGACCCAATTTATTCCTCGTTTTTATCCTGACGGTCTTACTGAGCCTAAAACCCAACAGGATCGAGAGAAGTTAGAGACTCAGCTCCGACTGTTTGCAGGTCCACAAACTTCTCAGCCGTCGACGACTACGGAAAATCCAGCTTTGAGTCCTTGGGCAGGTCCATGGAGGAATTCATGAACCTAAAAAAAGCAGAACTTGAAATTGACGGAAAAAAAATCCTCATTCCCTACACGCAGGTGGGGGATAAGCTTTGGTATCATCTCAATGGAGAAACCTACACTGTTTCTTTAAAATCCAAATCGGCTCAGCGCAAAAAAGGAAAAGAGGGCGAAGATAATCAAGTTCGTTCACCAATGCCAGGCAAGGTGACAAAAATTTTAGTGCAGGGGGGCGCATCTGTTGAGCAAAAACAGACCTTGATTGTTCTTGAAGCCATGAAAATGGAATACAACTTAAAAGCCGGTCTCAATGGAAAAGTAAAAGCCATTCACTGTAAAGTGGGAGATCAAGTTGAGCAGGATAAACTTTTGTTGGAGATAGATCCCGTATGAAGGTTGAAATTGTAGAAGTTGGTCCTCGTGATGGGCTGCAAAATGAAACTCAAAAGCTAAGCGTCGCCCAAAAGCAAGAGTTGGTAGAGCGCCTTACCGCTGCCGGCCTATCACGTATTGAAGTGGGTTCTTTCGTGAGTCCAAAAAAGATCCCACAAATGGAAAACTCTCTAGAACTTTTAATGTCTCTCAAGAGAAGCTCCAAAATTTCTCCTTCAACGTACGATAAGTTCTCGGCCCTTGTGCCTAACGAGCAAGGAATGACTGAGGCCTTAAAAACTCCCCTCAAGGAAGTTGCCATTTTCGCAGCCGTGAGTGAAACCTTCTCACAAAAAAACATCAATTGCTCTGTGAAAGAAAGTCTCGAGCGCTTTCAGCCGGTGGTGGCTCTAGCGAAGAAAAATAAAATTCGAGTGCGTGGATATTTGAGCACCTGCTTCTGGTGTCCTTATGAAGGTAAAATCAAACCCAAGCAAGTTTTAAAAGTGGTCGAGCAGATTTTGGATTTAGGAGTGTTTGAGCTGTCTATCGGAGATACGATTGGGGCCGCAACACCTAAAGCCGTAAAAGCTCTTTTGCAACCGCTTCTCAAATTAAGCCCCGCGAAAAAAACTGCGATGCACTTCCATGATACGCGTGGAACAGCGCTCTCTAACATCACCGAGAGTCTTCAATGGGGAATTCAAGTTTTTGATTCGAGTGTGGGTGGCTTAGGTGGATGTCCATACGCTCCCGGCGCATCTGGAAATGTGGCGACCGAAGATGTGGTTTACCTTCTGAAACGTGAAGGCGCTAAAGTCAGTGTCGATTTAGAAAAATTAATTTCCGTAAATAAGTGGCTAGATAAAGTGTTAAATAGAAAGCTTCCTTCGAGAGTTGGACAAGCCGGTCTTCCGAAACATTTCTCCTAATCCTGGCCCTGACTTTGCTTTAACAATGCACGATGAGCTTAAAGCAGATCTTCTTATCCTCTCTTCTCACTCTGGTTGCGCTAGTTTCGCTCTTAAGCCCGACCGCGCAGGATAAAGATTGTATTTATTCTAAGCTTGTAAAAAGCGTCAGCACGGATTTAAAAGACCCCTCTTCCCAACAGGTTTGTATCCCTTTACGAACATTGAATTATCCGGCCTCTGAAATTCCCAGTCTGATCTCTCAAATTCAAGAAACAGAGTCGTTTTTTGCGATGCTCGGTTGGACGATTAAGCCTATATCCCTAGAAGTTGTTCAGCAAAATCCCAGTATTCAGGCGCTCCTTGTACGTTTACAGCCTGATCAATTTCGACGCTCTCATCAGTTGATTCATAGCCTCATCAAAGCAGTGCTTTTACAGAATTTAGATGAGTCGGTGGCATCACATCCGCTGCTTCTCGAATCGATCACGGATATGAGCCAGGATTTAGCTCTTAGGCAGCGCCTACAGCCGTTTGGCTTAGCAAGCCCATCATTTACGCTTTGGAATTCAGAAACGATTTGTGAGTCTTTGTGGAATCCTGTGGAGTATGAGTTTTCGTGTGCGAGTCCCGCGTCGGTACGAGTGCATATCAGTGTCTGGAGCGTGCGCCCTTACCTTCTTGATCAGTTTCAAAAAGTTTATTCCTACATTTCAGTTTCTGAAAAAATTCAGTTTATTCAAAACCTCTTTGGAGACTGGAAAGAGCGAAAGTGGCTGGCTCAAAAGCAATTTCAAATTGCAACAGTAAGTCAGTTTGAGCAAACGATCTCAAACTCCTGGAAATCTCTTTTTAACGAATCGGTTCAAGTTAAAAATCAAATTCAGTTTTTTCAAAATTTAGAAGGTGTTGTTTTTTCTGAAGGAAAAATAGACCGCAATAAAAATCTCGTGCACGGTCATAGGTATGCCTGGTTTGAAAAAGGGGAGTGGTATCTTCCATCAGAAAAGAAATGGATTAAGGTGAGTTTTGGGCTAAAGGAAGTTGCGTTCGAAAAGATGCTTATTCTTTCTTGTCAGGAGCCTCGCATCGGTGAGCTTCTCAAGTGGAATCCTCAAGAGCGACAAATGACCTTCCTCTCGGTTTGCGATAAAAATTTATACAAGACGTCTGATGTTATTGAAAAAATTCATTATCTCGTAGCGAGAAATAATGAGAAGCTTCGTTTGTTTGTTTATGATCGACCGTCGTTAGAGGTAGCTCTTCACTGGGGATTTCGCCCACAAGATCAAATTGTTCAGAGACTTGAAAGGAAAAGTTTAACGGAGCAGCAACTGAGACTGACAGGGCTTGAGGACATTGAAGTCGAAGCATCACCCTCGTCTGAGCTACCTAAAGAAGAAAATATTTTTTCCTCACTGGATCATGATGTCGAAAAGGTCTCGGCCGCTCTTCCCATCATCTCTTATATTAAGTTGTAGCAGATTTGATTTTCTCGAGATACGCGACTTGCTCTGCTTCGAGTTTTTTCATTTCCTCAACCGCACGATCGTTCTTAGCTTTTTCTTGAGCAATCTCATTTTCAAGAGCTTTTAGTTCACTTTGCCATTTT
The DNA here is from genome assembly GCA_050250255.1 of Bdellovibrionales bacterium. Classification (GTDB taxonomy): domain Bacteria; phylum Bdellovibrionota; class Bdellovibrionia; order Bdellovibrionales; family DASUEL01; genus JBFWOZ01. The sequence continues at coordinate 5,641 of JBFWOZ010000013.1, read as the reverse complement.
TGATGGTGATCTTGGCTTTTTTGTTTATGTTCTTGAGCTTCTTTTTGTAATCTATGAATTTCGTTCTTCAGTTGATCGATTTCTTGTTTGATGGCTCCCTCAGCGCTCGACACCGATGCTGTTTTGCTTTTTAACTCTGAGGCTGTAACGGGGGCCTTGCGATAACTCATTTGGAAATGAAGTTGGTTTGAGAGATTTTTAAGTTCTTCGTCTTTCTTAGCGAGCTCCTCGCGATGAGTTTTAATATCGACGATCGCTTTTTTAAGGGCTTGAATTAACTCTGGTGCGGGCACTTTATTGTATTCTTCAGCGAGTTTCGCCAACCGATAGGGATCATAGTCATTCTCGATAAAATTAATTTCGTAGCTTTTTAAAAGCTGAGCCAATTCCATCGCTTTGAAATCCTTTTCTGGATCTTGCGAGGGCTCTTTTTTCGCATCCTTTGGTGCGGCTCGCTCTGCCTTTATTTTTTCGAGCCATTCACGGGCTTCAGATTCGGTTTCAAATTTATCGATGTCGCGATTTGGAGAGATAATAAAATGTTTGAAGAGATTTTTTTTGATTCCGTAAATGGCACAAAGAGTGTCACGATTTTTTGCGTACTGCAGAAGCAGGTGGACGTTTTTTATTGTGGTCGTATCTTGTAGGTCTAGTTCGGCAATGGAAAAAAAAATGTAATTTCTCCCCTGACTGATTTTTTGATCAAGCTTTAATCGAATAGCGGCCTCTTCGACACCTGTTAATTTTCCGTCGAGAGCTACAACCTGAATATCATCCTTGAGGAGGAATTGAATTCCCATAGGTTCAGTGTACGGTTCTTGACAAGGCGAAGCAAGAGCACAGAGAATTGAGGGATGCAAAAGCGCATTCAAGAGCTAGAAACCGCCCTTAAGGCAAGGGATCAAGAGCTTTATCTCTATCGTGAAGAAATCAGCCAGCTCAATAAGAGAATTGAACAGTTTATTGGACAAGTGAGTAGCGAAATTCAAATGATGAACACCATTCACAAGCTTTTGGTGCCGACGGAAATTCCCACCATTCCAGGTTTTGAGTTTTCAACGAAATTTGAGGCCAGTGCGCTTTCGGGTGGGGATTATTACGATATCTTTGAATTAGAGGATCGCCTTAAGTTTGGCGTACTTCTTTCCAGCGCTTCGGGTCATGGCCTATCGGCTTTATTGCTAGCTGTTCTTTTAAAGATGAATTCTCAAGTAAAAGCAAGACGTGGAGCTGGCCCTCAGGAGATTGTGAAAAACATCTCTCAGGAAATTCAGAACGGAATGAAGGATCTATCTGGACCTCAGCAGCAACAAGTGGCTTCATTGTTTTTTGGACTCGTGGATCGACGCCGATTTGAACTGGCCTATTGTAGTATGGGGCAGATTTTAGGACTTCATCTCTCTCATGCAAATGGAAACGTGGAAGTTTTCCACTCTTCGGGGGAGGCTCTTTCGCAGCAGGCGATAATTCCTCAGGGAGAACATAGCTTGGCGCTTCAGCCAAGGGACAGAATTGTCATCGTTTCTCCTGGGCTATTTATGGCTAAAAATGCAGGTGGAGAAGTTTTTGGTTCTGAGCGGATAAAAAAAATTCTGCAGTCGTCTGCGGGGCTTTCGACGCATGAGTTACGACATAACTTGTTTTATGAACATAAGAAATTTATCAGCGGTTTAGAGAACAACAGAGATCTTACTGTGCTTGTTATAGAAGTGCAGGATCGTGTGATAAAGCTCGCCCGATAAGCCCATTACACAATGGGTCACATCACAAAATGCCACTTAGACCTTTGACGGGATCCTGCTTTCAAGGAAAGTTGTTGTTAATTACAGATGAACAAATAAAATAGAAAGAACTATAAAGTGACGTATCAACACCGAGGGAAAGGATCACCAAATGGCAGAAGCAGTTCAAGAATATAGAGGGGCCATTGATAAAGGTTTAGAAGGCGTTGTCGCTTGTACAACCAAAATTTCGTCGATCATCGATGTCACTCTCACGTATCGTGGTTACATTATCGAAGACCTTGCTGAAAACGCAACTTTCGAAGAAGTGACATATCTTTTATGGAATGATCGTCTTCCTAATAAATCTGAGCTTCAACAATTGAGAAAAGATTTAAGTGCCAACATGGCACTCAATCCAGAGCTTATTGAAGTGCTTAAAAAACTTCCCCACAAAAATGTGCATCCAATGGCGTGGTTGCGATCTGCAGTTTCGGCCATGGGATTGTGGGATCCGCAAGCGCAAGACAATAGCGATGCTGCGAACAAAGCGAAAGCCATTAAGTTAACAGCTCAAATGGGGAGTCTCGTTGCGGCTTTTGAAAGAATCCGTACAGGTAAGCCGATTGTCGCTCCTCAGCCAGACAAGTCTCTTGCTTGGAATTTTCTCTATATGCTTTCGGGCACAGAACCAAATGCTGATTTTGTAAAAATCTTTGATGTCTGTCTTATTCTGCATGCTGATCACGAGCTCAACTGCTCAGCTTTCGCGGCAAAAGTCACAACTTCTTCTCTCAGCGATATGTACTCAGCAGTTGTAAGCGCGATCAGTGCTTTGAAAGGCCCTCTTCATGGAGGAGCGAACGAAGCGGTCATGAAAATGCTTATCGAAATTGGTACTGTTGAAAAAGCTCGTGAGTGGGTGAAAGATGCACTCGCCAATAAACAAAAAGTGATGGGATTTGGTCACCGTGTTTATAAAAACGGCGATCCACGAGCAAAAATTCTTCGCAGCATGAGTGAAAAGCTAGGAAAAATCACCGGTCAGCCTCAATGGTACGAAATGTCGGCCCACATTGATGACACGGTTCAAAAAGAGAAAGATCTTTTACCGAATGTGGATTTTTACTCGGCGACGGTTTATTACAGTATGAAAATCCCGATTGACCTTTACACTCCAATTTTCGCGGTTTCTCGTGTCTCGGGCTGGATTGCTCATATTTTAGAGCAGTACGCGAACAACCGTATTTATCGCCCTCGTGGAGATTATAAAGGTCAGCTTGGTCGTAAGTACTCTCCCCCAGCTTAAAATACAGAATTCCGTATTCGGAATTCTGTATTCCGAATACCGAATCCAGTTCGGTATTCTGATCATTGGAGAACAGATGTTTTCTCTGATTAATTTGTTAAGTGCCAGTTTATGCCCACAGCAAAATACCAACCGCGCTTTGAAGTTGAAGTTTTAACAAGGTCAGGTTCTTGTGAGTAATCAAGATTTGGGTAAACATAATCTCGAGCTGTATATTTATTAAGAGCCACACCGCCTTCAGCAAACCAATGTGCTTGGTAACCAAACTTTTTTTCGTAACCGATAGCTGCTCCAGTCATTGAGCCGGTATCTTGATCTTCATATATGGTTTCCTGATCCAGAATGTAGACATAGCGGCCTGATACATACATGCCGCGAAGGCCTTTAACCTGAAGTGGTGAAATTTCCACAGCGGCACCGAATCCAACGCCTAAACCAAACTGACTTTGGGTGCTTGATCCAGCGATCATGCCTAATACTCTTACAAAACGATTGAACTGTTGACCGAGTCGAAATGCAGCGTAATTCGTGTTTCCAACTTCAAAACCTTGAACCATGTGGTTGTTATCACCGTAGTATCTTTCTTTTTCTGGAGCCTCATAAGAAAGGGCAACGCTGTCTTTATCCAAACGACCGTTTTCGTCGGCAGTCACTAACATGAAATTTTTGTTAGGATTTTGCGACTTCACAATGTCTGCCGCTTTAATTCCAACATCGAGGCTTTCTTGGCTTTTAATTGGGGAAAATAGGTTTTTCCAAGGTTTAAATTTTTGAGAATTCGCATTTGCTACGGATGAAAGAGCCAGGATCGTAGCTGTAATGAGAGTAAGAAACTTCATTGAATCTTCCTTTGTAAAAAAGTTTAAAAACGAAAACGTATAGACACCTTAAGTACCTATAAATCTCGATGGGGTTCAGATTCAGGTTGCTACAGCAAGCTCCGTACCATTTATGAGTGTATGGCGAATTTATTGAGTACAAACTGTGTACAGCTAATTCAGTTTTCCCTACATTCTCATTTTAAAGCATGTCTCCATTTGAGAATTTCCAGTCGCCCCTCTCTTTTAGTCTAGCTTTGTCCGACAAGATAGTAGGTGGGAGATCTCCATGAGTAAGATCCTTTTAATCAGTCGCGCAGGCCTTGAAACACAAACGCTGAGACGCGAATTGAATCGTAAACAGCAGGTGATTGTGGCAACGACTCCTGACCAAGCGATTGAGAATATTCAGTCAGACACCTACCATTTACTTGTTTTTAATACAGAAGTTTTTAATCAAAAAAAATTATCCCTCACAAGCAATCTTCGAGATATTGGACAGAACTTCCCAGTCCTAGTTTTAGCAAATACGGTGATGCCTGAAACTTTTTATAACGTAGAGCAAATGAAAAATACCGTTCTTTTGGAAAAACCTTTTGATGTTAAAGATCTCCATGGCCTCTCAGAAAAAATGATTGATGGCCGCGAAGTGCGACAACGTATTTTTAGACGTTACCAAACCAGTCAGGATGGTGAGTTTACAAAAACCTTTGCTTCTGATTCGGCGATCCAAATACGAATCCGTAACCTTTCTCAAGGCGGAGCCTTCTTTGAATATGAAGGCCGACCCACCTTAACTATTGGGGATGAGGTCCAGCTCAACATTCCTCTCAACCAAATGCAGAGACGTTACAACGTAAAGGCTAAGGTTGTGTGGTCTACGATGACAACAACCATTGGTCGTTATGGATTCGGAGTTCAATTCCTCCGTTAAGCCACCTTTGAAAAATTTGTTATTGAAGTCTAAAGCAACGACACTGCTTTTCTATTTCCTAATGCTTTAATCGCTGTCATCCGAGCTATAGTCCTCGTCATTTCAAACTCTTATGGCATACAAAGTGCAAAACTCTCTCGTTTTACAAACAAACTCTGCCTACTGTACGGGTTTTGCCCGAGGGAATGGTCATGAAATCGGTGAGCCACGCACTACTATTTGGTCTATACGTCGTTATCTTTTTTTCACTTCTCGTCCAGCCCTCGCGAGCCCAGACGACCCGTAGCACACCGGTTGATTGGAAAACGATCTACCACGTACTTTTCAGCTGGAACATCGAGAAGAACCACAAACTTAGCCATCTGCTTGAAAGCAATCTTGAGAAGCAAGTCGAATTTATGAGAGAGCGAAGCATTTATTATAATGCAGAAGATTTCAACATATCTTACTCGCAAATCATGACAAAGGCTCCGCCTCCGGGGCAACGTGCCTCTGAAGCTCAATACCAAGAGCGTGCAAATAAACTTTCATACGAAGCCAATTCTACGCAGCTCAAAAAATTCCAAGACAAAAATATTTTCTCTCAACTGACAGGCGTTTCTCGTCTGCAAAGTTCACCAGCGGCCGCACTTTTAGAAAAACTGTTTTCGGAGCAAAAAGATCGATCCAACCTCGATAAGAATTATTTTGAAACATCTTTGGGTCAGGCGATTACTCAGAATTATTTGAAAGATGTGCTGATTGTTGTGGTGCCTGGTTTTGGAAGTCACACCATCAAAGATTATACTTACCCGGAGCTTGTGCGCGAAGCTAATGCTTATTACGGGCGCCCTAAGGATCGGCAAGTAGATATTAAGGG